>CAZBRS010000026.1:14965-77759 GCA_964494475.1 uncultured Myxococcales bacterium | reverse complement strand
CGGCGTGGTCACCGCCTGCAAGACCGGCACCCCCGCCGCCAACGACGCCACCTGCGACAACGTCGACAACGACTGCAGCGGCGCCACCGACGAAGACTACGTGCCCGTGACCTCCTGCTTCCTGCCCGGCGCCTGCGCCGCGGGCAACGCCGCCTCCTCCTGCGCCGCCGGGGTCGTGACCGCCTGCAAGACCGGCACCCCCGCCGCCAACGACGCCACCTGCAACAACGTCGACAACGACTGCAGCGGCCAGACCGACGAAGACTACGTGAGCTCGACCACCTCGTGCGGCACCGGCGTGTGCGCGGCGAGCGGCACGCGCACGTGCCAGGGCGGCGCCGAGGTGAACGACTGCGTGCCCGGCGAGCCGTGGGAGGGCAGCGAGTTCGCCTGCGACGGCCTCGACGAAGACTGCGACGGCGAGACGGACGAACGCACCGAGACCGACCTCACCTGCAGCGACGGCATCACCTGCACGGTCGACACCTGCGACCCGCTGGTCGGGCAGTGCGAGCACGGCGCCAACGACGCGTCGTGCAGCGACGACGTCGACTGCACCGACGACACGTGCGACGTATCCGCGGGGTGCACCAACGTCACGAACAACGCTTCCTGCGAAGACGGCGTCGCCTGCACGGCCGACTACTGCGTGGGGCTGCCGGGGCCCTGCCCCGAGGGCAACTGCGAGGTCGAGTCCCCCGGCTGCCACCAGACCCTCGAGCACGCGCTGTGCGACGACGACGATCTGTGCAGCACCGACACCTGCGGGACCGACGGCTGCACCTACGTTTACACGGACTGCGACGACGCCGTGGCCTGCTCGATCGACACCTGCGACAGCGCGACCGGACAGTGCGTGAACACGCCCTACGACGGCGCGTGCGACGACGGCTTCGCCTGCACCGACGAGTACTGCTACCTACCGCCGATCGTGACGCCGGCGCCCGGCCGAGCGGGCGTGCCACCCCTCTTCTTCGCCAGCCAGGCGCCCGGCTGCGTGTACGCGACGTTCGCCGAACGCTGCGACGACGCCGACTCGTGCACGGTCGACGCGTGCACGCAGGGCACGGGGTGCAGCAACACCTACCAGGGCGACCAGACCTCGTGCGACGACGGCGACGCCTGCACCGACGCCGACATCTGCCTGGGCGGCGCCTGCCAGCCCGGCGCGACCCTCACGTGCGACGACTTCGATGGCTGCACGAACGACTCGTGCGACCCCGCGGAGGGGTGCGTCTTCGAACCCGTGGTCTGCAACGACGACATCGACTGCACCACCGACTCCTGCGACCCCGAGATCGGCGAGTGCATCTACGCGGCCGACGACAGCCTCTGCGCCGACAGCGACCCGTGCACCGTCGACTATTGCTACAACGGCGAGGGCTGCAGCAACGAGCCCTACACCTGCGACGACGGCGTCGACTGCTCCGTCGACACGTGCGACGGCCTCGGTGATTGCACCTTCACCGCCGACGACGCCTGGTGCGCCGATTACGATCCCGCGAGGCCCGCCTGCCGCGTCGACTTCAGCTACAACGAACTGCCCGATCCGGGCTGCTGGCCGTGCAACGACGAGTTCTTCGACCCCTGGGATGGGTGCACGTCCTGGGGCCTCTCCGAGGCCAGCCTGCCGAGCGACCGCACCAAGGTCGAGACCGAACCCGACGTCACGGCCCTGCCCGGCAACGGCTTCGCGGTCACCTGGACGGCCGGCGACGCCGGGCCCATCCACGCTCGGCTCTTCAACGGCGACGGCACCGAGCGCGTGGCCGAGCACGCGGTCAACTCCACGCTCCGCAGCTCCTCGTCGTCGCGCATCGCCGCCGTGACCGAGGGCGGCAGCTATGTGGTGTCGTGGGGCACCACGGGCAGCGTTCCCGCGTACCTGCGCCGCCTGTTCGGCCCCGACGGCACGCCCGCCGGCGTCGACACGTCGGTCGGCACCAACACCATCGACTGGGATCTGGCCAGTGCCCCGGCCTCGGCCACCCAGAAGTACGTGCAGGTGTACGAGAACTCGAGCAGCATCGTCTACGGGCAGGTCTTCTACTCGGACGGCAACGCCGCCACCGGACCCGTCATGGTCACCGGAACCACGGGCCAGACGCGACCCCGCGTGGCCCAATGGAGCGACGGGCGCTTCGTCGTCGTCTGGCAGGATCTGTACGGCTTCTACACGGACGGCTATCCCGGCGTGGTGGCGCAGGTGTTCAAGGTCGACGGGACGGCCTCCACGAGCGCGCTCAGCATCTCGTCGACCGCCACGGGCGTCGACAGTTCGCAAATCGACGTGGCCGTCGTGCCAGGTTCGAACGATTTCGTGGTCACCTGGATCGAGAGCACCCCCGGCAGAACCTCCGTGACCGGCGTCTACGCCGCTGAGTACACCGCCGCGGGCGTGCAGGTGGGCAGCAAGATCGAGGTCAAGGCCCAGGACTACACCTTCGTCATGGACCAGTCGCCGGTGATCGCCGCCAGCGCCGACGGCTTCGTAGCGGTGGCGTGGCAGCACGGGGCCGACATCTACACGCGCGCGCTCGCGCCCAGCACCTCGACGCCGCCCTTCGTCGCGACCGACAAGGCGGTCCAGGCCAATGTCTACGTGGGGTCGCCCCAGACCGAGTCGCGCTCGGCGCCCGCCATCGCCAAGCTCGACGACGGCACCTTCGTGATCGTGTGGCAGTCGTGCGAGGCGCAAGACGCCTATCTCGAAGCCGACGGCTGCGGCGTCTACGGCCGCAAGTACGACAAGTACGGATCGTCGTTGCTGATGCTGGTGCAGCAGTAGCCGGATCACCGGGGGCCCCGCGCGGGGCCCCCCTCTTCGCAGAACGTCACGCCACCAACTGATCGAGCGCGCCCTTCAGGCCCTGGTGCACGGCACTCACGTCGGCCGGAGCCCACTGCTCCTTGGGGTTGCGGATGAACGAGGTCTTGTCGACGCGGTTGTCGAAGCGCCCCACCTTCAGCAGGTAGGCCTGCCCGTGGGCGTCGACCTTGACGTGCCCGGGCTCGCCCGAGTTGTCGAGCAACCACTGCAGGTCGTCGCAGCCGTAGTCGCCGAGCATGACGGCGATGGGCACGCCGTGGTGCAGGATCGAGCCCGGATCGTTGGGATCGGTGCGCGCGTCGTTCTTGCGGCGCGACTCCTCGGGCGTGACCCAGACGTACAGGATGGCCGAACGCTCGAGGATGACGGGCGAGAGTTGGGACAGCGAGTGACGGTAACCGAAGGGCGCGGCCAGGGGCAGCCTCGACTTGTCGGCGCCGCCGCGGGCGAACTCGAGGACGATGGTCTTGCCCTCGAGCGTATCGGGCAGGTTCGCGTTCTGCTCGTCGAGGCGATCGCGGGCCTCCTTCTCGAGGCGGCGAGAGAGCTCCTTCAGGAGCGGGTCGGGCATGCCCCGCAGCTTGGGCGTGGCGCCGGCCTTGCGGGCCGCGCGGTCGAAGCGCTCGAACAGCCACTTCGCCGCCGACTCGGCCTCGATGCGCCGGAGCGCGAGCAGGTCGTCGTAGTCCTCGTTCAGGAGCTGGATGAGCGTGCCCCAGTCCCAGGCATCGGCGAACGGCCGGTCGCCGGCCCGAAAATACACGCCGCGCTGGCCCAGCTTCACGAGCTCTTCGTCGACGCGGCGCATGAGGTGCACGTAGGGGAAGTCGTCCAACTGGACCGTGGGTCCCATGTGGAAGTCGTCGCGGCACTCGGCGGGCGACAGGTTGGCCAGATAGCGCCGCACTTCGGACTTGCCGGAGGCGGGCAGCGCGAGCAGCAACAGGGTGTCGACTTGGGTGGTCACGGAGCCCTCGTTGAGGCGTTGGTACGTCGGCGAACATGGCCGAAAGCGGAGTTTCCGTCAAGCCCGAGACGACGTAGGGGGGCAGCCGTTCGAGTCGGCTACAGGAGATCGCGGTGATCGCGCACGAAGGCCCAGAACCCGTCGAGGTCCAGCGGCGTCGGCGAGCGGGATCGATCGCGCTCGCAGGCGGCCACGACGGCATCGGCCAGGCGTGCGTACCGGGCGGCCGCCTCCGAGTCGGGGGCGTGCTCGAACACGGTCTGGTGGCGCGCCTCGGCCTCGAGCACCAGGGGCTCGCGAGGGAGCACGCCCACGACGTCGACGGCGAGCTGCCCTGCGAAGCGCTCGAGCGTGGGCAGGGCCGCGTCGGGGCGCTTCAGGTTGAACACCAGGCCGCCGGCCGAGGCCTCGGACGCGCTGTGCGTGAGCATGCGCGCGACGTTGTTCACGACGAAGAGGCTGGCGACCTCCTCGGACGAGACCATGAAGACCCGGCTGGCGAGGCCGAAACGCAGAGGCGCCACGAAGCCGCCGCACACCAGGTCGCCGAGCACGTCGAAGACGATGAGGTCGTAGCCGCGCTCGCGCACGCGGTCGCGCTCCAACATTTCGCAGAGGGCGGTGACGCCACGACCCGCACAGCCCGTACCCGGCTCGGGTCCGCCCGTCTCGAGCAGGTCGACGCCCACGTCGGTGCGCGCCAACAGCGCGTCGAAGCCGATGGAGTGGCGGCTCGTGAGCCGATCGACCAGCGATTCGACGGGCCGATCGGTGCGAAAGCGTGCCGAGGAGTCCTGCTTGGGGTCGCACCCCACGAGCAGCACGCGCAACCCGGCGCGCTGGAGCGCGACCGCGACGTGCGCGGTGACCGTCGATTTGCCCACCCCGCCCTTGCCATAGAAGACCACGCCGAGGGGAGACCTGGGAGCACGCGTCAACGCTCCTCCTTGGCGAGGGCGGTCCCGTACTCGTCGCGCAAGCGCGCGCCGACCAGCGCCTCGACCAGCCAACGGAACCCGCGGTAGCCCAGGAAGGGCCGCTCGAGCAAGGCATGCTCCACGTAGTTGGGGTAACCGAACAAGACGCGCACGCGCCCCCCGCTCACGCGCTGGAACGCCGGAGAGGCCACCTCGAAATGGACATCGGGGGACGGCTCGCGGGGCTTGGCCAGTGGCAGCACCATCACGTGGCGCGACTCGCCGGGGGTGACGCGCTCACGACTCTGCCGCCCCACGACGCACACGTCGACCACCTCGAGCCCCACCTCGTCGGCGAAGCCGCGGAGCGCCTCGGCCAGGTGAACGTCCTGGGTGACGCTGACGCGGTTGCCGGCGAGCCAGCGCAGCACGGCTCGCTCGGTGTCGCGCACGGTGTCGGCAGCCTCGCGCTCGATCAGCCCCTCGACCCGGTCGGCGGCACCGGTGGCCTCGGCCACCCGCCGCAGGAAGCGCTCGGTGCCCGCGAGGCCCAGGGGAAGGTCGACCTCGACCAGGGGCACGCCGAGGCGCTCGGCCACGCGCGCCGCGGCCCGCCGCGCGTAAGGGAACGACACGACCAGGCTGGCCTCGGCGGCGGCGCCGAGCTCGGCGTAGCCCTGCCCTCCCAGCCACCACGACGCGATCGTCACCCCGAGGGGCGCGAGCAGGCGCTGGATCTCGGCCTGGTTCCCGCGGTGATCGCCCTCGGCGCGATCGTAGAGGTAGCCGACCACCGCCACGTGGCCGGGCCGGGCACGCCCGGGAGCGAGCGGGACGGCCTCGGCCAGGCACTCGAGCACCCGCGCGTACCCGTCGAGCCAGTCACCGTCGAACGACAGGCACGGCAGCGTGAGCACGGGCACGTCGACCCGCGCCGCGACCTCGGCCGCGACGCGCTCGAGGGGAAAGCCGGTGAGGTGAACGTAGTCGAACTCGAGAGCCAGCACGGCGTGGATGCCGGGCGCGCGCGCGGCGCGCTCGAGCACGGCGGCCACGGCGGGCACGCGCTCGGTCAGCAGGCTGGTCACCTCCTCGATGCGTCGGTCTTGCGCGGTGGGCACGATGCGCGGCTCGTGCACCGGAGAGAAGAGGTCGCTGGCCAGGTTGTGGCCGTGGCTCACCTCGGCCTTCTGGGTCACGCAGTAGGGTCCGTCGACGACCAGGGCCACGTCGCGGAGCACGTCGACCGCGAGGCTGACCCCGGAGAGGTAGGGAAGCTCAGGGCGCCTGTAGTCCATCCGCTCTCCCGAGGCAAGGCGTGAGCAGCCGTCGGTGGCTGCGGAAGGCCCGACGCCGACAGCGCGCCAGCAGGCGCTCGGTCGATCGGAAGAAGCCCTCGACCCCGGGCTCCAGCGCGTCCTCGGCGAAGCCGGGCAGCGCGTGGGCGGCCAGGCGCGGATCGTGCTGGAAGCTCGTGAAGACCAGCGACGGGCGGTGGGCGAGCAACTCGTCGAGCTCCTCCCGAGACCCGAAGCGCTGGAAACGGGCCGAGCCCAACACCGCCCCGGGGCTCCAACCCTCCCCGCCGTCGGCCCCTTCGGGCTCGTACACCCACGCCTCGACCTCGAAGCCCATCTCGGCCAGCAGGTCGGCCGCCGAGAAGCCGAAGAAGCCGTCACGGGCCACGAGGTCGCGAACATCGACGCGATCGCCCACCAGCGCCACGCGGTGCGCCGCGCATTGTTCGCGCAGCGGAAGGGCGCGCGCCTGCCACGAGGCGGCGGAGGCGTCGAGCCGCGCGTCGGCGTCGGTCACGCCGAGCGCCGCGGCGACGCGCGCCAACCAGCGCAAGCTGCCCGAGAGGCCGAAGGGCGGGGGCTCCTTCACGACCGCCAGGTGGTCCAGGAAGAGCGTGTCGTCGAACCACTCCCACCCCACCGGGTTGGCCCAGACCAACGCCGAGGCCGTATCGGGCTCCGACACGAGCGGAACGTCGGGCAGGATCGACCGCGTCACGGTCAATCCCAGCAACCCGAGCAGCGCGCCCAGCTCGGCCGCGAGGCGCCCCCCCCCCGAGACGCCGGCCAGCATCACGTGCCCGTCCACCGGGCTGGTCGCGCCCAGCAGGCGCGCCAACCGCTCGCCGAGCACTCGTTGGTACAGGTCCTCCTCGGCGCGCGTCTTGGCGTTCCAGTTCACGCGCACGCCCGTCTCGGCCTCGACGCGGCGCGCGAGCGCGCTGGCGTTGTCGCCGAGCAGGTCGGGCACGCAGGTGCTCTGCACATCGATGAAGTCGAGATCGGTGCGCTGCGCGAGCTCGTTCACGACCTCTTCGAGCGACGACTGCGTGCGACCGGTCAGCACGGTCTGCTCGTCGAGCTCGGTCCAGGCCATGATCGCGGGGCGCTGCGCGGTGCGCACCTCGGCCGAGAAGAACCGCGTGCTCGCCACGTCGGGACCGACGAAGCCCGAAGCGTCGCACTCGCGCGAGGCGTGGTGTACGTAAGCATGGCGCCCGAGCAGATGCACGGACTGCCGCGCGACACCGCCGCCCGGCAGCAGGAAGCGCCACCAGGCGTCACCCCAGTAGGGCGCACACAGGAAGTTGGCGAGGCGCTGGGGGCGCTCGGGGCGCGTCGTCGCGGGCCACCCGAAGGCGTCGGCGCGCAGAGGCGCGAGCAGCGCTTCGGCGTCCTTGCCGGCCAGGCAGCCCGCCAGATCATCGGCCAGCCCGGCCCGCGCGCCGTCGCGCGGCCACCAGTTGGCGACCCGCAGGCCCACGCGAGGCACCCCGTGGCCCGCAGGGCCGGCGAGGCGGGCGGCGTTGAGCACGAACGTGGTCGCGGCGCCCTCGTGCTCGAGCACGAGCCGAGCACCCCGCCGCTCGAGCAACACGTCGCGCAGCCGCACGCCCTCCGGGAGCCCGAGTCCACGGCTGAGGCTCTGCCGGCCGACCCGTCCCACCCGGAACGCACGCTCTTCGGACGGCCCTGTCATCTCGCTGGACTCCACACGCGACGTGGGTGGGATGTTACCAGACTCGCGGAAAGCGGGTCAATCGACGCCACGCCTGCAGGGCCGGGCGCCGCGTCACGGCACGATGATCGTCGCGCTCAGGCGCTCGCGGAGCGCGTCGGCCCACAGGCGCGCCCCGGCCGACGGGTGGCTGACCTCGAGCGTCACCTCGTGCATCCCGGGCGCGAACGCGGCCACGTCGAGATCGAGGGGCGCGTAGCTCGGCGTCTGTTGCACCAGCACGTCGTCGACGCGCCAGGAGGCCGTGACGCCAGGCTCCGAGAGCGCCGCCTCCAGCCGGAACGCGGTGGGGCCTGTCTCGGTGATCGTGAACAGCGGGTCGACGAGCAGGTCGACGCGCCGGAAGATGCGCTTCATCACGTGGTCACGGCACACGGGACAGAACGCGCCCTCGTTGGTCTTCATCTTGCACGTCTTCGAGGCGCGGCAGACGAGCGATTGGCCCTGCAGGTCGACGCACTGGCCCCCGCCGGGCGCCGGTACGAAGCAACCCACCGCGTCGGAGGTGCCCTGATCCTCGGTGTTCGGGTAGGGCCCTTCGAGCGTGACCCAGGGGGCCCAGGCCAGCCCCTCGGCGTCGGCCGTGATGGGCGAGAAGTTCGGGAACAACGGCGTGAGGTCGAACACCTGGCAGATGTCGCTCGCCGCGTGGTACTCGTCGCCGAGCAGGCCGAAGGCGTGCCCGAACTCGTGGGTGGCCACCTCGCCCAGGTAGGCCTCACCGTCGGTGGTGGTGAAGCCCGTGGTGAGCGCCGCGTAGAACAGGCCGAACGCGGCCTCCTTGGGGTCGTTCGCGAGCACGAAGGCCGCGTCGGCCGACACGGGCGTTCCGTCGGCGGCCGACAGGCTCATGGCCAGCGCCACGCGCGCCAGGCGCAGAGGCACGATCATGCGATCAGCGCCCGGCTCGGGGGTCTGGCCCAGCAGCTTGAACACCGATCGGATCACGAAGTCGGAGCCGTACATGGTGTCGCGCAGGCCGTCCTTGCAAGCCGGCGTGGGCTTGGTGCACGCGCCCGGAGCGCCGTAGAAGTCGCACGCGCAGTCGTAGCTCACGCCCGCCTCGGCCGACGGCGTCCAGATGCGCCACACGTTCAAGCGCCCGGAGAACGCGGCGAAGGGCTCGAGGCCGAGCAGCGCCTCGGCCACCGCCGCCGCGTGGACCTCGAACGCGGCCTTGTCGGCGGCCAGGAAGCCGTCGGCCAGGATGGCCACGTTCAACGCCTCGGCGGGGTCGACCGTGCCGGCCAGTCGGGTGACCTCAATCTCGGACGTGAAGCCGGCGAGCGTCGAGAGCGGCACCTCGGGGAGCGTCGCGAGGTCGGCCTCGGCGAGCGGGCCCTGCCCCGCATCGGAGGGGATCACGAACGGCGCGTTCGGGTCGAGCGGACACGACGGGTCGGCCGCCAGCGCCAGCCGCTCGTCGAACGTCAGGTCGCGCGAGAAGCGCACGAAGCGCGCGCCCGGCAGATCGGGCACCACGATGGACAGCGCCTCGAGGTCGGCGTCGAGCACGCTCGAGACGAGGGGCCCCACCAGCGGCGAGAACTCGAGGCCCGCCTTGTCTTCGAGAGCGCGCGCGACGTACTCGCGAATCTGGATGGGCTCGCGCAGCCGACCCCGCCAGAGGCGCTGGTGGGCAGCGTCGAGCACGTCGACCACGAAGGGATAGGGACGAAGCTCTCCGTCGAGGGTCGGGTAGACGTCGGCGTCGGGATCGTGCTCGTCGACGTCGACGAAGAGGGTCGCGCCCGTCAGACGACCGCGCCCCACCCCATCGGGATACGTGCCCGAGAGGACCACGCGGTTGCCCAGGCGCCACGTGACGGCGCCGCAGGTCGTCGCGTCGCCGTCGTCGCCGGTGTAGGACAGGAAGAGCCGGATACCGGGCACACGCTTCGGAAGGGGCACCCCGTCGAAGCGGGCGGCCGCGAAGTCGGGGTACACGCTCGGAGGCACGGTGACCTCGGGGGCGACCTCGTTCGCCTCGGGGGTGAGTTCGGCCACGTCGGGTGACGGGACCTCGGGCGCTGCCTCGATCTCGGGCACGCCGGCCTCGACCACGTCGGGCGCGGGCTCCACGACCTCGGGCCCCGGGACCTCGAGCTCGGTCTCGACCTCGACCACGTCGGGCTCGGTCGCGTCGAGCTCGGGCGGGTAGACCTCGGCGACGTCGGGCTCCGACTCCGCCAAGGCTACGTCGGACAAGTCGGACAGGTCTGGTTCGGGCAGGTCGGCCTCGGGCAGCACGGCCTCCGTCTCGAGTCGCGGCGCGTCGAGGACCTCGGCCTGCGCCTCGGGCGAAGGGTCCGGGGCGGACGAGACATCGACGCTCTCGTTCGCGGCGTCCCGCACCGGCCCGGATCCGTCCGACGACGTCCCGCACCCGACCGCCGCCAACGCCAGCGCGACCACGAAAAGAGTGAGCCCACGCCGCATGCTCGCCTCCCCGAATCCATGCTCGCTGTCGGACCCGATGCTAGCCTCGGCTGGCGCACGAGGCCACGTCTTTCTGTTCTTCCCTTTTCAACACCCGCTCCAGGCCGTACGCTCTGACCCGAACCCAGCGCCAGGTGATGCCCTTGGAGCCGCTCGACGATCCTTCGTTCGCGCCGAGGTTGGCGCTCTCCCGCACCGTGGGCCGCATCTTCGCGAGCGTGGTCCACGGCCCGGTCACGCGCCTGGGGGTCGAGACCACGGGCCGCCTCACCGACCCCGAGCCCTTCTGCCGCGAGGTGGCCTGCGGCTTCCTCATGCGTACGCTGCAGCGCCGCGTGACCCCCGACGACGCCCGACAGTTCGCGGCCGAGCACGGTCTCGAGGTGACGGGCCGACACGGTGAACGGTCGGGTGCGCTGGCCGACGAGCTGACCTGGACGGCGGCTTCGACCGCCGAGGAGTGGACGTTGCGCGGCGCCCTCAGCCTGCGCGGCGAACCCGTGCTCACCGAGGCCAACGGCTTCTGCTTCGAGCTCGTCCCTGCCCACACGCTGCTCTTCGTACGCAACGACGACGTCCCCGGCGTGGTCGGACGCCTCGGCACCTTCCTCGGCGCGCTCGGCATCAACATCGAGGAGATGCGCCTGCTCACGCGCCCCGGCGATCCGCTGGCCTTCTCGGCGCTGCGCCTGGCCGCCCCCCTCTCTCCCGATCAGTTGGCCGACCTGGGGCGCCTGCCCAACCTCGTCGACGCGCGCCAGGCGGTGCTGCCGCCGCTGCCCGTCGGCTGAGCCGCGAGGCGCCCGATGGATCTCTCCGCCGCCCTCGACTGGCTCGCCTCCGTGCCCCCGTGGCTGGCGGCGCTGGTGCTCTTCGCCTCGTCGATCATCGAGTACGTGTTCCCGCCCTTCCCCGGCGACACCGTCACGCTGGCCGGCGCCATGCTGGTGCCCATCGCCGGAACCCCGCTCTGGCTGGTCTTCGGGGCCGTCACCGCCGGCAGCCTGGCGGGCTCCATGCTCGTCTTCTTCCTCGGCGAGTGGCTCTATCGCTGGCAGGGTCGCCGGCTGCACGAGCGGGGCCACCACGCCTTCGACGCGCTGGCCGCCGGGTTCCGTGCCCACGGCGCGGCGTACGTGGCGCTCAATCGCTTCCTGCCCGGTGTGCGCTCGTTCTTCTTCGTCGCCGCAGGGGTCGCGCGCCTGCCCTGGTGGAAGGTGGCCCTCTGGAGCCTCGTGAGCCTGACCGCCTGGAACGCGCTGGTCGTGGCGGCGGGCCTGGCCGTGGGCGCCAACGTGCAGCGCCTCGAGGCCCTGTTCAGGCAGTACACGACGGCGGTCTGGATCGCCCTGGCCGTGCTGACGGTCGTGCTGCTCGTGCGGTGGGCCGTGAAGCGCCGGGGTCGAACCTCGGCTTGACCAGGCGCGACCTGTCGTACGTCCTGACGCCCCGGATGAGATCGTGGCGAGCACGGCCGGCCGGGACGAACACCAGCGCGCGCCTCACGTTGGGCCGCCTTCGTCCTCGGCGCGGCGCACGACCCACAGGCAGGCCACGACCCCGGCGATCAGGGCCGCGTAGTTCACGAGGTAGAACACGGCCTCGATGGCGAACGGCAACGGCCAGAGGGCTTGATCGGCGCCGGAGATGTCGGGGGCCTGGAGCGCCGGGGGCGGGACCGTCCCCGCCAGGGCCGGTGCGAACGTGAGCCCCAGGGCCAGCAGCATCAGGACCAGGCCGACGAGCGCACCTCGAACCGGCCTCATGGCTGCGCCTCGAGGTAGTCCAACCAGGCCGGGTCGACGTCCTCGGGCATTGACACCTCCATCACCTGGGCGAACTGCGGCAACGAGAGGTCGAGCGCGCTCGGCAGGGTCCACAGGACCCGAACCAGGCCCTCGCGGCCCGCTTGCCCTCCCGCGAGGACCGCGCCGCCGTTCGGCCGGAGGCTGGCCTCCAGGCCGGTCACGGTCGTGACCCGAGCGTCCAGTTCGTGGCGACCGACGCCGCGGAACGGGAAGATCGCGACCGGAGAGTCCGAAGGCGGCGTGACCCTCAGCTCGAGGCTCAAGGCGCGGCAGTTCAGCCAGGTCGGCAGCGGAGAAGCGTACCAGACGGAGCCGTCGCACGACTGCGGCGTCTCGCAGCCGATGTACGCGAACGACCCCGCCCAGCGCTCGACCGCGCGACCGTCTCCGTGATCGCACGTGACGGTGAGGTTGCGCCCGTCGATCGACGGGGTAACCGGGACGACGAGCAGATTGCCGCGTTCGCCACGATCGATTCGGGTCCACCCCGCCGGGACAGGCGCGGGTGGCGGCGTCTGTCTCTTCCACACCTGGACGAGGGGCAGTCCGGCGGGGTCACCGGCCGAGGCCGGGCGGCGGCGTGGCAGCTTCAGGTGCAGGTTGCTGGCGAGGTTCAGCCGCTCCGGGCCCCCGAGGCGCACGAAGGCGTCCTCAAGTGACACGATGCCGGCGCGCCGCAGTGGCGGCAGCAGGGCCTCGAGGTCTCCGTAGGTGAGGAAGGCGCTGGAGTCTGGGCTCAACGGCGTCGGAGCGCCGAACGACACGGCCAGGGCCAGGCCGAGGGCACCCTGAGGCAGCCGGGCGCCGAGCCACGATAGGCGCAGCCGGGGCAGTAACGCCAGGAGCCGACCGAGGCCCTGTCCGAGCAGCAGGCTGACCTCGACCAGCGCCAGGCCGGCGACCAGCCGCATGGCCAGGAGGTACGGCTTGGCGTAGTGGGGCGAAAACCAGGTCGCCGTGACCACGCCATAAAGAACGAGGCTCGGCACCACGCCCAGGCTCAGCAGCGCAAGGGTGCCAGGGCCCAGCGAGCCGCGCAGGCGCGCGGCCACCAGAAGAACCACACCACCTTCAACGGCCAGCGCGAAGAACGCGAAGGGCTCGAACCCGGCCTGAATATAGGCGGCCCCGCCGCCGCCGCTCCCGAACGCCGCCAGGGCCTTCGGCCACTCCAACGCGGCGTCGCGCGACAGCAGCAGGATCGAGCCGAGCATCACGGCCGAGCCTCCCAGCGCCACGCGGAGCGGTCGCGCCCGGGGGCCTCCAGAGGTAGAGTCCGGCCAGCACCGGGAGATACAGGCCCCCGGCGGCGTGTCCCTGGATCACGAGGGAGAACGACAGGGCGGCCGTCAGCCACGCCCAAGCGCTGCGCGTGCGAACCGCCGTGACCGTCGCCACGACGAGCGCGGCCGAGGGCAGGGGGCACTGGATGGCGGCGAACATGTCGCTGAGGTCGGACGACGAGCCCGTGGCGGCGAACACGGACGCCACCACGGCCGCGCGCAGTCGTCGCGAGAGCCAGTCGCCTCCGAACAGACGCTCCTGGAAGAACACGAGCAGCACCTGCGCCGCGACGAAGAGCGCCAGGGCCAGCAGGTAGACGTCGGGCACCGACAGCCCCAGCCACTCGGCGGTGGCCAGGTGGAGCACCCACATGCCGCTGTGCGACAGGAAGCGCGTCGACGTGCGCGCCCCCTTCAGGAAGCACGTCTCGCCCTCGAGGCACTGGTGTGCCAGCAGGAAGTCGCGGCTGGTGTCCCCGTTGAGGGGAGGATCGAGGCTGTAGATGTTCCGCGCCGCCGCCATGAAAAGAAAGGTCGCCAGCGCCGCGTAGAAGATCACGTCGGCCGCCAGCCGGAGGGCTCGCCGATCAGTCACGATGGGGCTTCGATGATGGCAGGGACAGGCGGACGCGCAGCCACAGGATGTAGGGGACGAGGGCCACCTGCGCGGGCAGGAAGTAGCTGCTGCTCGGGGACTCGAGCCAGCGCACCGGCACCTCGACGACCCGGTAGCCCTGGCGCCGAGCGCGGATGAGGAGCTCTCCGTCCCAGAACCAGCCCCGGCGCAGCCTGCCGGGAGCCCCCATCTCGCCGACCAGGCGCCGCAGAACGGCGGGCCGGAAGGCCTTCAAGCCACACTGGCAGTCGTGTACCGGGCTGGCGAACAGCCAGCGCAGGGACCCGTTGTAGACCGCGCTCACGACCTTGCGCGTGCGCCGTCGCTCGCACGCCGACGCCGCGAGCCGACGGCTCCCGACGGCTACGTCGGCGCCCGCCTGCAAGGCCGACACCAACGTTGGCAGAGCGCGAATGTCGGGGGAGAGGTCGGCGTCGACGAAGGCGACCACGTCGGATGCGGACTCGAGCATGGCCACGGCCAGGTTTTCGCGCCAGGAGCGCCCGGGAGTGAAGCCTCGCAGCCGGACGTGCGCCGACGTGACGGCTCGGACCTGGTCGGCGGTATCGTCGGTCGACCCATCGTCGACGACGACCACCTCGTAGCGATCGAAGGCGCCGGCGAGGAAGGACTCGAGCGTCGTCACACTGGCGCGGATGCGCGGCCCCTCGTTATAGGCCGGTACGAACACCGAGATCGAGGGCCTGACGGGCACGCCGACATCGTCTGCCAAGTTCCCGCCTTCAATTCGGGCCGTTCCTCGGGCCGGCACTCGAGAGCGGCCGGCCGGTCGCCTGCTGGCAGGCTGGGAGTATAGTCACGCGCAACGACCCGGTCAAGCAACGGGGACCTGTCGCTCACAGGCCCGCCGCGGATAGGAGCGCGCGGTGACGACGGCGGAGTCCCTGCCGGACTCGGTCTCCGGTCTCCGGTCTCCAGGTCGGCTAGGGGAGCCCGAACGCCTTCTCCTCCCGCTTCGCCCAGGCCTCGTCCTCGAGCTTCGCGAGGGCCTCGCCCAGGCGCTCCTCGATGGCGCGGTGGAACTCGGCCTTGCCCGAGAGCTGCGGGTGCAGGGGCATGAAGAGCGAGCAGGCGTCTTCGGCGGCCTCGGTCGAGACGTCGAAGAAGCCGTGGGCCCGCGACAGCTCGACGGTGTCGCTCTTGTCGAAGCCGATCAACGGCCGGAGGACCAGGGTGTCGACCGCGTCGTCGAGGCACTTGAGGTTCGGCAACGTCTGGCTGGCCACCTGGCCGAGGTTGTCGCCCGTGAGCAGCGCGCCGGCCCCGTTCTCGCGGCGGTGCCGGTCCGCGAGGCGGTACATGGAGCGGCGGTAGAGCAGCACCAACTCGCGCAGCGGGGCCTCCTTCTTGAAGAACTTCTGCACCTCGGCGAAGGGCACCACCGTGAGGTGGAAGCCGCCCTGGTAGCGGGCCAGAAGGGCCGCGAGCTTCTCGACCTTGGCGCGCGCCTCACGGCCGATGAGCGGGAACGAGTCGAAGTAGATGCCGCGCACGTGGCAGCCGCGCTTCATGCCGAACCACCCGGCCACGGGCGAGTCGATGCCGCCCGAGAGCAGCAGCGTCAGGGCCCCGCTGGAGCCCACGGGCAGGCCGCCGGCGCCCTTCAGGCTCTGGGCGTAGACGTAGGCCACCTCCTCGCGCACTTCGACGTGCAGATCGAGGTCGTGGTGCGTTAGATCGACGTGGAAGCGCGGGAAGCGATCGACCACCGCCGTGGCGACCGCGTCGATGATGCCCGCCGAGGGCGGCTGAAAGCGCTTGTCGGCGCGCTTCACGCTGAGGCGGAAGGCGAGGTCGTCGCGACCCGCGCGCTGCACGGCGGCCTCGACCTCGACCAGGGCCGCCGCGAGCACCTCGGCCAGCACGGGCGCGACCAGCCGCGCCGGCAGCACGCGCGCCACGCCGAACAGGCGGGTGAGCACGTCGAGCATGGCGGCGAAGCGCTCGTCGGTCATGGGCTGCACCAGGCGGATCAGCACCACGCCGTACGGCTTCTCGACGCGCACCTCGGGGAAGGGCGCCAGCACCCGCCGTGCGTTCTCGCGCAGCTGGCGCATGAAGCGGTGGCGCGTCCCCGCCTTCAGGAAGAGCTCGCCCACCTTGAGGATCACGCCCATTCCGTCGTTCACGTCGACACCTCCCGCACCTCGGCCACGACCGCCTCGAGCGCCGACACGACGCGCTCGACCTCGCCCTCGTCGTGGAAGAGGCCCCACGAGAAGCGCAACGTACCCCGGTCTTCGGTGTGCCCCACGGCCTTCAACACCGCGCTGGGGCCCTTCTCGCCCGAGCGGCACGCCGCCCCGGCCGAGACCAGCACGCCGCGCTCGTCGAGCGCGTGCAGCAGCAGCTCGGCCCGCGCGCCCGGAAAGCTGAGGCTGGCGATGTGGGGCGCCACGTCGGGGCCGCCGTTCACGCGCGCATCCGGGATCCGCGCCAGCACCTCGGCCACGAAGCGCGCGCGCCGGGCCCGCATCTCAAAGAGCCCCATCTCGGACCACTCTTGCCAGAGCTCGATGGCCTTCGCGAGCCCGAGGAAGCCGGGCACGTTCTGCGTGCCGGGCCGGAGCCCCTCCTCCTGCGAGCCGCCCGAGCAGACCGGCTTCAGGCGCCGCGGATCGCGCACCCACAGCGCCCCGCTGCCCTTCGGCCCGTGGAATTTGTGCGCGCTGATCGACACGAGATCGAGCCCCCAACCGTCGACGTCGAGGGGCACCTTCAAAAATCCCTGCACGGCGTCGACGTGCAACTGCACGCCGCGCTTGCAGGCCCGGGCAGCCCGGGCGATGTCGGCGAGGGGCTGGACGGTGCCGAGCTCGTTGTTCACAGCCTGCACCGACACGAGCATGGTGCCGTCGTCGACCAACTGGGCCAGCCGGTCGGGGTCGACGCGGCCGTCACGATCGTTCGGGGCGAAGCGCACCTCGACGCCGAGCTGCTCGATCGCGCCCGAGAGGCCGCGCACGCTGGGGTGCTCGACGCGGTTCAGCACCACGTTGCCCGGGCGCGGGGGCAGCGCGGCCACGCCGAGCACCGCCACGCGGTTGGACTCGCTGCCGCCCGAGGTGACGATCACGTTGCCCTTGCTGGTGCCGAGCGCCCGCTTCACCACCTCGCGGGCCCCGTCGAGCGCCTGCCTGGCGGCGAGGCCCGCCCCGTGGGCCGACGAGGGGTTGCCCCACGGCAACGAGGTCAGCCACGAGGGAGAGAGGAGCTCGGGGAACGGCCGGGTGGTGGCCGCGTTGTCCCAATAGATGGGCGAGGTCATGGAGCGAATCACTCGTCGTGGGCGGGATCGTCGAACAGCACGCTGATCGAGTCGCCGTTGTGAATGCGCATGATGGCATCGCCGAAGAGGCCCGCCACCGACAGAACCTTGATCTTCTTCAACTTTTTCTGTTTGTCGCCCACGGGGATGGTGTTGGTCACCATGAGCTCCTTCAGGGGCGAGGCCGCGATCTTCTCGAGCGCGTCGCCCTCGAGCACGCCGTGGGTGGCCGCGCCGCGCACCGATCGGGCGCCGCAGTCCATGAGGAAGGCCGCCGCGTTGCACATGGTGCCGGCGGTCGCGATCTCGTCGTCGATGAGCAGGCAGTGCTTGTCCTTGACCTCGCCCACGATCGAGCGCACGGCGCTCTTGTCGTCGTTGCCCGTGCGGCGCTTGTCGATGACCGCGATGGGCAGGTCGAGGCGGTTGGCGTAGGGCGCCACCTCCTTCATCTCGCCGATGTCGCTGGCCACCACCACCCAGTCGTCGAGGTCCTTGGCCTTGTAGTACGACGAGAGCGTGTTGACGGCCTTCAGGTGGTCGACCGGGATGCGGAAGAAGCCCTGGATCTGCGAGGCGTGCAGGTCCATGGTCAGCACGCGGTGGGCGCCGGCCGTCTCGATGAGGTCGGCCATGAGGCGCGCGGCGATGCTGATGCGGGGCTGGTCCTTCTTGTCGGAGCGCACGTAGGGCAGGTACGGCAGCACGGCGGTGATGCGGCCCGCCGACGAGTGCTTGAGCGCGTCGAGGGTGATGAGCGTCTCGACCAGGTTGTCGGACACGGGGCGGCACGAGGTCTGGATGTAGAACACATCCTTGCCGCGCACGTTGTCCATGATCTGGACCATCATGTTGTCGTTCTTGAAGTGCACCACGTCGATGGGCGTGGGCGCGATGCCGATGTGACGCGCGATCTCCTCGACGAGCTTCGGATGCGACGAGCCGGCCAGGATCTTGAGCTCACCGTACATGGCGCCCCTCCCCAGGTGGTTTGCCCCTATTACAGGCAACCGGGCCCCCGTGTCAACGCGCGGCTCGCGTTTGACGGCAGGCGGCGGCGCGCGTACGCTGGGGGCCAGTCTGCTGGCGGGGATGCGCGATGAAGACCTCGCGGATCGTGGGGCTCGTCCTGGTGCTGGCGACGGCCTGCGCGGCCGAGGGCGACCGTGGATCGGGCGACGTGAGCGGGCACGACGCGATCGACGTGCCCGTGATCGCCGACACGGTCGCTGACGCCGACCGGGCGTCCGACCCGGACGAGGCCGACGCCTCCGAGTTGCCCCCCGGGCCCGACGACGTCGGGGGGGACGCCTCCGACTCGACCGACGTCAGCGAGCCCGGCTGCCGCACGAGCAGCCCCGCCGAACTGGCCGCCTGCGTCGACCCCGCGACCTACGCCGCCGACCTCGCCCTCGTGACGCGCGAGCGGCCCGCCTACAGCGCCGGTCTCGAGGTCGTGCGGGCCCACTGCGAGCAGGTCTTCGCCGCCGCCGGCTTCGCGGTCCTGCGCCAGCCCTTCGCCGAGGGCGAGAACGTCATCGGCGTGCTCCCGGGCACCACCCGCGCCTCCGAGCGCGTGCTGCTGTCGGCCCACGCCGACCACATCGAGGGCTGCCCCGGCGCCGACGACAACGCCAGCGGCGTGGCGGCCGTGCTGGGCGCCGCGCGCGTGCTGTCGCTGGCCACCTGGGAGCGCACCCTGGTGGTGGCCTGCTGGGACGGCGAGGAGCTCGGCCTGCTGGGCTCGGCCGCCTACGCCGAGCGGGCCAGGGACGAGGGCGAGGATCTGGTGGCGGTCTACACCCTCGACATGATCGGCTACGTCGACGCCACTCCGGGCGCGCAGGAGATGCCCCCCGAGATCCAGCTGCTGGCGCCGGCGGCGTACAAGGAGGTGCAGGAGGGGGGCGCGAAGGGCGACTTCCTGGCCATCCTGGCCGACCCGGCGCACCTGGTGGCCGCGAACCACTTCGCAGCGTACGCCACCGAGGCCGGCAGCAAGACCTACGTGCTCAAAATACCCGACGCGCTGAAGCTCTCGGACGAGGCCGCGTCGTTGCGCAACTCGGACCACGCGGCCTTCTGGGAGGCCGGCTTCAGCGCGCTGGCCGTGTCGGACACCGGGCCCCTGCGGAACCCCTACCTGCACTGCGCGGGAGGACCCGACACCGTGGCCACGCTCGACGTGGCCTTCGCGGTGGGCGGCGTGCGTGGGCTGGTGGGGTCGGCGGCCGAGGTGCTCGGCCTGCGCCCGGCTCACCCGGGCCGATGACGAGCGGCGGACCCGATCCTACAGTGCCTTGACGATGTCGATGCCCGAGCTGGTGCCGATGCGGCTGGCGCCGGCCTCGATCATGGCCAGGGCGGCCTGGAGCGTCTTCACGCCCCCCGAGGCCTTCACGCCGATCGACGGCCCGACCTCCCGGCGCATGAGCGCGATGTGGGCCGCGGTGGCGCCGGCGCTGCCGAAGCCGGTGCTGGTCTTCACGTAGCGGGCCCCGGCGTTCACCGACAGCTTGCAGGCCGTGACGATCTGCTCGTCGGTCAGGTAGCAGGTCTCGAAGATCACCTTCACGAGGCGCCCCGCCGAGGCCTTCACGACGGCCCGGATATCGGCCTCGACGTACGCGGTGTCGCCGTCGCGGAGAGCGCCCACGTTCAGCACCATGTCGATCTCGTCGGCGCCGTCGTCGACCGCGCGCGCGGCCTCGAAGGCCTTCACGTCGCTGCGGTTGGCGCCCAGCGGGAAGCCCGCGACCACGGCAAGCTTGACGGGCGAGCCGGCCAGCAGGTCATGGCACAGTGAAACCCACGCGGGGTTGACGCACACGGCGAAGAAGGCATGCTCCCGCGCCTCGGCGCAGAGCTTCTCGAGGGCCGACCTCCCCTCCATGGGCTTCAGGACCGTGTGATCGATGAAGGACGCGAGCTGGGTCTTCGTGAACGCCATGGGCGACTCCGCGGCAGTTTCGTGCCCATGCTATAGGCGAGAACGCCGCGCGGGTCAACCGGACGTCAGAGCGAGGGGAACACCTCGGCCGCCGCGGCGACCACGCGCTCCACGTCGGCGTCGGTCAGGGGCGTGTTCACGAAGAAGGCCTCGAACTGGGCCGGCGGCAGGTAGACGCCGCGATCGAGCAGGCCGTGGAAGAAGCGGCCGTAGCGCTTCGTGTCGCAGGGGGCGGCGCTCGGCCAGCCCGTGACGTCGTGGTCGACGAAGAAGAGCGTCGTCATCGAGCCCACGCGGTTCAGGCGGTGGGGCACCCCCGCAGAGGTGGCGGCCCGGCCCAGGCCCGCTTCGAGGCTCGCCGCCAGCACCTCGAGGCGCTCGAACGTGCCGGGGCGCTCGAGGAGCTCGAGCGTCTTCAACCCGGCCGCCGTGGCCACCGGGTTCCCCGACAGCGTGCCGGCCTGGTACACGGGGCCCTCGGGGGCCAGCTTCGTCATGACGTCGGCGCGGCCGCCGAAGGCGCCCAGCGGGAAGCCGCCGCCCAGGATCTTGCCGAGCGTGGTGAGGTCGGGGGTCACGCCGTAGCGCCCCTGGGCGCCGCCGAGCCCCAGCCGGAAGCCCGTGATGACCTCGTCGAAGATCAGGAGCGCGCCGTACCGGGTGCAGAGCGCGCGCAGCCCCTCGAGGAAGCCCGGCGCGGGTGGCACCACGCCCATGTTGCCGGCCACGGGCTCGACGATCACGGCGGCGATGCGGTCGCCCACGCCGGCGAAGAGCGCCTCGACCGAGCCCAGGTCGTTGTACTCGGCCAGCAACGTGTCGGCCACGGTGCCCTCGGTCACGCCCGGCGTGCCCGGGATGCCGAAGGTGGCCACGCCCGAGCCGGCCTTCACCAGGAACGGGTCGGCGTGCCCGTGGTAGCAGCCCGCGAACTTCACGACCTTGGCGCGACCCGTGAAGCCGCGCGCCAGGCGCAGGGCGCTCATGGTGGCCTCGGTGCCCGACGAGACCAGGCGCAGGCGCTCGACCGACGGCAGGTGTCGTCGCACGGCCTCGGCCAGCAGGATCTCGGCCTCGGTGGGCGCGCCGAACGTGGTGCCGCGCTCCATGGCCTCGCGCGCCGCCGCCAGCACCTCGGGGTGGGCGTGGCCGAGGATGAGCGGTCCCCACGAGCCGACCAGGTCGAGGTAGTCGCGCCCCTCGGCGTCGGTGACTAGGGCGCCCTGCCCCTTCACGAAAAAGCGCGGCGCGCCGCCCACGGCCCCGAAGGCCCGCACGGGCGAGTTGACCCCGCCGGGGATGACCCGCTTCGCGCGCTCGAACAGCTCCTCGTTGCGACCCATGCTCCCTCCTCGACGACGGCAGCGATTCGGACGCGATTGAGCCGGAAGGCACACCCCGGGTCAAGTCGACGCGCCCGGAGGTCGCCCCGCGTCGGCCAGCCCGTCACTCCACGATCGCGGCGAGGCCCCCCTCCGACGTCTCCTTGTAGATGCGCGGCAGGTCGTGGCCCGTGCGCTTCATGGCCTCGACCACGGCGTCGAACGAGACGCGGTGGCGCCCGTCGGAGATGATGGCGAAGGTGGCGGCGTCGAGGGCGCGGGCGGCGGCGAAGGCGTTGCGCTCGATGCAGGGCAGCTGCACCAGGCCCATGACCGGGTCGCACGTCAGGCCCAGGTGGTGCTCGAGGCCCATCTCGGCGGCGTACTCCACCTCGGAGGGCGTGCCCCCGAAGAGCTGCGTCGCGGCGGCGGCGGCCATGGCGCAGGCCGTACCCACCTCGCCCTGACAGCCCACGTCGGCGCCGCTGATCGAGGCGTTGTGCTTCACGAGGTTGCCCACCAGCCCGGCCGTGGCCAGCGCACGCAGGATCTTGGCCTCGGAGGCCTGGTGCTCGGTCGCCAGCAGGTGCAGCACGGCGGGCACCACGCCGCACGATCCGCACGTGGGGGCGGTGACGACCACGCCGCCCGCGGCGTTCTCCTCGGACACGGCCAGGGCGTAGGTGAAGACCAGCCCGCGCCGACGGATCGAGCCCTCGTAGCCCCTCGACTTGGCGTGGTACGAGGCGGCCTTGCGCGCCAGGTGAAGCCCTCCCGGCAACGCCCCCTCGTTGTCGATGCCCCGCTGGATGGCCTGCTGCATGACCCGCCACACCTCGGCCAGGTGCGGCCACAGGGCCGGGCCCTCGCGGTCCTCGGCGTACTCCCACAGGTTGCGCCCGCTCCGCTCGGCCCAGGCCAGGATGTCGCGCATGGTCCGCAGATCGTAGACCGACGCCGGCTCCTCGACGCCCGGGTGCTCCGAGATGGCGCCACCCCCCGTGCTGAAGACCGTCCACGACGCGCGCACGCCGCCGAACTCGTCCAGGGCTTCGTACGTCAGGCCGTTCGGGTGCTGGGGCAGGAAGGTCTCGGGGTGCCACGCGAGCTCGGTCACGACGGGCGCGAGGGCCTCGACGATGGCGCGATCGGTCAGGTGCCCCCTGCCGGTGGCAGCCAGGCTGCCGTAGAGGTGCACGCGGTAGCGCGCGGCCTCGGGGTGGCGGGCGGCGAAGAGCGCCGAGGCCCGCGCGGGCCCCATGGTGTGGCTGCTCGAAGGCCCGCGCCCGATGCGGTAGAGCTCGCGGATCGATTCCATGGGCTGCTCCGGTTCAGGCCCCCCGCAAGCGCGCCCGCGGGCGATCGGGGTCGGTGAGGAACGCCACCAGATCGCGGCTGAAGCGCTGGGGGTGGTCGAGGTGCGGGTAGTGCCCGCAGCCCTCGTAGCGGGTGAGCGTGACGCCTTCGGAGCGCTTCAGGATCTCCCTGCCTTGCGCGAAGGGCAGGATCGGATCCTTGGTGCCCCAGAAGACCGCGATGGGGGGCAGGTCGGCCACCTCGTCGACGCGGTCCATGGTCTGCACGTACTGGCCGAAGAAGTTGATGACCCCCTCGAGGGAGCGCTGGAAGGCCACGTCGGTGCCCGGCACGCGCAGCCACTGCACGAAGGCGTCGGCCTCCTCGGGCTCCATGTGCCCGAAGGTGGTCGACGTCAGGCGCAGCACGGTCGGCAGCAGATAGCGCAGGGCCGGGGGCGTGAGCCGCGACCCGAGCACCGGGAAGCTCGCCAGGCGCATGCCCAGCGCGACCCGCCTCCCCAGGCCCCCGGCCGAGACCAGCGCCAGCCGATCGACCCGCGCGCGCTGCTCGAGCAGCATCCACTGCGCGATGCCGGCGCCGTAGGAGTGGCCGCAGATGTGCGCCCGCTCGACGCCGATCGCCGCCATCCATTCCGCCAGCACCTCGGCGTGCCAACCGAGCGAATAGGACGCGTCGGGGCGCCCCGAGCCTCCGCAGCCGGGGAGGTCGGGCAGGAGCAGGCGGAAGTGGCTGGCCAGATGCGGTGCCGCGCGCCGCCAGGTGCGGTGCGAATCCATGAGCCCGTGGAGCAGGACCAGCGGGGGCCCGTCTCCGAGCTCGCCCCAGGCCAGCGTCGTGCCGTGAACCGCGAGCTCGTGCGCAGCGCCAATCATCTCCATGGGGGTCACTTGACCGTGACCTTCTTCATGACCACGTCGGCCTTGGGGCAGTCGCGCGCGTCGCGGGGGCTGGCCACGATCTTGTCGACCACGTCGAGGCCCTTCGTGACCTTGCCGAACAGGTTGTACTTCTTCGGCAGGCGCGAGCTGAGGTCGGCGGTGCAGATGAAGAACTGGCTGCCGTTGGTGTTCGGCCCCGAGTTGGCCATGGCCAGCGCACCCCGCACGTACTCGCCCTGCACCGGCTCGTCGGCGAACTCGGTGCCCGGTCCGCCGCTGCCCCAGCGCGCCTTCTGCGCCACGTCCTTGGTCAGCGGGTCGCCGCCCTGGATCACGAAGCCCGGCACCACGCGGTGGAAGAGCGTGCCGTCGTAGAAGCCCTTCTTCGCGAGCGCGACGAAGTTCGCCACCGACTTGGGCGCCTTGTCGGGCCAGAGCTCGAGCTCGATGGTGCCCAGGTTGGTCTCGATGGTCGCCTGCACGGGCTTCGCCGCGGGCACCTTGGGCTCGGCCCACGCCGACCCGACGAACAGGAACGCCACCAGGACCGCAAGCACGCGCGTCGTCGTCGTCATGATCACCTCCGTCGGTTGCGTGAAGGATCGCCAATCGGCGGGCGGGTGACAACGGGAATCTACGGCTGGACCCAACTGGCCACGAACTCGAACGTCGGGGGCACCGCGGCGACCGGGCGCTCGACCGTCCAGCGCCCCGCCACGCCGCGCTCGGCGGCCGCCACCTCGAGGTGCCGCAGGGCGATGCCCGCGTCGAGGGCCTGCAGGTCGGTGCCCGGCACCAGCCGCCCGTAGCCCGGCGTGCGCTCGAGGAAGAGGTGCAGCGCCCCCGGGGCCACCACCACGCGCCACGGCTGCCGGTTCGACGCCGACGGCCCCCGCCGCACGGCCTCGAGCACGTCGGCGCGCGGATCGGTCGCGGCGGGCCGGAACGGCGTGCGCCCATCGGCGTCGAAGAACAGCCGGTCGGGCGCCAGCCTGGCGTCGGCGCTCGCGCCCCAACGCACCACGCGCTCGACCAGCCCCTTGCGCGGCGTGGCCAGGCCCAGCGAGCACACGGCGGGGATGGTCTCGCCCTCCCCCGGCTTCAGCAGCTTCGCGAACTCGCCCCGCGAGAACGTGCCCCCCAGCCAGCATGTCCCGAGGCCCAGCCGCGTGAGCTCGAGGATCAGGCCCTCGAGCACGTAGCCGTAGTCGACCTCGGCGCGCGGCCCCTTCGCGATGGCCCCGGCCACGAAGTACGGGTTTCCCTGGATGAAGCCATAGGTGCCCAGGCGCACCTTCTCGGCCTTCAGGGCCGCCGAGCGCTCGACCAACAGGAAGCGCGGCGTGCCCCCGAACACGCCCCGCCCGGCTCGCGCCAGCACAGCCTCGACCTCTCGGAGCGCCTCGGCGTCGAGGGGACGGTCGAGGTACGAGCGCACGGACACGCGGCGGCGGATGACCTCGAGCATGGGGACTCCTACAGATCGGGGGGGATGAGGCCGTGGTAGCGCGCCGCCCAGTAGGCCAGCAGGTAGTCCTCGGGCGAGTAGACCAGGCCCGGCTCGGCCACGTGCGGCTCGGGGATCTCGTAGGGGTCGAGCCGCCACACGTAGTTGTCGAAGTGCCGCTCGAGCAGCGGGATGACCTCGGCGGCGTTCGGCCGGCCCATGCGGTTCTCGCACACGGCCTGCTGCTGCCCGGCGGCCACGTCGCGGTCGCGGCGGTCGCGGGGCAGCTCGAAGAGCGAGCAGACCGCGTCGTCGAGGGCGGCCCGGAACACGGGGTCGGTGGGCGCAGGCTCGGCCAGCCCGCCGTAGAGCGCAATGTAGAGCGCGTGCGTCGAGCGGTGCACCGCCGGCGCCAGGTCGGGGTCGGCGGGCTGCCAGATGCCAAACTCGAGCACGGCCCGGAGGCGCGCGGCCAGCGGGGCCCGCGTCTCGCGCCGGAGCAGCGGGTAGATGGCGTGGAACACCATGTCGAGGTTGTCGTAGCTGGTCAGGCACGCGCCCCGGTAGGCGTGCAGCCGCTCCTCGATCACGTCGAGGTACGAGCCGAGGTCGAGCACGTCGGTCACGGGGCAATCGGAGCGATCGCCCAGGCGCAGCAGGCAGTCGTCGTAGAAGTGCGCGAGGTCGGGGTCGTCGCCGAGCGCGACGGCCGTCTTCACGAACGAGGTCGACAGCAGCGCGTTGAAGCCCGGGAAGTCGTCGACCGTCGAGTAGTAGAGTCGCCCGTGCTGCGTGACCTGACCGTCGGCGTCGAGGATCTGCAGCCCGTGCGCCACGAAGGGCCGCACGAAGCCGAGCACGTCGTCGTGCAGCGCGCCGAGCAGGTCCGGGTCGTCGAGGTGCTCCAGGGCCACGGCATAGCCGAACACGATGCCGTCCATGGTGTCCTTGGACACGTCGTCGTCGTACCACCAGCCCTCGTACCCCGGCGCCGGCGACGCGACCCACGAGGACCCGCCCGCGGCGTCGTAGGTGTAGGCGCCCTCGGCGCGCTGGTAGGCGCGGCCGTAGAGGCCGGGCACCCCCGTGACCGCCGTCAGGTCGTGCAGCCCGGCGATGGCCACGGCCGCATTGGCCTGGGCCTCGGGGTCGCCCGTGACCGCGTAGCGGAAGCTCTGGCTGGCCAGGTAGATGCCCGTCCACAGCCCCGTGCTCGGCTGGTGATCCAGGGTCAGGCCGCCGCCGGGCTGCTCGCGCACGGTGCGGAGCAGGCGATCGCCCAGGTGCTGCGCCGGCACCAGCGCGTCGAGGTAGGCGGTCTTGTCGACCAGGCGCTCGGACGAGCCCCGCAGGCGCTCGCACGTGGGCCAGGGCCAGGGCTCGGGGCCCACGTCGGCCAGCACCTCGGCCTCGGCGACGTCGGTCGCCGGCCCCGGGTCGGCCGCGTCGGCGCGGTCGCCCGACGACGAACAGGCCAACGCCAGGGTGCCGAAGGTGAACGCGAGCACGGTCAGGGTCGCGTAGGAGCGCATGTTGGACCTCGCGACTGCTCAAATATCGAGATCTGACGCCGGCACCGGCAGCGAAGCGACGGCCGCCTGCAGCTCGTCGGAAAAGGCCTTGTAGGCAGACAGATTCCTCAAGACGGAGAAGTCTCGGATGTACTCGGACACGCGCTGGGCAGCCTCTCCGCGATTGAACCTCTCGAGGCGTCGTCCCTTGAGCCCGGAGGCCTGCATCAGGAGACTGCGGAGCGCGTCTTTCGGGGCGGGAAGGTGCTCGAGTTGGCGTACGTCGGGAAGAGTCAGCGGCATCGTGCCATTGGGATTGCCGGCAGCCCTCCGAATCGCCGCTTCGTCGATCAGAAGCCAGGCCTCCGTCATGCGAACCGGAATGACCGCGACGACCCCATCCGTCGAGGGTATCTCGCGTCGGCGCAACGAGAGGGGCTGCTTCTCGGCATCGCGGTGGACGAAGATCAAGGCCGGGCGATAGGACGCACGGGCTTGCTCCACCACTTCGCCCACGGGCTTCGAGGCCCTTGGTACGAAAGCAGCCAGGGAGAGCGCCGAGTTGGGGAGCAACCGTCGCAAGGACCACCGCACGATCGGCAGGAGGGCCCTGTCGCTGGTGCCGTCGGCGACGAGGAGATACGTCAGGACCTTCGTCATCGCGCCGTCCCGAACTCCAGTGGCAGCTTCATTTGCACGTAGGTGTCGCGAACCGGCGCGCCGCCCATGAAGTCGATCATCTTCTGCAGTGGCACTCGTCGCATGCCGGAGCGCCACGTGTTTTCGACCGCCGAGACCATGGCGCTTCGACCGTCCGGATCGTCAATCGTGTCGACGAAGAGCACCTCGTGAGGGTCCATCTGACGTACGACGTCGGGCGAGTGCGTGTTCAGGATCACCTGGCGAAGTGGGTTGTCGGGGCCGATCTCCTCCTTCGGGTCGACGATGAAATCGCGCAGGAGATCGACGATGGCCGGAACGCGAGCCGGGTGCATGCCGTTCTCGGGCTCTTCCATGCAGAGCACGCCCCCCGACTCGGGATCGAGCTCCATGGTGACCAACGCCAGATACCTCAGCGTCCCGTCCGAGATGGACCGGGGCCCAAGCTCCTGTTCGCAGCCATCGAGCCCCAAGAGCACGGACATCTGTTGCCGGGACTCGTCGCGGTCTATGCGCACCGAGCGAACCTCGGGAACCAACTCGGCCAGGCGATTGGCGGCGGCGGCCTCCGTCCTTCCGGGGGTGTCGTCGCCGGCGGCGAGCCGCGCAAGCGTAGCCGCGATGCAGCCGCCGTGGACATCGACGTGGCTGGCACCACCGAGGGGATCTGGCGCGCGCATGGCCGACGGCTCGAGCTGGAGTGCCTTCCAGGAGGCCATCTCGCGTCGGGCCGCCAGGACCGTGGGATACTCGGCCGCGTTGGTGCCGCCCACGACCGTCTTCTGCGATCGACCGGCGGGGATCGGCTGACCCCGGCTTCCGCCGTCCTGGTGCAGCACGACCTCGATACCGTGTTCTTCCCGCCGCGTCGATACCAGGGGCCCGACGCGCCGAGTGGGCTTCACGGCAGCCTTCGAGAACCTGGCTCCGAACGGGAACCCGATGACACGCTTCGCTTCACTGAACTTGAGCGGCGCCAGCGCCTCGTGCACGAGCTCGAGTCGTGGTGCCGGCGCCGTAACGTATCGCAACGCGATCTCGTAACGTAGCAGCGTCGTCGCGGGCGTCGCCAGGCGGCCGAAGTCGTCCACGACGCTCTGCGGAACGAGCATGTCGACGACGAACGACATCGTCTGGCTCGTATCTCCGGCCCAGAACAGGTCGCGAGGCCCGAAGGTCCCCGAGATGGGGCTGCGAACAGCCTGCGCCGCGCTCTGGATATCCGTCTCGGCGAGCGCTTGAAGCAATCCTATGGCGTCGAAGATGTTCGACTTGCCCACGCCGTTCGCGCCCACGAAGCAGGTCAGGGGACCGAAGCGGACGTCGACGTCCCGGAGGTTCTTGAATCCCTTGACGTGAAGCCGGAGCAGCATGAGAGCCTTGACCGTGATGACGAAGGAAATGTACCGCGGGAACGGCGCGGCGACAACAAGGTTCCCCGCGCGCGCCTACAGCTTGTCCGCGAACTCCTTGGTGAAGTAGCTGAGGATGATGTCGGCGCCCGCGCGCTTGATGCTCGTCAGGCTCTCGCGCACCACGCGGTCGCGGTCGATCCAGCCCTTGGCGGCGGCGGCCTCGATCATCGAGAACTCGCCCGAGACCTGGTAGGCGGCCGTGGGCAGGCCGAAGGTGGTCTTCACGCGGTGGATGATGTCGAGGTAGGGGCCGGCGGGCTTCACCATCACGATGTCGGCGCCCTCGTCGACGTCGAGCTCGACCTCGCGCAGGGCCTCCTCGGCGTTGGCGGGATCCATCTGGTAGGCGCGGCGGTCGCCGAACTTGGGCGCGCTCTCGGCGGCCTCGCGGAAGGGGCCGTAGTAGCCCGAGGCGTACTTGGCGGCGTAGCTCATGATGGGCACGCCCGTGTAGCTCTCGTCGTCGAGGGCCTCGCGGATGGCCGCGACCATGCCGTCCATCATGCCCGAGGGGGCCACCATGTCGGCGCCGGCCTTCGCGTGGGCCACCACCTGCTTCTGCAGCAGCGCGAGCGTGGCGTCGTTGTCGACGTCGCCGTCCTGCACGGGGCCGCAGTGGCCGTGGTCGGTGTACTCGCACAGGCACACGTCGGTGATCACGTAGAGGCTCGGGAAGCGGTCCTTCATGGCCTTCACGGCCGTCTGGATGATGCCGCCCTCGGTGTACGAGTCGGAGCCGACGGCGTCCTTGCGCTCGGGGATGCCGAAGAGCAGCACGGCGCGCACGCCGCGGTGCACGAGCTCCTGGCACTCCTTCAGCGTCTCGTCGACCGACAGCTGGAGCACGCCGGGCATGGACGACACCGGGTTCCGCACGCCCCTGCCGTGGATCACGAAGAGGGGCTGGACCAGGTCGTCGCGCGTGACGGTGGTCTCGCGCACCAGCGCGCGGATGGCCTCGTTGCGGCGCAGGCGCCGCGGGCGGATGACGGGGGTGAACATGGCGGGCTCCTCCAGCTTTCGGGTGATCCTTCTATACCACCGCGGCCAACGCCGCGTCTACGCGAGCGGCGAGCGCCGCGCCCAGGCGGATGCGATCGCCCACCGAGATGCCCCCGACCAGGCTGGAGCCCACGTAGAGCCCCGGACGGTCGGCCTCGAAGCGCGCCAGCGCCTCGAGGCGGCGCGCGTGACCCACGGTGTACTGCGGGATGGCCTCGGCGTAGCGCGTCACGCGCACCAGGTCGGGCGGCTTCGCGAGCCCCATGAGGTCGGCGAGGTCGGCGAGCACGCGCTCGACCAGCTGGCCGTCGGGCAGCCCGGCGAGCTCGGGGTCGCGCCGGCCTCCCACGAAGCACGTGAGCGCCGCGCCCCCGTCGGGGCAGCGCCCCGGGAAGAGGCTCGAGTTCCAGAGCGTGCCCAGCATGGTGCGCCCCTCCTTCTCGGGCACGAGGAAGCCGAAGCCATCGCGCGAGCGACCTCCGGGCTCGCTCGTCCAGCCCAGGAAGACCACGGCCAGGGGCGGGTACGGCACCTCGTCGAGGGGCGCCAGGTCGGGGTCGGGCAGCAGCCGGCGCAGGCCCGCGAGCGACGACGTCACGACCAGCGCGCGCGCCTCGTGGGTCTCGGGCGAGCCGTCTCGGACCGCGTCGACCCGCCAGCCCCCGGTCCCGCGCGAGACCGCGCGCGCTTCGGCCCCCAGGCGCACGGCGTCGCCGAGGGCGCGCCCGAGGGCGCGGGGCAGCTCCTCGTTGCCGTCGGGGAACGAGAACAGCCGCGCGCGGTCCTTGGCCACCTCGCCCGCCGCCTCGCGCGCCTTGCGCTCCTTCGCGCCGCGGAGGGCGCCGCGGATCAGGCTGCCGTAGGTCTGCTCGAGCTGCCACACCTTGGCGAAGGCCGTGCGCACCTCGAGCTCCTCGGGTCGGCCGGCGTAGACGCCCGACACGAAGGGGTTGATGGCGTAGTCGAGGAACTCGCGCCCGAGGCGCCGGACCACGAAGTCGGCCAGGCTCTCGGTGGCGTCGGGCGGGCTCGGCGGGATCCACGGCTCGCGCAGCAGCCGGAGCTTGGCCCCGAAGCGGAACAGGCGCGTGCCGAGGAAGGCCGGAGGGCTGGTGGGCACCGCGCGCAGCTTGCCGCCGCGCACCACGAAGCGCTTCGACGAGGCAGCGCCGCCCCACAGGATGCGATCGGAGAGGCCCACCGCCTCGAGCAGGCTCGTGAGCTCGCCCGAGGTGGCCAGCACCGTGTTCGGCCCGTGCTCGAGCAGGAACCCCTCGACCCGCTCCGAGCGGATGACCCCGCCCAGGCGATCGGTGGCCTCGAGCACGACCACGTCGCGGCCCCGTCGCCGAAGCTCGTCCGCCACCGTCAGCCCCGAGATGCCGCCGCCCACGACGATCACGTCACGCATCGAGGTGCTCCTCCACCAGGTCGGCCAGGAAGGCGATGACGTCGTCCTCGACCGTGGGCGCCGGCGTGCGCACGAAGGTCACGTCGGGCCGCGTGGCCGCCACGTGCTCCGCCAGCTCGACGTCGAGGTCGATCAGCGTCTCGAGGTTCTCGGCGACGAACGACAGGGGCACCACGACCAGCGAGCGCGTGTCGGAAGGCAGGGCGGCCACGGCCTCTTCGGGGGTCGGCCCCACCCACTCCACGGGCCCCACGCGGCTCTGGAAGGCGATCGAGACCCGCGCGGGCTCGAGCCCCGCGGCCGCCGTGATGGCCCGCACGCTGGCGCGCACGCGCTCGACGTAGGGGTCGCCCTTCCGCACGTAGGCCACGGGCACCGAGTGGGCCGCGAACAGCAGGCGTTGGCCGCGTCGATCGAGCGAGGCCAGGGCGTCGCGCGCGCGCCGGGCGTGGAAGGCCACGAAGCCCGGGTGCACGTGGAAGTCCTCGATCACGCGGGCGCCGAGGCCCGCCACCTGGTCTTCGATGGAGCCGAGGCCGGCGAACGAGCGCTGGGGGAAGAGCGGCACCACCAGCAGGGGCCCGCGCGCCGCGGCCGCCCGGGCCACCTCGCGGACCGAGGGCAGGCTGTAAAGGTAGCCGGCCTCGACGGTGACGACGCGGTCCCGCTTCGCGAGCTCGGCGGCCAGCAGCTCGGCCTGCCGACCCGTGGTCGGCACGACCGGCGAGCCCCCGCCCATGCGCTCGTACTTCCAGGCCACCTTCGGAGCGCGACGGCGCGCGATCAGGCGCGCGACGAGCCCCCGCCCCGGGAAGGGCAGGATGCGCCGATCGGAGAAGAGCCGCACCAGGAATGCGCGGATCTCGTCCGGGCGCTCGGGGCCCCCGAACGAGGCCAGCAGCACGGTCGTGCGGTTCATGCCAACGGCCCCTAGAGCGTCCGCGAATAGCCCGCTCCGCTCTCCCCGGGCAGGTAGGCGTCGAAGGTCATGGCGAGGTTGCGCAGCACCAAGCGGCCCCTGCGGGTCACGCGGAAGCCCTCGTCCTGCCACGTGAGGCAGCCGTCGGCCGCCAGCCCCGCCAGGCGCTCGCGCCAACCCAGGAAGGCCGCGTCGAAGTCGAGCCCGAAGCGCGCGCCGATACGCGCCGGCTCCAGGCGCAGGTTGCACATGATCTCTTCGATCACGGCCTGGCGCACCCGATCGTCGGCCGTGAGGGCCAGCCCGCGCTCGAGGGGCGAGCGATCCGAGGCCACGAGCTCGCGGTACTCGGCGTGATCGCGCACGTTCTGCGCGAAGCCGTGCCGGAGCTGCGAGATGGCGCTGGCGCCGAAGGCCAGCACCTCGGGCCCGTCGAGCACCGTGTAGCCCTGGAAGTTGCGGTGCAGCCGGCCCTGCTCGAACGCCTGCGCCAGCTCGTCGGACGGGAGCGCGAAGTGGTCGAGCCCCAGGAAGCGGTAGCCGGCGGCCTCCAGGCGATCGATCGTCTCGAGGAACAGCCGCACCTTCTCTTCGACCGAGGGCAGGCGGTCGATGGGCATCTGCGCCTGGAAGGGCTTCAGGTGCGGCACGTACGCGAAGTTGAAGAGGGCCACGCGATCGGGCGAGAGGCCGAGCACGCCCTCGACGGTGCGCGCGAAGCGCTCGCGCGTCTGCAGGGGCAGGCCGTAGATCAGGTCGACGTTCACCGAGCCGAAACCCGCCGCGCGCGCCTCGTTCACCACCCGCGTCGTGGCCTCGAAGGGTTGCACGCGCCCGATGGCGCGCTGCACCTCGGGGTCGAGGTCCTGCACGCCGAAGCTCACGCGGTTGAAGCCCCGGTCGCCCAAGAAGGAAAGGAAGCCCGGCCGCGTGCTGCGCGGGTCGAGCTCGATAGAGAGCTCGGCGTCCGGCACGAACCCCACGCGCCGCGCCACCCGGTCGAGGATGGCGTCGACCTGGCCCTCGCCGAGCAGTCCGGGCGTCCCTCCGCCGAAGTGCAGCTGGTGAACCCCGCGCCGCCGGTCGACGTGGGCGAGCACGCGCTCCATCTCGAGGAGCAGCGCGTCGACGTAGGCGTCGATGACCGCGCCATCGGAGCAGGGGATCGAGTTGCAGCCGCAGTAGAGGCACTGGCTCTTGCAGAACGGGACGTGCACGTAGAGCGACAGCCCCGGGAGGGGCGTCTCGGCCTGCCCGGCCTCGAGGAGGGCCACCAGGTCGGCTGCTCCGAAGGGGGCCTTGAAGTGCGGCGCCGTCGGGTAGCTCGTGTACCGCGGCCCCGGCCGGTCGTACTTGGCGAGCGGCGCGAGGTCGAGGTCGCTCCAGCGGGCTCTCATGACGCCACCAGCTCGTGGGCGACGTCGACCGCCACCTTGACCTTGCCGGGGTCGAGCTCGGGGTTCAAGCCGTGGCCCGTGTTCAGCACGTAGCCCCGCCGGCCCACCGCGCCGACCAGCTCCTCGACGGCCGCGGCGATCGAGACCTCGGGGCCGAAGAAGACCGCCGGATCCAGGTTGCCCTGCACGGCGCGGGGGCAGCGCGGGTCCTCGCGGTAGGCCGCCAGGTCCACCGTCCAATCCACGCTGACGGCGTCGACGGTCGTGCCCTCGAGCAGCGCCGGCAGGTAGGCCCCGGTGCCCCGCGAGTAGAGGATGACGGGCAGCCCGGGGAAGCGCTCGTGCAGCCGATCGACGATGCGCTCGACGCACGGGTGGGCCACCTCGAACTGCTCGCGCGGCCCGAGCAGCCCGCCCCACGAGTCGAAGAGCTGGATCGCCTGCGCGCCGGCCTCGACCTGCGCCTCGAGGTAGGCCCCGGTGGCTTCGGTCACCAGGTCGAGCACGCGCGCGAAGTCGACCGGCCGCTCGCGCCAGTAGCGACGCGCGCGCAGAAAGTCGCGCCCGTGGCGCCCCTCGAGCATGTAGAGCGCCACCGTCCACGGTGTGCCGGCGAAGCCGATGAGCGGCACCGGCGACTCGGCCACCACGCGCCGCACGCCCTCGGTCAAGAACGCGATCGACGCCGGATCGAAGGGCTTCAACGTGTCGGGGTCCTCGAGGGGCGCGTCGAAGCGCGGTCCCTCGCCGTCGACGTAGCCGAGGCCCATGCCCAGCGCCTCGGGCAGCACCAGGATGTCGGAGAAGACGATGGCCGCGTCGACGTCGAGCCGGCGCACGGGTTGCAGGGTGACCTCGGCGATGAGGTCGGGCTCGTGCAGCATGGTCTCGAAGGTGTGCTTGGCGCGCACGGCGCGGTACTCGGGCAGGAAGCGGCCCGCCTGGCGCATGAACCACACGGGCAGGCGCGCCGGCGTGCCGCCGGCCAGGGCCTCAAGGAAGCACGATTTGCTCATGGAATGCCTTCACCTCTTCCACCAGCAGCGCCAGGTCGGGCCTGGACGGCTGGATGCGTACGGAGTGGCCCGCGGCCTCGATCTCGGCCCGCGTGGTGGCGCCGAGCGCGCCCACGGCCTTCGCCGCCCCCACCACCTCGGGGCCGAACGCGGCCACGAAGTGCCGAAAGGTCGAGGGGCTCGTGAACAGCAGCACGTCGGGCGGCGCGTGCCTCACGGCGGCGACGCGCTCGGGGTCATACGCCACGGGCACCGTCCTGTAAACCACCGGGGCCTCGACCCTATGCCCCTTGCCGCGCGCGACCGTCACCACCTCGTCGCGCCCCAGCGAGCCCCGCGGCACCAGCACGTCGAGCACGGGCGGAGCCTGGGGCACGAGCGCTCCCAACGCGGCGCCGCTGCCGGGCTGCACCGAGGCGTCGATCGGAAGGCCCAGGGCCCCGGCCTCGCGAGCCGTAGCGGCGCCCACCGCCCACACGCGCTCGATCCGGGGCGCGCCGCCGGGGGTCGACGCCAGGAAGGCGAGCGCCCGTGGGCTGGTGGCGAGCAGCAGGTCGAAGCGCGTCCCCCGGACGGCCTTGCCCGTCGGCTCGAAGGCGAGCTGGGGGAGCATCACGGGGTCGAACCCGGCGTCGCGGAGCAGCTCTGCGAGCCGACGCCCGCCCTCGGCCTCCTGGGTGACCGCGACGCGCAGGGTCATGGGTTCGCGCGGATCTGGGCCAGCACCTCGCGCGCGCCCTGGTCGAGCAGGCGCGTCGCCAGCGCGCGGCCGAGCTCGCGCCCCTGCTCGGGGCGGCCCACCGACTCGCCCCGGAAGTACCTGGCGCCGTCGAGCGACGCGGCGAACGCCGTCAGGTGCAGGCGCCCGCTCTCCAGCCGCCCGTGGCACCCCATGGGCACCTGGCAGCCGCCCTCCATCTCGTACAGGAAGCCGCGCTCCCCCTCGACGGTCAGCCGGACGTCGGCGTCGTCGATGGCGGCCAAGAGGGCCAGCGAGTCGGCGTCGTCGGGGCGCGCGGTGACGCCGATGGCGCCCTGCCCCACCGCGGGCACGAAGTGCTGCAGGCCCAGCACCGACCGCGCGCGCGCGGCCTCGCCCATGCGCTTCAAACCGGCCAGCGCCAGCACGCCGCCGCCCACGCCGGGCTCGGCGAGGCGCGCCAGGCGCGTCTGCACGTTGCCGCGCAGATCGCGGATGGTCAGGTCGGGGCGCAGGTGCAGCAGCTGCGCGCGGCGCCGCAGGCTGCCCGTGAGCACGACCGCCCCCACGGGCAGGCGGGCGGGCTCGGCGTACTCGTTCGACACCCACGCGTCCCAGGGCTCGTCGCGCACGGGCACCGCGCCGAGCACGATGCCCTCCTCGAGGTGCGACGGCAGGTCCTTGAGGCTGTGCACGGCCAGGTCGATCTCGCCGTCGCGCATGGCGCGGTCGATCTCGCGCGTGAACAGCCCCTTGTCGCCGATGCGCGCCAGGGGCACGTCGAGGATCTTGTCGCCCGTGGTGTGGATGACCGTGCTCTCGAAGGTCAGCGCGGGGAAGCGCTCGGCCAGGCGCGCGCGCACCCACTCGGTCTGCCAGAGCGCCAGCTTGCTTCCCCGGGTGCCGATGCGAAAGGTGTTCTTCATGGGGGTCACCGTAACGCCCGCGGGGCGCGAGTCAAGCCCGAGGTCGGAACCCGGCTACTCGTCGAGGCTGGAGTAGACGGCGCGCAGGGCCTCGAGGTGGGCCCTCCGCTCGTCCTTGGTGCGCTCGACGTCCTTGATCTTGCGAATGTGCATGTTGGCCAGCCGCTCGGCGCCGCGCCTCAGCACCTCTTCGCCCAGGTTCGGGAAGACCTGCTGGAGCGTCGTGAAGATTTTACCGTGCATGCGCAGCAGCACGGGCTTCAGCTCGGACTCTTCCCACAGCTTGCGCTCGAACGAGGCGAGGGCCTCGTCGAGCAGGGCCTCGGCCGGGGGGATGGAGCTCAGGCGGCGGTCGGCGTTGCTGCTGACCACCCCCTGCAGCGAGGCGATGTCGATGAGCACGACCCCGGGCACGTCGGCCACGGCGGGGTCGACGCAGGGGGGCATGGAGAGGTCGACCACGTGGAGCTCGCGGCCCTCGAGCGCCTGCAGCTCGGCGGGACCGAACAGGAACTGGCCGCCCTCGACCGCGCCCACGACCACGTCGAAGTCGGTGACGCGCTCGGTCAGTTGGGACAGCAGCACCAGCTCGTCGATGCCGATCTCTTGCGCGAGCTGCTCGGCCTTGGAGAGCGTCCGATTGGCCAGCGCCAGCCGGGCGCCCGTGCGCTCGCGGAAGTAGCGGGCCGCCAGCTCGCCCGTCTTGCCGGCGCCCACCACCAGGATGCGCAGGCCGGCCAGGTCGCCCAGGCGGTTCTCGAGCACGCGGATGGCCGTCATGGCCACCGAGAAGTGCCCGCGGCCGATCTCGGTCTCGGTGCGCACGCGCTTGGCCGCCCGGAAGGCGGCGTCGAACAGCAGGCGCGTCTCGTGCCCCGTGAGCCAGCCGCGCTCGGTGGCCCGGAAGAAGGCGTCCTTCAGCTGGCCGACGATCTGGGTCTCGCCCACCACCATGGACTCGAGGCCCCCGGCCAGCCGGAACAGGTACGCCACGGCGTCGCGGTCACGGTAGAGCACGAAGTCGGCGGGGTCGACGGCGTCGGCGCCCTTCACGTCGGAGAGGATCTGGAACACGTCGGCGGACCGATCGTCGACCGACGCGTGCAGCACGACCACGCGATTGCACGTGGACAGCACCACGGGGTCCTGCACGCCGGCGGCCACCAGGGCGTCGCCCGCGCGCTCGCACTCGACCGCGCTGAGGGCCACGCGAGCCAGTCGATCGAACCGGCACGTGGCGAACGAACATGCGAGGAGAGAGAAGCGGTTCACGGCAGCGACCCGACCGTTCACTGGGGCGTATAGTAGTCAGTCTACATTACGGGTCAACCCCCATTGACCGATCGGGCCCGCTGAAGGATGATGGAAGCGCCTACCGCGCCGAGGGAGCCATGGCCGAAAAGCTGAGCCTCAACCTGACCGATCGCAAGCCCGCGACGCCCCCCAAGAAGGCCGCCCTGCCCGAGCCCACGCTCGAAGAGATCTACAAGCCCGACGCCCCGGTCGTGCAGAAGGTCATCCTGATGGATCGTTCGCACGTCGAAGCGCCCCGCAAGAAGGCGCGCACCATGTCGGACATCAAGATCTGATCAGGCCGCCAGCAGGTAGACCTCTTCCCGATCCAGCCGCTCCCGCACCGCGATCTTCGCCAGCAGCCGCGCGGGCTCGTGGCCGTTCACCTGGTCGTGGAAGCGCCGGTTGACCGAGATGCCCGAGCCGGGGACCAGCGCCGACAGGCGCTCGGCGATGCCCACCGAGGCGCCCTCGAGCGCACTCGCCGGCCCCATCTCCCAGTCGGCGTCGTAGTGGACGCGGCCCATGGCCACGCCGATCTTGACGTCGCAGTCTGGCATCGGCGTGGTGCGACGCAGCGACGCGATCGCGGCCAGCAGGGCGTGGGCGTGCTCCAGCACCTGCGCGGCCCGGGGCGGCACGCCCCAGCCGTAGAGCACGCGCACCGTGCCCCCCGAGTCGAAGACCACGCGCGCTCCCGCGTCCTCGAGGAAGCCCTTCCAGCCGTCGAAGCACGGCTCGAGGACGTCGCGGCAGACCTCGGGCTCGTCGGCGCGCAGCTCGACGTGCACGAGCACGACCTCCTCGCACGAGGCGTTCGGCGCGGGGGGCTCGCCGTCCGGCAGCAGGGCCCGACCGCCGACCTCGGGCTCTTCGCACACCGGCGCGGCCGACGCGGGCAGCAGGATGGGCTGGGGCGCGACGACCAGGTGGTCCTCGAGCAGAGAGAGCGCGTCGAGCGCCGAGCCCAGCCGCTGGTCGGGGTCCTTCTCGACCAGCGACGACACGAACCACTGGAAGCGACCGCGGAAGGTCGGGGGTAGAACCGCGCGCAGCCGCTCGAACGGGAAGGCGGCGTGGACCTGGCTGTGGAGCACGTCGATGGGATCGTCGGCGGTGAAGGGGATGTCTCCGGTCACGGCCTCGAAGAGCACGATGCCGAGCGCGTAGAGGTCGGCGCCGGGGCGCGCGTCGCGGTGCAGGATCCACTCGGGGGCCATGTACTCCGGGGTGCCGTAGAGCGGAGTCCCGGCGGGCGGCCGGGCCTCGACCCGGAGCGCGCTGCCGAAGTCGTACAGCACGATGCGATCGCGCGCCACGAAGAGGTTCTCGGGCTTCACGTCCAGGTGGACGATGCCGGCCGCGTGCACCGCGTGCAGGATCGAAAGCACGTCGCGCGCCAGGACGATGGCCTCGTCGTAGTTCAGCCGGCCCCTCCGCGCGATCAGCGCGTCGAGGCGCTCGGCGTGCACCCGCTCCATCACCAGGTAGAAGCGCCCCGTGTCGGACAGGCCGAAGTCGCGCACCGGCAGCACGCCCGGGTGCCGCACGCTCCGCGTGAGCAGCCCCTCGTCGAAGAAGTGGCGCACGACCGTCGGCACGCCGGCGAGCTCGGGCTTCAGCACCTTCACCGCGCAGGGCTCGTCGCGCTCCAGATCGTAGGCCTCGAAGACCAGGCTGGTCCCGCCGATGGCGATCAGGGCGTCGAGGGAGTAACGGTTGTCGAGCCACTCGCCCACCTCGGGCGGTTGCTCGGGCAGCGGCTGCAACTCGGTCCCGTCGCGCGCGCAGACCCGGCGATCGTCGGGCAGGTGGCGACGGCAAGCACGGCAGTAACGCATGGGAGGCCTCCGCTCAGAGCCTGTGAACCATTTGACGTCACAGGCTCTGAGGTCGTTGTTTCCCCAGGGGCGGGCCGTCGCCCGCCCCTCGTCCGCGCCGTGACCGAAATAGCGGCGCGGACTTCACCCCACCCGCAGAACGCCTTCCGGCGTTCTGCCCGAGAGCTCGTGAAAGGTTCACGAGCTCTCACGCGGTCGAGGCTAGGCCGGATCCGGAGACCGTCAAAAAAACCTCGGCTCGCCGGCAGAAACCGGCCCTCGGGGCGCCCGCGCCGCGACCCCGTCGGCGGCAGCCCCGCGTTGACATCGACGGCGGCGCCTCCTACAAAGGTCAGAACACGAGGTTCCATGACGTGACGCCCTTCGTCCGCTCCCCCACCGCCTTGGCCCTGGCGCTGCTCGTCACGACGAGCGTGTTCGCCGCGCCCCGCGTCGACCCGGGCCTCGCGGCCGACGTGGCCGCCGGGCGCCGGCCGGTCGTGCTCGTGCTGCTCGACGCGCCGGGGCTCACCGGAGCCGACGGCGCCGCGCCCGGCTGGTCGAAGGCGGGGCGCGCGGCCATCCGCCAGGCCCAGGGCCGGGTGCTGGCCGCGCTCGAGGGCACGGGGTGGGAGCCGCGGCACCGCTACTCGACCCTCCCGGCGCTCACGGGCGTGGTCACGCCGGCAGCCCTCGCCGCGCTGCAGGCCTCGACCTCCGTCCGGCGCCTGGGACCCGACGCGCGGCTGCGCGGCGCCGCGGCCGAGGCCCTGCCCTACGTGGGGGCCGACCAGGCCCGCGCCGCCTTCGGGGTGTCGGGCTCGGGCGTGACGATCGCCGTGTTCGACTCGGGGATCGCGCGCGACCACCCCGACTTCGCGGGGCGCGTGCTGGTGGGCGGCTCCTTCCTGAGCGAAGGCCAGGCCGGAGAGGCCATCGACGACGACAACGGGCACGGCACCAACGTGGCGGGGCTGCTGGCCTCCGCGGGCCACGTGGCCCACCCCGGCGTCGCCCCGGGCGCGCGCCTGCTGGTCTACAAGGTGCTCGACCAGACCAACGCGGGCTGGGTCTCCGACTGGGCCGCCGCCGTCGACCACGCCGCGGCCCACTTCGAGCGCTGGCCCGACCTGCGCGTCTCGAACGCCAGCCTCGAGTCCGATCTCACGTTCCGATCGTGCCCCTGCTCCGACGACTTCGCCTGGGTCGAGCTCGCCGCCACGTCCTGGTCCGCGCTGGCCGCGCGCGGCGTGCTCAACGTGGCGTGCACGGGCAACGACGGCCGGGCCGACGCGGTCACGCTGCCCGCGTGCCTGCCGGGCGTGCTGGGGGTGGGCGCCGTCCACGTCTCCGATCGCGGCCGCGAGCCCGACTCGGGCACCTACCAGGAGACGTGGTCGGACTTCCCCGACTGCGCCGACGAGGCCACGGGCCCCGACACACCGGCGTGCTTCACGAACGTGAGCGCCTGCCTCGACCTGCTGGCGCCGGGCGTCCACGTCACCTCCGACGACCTGTGGGGCAGCGCCTTCACCTGGTACACGGGCACCAGCCAGGCCAGCCCCGTCGTGGCGGGCGCCGCCGCCCTGCTCTTCGAGGCCGCGCCCGGCGTGCGCCCCGAGGTCGTGGCCGCCGCCCTGCTCGCGTCGGGCGTGCGCGTGCCCCTGGCCACCCACCCCGCGGGGGGCGTCCCCCGCCTCGACGTGACCGCCGCGTTCGCGGCCCTCGCGGGCGGCGCCCTCGCCGACCACGCCGAGGCCGTCGGCGATGCGGAGGCCCCCCTCGACGACGTCGACGACGCCCCGCGCGCGAGCGCCTCGGGGTGCGCCTGGCGAGGCGCGCATTGAGGCCGGCGCGCTCCCCCTTCGTCGAGCTCGGCACGTCGAGCAAGCAGGCGCTCGTGCCCGTCGGCCTCGCCTTCCCGGGGCCTTACCGGGTCGCCGCCAGCTCGCTCGCGTTCCAGCTCCTCTACCGCTGGATCCAGGCCCACCCGGCGTTGCGGTGCGAGCGCTTCGTGCTCGACCACGAGGAGGGGCTCCGCTCGCTCGAGAGCGGCTGCGGGCCCCGTGACGTTGCGGCGCTGGCCGTCACGGTGGCCTGGGAGCCCGACCTGGTGCCGCTGGCCCGCTGGCTGAAGACCGCAGGCATCGCCCCCCTGGCCGAACAGCGCACTGACGACGACCCCCCCGTGCTGCTCGGCGGCAGCGTGACGCTCTCGAACCCGCTGCCCTTCCTGCCCGTGGCCGATCTGGTCTGGCAGGGCGAGCTCGAGCCCTGGCGCGAGGCCTGGCTCGAGGCCCTGGCCGAGGGCTCCGACCGCGCCGATCGCCTGGCGCGCCTGGCCCGCCTGCCCGGCTCGGTCAGCGAGTCCAACGCCGCGGCGCTCCCCCCCCTCGTGGTGGCGCCACGCTCCGACCTGCCCGCCTGGGGCGCGTGGACCTCCCCGTCGGCCGAGCTCTCCGATCGCTTCCTGGTCGAGGTGTCCCGCGGCTGCCCCCGCGGCTGCCACTTCTGCGTGATGCGCCACCCCCGCTGCGCGTACCGCGTGGCGTCCACCGACGCCCTGCTCGACCTCGATCTGGCCGCCTGGCCGCGCCTGGGCCTCATCGGGGCCGCGGTCTCCGAACACCCCGGGCTGCCGCGATTGCTCGAGACGTTCACGGCCCGCGGGCAGCAGGTCTCGCTCTCGTCGCTGCGCGCCGACGTGCTCGACGACGGCCTGGCCCGCCTGCTGCGCGCAGCCGGCGTCCACACGCTCACCCTGGGCGTCGACGGCCTCAGCGAGCGCCTGCGCGGCCTCATCGAGAAGCAGGTCACGCGCGCCCACGTGGCCCACGCCGCCGAGCTCGCCCGTGCCCACGGCTTCGACGGCCTGCGGCTGTACCAGGTGGCCGGGCTGCCGGGCGAGACCGATGACGACCTGGCCGAGGCGCGCGCCGACCTCTCCGAGCTCGCCCGCCGCACGCGCCTGCACTGCAACGTCAGCTTCCTGGTGCCGAAGCGCGGCACGCCCCTCGAGACCTCTCCCCGCCGCTCGGTGCGCGAGCTCGAGCGCCTCGCCGAACGCCTCCGGCGCGCCCTGGCGCCCGTGGTCGATCTGCGGCTCGACAGCCCGCGCCAGGCGTGGCTCGAGCGCGTGCTCTCCCTGGGCGACGCCGCCACCGGTCGGCGCGTCGTCGAGGCGGTGGCGCAAGGCCTGACCTCGCTCTCGGCGCTCGCGCGCGCGCTTCGCGACGATCCCGCTGCCCGGGACGACCCTCCCCAGTAAGAGCGGGGTGTCGGCTCCCCACGCCGCGCCCAATGGATCGGCCGGCGCCGCTCCAGGGGCCGCCCGCGCCCCCGCGCGCCGCTGGGCACATCGCTTGCAATGGAGAACGATAGAGGATGGGTGCACGACCACGGAGGCCCCGATGGACCTGCTCGACGAAGCTCGAAGAAACGCCCGCATGGCCTGGTCGCGCGGTCGCCGCTGGTTCGGCCCGGTGCTCAGCGAAGAGGAGGCCGTGGCCATCGGCGTGGCCACGCTCTTCGAGCTGCAGGCCGGCGAGCCCGATCTGCCCTGGAGCGACGTGGCCCGACGCATCCGTACGCGCGTATTGAACAGCCTGCGCGACGAGGTGCGCTTCCTCCGCCACGAGGTGCCGCTCGACCCGGCGATCGCGGCCACCGCCTCGGTCACCAGCCCCGAGTCGCGCCTCGACGGCTCGGTCCGGCGGGTCTGGCTCACCGAGCAATTGGGCGCCCTGGCCTGGAACGATCGCCGTCTCGTCGAGCACACCCTGTTGGCCTCGTCCGAGGCCCGCCCGGCCGAGCTCCCGGCGCGCTTCGGCTCGCGCTGGACCATCCGGCGCACCCTCGACCGCGTGCTCACGGGCCTGCGCGCCGGGGCGCTCGAACGCTTCGGAGCCGCGTGATCAGGATCGGTGGCTGCGCACCCAGTCGAGGAATTCGCCGATCTTCTTCTCGAAGCCACGCGCCGTCGGCAGGTAGAAGCGCGCGCCCCGCAGGGCATCGGGCAGGTAGTGCACGCCCGGCGCCAGGCCCTCGGGGTGGTCGTGCGGGTAGTCGTAGCCCTCGGCGTTGCCGATCTCGCGCAGCAGCGCGGTGGGGGCGTTCTTCAGGTGGGCCGGCACGGGCTGGTTCCCGTGCCTCCGGACCGCCTCGCGCGCCGCCTTCAGGCCGGCGTACGACGCGTTCGACTTGGGCACCGACGCCAGGTAGGTCGTGGCCTGGGCCAGGGCCAGCGCCCCCTCGGGCAGCCCCACGAAGCGAAAGGCCTCGAGCGCGGCCACCGCCACCTGCAGCGCGCGCGGATCGGCGTTGCCCACGTCTTCGGACGCAAAAATGACCAGGCGCCGCGCCACGAACAGCGGGTCCTCGCCCGCCTCGAGCAGGTGAGCCAGCCAGTAGAGCGCCGCGTCGGGGTCGGAGCCCCGCAGGCTCTTGATGAGCGCACTGATCACGTCGTAGTGGTCGTCGCCACCCCGATCGTGGCGAAGCTGAAGCACGGGGGCCAAACGCTGGAGCGCGTCGGCGTCGAGGCGCGCGCCGCCCTCGGACGCCAGCAGCGCCACGGTCTCGTCGAGCAGGCCGAGGGCTCGCCGGGCGTCGCCGTTGCCCCAGCGCGCCACGCCCTGCAGGGCCTCGTCGCTCCACCCCTGCACCACCGCCCGGAGCGCGCTGTCGCGTTCGAGCGCGCGCCGCAGCAGCAGCACCAGGTCGGCCTCGGCGTGGGCGTTCAGCACCACCACCCGCACGCGCGAGAGCAGCGCGCGGTTCAGGTAGAACGACGGGTTCTCGATGGTGGCGCCGAGCAGTACGATGGTGCCGTCTTCCACGTAGGGCAGGAAGGCGTCCTGCTGGTTCTTGTTGAAGTGGTGGATCTCGTCGACGAAGAGCACCGTTCGAGTTCCCTCGAAGCGCGCCCGCCGCCGGGCCTCCTCCAGGATGCCCTTCACCTCCTTGACCCCCGACGTCACGGCCGAGAAGTGCACGAACGGCAACTTCGCCACGCGCGACACCAGGCGCGCGAGCGTGGTCTTGCCCGTGCCGGGAGGACCCCAGAAAACCAGCGACGGGGCGCGCCCCGCCTCGATGAGGCGTCGGAGGGGCGCGTCGGGCCCGGCGAGCTCGGGCACCCCGACCACGTCGTCGAAGGTCGCCGGGCGCATGCGCTCGGCCAGGGGCGCGAGCGAATCGAGGCGCTCGGGCGGCTCGAACAGGGTCATGGGCGGGGGAGCAGCATGGTGGGGGGGCGGGGAGAGGACAGGCTAGTAGGGATGAACGTCGACGCGCAGGGAGCCCGTGGCGTCGGACGACGACGTGCCCGTCGAGCGCGTGAGGAAGTAGACGCCCGTGCCGGCGCCCGCGACGAGCACCGCGACGCCCGTGATGAACCACCACTCGGTCAGGATGCTCTTCTGCTCTTTCTTCTTCTTCAGCTCGGCGAACATGGGGCTGTTGGGATCGAGGATGAGATCGTCGCCGCTCTCGACCGCGCCGCCCGCCGTCGAGTCCAGGACCGCGAGCGGCCGCCCGAGCGACGTGACCTTCGCCTCGTCGCGCACCTGAGCGCCGGTGAGGTAGGCCACGAAGTTCTTCACGTTCTCCGAGAACGCCCCGCCCTTCTCGATGCGGTCGTCGACGTCGAACGTCTTGCCATCTTTGTTGGTGTAGAAGCCCTTGGCCACGAACGCTCCGGGCTCCTCGGTCAGCACGACGAACGCCAACTCGTCGGCGCTGAGCGAGTTCTTGAGCGCGGCCATGTCAGAGGCCGCCTCGTTGGCGCTCGCGGCGCCCTCGAGGCGCGACTCGGGGCCCTTGAGCGCACCCGCGAAGGCCGTGGGGGTCATCTGGATCACCGAGGGCGTGCGCGAGCCCGACGCCACCTGCACGAGCTGGAAGCGCTGCTCGTGCCCGGGCACCGCGGTGCGCACGGGGTGGTTGCCCTGGGGCAGGCGATCGAGCTTCAGGGGCGAGATGCCCGCGAACTTTCCGTCGATGTAGATTTCGGCGCGATCGGGCACGCTCGAGAGCTCGAGCCCGCCGCTCGGCAGATCTTCGATCTCGCGCTTGGCCTGCAGGAACGAATCGCGCGTATCGGGCGAGTAACCGTACTCGTCGACCGCCTGCTCGCCGAACAGGAAGAGCGAGGTCTTGATGCGCGCCACGCCCTCCTGGACGAGCCCGCTGCCGACCAGCGCGCAGCCGTAGGCCTTGTAGAAGCGCGCCAGGAAGACCGTGTCGTCGCTGGCGGGCAGGCCCAGCATGCGCTCTTCGATGCCGGCCAGCACCTGACGGGCGCCGGCGAAGTCCTTGGTGTTCAGGGCGCTGAACGCGGCGTTGACCTGGGAGGTGAGCTCGGCCTCGGCCCCGGGCGTCATGAGCACCGACGGGTCCTTGAGGGTCACGCCCTCGAGCAGGCGCAGGTAGCGACGGAACGTGGGCTTGACCTCGAGCACGCGCGCCTCGTCGGTGCCCTTGCCGGGGACGATGACGACGCCGAGCCCGCGCGTAGCGGCCTGGCCGAACGCCGTGCCCGACCCGAAGACCACCAGGAGCGCGAGGAGCGCCGGGAGACGCGAACACAGGGACTGGGACCGGTTCATCGGTGCCTCCTCTTCCGCTCCTAGAGCGCCGTCAGGTCGATCAGCGAGCTGGGCGCGTACACGTAGACGCTCTGGTTCTTGGGCGCGGCCGCCAGCAACTCGTCGACGAACGACGCGACGCCCGCGAACACGAAGATGGCGTCGCTGTCGAGCGCGAGCCCGAGCACGGCGCCCATGGCCGAGAAGTCTTCCTCGCCCGAGGGGATCTCGAGCTTGGAGGTGCCGAGATCCTTGCCGTCGAACGAGAACAGCCGCTTGTCACCCGTGGGCGTGAACGACCGGTCGGTGAACCCGCCGAACACGACCGCGTGCGTGGTGTCCGTGCCCACGGCGGCGTGCAGGAAGCGCCCCACGCCCAGCCCCTCGACGCGCTTGACCGAGGCCTTGACCTCGGAGGTGGCGGTCGCGAGATCGGCCAGGTCGACGATGTAGGCGTCGTCGCCCGAAACCGCGCCGTCCTTGCGCAGGCCACCCGTGAGCAGGAAGCGCCCCTGGCCCAGCCGCGCCATCTCGTGGAAGTACGTCATGGGCGGCGTGTCGCCGGAGATGGTCACCTTCAGGAACGCGCCCTGGATGCCGTCCTTCTCGAGTGAGGACGCCGTGTAGACCTCGCCGAGCGTCTTGCCGCTGGAGCCGCCCCAGATCAGGAAGCGGCTGAGGTTGTCGTCGGTGACCTCGATGAACGAGACGCTGAGGCCCGAACGGTCTTCGATCATCTCGAGGGCCGGCGTGGACAGGCTCGCGACCTTGCGGAACGCACCGCCGCGCTCGGCGTCGAGGTCGGCGCCGTAGATGTCGACCTGGTCGTAGCCCGTGCCGCCCGAGCCGCTCTGCTTGACGGGCATGGCGCCGCCGCCGTACACGTGCACGGTGTCGTCCTGCATGACGGCCACGCGCGGGAAGACGCGCTTCATGGACATCACGTTCGGCCCGCCCTTCTGGGTGGCCAGGAAGCTGTTGCTCTGGAGATCGAAGACCTCGAACGTGTTCAGCCCGCTCTTGTCGACCTGAACGTCGATGGGCATGTCCTTGGCGGGATCGAGGCGCAGCTCGGAGGCGCCACCGACCAGAACGACCCAGCGGCGGCTCTTCAGGAACGCTCCGGCGAACGCCCCGCGCGGGACCACCATGTTGCCGTTCACCTTCTCGAACGTGTTGGCGCTCGGATCGTAGATGAAGGCAGAATCGGTCGGGCCCGCGAGCTTGGTGGCCGCGCCGTCGGCCGCGGCCGTGGTGAACCCGCCGGCGACGAGCAGTCGACCGTCGTCGAGCGGGACGATGGCGGGGAACACGCGCTTGGTGAGCTCGACGTGGGAGGGCAGGCACCCGTAGCCCCCGTAGGTCGACAGGAAGAGCGACACGTCGGTCTTCTGGTCCTTCAGGATCTGCAGGTGCTTGGCTCGCCCGAAGAGGTCGGGCTTGCCCTCGGTCGAGGCGCCCTTGTACCCGAGCACGGTGAGTTGTCGACGCTCACCGACCGGGATGCCGGAGAGCGCGATGTCCTCGCCGTCGCCCAGGGAGTGCTCCTCGTCGACCACGGTGGTCAACAGATCTTCGGCGCCCTCGGGAGCCTGCACCACGAAGCGCAGGGACTCGATCGCCTCGAGGGAGCCTCCCCCGTTGCACGCAGCGAGCGGCCGGATCATCACCCCGATCGGCCCCTCACCCGCCTCGGGCGGGGGTTCGCAGCCAGCGACCATCGCGACCCCAAGGAGCAGCGCGACCACCCAGGCTCGGATCATGCGGAAGCCCTGACAGGAGTTGAATTCACAGGCGTTTACCATAGTAGGGCGGGGAGCCGCTGTCAATATGTGAAGAACGAGATGCGCGGCACCCCGTCTTCGATCTCAACGGTAATCGGTGGGTTGGACTTGTCGCGGCTGAACGATTTGACGAAGGCCTTCCAACGCCCGTCGCGCTCCTCGGTGCGACAGATGACGAAAGAGGTTTCTTTGCTGCTCATGGTGTATTTTGAAATGTGCGCCTTGACGCGCGGCCAGAACTGCTCCAGGACCCACGCCCGATTCTGGCCCCGCGTGAACTGGTCGGCGAAGGCCTCGGCGTTGGGGCCGTCGACACCCTCGACCACGGCCTTGCGGGCGGCGTCGTAGGCCCGCCAGATGGCGACGCGGGGATCCTGCCCCGTAGGCGCCGTGACGACCTCCTTCTGCGCGCAGGCGAAGTCGGCCTCGATGTCGGCCGGATCGTTCTGCCAGAGCAGCGACGGGTCGCGCGGTCGCGGAGTCGGCGGCAGGCTCGCCGGCGCGGGCGCCGCTTGCGGAGCGGCCGGGGTCGTCAACGCACCGGCCTCGGGTCCGGGCGCCTTGGCGGGCGCGGGGCCCGACGCGCCGGGAGTGGGCTTGCACGCCGCGAGCAGCACCGCCGCGGCGAGCCAGGCGAAGCGCGTACCGAAGACCATGATCGAACGCTCCGAGGCATCACGTTGCGCCCCGACCTTACCAGCCGCGACCGGATCTCACAAGCCGGGCCGACTTGTCGAAGGCGCGCGGCCGGGATACTATCGAGCGAAGGCAGCGAACGGAGGACCCGGCCGTGGAGAACCAGTTCGTCGCCATCCTGCTCGCCGGCGGCAGCGGGAAGCGCTTCTGGCCCCTCAGCCGCGAGGCCAGGCCCAAGCAGTTCCTCCGCCTCCTCGGCCGGTCCACGCTGATCGAAGAGACCTGCGATCGCGTCCGACTGGCCCCCGGCGCGCCGCCACCCGTGGTCGTGTCGGCCCACCGCCAACAGGCCCTCGTTCGCGAGAGCCTGGGCGACCGCGCGTTCACGCTCGTGACCGAGCCCTGCGGCCGCAACACGGGGCCCGCCGTCGCGCTCGGCCTCATCCACGCGCTTCGGGCCGCGCCCGAAGGCATCGTGGGCGTCTTCGCGTCCGACCACTACATCCCCGACACCGTCGACTTCCACCGCCACCTGCGCGCCGCCATCCGCTTCGCGCGCGACACCGATCGCATCGTCACGCTGGGGCTCGTGCCCACGCTGCCCGAGACGGGCTATGGGTACATCCAGCGCGCCCCGAAGGTGCTCGGTCACGCCGAGGGCCTCGCGTGCCACGACGTGGCCGCGTTCGTCGAGAAGCCCGATCTGGCCACCGCCCAGCGTTATCTGGCCGAGGGCTCGTACCTCTGGAACAGCGGCATGTTCGTCGCGCGCGCCTCGCGCCTAGTGGCCGAGCTGCGCGCGTGCCTGCCGGAGGTGGCCGAAGCCGCCGACGAGTTGGCGACGATGCTCGGTACGCCGGCCTACGAGGCGCGGTTGGGAGAGCTCTTCCCCTCGCTGCCCTCGGTGTCGATCGACGTGGGCGTGCTCGAGAAGACCCGCGCCATCGCCGTGCTCCCCGCCACGTTCGCGTGGAGCGACGTGGGCAGCTGGAACGCGCTCCTGCCCTTCGCCGACGCCGAGCAGGAGTGCTTCGTGCGCGGCGAGCGCGTGTACCTGCACGACTGCCGACGCACCCTCGTCGTGCGCGACGGCGAGCACACCTCGGTGCTGGCAGCCTGCGGTCTCGACGGCGTGGGGATCATCGAGACGCCCGACGCCACGCTGGTGCTGTCGCTCGACCGAGCCCAGGAGGTCCGGCGCATCCTCGAGGCCATCGAGGCCAGGGGCGAGCACCGCGACGTGTTGTAGCCGGCTACCGCTCAAGCGAGCGACAGGACGAACTCGCGCATGAGCTGATCGAGCGTGGGGCCCGCCACCTCGCTGACGCGGTAGCGCACGCGCACGGCGGGCTGGCGGATGGGGACGATTCGCGTGAGATCGATGGGCGTGGCCACGATCACGGTGTCGACGTCGGCGCGCGCGATCGTCTGCTCCAACTCGGCGCGCTGCTGGTCCGAGTATCCGAGCGCCGGCACGACCGCCCCGAGCTGCGGGTATTTACGGTAGGCCTCGAGGATCGAGCCCACGGCGAACGGCCGGGGGTCGACGATCTGCGCCGCGCCCAGCCGCTCGGCCGCCACGAACCCGGCGCCGATGCCCATCTCGCCGTGGGTCAGCGTGGGGCCGTCCTCGACCACCAGCACGCGCTTGCCCGTCACGAGCGACGGGTCGTCGACGTCGAGCTCGGAGCGCGCCTCGATGACCGTGGCGTCGGGGTTCCATGCGCGCACGTTGGCCCGCACGGTCGCGAGCTGCTCGGGCGTGGCGCGATCGACCTTGTTGATCAGCAGCACCGAGGCCCGCAGCAGGTTGGTGGTGCCCGGGTAATAGCGCAGCTCGTGCCCCGCCCGCAGCGGGTCGAGCACGACGATCTCGAGATCGGAGGCGTAGAAGGGGGTGTCGTTGTTGCCCCCGTCCCAGAGCACCACGTCGGCCTCTTCCTCGGCCGCGCGCAGGATGCGCTCGTAGTCGACGCCGGCGTAGATCGGGACGCCCATCTCCACGTACTGCTCGTACTCCTCGCGCTCCTCGATCGTGCACTGGTGCCGATCGAGATCGGCATAGGAGCCGAAACGCTGCACGACCTGCTTCGCGAGGTCGCCGTAGGGCATGGGGTGCCGCACGACCGCCACCTTGACGCCCTGGGCGAGCAGGGCCTCGGCCACCTTGCGCGTGGTGGGCGACTTGCCGCAGCCCGTGCGGACGGCGCAGATCGACACCACCGGCTTCGACGAGGGCAGCATGGTCGCCTCGGCCGAGGCGAGCACGAAGTCGGCCCCGGCGGCGTTCACGCGCGCCGCCTTCTGGCCCACGACCTCGTGGCTGACGTCGCTGTACGCGAACATGACCGCGTCGACCTCGAACGACCGGATCAGGTCGATCAGCTCGGACTCGGGGTGGATTGGCAGGCCCTGGGGATAGCGCGCCCCCGCGAGCACCGCCGGATAGCGCCGGCCCTCGATGCCGGGGATCTGTGCGGCCGTGAAGGCCACGACCTCGACGTCGGGGTTGTCGCGGAACAGCACGTTGAAGTTGTGGAAGTCGCGCCCGGCGGCGCCCATGATGATGATCTTGCGCGGCATGCGACCCTCCTCGGCCCCCCCGGATTCGCCGCATGATAGCGCGGGCGGGGGCCGGGTCAATCAGGTTTCGAACGCTTCGGAGGGGAGCTCAGAAGCCCGTGTAGTTGGTGCCGATCTTGTTGTTCGAGATGCGCAGCTGGTACTCGGCGCACGACGACGGCGCGCCGACCGGCCGGACGTGGATGAAGACCGTGCGCGTGTACCGGATCTCGGCGCCCTGGTAGGCGTTGGCGTTGCAGAACGAACGCGCCGCGCTGTAGTTCGACAGCGAGCAGCCGCCGCACGCGATGGTGTTGGGGTCGCCACCATTCGGGTAGCCGGTGGCGGGCGTACCGGGTGACGTGCGATCGCAGCACGCCGTGTCGCACCGCGACGGGGTGGCCGACGGGCAGGCGCCCACGTCGTAGTTGCAGGGCGACTCGCCCTTGCCGTTCAGGCGGCCCTTCACGGACCACGTCCAGTCGGCGCCGTTGCCGACCAGCGAGCCGCCGCTCACGTTGCACTGCAGGGCCGCCGTGGGGCAGGCGTTGTTCTGGTCGTAGACGTCGACGACCACGTTGCCGCCGGCGTTGTTCTCGAGCAGCACCTGGGCCGAGAAGAAGTTGTTGCCGCTGCTCTTCTCGGTCGTGCCGTCCTCGAACACCACCTTGTACCAGTCGGCGTCGCCCGCCGAGTGGATCTTGCCGGTGACCACGAACTCCGAGGCCGAACCGTCGGAGAGCGTGCCGAGCGCGGTGGCCTGCGCGCAGGCCCCGGGCACCTCGGTCACGGCGAAGTTCTGGTTGGCGTAGGTGTCGACCGTGCTGCACTCGCAGCCGTTCTGGTCGAGGCCGTCGAGGTCGATCCAGGTGCCGGTGCACTGCCCGTTGACCTTGCACTCCCAGCCGTCGCTGGTGCCCGCCGTCTGGTAGGGCGCCACGTACTCGTCGGGGGCGCTCATGGTGCCGCACGTGAAGGTCGCGTGCAGATCGCTGGCGCCGTAGGCGTTCAGGCAGATGGCCTGGGCGTAGGCGGCGTCGGTGTCGACCTTGGTGTCGCAGTTGTTGTCGATGCCGTCGCAGTACTCCGGGGCGTTCGGGTACACGTACCTGCGCCCGTCGTCGCAGTCACCGCCGCCGCTCGAGCAGATGGCCGGGTAGCCCGAGGTGGTCATGTTCTTGTCGCAGAAGCCGTCGTCGTCGTCGTCGCAGCCCTCGTCGGCGCTGCCCGAGCAGTTGTTGTCGACGTCGTCGCAGATCTCGGTGGCGCCCGGGTTCACCGCCTTGACCGCGTCGTTGCAGTCGTTCTGGCCGAGGGGGCACACGTTCGGCCAGTAGCCGCCCGGCTGGACCACCGTCTTGGTGATGTCGCAGTAGTCGTCGGCGTCATCGTCGCAGCCGTCGTCGACCGTGGCGTTGCAGTTGTTGTCGACGTTGTCGCACACCTCGACGCCAGCCGGGATCGTGCCCTGGCCGGGGTGCACCGTGGCGTCGTCGTCGTTGCAGTCGCCGCCGCCGCCCACGCAGGTGAAGGGCTTGCCCACCGTGGTCATGTTCGCGTCGCAGAAGAAGTCGCCGTCGTCGTCGCAGCCTTCGTCGATGGGGCTGAGCTGCGTGGTCGAGCCCACCTGGGCGTTGCAGTCGTTGTCGGTGCCGTCGCAGACCTCTACGACCAGCGGGTTCACGGCCACCTTGGTGTCGTCGCAGTCGTCCTTGCCGAGCGGGCAGACGGCCGGCCACAGGCCCGTGACGCCGTTCTGGACGACGGTCATCGTGCCGTCGCAGAAGTCGTCGCCGTCGTCGTCGCAGCCCTCGTCGTACGACGAGTCGCAGTCGTCGTCGACGTCGTTGCAGCTCTCGATCCGGGTCGGGTAGACGTTGGCGTCGAGGTCGTTGCAGTCGCCGCCGCCCTTGATGCAGTACGCGGGGTACGGGTTCGACGCGACCGGCATGGACGCGTCGCAGTACTGGTCGCCGTCGTCGTTGCAGCCCTCGTTGACCTGGCCGCTGCAGTTCTCGTCGAGCGTGGCATCGCACGTCTCGGGCAGCCCCGGGTTCACCGCGCCGTTCGTGTCGAGGCAGTCGCCGGGGTTGGGCGCGTTGTAGTACCCGCTCAGGTAGTTGGGATCGTTGTCGCAGAGGCAGCGCTTGTTGTCGACCAGGCCGTACCCGTCGCCGTCCTTGTCGTAGAAGTACACGTGGCAGTCGACCGCGTTCTCCTCGTCGGCCACGGTGTCGCAGTCGTCGTCCTTGCCGTTGCAGTACTCGGGGGCGCCGTTGTAGACGAGCGGGTTCGTGTCGTGGCAGTCGGTGACGTCGGGGTCGCCGTCGCCGTCGTTGTCGTCCTCGCACGTATCGCCCCTGCCGTCCTTGTCGAAGTCGGCCTGGTTGGCGTTCGGCGTGAACGGACAGTTGTCGTCGCAGTCCGTGGTGGCCCCGTTGGTGCACGCGTTGTCGCCGATGAAGCCCGAGCCGTCGCCGTCGTCGAGGATCCCGTCGTTGTCGTCGTCGCTGTCGCAGGCATCGCCGGCCGCGTCGGTGTCGTGGTTCGCCTGGGTCGAGTTCGCCACGAACGGGCAGTTGTCCTGGCCGTCGAGGACGCCGTCGTTGTCGTCGTCGCTGTCGCAGGCGTCGCCCTGGCCGTCGGGCTCGTTGTCGGCCTGGGCGGGGTTCTTGACGAACCGGCAGTTGTCGTCGCAGGTCGTGGTCAGGCCCAGGGCGCAGGGCGCGTCGCCCACCACGCCGCTGGAGTCGCCGTCGTCGAGCACGCCGTCGTTGTCGTCGTCGTCGTCGCACTCGTCGCCCAGGCCGTCGGGGCCCTCGGGCTCACTGTCGGCCTGGTTCGGATTGAACGCGCGCGGGCAGTTGTCGAGCGTGTCCTTCACGCCGTCGTCGTCGTCGTCGTCGTCGCACACGTCACCCACGAGATCGCCGTCGAGGTCGGCCTGTTCGGGGTTGACCAGCAGGTCGCAGTTGTCGACGTCGTCGGGGACGGTGTCGTTGTCGTCGTCGGGGTCGCACTCGTTCCCGAGGGTATCGCCGTCGGTGTCGATCTGGTTCGAGTTGACGACGAAGACGCAGTTGTCGTCGCAGGTGGTCGTGGAGCCGCCCGTGCAGGGGTGATCGCCCACGATGCCGCTGCCGTCGCCGTCGTCGGCGATGGTGTCGTTGTCGTCGTCGCCGTCGCAGAGGTCGCCCTTGCCGTCACCGTCGTTGTCGGCCTGGTCGGTGTTCACGTTGACGCGACAGTTGTCGTCGCAACCGACGGTCTGACCCGGCGCGCAGGGCTTGTCGGTCGACGAGCCGCTCTCGTCGCCGTCGTCGAGCACGCCGTCGGCGTCGTCGTCGAGATCGCACGCGTCGCCCTCGAGGTCGCCGTCGGTGTCCTTCTGGTTCGCGTTGGCCGCCGTGCGACAGTTGTCGTCGCAGCCGGTCGTCGCGCCCCCCTGGCAGGGGTGGTCGCCCGGCGTGCCGCTGCCGTCGCCGTCGTCGAGCACGCCGTCGTTGTCGTCGTCGTCGTCGCAGGCGTCGCCCTGCTTGTCGCCGTCGGCATTCTCCTGCTCGCTGTTGACGACGAGGACGCAGTTGTCGGTCACGTCGGGCACGTCGTCGTCGTCGTCGTCGAGGTCGCACGCATCGCCCGCCGTGTCGACGTCGGTGTCGATCTGATTCGCGTTGGCCGTGGTGCGGCAGTTGTCGTCGCATCCGGTGACGAGGTCGGTCGAGCAGGGAGCGTCGCCGACCACGCCGCTGCCATCGCCGTCGTCGGGCACGCCGTCGTCGTCGTCGTCGAGGTCGCACGCGTCGCCCAAGCCGTCGGTGTCGCTGTTCTGCTGGGCCTGGTTCGGCGTGACCGGGCAGTTGTCGAAGGCGTCGAGCACGCCGTCGGCGTCGTCGTCGAGATCGCACGCGTCGCCCTCGAGGTCGCCGTCGGTGTCGAGCTGCCCCGCGTTCTCGGCGGTGCGGCAGTTGTCGGCGTCGTCGAGTACGCCGTCGTCGTCGTCATCCGCGTCGCACGCGTCGCCCTGCTGGTCGCCGTCGGTGTCGAGCTGGTCGCCGTTGCCCGTCAGGACGCAGTTGTCGAGGTCGTCGGCCACGCCGTCGTTGTCGTCGTCGGTGTCGCACGCATCGCCCACGCCATCGAGGTCGTTGTCGGCCTGCCCGGCGTTCGCGTGGACGCGACAGTTGTCGTCGCATCCGCCGGTGGCCTGGGGCTGGCAGGGCACGTCGCCCTGCACACCGCTGCCGTCGCCGTCGTCGGGCACGCCGTCGTCGTCGTCGTCGGCATCGCACGCGTCGCCTTCGAGGGCGCCGTCGGTGTTGGTCTGGTTCAGGTTGGCCACCCAGGGGCAGTTGTCGACGTCGTTCGACACCGTATCGCCGTCGACGTCCGAGTCGCAGGCGTCGCCGAGGCCGTCGAAGTCGAGATCGGCCTGCTGGGGGTTGGCCACGGCGGGGCAGTTGTCGAGCTCGTTCAGCTTGCCGTCGTCGTCGAGGTCGGGATCGCACAGGTCGCCCAGCAGATCGCCGTCGAGATCGGCCTGGTTCGCGTTGGGGAGCAGCCCGCAGTTGTCGTCGCAGGCCGCGGCCACGCCGCCCGTGCAGGGGTTGTCGGCCGGGTTGCCGCTGCCGTCGCCGTCGTCGAGCACGCCGTCGTCGTCGTCGTCGGGGTCGACGCAGTCGGCCTTCTTGTCGTGGTCGGTGTCGAGCCAGTCTTCGTCGGTGAGCGAGTTGCAGTTGTCGTCGATGCCGTTGCAGGCCTCGTAGGCGCCCGGGAACACGGTCTTGACCATGTCGTCGCAGTCGTTCGCGACCTTGAAGCCGTCGTTGTCCTTGTCGTCGTCGCAGACGTCGCCCAGATGATCCCCGTCGAGGTCTTCCTGGTGGGGGTTCCAGACCTTGGGGCAGTTGTCGAGGCCGTCGACGACGCCGTCGGCGTCGTCGTCGGCGGCCAGGCAGTCGACCACGCCGTCGTCGTTGGCGTCGAAGCAGCCCTCGTCGGTCTGGCCGTCGCAGTCGTCGTCCTTGGCGTTGCAGTACGTGCACACGCCCTCGGCCGGCTGGCCCTCGTTGACGGCCGGGTTCACGTTCTTGTTCAGGTCGTCGCAGTCGGCGGTCTCGCCGCAGCCGAAGTTGTCGCCGTCGGCGTCGCAGTCGCAGGCGTCGCCCTTTCCGTCGAGGTCGAGGTCGGCCTGGAAGTGGTTCTCGGAGAGGCGGCAGTTGTCGTCGCACGACACGGTCTGGCCGTTGGGGCAGGGGTTGTCACCCACCGTGCCGCTGGCGTCGCCGTCGTCGAACACGCCGTCGTTGTCGTCGTCGGGATCGACGCAGTCGGCCAGCGGATCGGCGTCGGTGTTGAGGAAGGTCTCGTCGGTCTGGCCGTTGCAGTTGTTGTCCTGCCCGTCGCAGATCTCCTTGGCGGGCTCGCGACCCTCGCAGAACGCCTCGCCGTCGATGCAGATCTCGAGGCCCGCGCAGGTGCCGAACTCGTTGGTCACGGCGCAGACCTCGCCCTCGTAGCCTTCGTCGGTTTCGCCGTCGCAGTCGTCGTCGGCCAGATTGCACTTCTCCTTGGAGGGGATGCTCGCGTCGCACTGGCCGAGGCCGGCCTCGGTGCAGTAGCGGTCGCCGGAGCAGGTGCCGAACGCGTTCTGGATGGCGCACCCGGTGCCCAGGCCCTGCTCGGTGGCGTAGGGGCTGCACTCGCAGCGGCCGTTGTCGCTGCGGCAGTAGGTGCGCGTCTGGCCGGAGGGCAGGGTCTCTTCGGAGCAGTAGAAGCCGTCGGGGCACTCTGCGTCCAACTCGCAGGCCGTGCCGCAGTAGGAGCCCTCGTTGCCGTACGAGAGGCACGTGCCCTCGACGAGCACGGCGTTCTGCTTGCACTCGGCGTCGGTGCGGCAGGGGGCGCAGAGCGTCTGGTGCTGGTAGACGCAGATGTAGACGCAGTCGGGGCAGGTGTCCTTGACCTCGGCGCACGTCCAGCCGGCGGCCTCGCACGTGCCGGTGCAGACGGTCGTGCAGACCTTGCCCGCCGTGGAGTCGACGCAGTAGTTGCTGGCGCAGTCGTCGTCGGTCGTGCAGGAGCACCCGAACTCGCCGTAGCCGGGCTCGCAGGCCAGGTCGACCTCTTCGGGCGCCGCGTCGAGATCGGCAGCGTCGGAGTCGGGCTTGCCGGCGTCGGAGTCGACGAGGATGTCGAACACGGGGCCCGGGTCGACACCCAGGTCGAGCTCGAAGCCGTCGACAGGACCGACGTCCGGGACATCGAGGTGCACGTCGTCGGACTCGGTGACCCCCGAGCCGCAGCCCACGAACGCCCACAGGGCCACCCACATGCCCAATCGCCGAATCTGGCCCCTGCTCATGGATCTCCCCCTCGAGGAAGCGGAACGTTCGGTTCAGGGTAGCAGAATCGCCCCCACGTGCAAAGGACGTTGACAGGCTCGCCCGACACAGCTATGCAACGAGCCGGAATCACCAATCCCGGGCGCTCCACGATGAGAACGCGAAGCCTGGCCGTGCTGGCACTCCTGCTCCTGGTCGCGACCGGGGGGTGCCGCCAGCCCAAGAAGCTGATCCTCACCACGGAGCAGAAGGAGCGCATCGAGGCCAACCTGCTGAAGGCCGCTCCCGAAATGAAGAACCCGATCGGGGCCGAGTTCGGCGGCGCCGTACGCCTGCTGGGCGTCGACCTCGACGTCACCACGGTCAAGCCGGGCGGCAAGATCGAGATCACGTACACCTGGGAGGTCCTGAAGGAGCTGCCGGGCACGTGGAAGATCTTCGTGCACCTCGAGAAGTCGCGCCAGAAGCGCCAGATCCTCGACCACAACGCCATCGGCGAGCTCTACCCCATCGACCGCTGGAAGGCCGGCGACATCATCCGCGACGTGCAGCGCGCCACGGTCGACGCCGACTTCCCCGCCGGCCCGGCCGAGCTGTGGGTCGGCATCTACGACGAAGGGGCCTGGAAGTCGTCGCAGCGCAACGAACGCCTGCCGGTCACGACCAAGGGCACCACCCGGGCCGACGGCGAGAGCCGCGCGCTGGCCGGCACGCTCACCGTCGAGAAGGGCGCGCCCACGGCCGAGAAGCCCAAGGTGGTCGTGCCCGCCCAGGCGCTCGCGGTGAAGAAGACCGCCACGCCGCCCACCATCGACGGAGCCGTGGCCGACGCCGAGTGGGCCGACGCTCCCGTCACCGCCCTCGCCTTCCGCCCCGACGGCCGACCGTACCAGGGCGCCGGCGCCACGACGGTGCGCGTCCTGCGCGACGCCGAGAACCTGTACCTGGCCTTCCAGGTGCAGGACGCCGACATCGCCAGCCAGTTCACCGCGCGCGACGCCACCCTCTGGAAGGAAGACGTGGTCGAGGTCTACCTCGATCCCTACGGCGACGAGAAGGACTACCTCGAGCTGCAGGTGTCGCCCACGGGCGCGGTGTTCGACGCGTTCTTCACCGAGCACCGCAAGCCCGACTGGCCCGAGGCCAGCAAGAACTTCAACATCGAGCTGCGAGCCGCCGTCACGCTGCAGGGCACGCTCGGCGACGACAAGGCCGACACGGGCTGGACGGTCGAGCTGGCCGTGCCCCTGAAGAGCCTCCCGAACCTCAAGGAGGGCTCGCCCGCCACCGCCGAGACGTGGAAGGCCAACTTCTACCGCCTCGACGTGAACCCCAAGGGTCCGGCGCCGTCCCAGGCCGTGTGGTCGCCCGCCGGCGGCGACTTCCACAACCTGGCGCGCGCCGGCACGCTCACGTTCCCCGAGTGAACCCGACACCCCGAGCTGGAAACGAGGCAGCCATGACGACCCGCGAGCCGAAGCGCCCCCGCCACCCCTCGTTCCCGCACGGCGCCGACAAGGCCGGTCGCGTCGAACACGTCGCGCTGGTGGGCGACCCCTCCCACGAGCCCACCGTCGTGGTCACGCGCGCCCTCTGCCCCATGGGCCACGACCTCATCTCCGACGCCAACCCGACCTTCGGCGACGGGTGGCACGGCATCGCGCTGCAGGTGCGCGCCGGCGGCCGCTCGGGCGTCGTGTACCTGTCGCCCATCCACGGCGACATGACCAAGCAGGGGTTCACCGACCTCGAGCCCGGCGCCGACTGCGTGCTCAGTTGCCCGATCTGCGGGGCCGAGTTCCCCGTGGTCGGGGGCTGCTCCTGCGAAGGCCACGGTCGGCTCTACACCATCTACCTGAGCCCGGTCCTGAAGCCGCGCAGCGTGGTCGGCGTCTGCAGCATCTGGGGCTGCCCGCGCTCCCGCGTGATGGACAACTGGGAGATCGTCTCCGAGATCGTACTGCAGGAAGGCGACGCAGCGGGCGACGACCCAACGGCATGAACGCCGCACTGTGTAGAATTCCTTCACACATCTGAGCCCGAGGCGCTGGCGGCTCCCCCCGGCTTCGCGAGGTCTCGGCGCCACGATCGCGCTTTCGCGTTGCACCTTCCACCGTGATTCCTTACGATTCCGATCGGTACGGGCGGATTGGCATGCGTCTTGCTGTACTAGAGTCCGTCAGGAATCGCAGCGGGAACCCGCGAGGGTGAAGGAGGGTCTCATGAAGCGCTTGGCTCGGTTGATCAGCGTGCTCGGTTCGACGATGGGGGTCCTGTTCGCGCTGGCGGTCCTGGGGGGCAACACGCAGCCGACCTGCGGCGCGTCGGACCCCTCGGAGCCCGTGTGCCTCACCTCCGCCGACTGCGACGGGGAGCCCGACGTCGACTGCGTCGGAGCCTGGGCCTGCATCGACGCCACCTGCGCGTGGCAGTGTACGGTGACGCCGGCCGGCTGCTACAGTGACTGGGACTGCGCCAAGGGCACGCACTGCTCGGTCTCCGACGGTGTGTGCAACGCGCCGCCCGACTGCCCCGTGTGCGACGTGTGCTACGGCGCGTGCGTCGACGACGTGGTCGAGCCGACGGGCTGCTACTCCGACGGCCAGTGCGCCGAGGGCCAGTTCTGCGACACCAGCGTGTGCCTGCCGCCCCCGGGCTGCACGGGCGACATGGCGTGCCCCGCGGTGTGCTACGGCCAGTGCACCGACAAGCCCGCCGGCTGCACCTCCGACGCCCAGTGCGGCGCCGACCAGTACTGCGACTTCGCGACCTGCGGGTGGTACGGCGCCGCCGAAGACCGCGCCCCCTGCCGCCCCGACGCGTCCGGCGCCGGCTGCCTGGTGCCGCCCTGCGAGGGCGTGTGCCTGACCCGGCCCGTCGTCACGGGCTGCACCTCCGACGCCGACTGCGGCGACGGCATGATCTGCCAGGTCGAGCAGCGCTGCTACGCGACCGACTGTGCCGATGGCACCGACTGCGGCGCGCCCCTGCCTTGCGAGCCGGTGGGCGTGTGCGTACCCGCCACCACGGGCTGCTGGGCCGACGACGAGTGCCCCGCGGGCTACCAGTGCAACTTCTACTACGGCGCGTGCGGCACCTACGACGACGGCACGACCGACCCCGACGTCCCGTGCCAGAGCCGCGGCGTGTGCGAGCCCATCCAGGGCCCCGAGTGCTTCTCCGACGCCGACTGCCAGCCGGGCTTCCGCTGCGAGGCCATGTACAAGTGCGACCCGTCGACCAACTGCGACGACGCCGGCAACTGCGGCGACGAGAAGTGCATCGACTCGCCGGGCGTGTGCGTGGCCGACACGATCGGCTGCAGCACCGACTACGACTGCCCCTCCGACATGGTCTGCCAGCTGTGGCCGTGCGACTGCTACGCCGAGAACGGCGAAGACTGCTGGTGCGAGCCCTACGGCGAGTGCGTCCCCTACCAGTTCTCGCCCTGCGACGCGGTCAAGTGCGCGGCCGGCACCCACTGCGAGGAAGTCACCGTGTGCTACGACGGCGAGGACTGCGTGTCGCCCGACGGCAGCCTGTGCGACCCCATGCCCGGTGGGTGCAGCACCTACGCCGAGTGCGTGCCCGACAGCGCGGGCTGCACCGCCGACTACGAGTGCCCCGCGGGCTACGCCTGCGAGCTCTACCCCTGCGACTGCGCCAACTACGACCCGGCCACCGGCGTCGACTGCATCTGCGAGCCCTTCGGGCAGTGCGTGCCCGTCACGCAGCCCGACTGCACCAGCGACGCCGACTGCGAGGCGGGGTACCACTGCGAGTTCTCGTCGTGGTGCGGGTGCGCCGACGGCGAGAACTGCCCCATGAACGAGCAGGCGTGGTGCCTCGAGTCCGGCGTGTGCGTGCCCGACCCCGCGCCCCTGTGCCTGACCAACTCCGACTGCGCCGCCGGCGAGATCTGCAACGCCCTCGACGTGTGCATCCTGCTCGACTGCTCGTCGCCCGAGTGCTCGTACTGCCACGGCTACTGCATCGCCGAGCAGAAGGCCTGCACCTCCGACTACGACTGCGCGCCCGGCCAGTTCTGCGCCATCCCGCCCTACCTCGACGAGAACGGCGTCATGGCCTGCTGCCCGGCCAACTCGGACATCATGTGCCTCATGATCTACCCGACGTGCGAGGGGGTGTGCGTGCCGGCCGCCGCCGAGATCTGCGGCAACTACTACGACGACGACGGCGACGGCCTGGTCGACGAGGGCTGCGGCACCACGACCACCTGCTCGAGCGACGCCGACTGCATGTGGTACGAGACGTGCCAGGCCGCGCCCTACTTCGGGGCCGACGCCGCCGCCCCCAGGGCCTGCTGCCCGTTCGGCAACGAGTGCGCCGACTACCTGCCGCCCTGCGAAGCAGGCGTGTGCGTGCTTCAGTCGGGCTACTGCTGGAGCAACGCCGACTGCCCCTGGGGCCAGGTGTGCGAGGGCGCCATCGGCTGCCCCGCCGGCGCCTACTGCCTGGTCGCGGCGGGCCCCGGCAAGTGCACGCCCGGCTACCCGACCGAAGAAGTCTGCGGCAACGGCATGGACGACGACGGTAACGGGCTGGTCGACGAGGGCTGCGACAACGTGTGCCCCGACGGCACGGCCTGCGCCGAGGGCGAAGTGTGCAAGGAAGAGGCCGTCTGCCCCGACTGCTACAATCAGGACCCGCCCTGCCTGATGCCCTGCATGCTGCAGTACGTGTGCGAGCCCATCAACCCGCCCACCTGCGTGGTGAGCGGCTGCTCGGGCCAGATCTGCGCCCCCGAGCCCATGGCCAGCACCTGCGAGTGGCTGCCCTGGTACGCGTGCTACCAGCTCGCCAAGTGCGACGCCGTGAACGGCGTTTGCGGTTGGGTGCCCAACGACGAGTTCAAGATGTGCATGATCGAGAACGGCGGTTTCTGACCCTACGGGCGCTTTGAACAGCGGGCGCAGCAAGCAGCGCCGCTACGGCGCCCCCTCACCTCCCCCCTCCGGTCCGACGACGGCCCTGTACTCCCAGCCCACCCCCGGGAAGAAAGACGGACGAAAGGCCGGACGGGTTCGTTCGACGGTCACGTCTCGAAGGCGACCGCCACCACGCACCGGGCCGCCAGAAACTCGGGGCCCAGGTTGACGGGAATCTGTCGACGGCCCTCGACCTCGAAGAGCCGCGCGCGGGACGCACAAGAGGGTCGTGACGGGCTCGAGCTCGGGGCCCGCGGGATCGGGCGCATAGCCTTCGGCGACCAGGTTCGCCGTCGCTTCGTCGGAGACCACCCAGACCTCGGCAGCGAACGTCAGGAAACGACGCACGCGGTGCCAGACCCCATGGGACGTGTTCCGCTGCCGGTATTCCCAGCGCCGGACTTCGGCCCTGGCGCGGACGGCTCGGACGCGCTCTTCGAGGGCCGTCTTCGCGGCCTGCGACACGGCCAGCGTGGAAGCGGCCCCGGGCTGCAGTAGATTGGGCACCTCCGAGCCTCCGACGATCACGCCGGGCACCTCGAAGAGAGGCGCGACCGCACGCAGCGTGGCTTCGAGTTTGTCGCGGAATCTCATGCCCAGTGTATCGACGCCACGACGGTCCGGCAAGTGCAGGGCGCAGCGTCCGCCTTCGCCAAGGACTCGGACGTCACCAAGGCTACATCGGACGAGCGGCGGATTCGTAGCCCCTACCCAAGACGAACAAAGCTGGCTACTCTCGGAATACGAACGAATCCACGAG
>CAZBRS010000026.1:0-14865 GCA_964494475.1 uncultured Myxococcales bacterium | reverse complement strand
CCCTACCCAAGACGAACAAAGCTGGCTACTCTCGGAATACGAACGAATCCACGAGGCAAGCCATGCTCTGCGCTCCCGGTGCCATGAGCGTCGCCCTCCTGCTGGCAGCGGCGTTCGCCCTCGCGGGCCTGGCGCCCACGGCGCTGGCCTCCCCGGACGTCGTCGCCCCCGGCGCCGGCGAGGCCGCCGACGTGCAGCACGTGCGCGAGTCGGTGGCGTGCGACTGCCGGGACGACGACGAATGCGGGCCTTGCTTCGTGTGCAGTTCGGGCTGCGGCGAGTGCGAGTGGCGCGCGGGCGGCGAGTGCCCCGTCGGCGTCGGCCAGGGAGAGGCCGCGACCTGCGGCTCGTTCGGGCGCTGCGTGCTCGACTGGGAGACGTGCGTCACGGCCTGCGTGTTCGACGACCCGCGCCTCGTCGATGCCACGCGCTGTGACGCCGCCGCGGATTGCCCGCCGTGCATCCAGTGCGAGTGGGGCTACTGCGACGGCCGCTTCCCGGGCTGCTGCGAGTCCGACGCCGACTGCACAGGGGCCTACCGCCACTGCGGGCCCCACCCGAACGGCTACGAAGACTCCGACCGATTCTGCGTCGAGTGCCTCGAGGACGCTCACTGCCCGCCCTGCAGACGCTGCGAGCAGATCGGCGTATGCGTCGACGAGCCCGCCGGTACGTGTCGACCCGACGGCGATTGGACGGAAGGCTGCGGCGCCTACGGACGCTGCGTCGACGACGGGGGAGGTTGCACGTTCCACTGCGAGTTCGACGACCCGGCCACGGTTGACGCCCAGCGTTGCTGGAGCTTCGAGGACTGCCCGCGCTGCCACCACTGCAAGTGGAGCTACTGCGAGCGCGTACCGATCGCTGTGTGCTGCGAATCGGACGCGGCCTGTCCCGAGTTCCAGAGCTGCGTGAACTTCCACTCCTACCCACCCTCCATCCCCGCGGGACCCGAACACCTCCGGGCCATGTGCCGGAACACCACCGAGGACGCGCTGGATGCGAGCGAGCTCGTCCCGGCCGATGTAACGGGATTGCCGCGCTCGGCCGGCGGTGGAGGGTGTTCGTCGGCCCGGTTCGGAGACCCTGCCGGCCTGGCGGTCACGGTTGCCCTGCTGGTGCTGCTCGGCGTGGGCGCCGTCAGGCGTCGACCGGCTCGGGCGCGCCGCGCTTGACGTACGAGAAGGTGGTCTTGGTCGACGTGAGCAGGCCCTCGGTCACCATCTCGCGGGCCAGATCGCAGAGCAGCTGCTGGTGCTCCTCGCGGTCGTCGCCCAGCAGCATGCCGGCGAAGAGCGCGAGGTCGGCGCGCTTGAACGACTGCACGCGGGCCAGCTTGCGCAGGTAGCCCTTCAGCACGCGGCGCTTCAGGTCGTCGCCGAAGGCCGTGAGGCGGTAGGGCATGTGGAAGGTGACGAAGCCCTCGCCCTCGAGGGGCTCGAGGGCGCCGCTGAACTTCACGGCGCGCACGAGATCGTTCACCTTCTGGTTCGACGACTTCACCGCCTTCTTCACGCGGCTGGCCATCTCGCCGAGGGTCGGGCGCTCGTCGCCCGCCTCGAGGCTGCGCGCCTCGAAGGCCGCCAGGAAGGCGTCGAGCAGCGCCGGCTGGGGCGTGATCTGCAGGCGCTTCAGGCCCCGGCGCCAGCCGAACTCGGGCTCGAGGCGCACGAACGTCTTGCCGTGCAGCACCTTGCCGGACTCGGCCATGCGCTCGAGGAAATCGGCGAACGACGCGAAGCCCAGGTTCGCCTCGTCGAACGACGAATCGAGCCCGGCCATGTGCTCGCGCACCCGCGTCGGGGTGGCCGCCAGGTCGTCGTCCCGCAGCTTGTCGAGCGTGCGCAGCAGCAAGTTGAAGCCGTGGATCTCCTTGCCGTTCAGCTCGCCCGCGTCGTCGACCGAGGCCACCTCTTCCCGGTCGACCTGCACGCGCACCCAGGCCAGGAAGTCGGAGAACTCGACGAAGCCGCCGTCGCGCCAGCGGAAATTGGGATCGATGCGCCCCAGCAGGCGCTGCACGCGCGCGGGGCCGACCGCGCCGCCCTGCTCCTTCAGCGCCTCGAGCGCGCGCCGGTAGAGCGCCACGGCGTCGCTCTGGAAGTCGTCGGAGATGAGCACCTCTTCGCGCACCAGGTCCTCGTAGCACAGGTAGGTGTCGCAGGCCTGAATGATCTTGGGCGAGGTGTTGCGCCGCGAGCCCACGATGGTGACGTACATGCCGTAGAGCTTCAGGCGGTTGACGAGCGGGATGAAGTCGGTGTCGCCCGTGACGAGCGCGAAGTGCGTGACGTTGGGGTGCCGCAGGGCGAACTCGACAGCGTCGATGGCCATGCGGATGTCGTTGCCGCGGTGATCGGCCTTGTTGAGGCGCGGTCGATCGATGATCTCGACGTTGGCCTCGAGGAAGATCTCGCGGTACTTCTGGTCGCGCATGGCGTCGCCGTAGGCACGCGCGAACACGATGCGCCCGCGCTCGCGGATGGCCTCGGCGACCACCGTGGGATCGGCCTTCAGGTTGTCGAAGTCGTACAGGATGACCCACTGCTCATCGGCCATGCGCGCCTCACGTCAGAAGTGCTGCTCCTCGTGACCTTCGCGATGGACCACGAAGCGCGACGCCACGAAGAGGAAGTCGGACAAACGGTTCACGTAGCGCAAGCCCACCGCGGGGAAGGCCCCCGCACCCAGGGCGGCGATGCGGCGCTCGGCCCGCCGGCAGACCGTGCGCGCCACGTTCAGTCGCGCCTGCAGCAGCGTGACGCCGGGTCGCACGAAGCGCGTCTGGGGGGGCATGGCGTCGAGCATGGCGTCCATCGCGCCCTCGAGGGCCGCGATCTGGTCGGCGTCGACGCCCACGCGCGTGACGATGGCGCCGGAGGGGTCGGCCAGGGCCGCGTTCAGCGCGAACAGGGTGGACTGCACGTGCGCGAGCCGGGCCTGCAGTTCGTCGCGCCAGGTCGTAGCCGGCAACCCGGCCAGCAGGGCCTCGACCTCGCCCAGGCAGGCCTGGGTCTCGTCGACCGTGCCGTAGGCCTCGAGGCGCGGATCGTCCTTGGCCACGCGCGAGCCGTCGAGCAGGCCCGTGGTGCCGCCATCACCGGTTCGGGTGTAGACGCGTACGGGTTTCATGACGAACCACCTTCGTGCGGCGCCCCTGCCTCGGGAACAGCGTTCGGATCGTACTGCCAGAGCGGCCCCTTCGCGTCACTCTTCAGCTCGCGCGAGAAGTAGCGTGTCCAGTCCTCGTCGCACATCCAGCGCCGCGACGTGGCCCGGTAGTCGGCCACGACCTCGACGCTGAAGCGGTCGAGCAGCACGGGCGCGAGGTGCCGGGCCTCGCGCACGTCGTCCAGCAGGCTCGCCTGGTCGGGGCGGGGATCGGGCGTCTTCGTGAACAGGAGCCATTCGTCGACGGGACGTTCGACGCGCGGGATGTTGCGCAGCACGAACTGGGGCGAGCGGTGCTCCATGGCCTCTTCGAGCTTGGTGTCGACGGTCAGCTTGCGGGGCTCGGGGGTGGCGTGCTCGGCCGTGAGCCGGTCGACCGTCTCGCGCAGCGGGGCGATGGGGTCGGCGTTCTCGAAGGGCTCGGGCAGGGGCATGCGCTCGGGGCGGTTCAGGGCGAAGCGCTGGTACTTGGCCAGGGCCCGCCCCGTCCGATCATGGGCGATCAGGTCGTCGGCCCAGGGGGCGAGCACGTCGCTGGGGTCGAGTTCGGGCATGGGACCCGTAGTCCGATGGCGTGCGGGGAGCATACCACCAACGGGGACCCCGGGCCAGCGTCGTTCGCTTCGGCCCGCCGGGCGGGCCCCCCGCGTCAGGGGTTCGGACCGTCGGCGCCGCTGCAGTCGAGATCGCGGGCGTCGCCGCAGCGCGAGACGGCGTGGCGCCAGTGCCGGTTGGTGTGCACCGACGGATAGTCGGCGTAATAGACGAGGTGCACTTGGCCGTTGGGCAGGACGGTCAGGCCCCGCGCGCCGCCGCTGACGTCGGCCGACACGTGCGCGTCGACGCGCAGGGTCTCCCACGCGCCCGTGCGGTTCGTCGTGAGCTTCACGTCGCGGTTGGTGGCGTCGTAGGCCGACACGAACACGTTGTCCGAGGCGTCGACCACCAGCGCCGGCAGCTTGCCGACCTGATCAGCGGTGTCGAGCGCCAGCAGCGTCCAGTCGTCGGCGCCCTGCTGACCGTAGCGCAGGTCGTAGAGCGTGTCGTCGTACCAGGCCACGTGCACGCGGCCGTGGCTGTCGAGCGCCGCCGAAAGGTAGTCCCACGAGGCGGCCCCGCTCCAGGAAGTGACCAGTTCGTCGGAGGCGACGGCGCCGCTGGCGTCGAGCGTGGCGTGGTGCAGCTCGGCCGTCGAGGAAATCTGCGCCAGGTAAACGAGGTGCACCACGTTGCTCGCGTCGACCAGCACGTCGACGTCCCAGATCTTCTGGGGCAGCCCCGTGGGCACCACGTCGGCCGTCCAGGCGGCCCAGGTGCCATCGCCGTTCCGGGGGCGCGTCAGCACGTGCAACACGCCTGTGGTCGAGGCCGTCCAGGCCACGTGGATCGAACCGTCGGGACCGGCCGCGAGGGCCGTGGTCCAGGGGTTCACGCCGTTGGCCACGTTCGCGGTCGACCAGGTTCCGGTGACCGCATCGCGCGTCGCGTACACCACCGAAGCCCCGTTCAGCGCGCCCCTGTAGACGAGGTGCGGAGCGCCGTCGGGGGCGAGCGCCTGCTCGAGCTGGGCGCCCGCATACCCGTCGGTGTCGACCAGCGTGGGCGCCGCCCAGGTGCCACCGACGCGCGACGTGTAGACCACCTCGTCGCCGCTGCCCTGGTACTGCGTGTAGGCCAGGTGCAGGGTGTCGCCCCGCGACGCCAGCCGGTAGCGCCGACCGTCGACCATGGCTCCGATCGCGACGTCGAAGGTCGTCGAGCCGGCGCACTCGCCGTTCAGCAGGTCCTGCGTTCCGGGGTACACGTCGGGGTCGGCGTCGTCGCAGTCGGTGCCGCCGGATGCCGCGCTGGCCACGAGATCGCCATCGACGTCGACCCCGTCGACCCCGTCGCAGTTCGCGTCGATCCCGTCGCCGACGGCATCGGCGGCTTCGGGGTAGATCGGCGTGGCGCCGTCGGAGCAGTCGGTGCCCCCCGAGAGGCCGCCCGCCACCCCGTCGCCGTCGGCGTCGACCCCGTCGACCCCGTCGCAGTCGCGATCGGCCCCGTCGCCCCACACGGCGCAGGCCGGCCGCTCGATGACCAGCCGGTCGTTGTTCCCCACGTCGTGCGCCAGCACGATCCGTCCCTCGACGTCGACGGCCAGGCTGACGCCGTAGTTCCCGCCCGCGGCGACGTCTTGCAAGACCCAGGTCGTCGGGTTGCCCGAGTCGGCGCGGGCCAACTGGACCCTGAACGAGCCGCCCAGGACGAGCGCCACCAGGACTCGACCGTCGGCGTCGAACGCCACCCGGCGATCGCCGGCGCGCACCGACGAGCCGGTGGTGACCTGCGCCGCCAGCGTCGAGGTGGTCCACGCGAGCCCGTCAGGGCTCCGGGAGTACAGGGCGAAGCTGCTCGAGAAGTCGCGCCACGTGGCGTGGAAGACGCCGGCGGCGTCCAGCGCCAGCGACGGGTCGGATCCCTGCACCCCCGTGGTCGTGACGTCGACGAACGACCAGGCGCCGGGCGTCCCCTTGGCGAAGCGTACGAGCTTCTTGGAGTCGTTGACCCAATTGAGGTACAGGACCCCCAGAGTGCCCGCTCCGTCGACGACCAGCGAACTGTAGAGGCCCTTGTCGCCCCCGCCGTCGACCACGCTGGTCGACCAGGTGCCGTCGTACACGGCCAGCTTCAGGTCGGCGTTGGTCCGGTCGGCGTACGAGACGTAGATGCGCCCGTCGGCGCCGAGGGCGCACGAGGGGTACTGGCCGACGTCGCCCGCCGTGTCGACGCGCTCGATCTGCCAAGCCCCGTCGACGTTCCGGGCCACCTTCAGATCGGCGGCGAGATCGTCGTGGTAGGCGATGACCGCGCGCCCGCTGCCAGACACCGCCAGCGAAAGGGACCTCCCCGTCGAGCCCACGCCCTCGACCCGCTCGACGCGCCACGAGCCGTAGCGGTTGGTGGCGTACTTCAGATCGTAGTTCGTCAAGGTGTTCGGCAGGGCCTCGGCGTAGGCCACGTGCACGAACCCTTCGGCGTCGACCGCGACCGAGGCGGCGTAGCCGACGTCGCCGAGCGAGTCGACCAACGACGTGGCGAGGGCGTCCAAGCTCCAGGATTCACAGGCGCCAGCGACGGCGTCGAAGGCGCCCGGATGGGTGGCGGCGTCGGTGTCGTCGCAGTCATCGCCCCCATCGGAAACCGAGGGGTGTCCGTCGTGATCCAGGTCGACCGAAGGCGAGAAGCCGTCGCCGTCGAGGCCGTTGCAGTTCTCGTCGCTGCCGTCGGTCGACAGGTCGGCACCTCCCACGTAGACGTCGTGGTCACCGTCGTCACAGTCGACGCCGCCGCTGTCCTCGGAGGCCTGGCCGTCACCGTCGCCGTCAACGCCGTCGGTGACGTCGCAGTTCGGGTCGGTGGCGTCACCGAACGCCGAGACCGCGTAGCGCAAATCGTAGCGGTCGACGCCGTTCGGGACGCCTTCGAAGTAGTAGGCCACGTGGATGCGCCCCAGGTCGTCGAGGACCAGTGACTGAGCGGCTCCGCTGGCGCCCCACTCGTCGATCAGGCCTACCCTCCACCCGACGCCGCGGTTGGTGGCGACCCGGAGGTCCCAACGCGTCGCGTCGCCGAAGGCGATCACGGCCCGGCCGGCGGCGTCGATCGCCAGGGAGGGCTTCACGACCGTAGCGCCTTCGACGACGACGACCTGGTAGGCCCAGCTTCCGGACGCGTTGGTGGCGTAGCCCAGCGCGTCGGCCCCCGTGTGATAGGCGATGTGCGCGGCGCCCCGGGCATCGAGCGCGATGGACGAGTACTGGTTGGAGTTGCCCTCGACGGGGTCGATCTCGGTGGCCACCCACGCGCCGGTGACGTTGGTCGTGTACGTGAGGTGACCCCCTGTGCCGTACTGCGCCGCGATGTGAGCCTTTCCCTGCGGGTCGATGGCCAGGGAGGGCAGCCAGTAGCCGAGGCCCACGGGGACGACCTCGGTGGCCCAGGAGCCAGAGGCGTTGGTCGAGTAGCGCAGAGACCGCGAGGTGCCGCCGTCGTAGTCGTTCGTCACCGTGTGCAGGCTCCCGTCGGGCGCTATCGCCAACGACGGGTCAAACGCGCGACTGGAGGCGTCGGCGGTCTGGAATGTCCAGGCGCCGGCCGGCGAACGCAGCGCCACGGTCAGGCTGGGGCTGTCCGCGCGATAGGCGATGGCCACGGTGCCGTCGAGGCCGACCACCAGGGAGCGGATGCCGACCTGGAGGACCTTGACCGTCTCGGTGCGCCACGCCCGGGCGCCGCCGGCAGTCGCGGGACGGTTCGTCGTGTAATAGAGGGTGTCGGAGCCGTTCCCGCCCTGGTGCGAGATGTGCGCGTACCCGTCGACGTCGAGCTTCATCGTCGCGTAGGCGCCCACGGAGCCGCTGGCGGCCGCGACCTCGATCGCGAAGGGGCCGAGCGCCGGCACGAAGCCGTCGACGAAATCGAGCGCGTCGGGGTTCACGGCCGCGGAGGCGTCGTCGCAGTCGTAGCCGGGCTGAGCGCCCGCGGCGTAGCCGTCACCATCGGCGTCGGTGCCGTCGACGCCGTCGCAGTTCGCGTCGCCCAGGTGGTCGGTGATGTCGACCGCGTCCGGATGGGTGTTCGCGTCAGCGTCGTCGCAGTCCGTGCCGCCCGAGGCCACGGACGCCCACCCGTCGAGGTCGCCGTCGTCGCCATCGACGCCGTCGCAGTCGGTGTCATCGGCGGTCGCCGAGGTCGTGCAGGCGTTGGTATAGACCCGAAGACGCGAGAAGGAGTTGTCGTCGCGGCCGTGCGCCAGCCAGAGGTTGCCGCGGGCATCGAGCCCCAGCCCGATGGCTCCGACGCTCCCGCTGCCGGCATAGCCCGCCGCCACCTTGACCTGGCTCCAGGTTCCGCCGACCGTTCGGCGCGCGACCCACAGATCGGCGGAGTAGCTGCCCTTCTGCATGTACCCGACCCACGGCAGGTCATTGGGGCCGAGGGCCAGGGCCAGGTTCCCGTCCAGCGCGGGCGCGCCGGCCTCGACCGCCTCGGCGGCCGACCACCCGGTGGGCGTCGAGCGACGATAGGCCACGCGGGAGGTCGTGGACGACTCGTACACCAGGTGGAGCGTCCCGCTCGCATCGACGGCGAGATCGAGATCGAAGGCCGTGGCGGCGGTGTCGACGGCCTCGAGGCTCCACGACGTCCCGGTCCCGTAAGCGTGCTTCACGGACGTGGCGTCGAAGTAGGCGACGTGCACCGTCCCGCTCAGGGGATCGATCACGATGCTGGGCTTGTTGCCCACGTCTCCGGTGGCATCGACCGTGGACAGCAACCACGAACCGTCCTCGAAGCGCGCGTACCGGAGATCCTTGCTCGCGAAGTCGTAGTAGGCCAGGTGAGGCACGAAGGCCGCGTCGACTGCGATGGAGGCCAGGTCGGAGGTGTTGACCGAGATCGTCGAGTCGACGGTCGCGACGTATTGCACGTGACGGCCGGCCACGCGCGCGTACTTCAGCGTGTAGTGCCAGTTCGTGTCGAGCCGCGAGTCGACGTAGGCGAGGTGGGCGACGCCCTCGGCGTCGACGGCGAGGCCCGCCACGCGATAGATCGCCTGGGCCTGGGTGTCGACCGACACGAACCGCCACGCCCCCGAGCGGTTGGTCGCGTACCGCAAATCACCGTTCGAATCGTCGATGTACGCGAGGTGCAGGGCGCCGGAGGCGTCGACGCGCACGGTCGGGTTCACGCCCACGTCGCCTTGGGTGTCGAGGTCCGTGAAGGTGAAGGTGTCCGGGCTCCAGGCCAGGCAGGTGCCGCCAACCGAGTCAGCCTGGCCGGGATGGACGTCGGCGTCCAGGTCGTCGCAGTCGTCGATGACGCCCTCGTAGCCGTCGGCGTCGGCGTCAGGATCGCACACGTCGCCCAGAGCGTCGGCGTCGAGGTCGGCCTGGGAGGGATTGGCCAGGTCGGGGCAGTTGTCGAGGGCGTCGGCCAGCCCGTCGCCGTCCTGGTCGCCGGTGCACGCGCCGCCTTCGCACACGCCGAGCGCGCCGCAGAGGTCGTCGCCGTCGTCGAGGCCCCCGTCGCAGTCGTCGTCGGCGCCGTTGCACGTCTCGACGGCGCCCGCGAAGGCCAGATCGCTGCTGTCGTCGCAGTCGTCTCCGCCGCTGGCGGCGCTCGCGTGCCCGTCGCCGTCGGCGTCGGTGCCATCCAGGCCGTCGCAGTTCGCGTCGGCCGCTGCGCCTTGCTGGAGGCAGGCCGAAGCGGCCACGACCAGGTCGAGGGGGGCCGTCGCGTAGTAGGCGGCGAACACGCCGCCCCAGGCGTCGGTCGCCAGCGAAACGTAGCGCGCCTTGTCGGCCAGCGTGATGCCCGTCACGGCCCCCGCGAGGTCGCGCAGCAGGAGCCGCGGCTGGGCGGTCGCCGCTGACGATCCCGCGAGCACGGCCACGTTCAAGCGCCCGCTCGCGTCGAAGGCCGCGCGCTTGTCGCCGAGGCGGTAGGTGCCGGCGGCGTAGGTGTCGACGAACACGCCGGTGGTCAGCACCTCGGTCTGCCAGGTCGCGGCCGGCTTCCAGGCGTGGCGCACGTCGCCGGTGGCCGTCTTTGACAGGTAGACCACGTGCGGCGCGCCCTCGGCGTCGAGCACGAGCGTGGGATCCCAGCCCGTGGAGTCGGTCGAGTCCACGAGCTCGCCGAACGTCCACGTGGCCTCGTCGTGGGCGCGCGTCGCGTAGCGCAGATCGCCCAGCCAGTCGAGGTAGGCCACATGCAGGCGGTCGTCGGGGGCGAGGGCCAGCGAGCTGTGCCAACCCTGGTCGTCGCTGCCTCCATCGACGGTCTCGACCACCCAGCCGGCGCCTTCGTCGCTGGCGTGGCGCAGATCGTAGTAGGCGCTGTTCCGTGCGTAGTACGTGACGTGGGGTCGCCCCGCCCCGTCGAGCGCGATCGAGGGATGCAGCCCCGCGCCCTCGACCGTGTCGACGTCGACCGCGATCCAGGCGCCGCTCGCGTTCGTGGCCGCCCGCAGCTTGCGCGACCCGGAGGTCTCGTCCCAATAGGCCACCCACGCGACGCCGTCGGGCGTGACCGCCAGCGAGATCGTACGGCCCACCGTACGACCGGAGGTCGCCTCGACCACCTGGGTGGTCCAGACGCCAGCGGCCTTGCGCGCCAGCTTCACGCTCTTGTTGGTCGCGTCGTGGTAGGCCACGTACAGGCGCCCGAGTCGGTCGGTCGCCAACGAGGCGTGCGCCCCGACGTCGCCGGTCGCGTCGAGCGTCGCGAGCACGAACGCGCTCGGAGTCTCGGCCTTCGTGACCAGGTCGACGCGCTCACCGCACGCCCAGGCGGCCAGGTCGGGCTGACCCGGGTGCACCTCGCCGGCCTGGTCGTCGCAGTCACCCTCGCCCGAAGGACACACCGCGGGCGTACCCACGACCTCGAGGTCGGTGTCGCACCAGCCGTCGTGGTCGTCGTCGCAGCCTTCGTCGGTCGAGGCGTCGCAGTCGTCGTCGCCGCCGTCGCAGGCTTCGGGCGCCCCGGGGTACACGTCGGCCGCGGCGTCGTCGCAGTCACCGGCCGACGGGGCGGTGTGCCCGGACTCGGGGTCGGCCTGGCACAGGCACGCCGCGTCGGAGGCCACTCCGTAGCCGTCGAGATCCCCGTCGCGGTACCAGGTGGTGCAGAAGACACCGCCCTGCCCTTCGTCCGTCGCCCCGTCGCAGTCGTCGTCGAGGTCGTTGCAGGGCTCGGGCGCGCCTGCGTGGATCGAGGCGTCGCCGGGCGCGCAGTCGGACACGTCGGGGTCGTCGTCGCCGTCGTCGTCGGGGTCGACGCAGTCGGCGAGCGTGTCGCCGTCGGTGTCGGGGAAGCCCTCGTCGATCGCCCCGTCGCAGTCGTCGTCCTCGCCGTCGCACGCCTCGGCCTCGGGCGTACCCACCGTGCACGAATCGACGACCTCGCCGGCCACGCACGAGGTCTCTCCAGCGCGCGCGCAGAGGCCTACGCCGCACGTCGTGGGCTCGTGCGGCACGGCGTCGTCGGTCACGCCGTCGCAGTCGTCGTCGCGGCCGTCGCAGGTGGCGTCGCCGGGGGCCGGCGCTCCCGGCGTGCACGAGTCCTTCGGCAGGCCGCCCACGCACGTCGTCGAGCCCGTGGTAGCGCACGCGCCCACGCCGCAGGTGCTCCCGGTCGAGACGAAGTCCTCGTCGGTCTGTCCGTCGCAGTCGTCGTCGAGGCCGTTGCACACCGCGTCGGAGCCGCTCCCGCCGGCCGGCGAGCACGAGTCGCCGAGGACCCCTTCGACGCAGGTGGTCGTGCCCGTCGCCTGGCACGCGCCGGCGCCACAGGTGACCTGGACCGCCGCGTACTCCTCGTCGGTGGAGCCGTCGCAGTCGTCGTCGTGCCCGTCGCAGGTGGCGTCGGCCGCGCCGGGCGCGCCCGGGACGCACGTGCTGTCGATGACCCCTCCCGCGCACGTGGTCGCCCCCGTGGCGGCGCAGGCCCCCACGCCGCACACGGTCGGGCTCGCGGCGAACGCCTCGTCGGTCGCGCCGTCGCAGTCGTCGTCGACGTTGTCGCAGTCGTCGTCGGCCCCGCTCGGGGAGCCCACCACGCAGGTATCGTCGATCGTGGTCCCGGCACAGATCGTCTCGCCGGTGCTCGCGCACGCGCCGAGGCCACACGAGGTGGCGGTCGGCACGAAGCCCTCGTCGGTCGCACCGTCGCAGTCGTCGTCGAGGCCGTCGCAGTCGTCGACCAGGCCGGGCGCCACGGTGCCGTCGAGGGGGCGGCAGTCGAGCCCGTCGGCTACGCCGTCGTCGTCGTCGTCGTCGTCGCACCGGTCACCCAAGCCGTCGTCGTCGAAGTCGCTCTGGTCCGGGTTGTAGTGCGCCGGGCAGTTGTCGTCGGCGTCGGGCACGCCGTCGCCCTCCCCCGTCGCGGGCACGAGCAGCGTGTACACGCCGACGTCGTCGGCCCAGCCCATGCCTCCGCCGGCCTCGACGGCCAGGCGCCAGGGGGGCTCGACCCCCACGGCCAGGGGCGCCGTCGCCACGTACTCCCCGCCCAGGTACGAGCTCACCAACCGAAGGTCGGCGTCGACCACCAGGTCCACGGTGTACCACGCGTCGTAGGCCGCGCCGAGCTCCACGCCCGGCAGCGACAGCCCCGCCACGCCGTCGCCCTGGGCCTCGCCCCAGTGCACGGTGGCGCCCGCCGCGCTCGCATTGCCGCCGTCGTCGCGGAGCACGAAGAGGCCCACGTCCCACTTCCACGAGCTGGCCGAGTCTTCGACCAGGCCGCTGCCCTTCAGGCGGGCCGAGACGCGGAACACCCCCGTGGACGGCAATTCGGGCCCCACGAAGGTGGCGGCCCAATCGACGTCGGTGCGCGCCGTGACCTGCAGCATGTGCGGCCCGCGAAGATCGGGATCGACCACGACGAGGTTGCCCTCGGGGTCGTCGAGGGCGTTCAGGCGGGGCTCCCAACCCGTCGGCTGGGCGCCCAGGGTCTGCAGGTCGAAGTCCTCGACCTGGTTGGGCTGCCAGGTGATGAAGGGAGCCTCCTCGGCCGCGGCGGCGTCGAGGATCGGGTCGGCCCCGCTGAGCGGGGTCACGCAGACCCCCGCCTCGCACGAGCTCCCGTCGGCGCACGCGCCGCACGACCCGCCGCAGGCGTCGGGGCCGCACTGCAGGCCTGCGCACAGCGGGGTGCACGGCACGCAGGCGCCGGCGTCGCAGACGCTCGGCGCGAGACAGTCGACGGGCAACGCGTCGGTGGCGCCGTCGCAGTCGTCGTCGACGTTGTTGCAGCGCTCGACCGCACCGTGGTGCACGAGCGGGTTCTCGGCCTCGCAGTCGGTGTCGTCGGGATCGAGGTCGCCGTCGGTGTCGACGCCCACGCACTCCCCGGCGCCCGTGCACACGAGCCCGGATGCGCACGCGCCGCACGAGCCGCCGCAGCCGTCGGGCCCGCACTCCCGGTCGGCGCAGGCGCGGGTGCAGGTCTCGGCCTCGTCGCCCTCCGATTCGTCGCTCGCCAGGTCGAACACCTCGGCGGGCTCGACCGCGTCGAGCGAGATCTCGTCGACGACCTCGACGCCGGGCTCGGAGGCCGCCGGCGTGCACGCCCCGCCCAGGCAGGCACCGGCCCGACCGGCCGGGTCGACGCAGGCCTCGCCATCGCGGGCCGGACGCACGGCGCAGAGCGCGTCGGCCACCGCGCAGTAGACATCCTCGCACGCCCCCTCGACCAGGACCGAGCAGCCCGAGTCGTCGACGCAGCCCTCGAAGTCCGAGGCGACCACGCAGATGTCGGCGTCGCTGCCGTCGGCGCGCTGCTTGCGCAGGCAGTACTCGTCGGGCTCGCAGTCGCTCTGCCCCGTGCAGGCCGAATAGCACTGGCTCTCGAAGCAGACGCCCCCCTGGCACTCGGCGTCGGCGTCGCAGCTCTTGGTCACCTTCTTGGCGTCGTCGGAGCACGCAGAGGCGAACAGGCCGAAGCAGAGCAGGAAGGGGGCGACCGAGCGAAGGTGCATGGGGAGCTCGCACGCTCTGTGGAATCGGCGAGCAGTATACTTGGCGGGATTCGGGAGCGAAGCGGAAAAGACGTCAGCGGCGCGCCGCGCCGGGGGCTACTCGCCGACCTTGATCTCGTGCTTCTCGTGGACCTCTTCCTGGTAGTACTCCGGCGTGTGCCGGCGGTCCTTCACGACGCCGAGCTCGTCCTCGAGGAACTTGGTGAGCTCCATGCACTTGCGCCCGCGCGCGCCCTTGACCGCCAGGCTGACCGTGCCGTCGTCGTTGAAGGCGATGTCGAGCTCGGTCTTCGAAACGCCCTTCACTGCCATGACGTCACCTTCAGGTGGATCTTCTCCTCGGCCTTGGTCTCTTCGTAGGCGTAGCCGCGCTTCTTGAGCTCGGCCAGCACCTTGAGGTACGAGTAGCGGCGCGTGATGTCCTTCATGAACTCTTCTTCGTTCTTGCCCTTGGTGGTCTCGACGCCCCACCAATCGGCCACGAACGAGCACGAGCCGTCGGCCCCGACCTTGACCCCCACGTCGTAGGTCTTCGAGGCGTGAATGACCAGGTCGGCGTCGGCCTTCTGGTGCCGATAACCGCGGACCTCGACCTTCACGTTGTTCTGCGCCTCGGTGAACTTGTAGCCGAGGTCGGTGAGGACCTGCTTCAGGATGACGAGGTCCTTGATCTTGGTCTCGACGGTCGTGAAATGGGACATTGCGCCCCTCCGAAAGGGCACCCGCGAGGGGTGCCCCTACTTCAACACGCGTTCCTTCGAGGTCTTCATCATGGCGTTCAGGAAGCTCTTCTTCAGCTTGAGCAGCCGGTCGAACTTCACCTTGGCCTTGGCGTCGATGTACAGGTCGGTGGGGCGCTTGGTCTCGCCGTCGATGACGGTGTCGGAGAAGTCGTAGAACTTCGCCTTGACCTTGCCGCCGCCGCCACCGCCGCCCTCGGCGGCGCCCTTCTCCTGCGCGAAGGCCGCGCCGGAGCCCACCAGGAACGTGACGGTCAGGATCGCGAGGAGGAGCTTCTTCATTTCGGGTCGCCTCCCTTCGTACCACTGGCATCATCGGCAGGAGCCGCGGGCTTGTCAACGGCAGGGGCCGCGGGCGCCGGCTCGGCCGCGGGCGCAGCCGGTGCGGGGGCCGGGGCCGGGGCCGGAGCCTCCGCGCCATCGGCC
>CAZBRS010000025.1:41651-78747 GCA_964494475.1 uncultured Myxococcales bacterium | reverse complement strand
TGCTCGTGGATCACGTTCAGCGCGCCCAGGATGCTCTGCGGGAGCTGCGGGACGATCGCCGTGTCGTCGCTGGTGGAGAGGTCGACATCGGCGCCGTTGTCGTCACCCAGGTGCAGCGCGCCGGTGTCGCAGTACAGGTGCCCCTCGAACACCACGTCGCCGCCCGTGCCCGGTCGCAGCACCACGTGCTTGCCGGCGCCGAGCGCTTCGAGTTCGAGGTTGCCGGAATCGACCGCGCGCACGCGGGCGTCGCTGCCGCTGGTCTTGAAGCGAAACTCGGGAGCCGGACTACCAGATTACCGGCCCGTCGCTCGGGCTTCCAACTGGCGCCGCGTCTTCTCGATCTCGGCCTCGAGCACGGCCGGCTCGGGCAGGGCGGTCAGGTACTCCCGGACGACCATGGGATTGGGCAGGCCCTCGGTGGCATAGCGGGCCAGGGCGGTACGCTTGCTGGCGCACAGGATCAGGCCGACCGGTGGGTTCTCGCCGGGCTTCGTCCAGTGCTCCTTGGCGTAGTTCAGGTACACGTGCATCTGACCGGCGTCGGCGTGGGAGAAGGCGCCCAACTTCAGATCGATCAGCACCAGGCAGCGCAGGCCGCGATGGAAGAACACCAGGTCGACGCGGAACCACACGTCGTCGATGCGCAGACGCCGCTGCCGCGACACGAAGCAGAAGTCACCGCCGAGTTCGAGCAGGAACGACTCCAGGTGGTGGACCAGCGCGTCCTCGAGGTCCGTCTCGGAGTACTCGTCCTTCAGGCCCAGGAACTCCAGCACCAGCGGGTCCTTGATCTCCTCGTCGGGCGTGACGGCGTCTTCGGGCTTGGCCACGGCGCCCTTGGCGAGCATGGCGGCCTTGTTGCGCGACAGCGCCGTGCGCTCGTAGAACATGCTGTCGACCTGGCGCGTGAGCTGGCGTACCGACCAGCCGCCGCGCAGGGCCTCAGTTTCGTAGAATCGCCGGGCCGCCTGGTCCTTCACCGTGAGCAGCAGCACGTAGTGCGACCAGGGCAGCGGAAAGGCCTTCGCGACGTCGGGCAACGTGACCTCCGCCGAAGCCGATTCCCCAGACAGCGTCTGGACTATCCGCGAGTTCGGAGGGAGAAGCGGAGACTCCGGCGATTTGGCGGACAGCGTCTGCCAAATCCAGTCCTCCGGGTGCGCCACGAAGAAAGCCCGCATGTCGTTGAGGCTGCGTCGCGAGAAGCCGCGCCCGAAGCGCGACGTCAGATCAGCCGACAGCCTGGAGAGCAACTCATCCCCGTAGGCCGCGCGGGTCTCTCCGCGTTGCTCGTGCAGGACGATCCGTCGGCCGATGTCCCAGTAGGTCGCGGTCATGACGGAGTTGACGGTGCGTGCCGCCACCCGGCGGGACTGCTCCAACAGCTCGACGACGCCCGCCAGGATCTCGTCGTAGGACGGGCCGGGAGTGCCACGCAGCGTCATGCGTCGCCTCGTTTTTGGTGCTCTGGCACAACGGCGACGACTCTACTCGGACGGGGCAGGTCGGACAAGCCCGATCGGGAACGGGCGGAAGCGTAGTATTTTCAATAGGCAGCGTGGGTTCCGGCCCCATTTCGGAACCAGAGACTCCATTTCGCTTTGCACACCCCTCCTTGTCCAGGGAGTCGAACATCGGTCCTTATTGCTCGGGCGCAATCGCCTGTTCCCATTCAGGAAACGCACGATCCAACCACCGTGCTCCGATTTCGGACTGACCCGTTCCGGCGGAGACGGAGACCGGAAAACGGCAAGATCCGGGCGTTCGACATGCATTATTCGTGACTTTTGCGTTGTCTCCAAACCCGTTTCGAGTTGCCGTCCGAGCGGACGGTCAGAAGCGGAAGCCACCGCGAATACACGTGATATTATGCGCGACTGACCACCGCGAACCCGCGCAAGCCCCTTGTCGAGCCCCCGCGGTTCGCGGTCTTGAGAGTGGTGGACGCGAAGCGAGTCGAACCGTCGTCCGATCTTCATCAGGCGCCCCCGCCACGACGAGCGCGCCCCGTCACCTCAACCGCACCACCGTGCACGCCTCGCCGCCGCAGTCCTCGGGGGCCTTCTCCCACCTGGCCACGTAGTCCGACTTCTCCAGGTACTCGCGCACGGCCTGGCGCAGGCGGCCGGTGCCCACGCCGTGCACCACGAACAGCAGCTCGCGGTCCTGCAGCGAGTCGCGGTCCAGGCGCTTCTCGAGCATGGCGAGGGCTTCGTCGATGCGGCAGCCGATCAGCGAGATCGAGGTCTCGTCGGTGCGGATGAGCTCGTCGCTCGACGCGCCCTCGCCGACCTCGGTCCTCTCGGGGAAGCGGGCGCGGGCCGTCGAGGGCTTCGCTGGCGCGGGCGCGGCGGCGGGGCCCCCGATCTCCTCCTGCAGGTCGTCGAAGCGCGCCTTCAGGCCCAGGGCGCCGATGCGCAGGAAGGCCGTGCGCCGCGAGCGATCCACGGTGACCACCTCGGCCAGCTTGCCGGTGGCCGCGTGGAGCAGCTTGGCCCCGGGCACGATGCTCTCGGGCCGGGCGGGCAGCCGCTGCGGTTTGCCCTGCAGTTCGGCGCGGCCGGCGTCGACGTCGCGCGAGACCTCCTGCTTCAGCCGCTCGACGTCGACCTTCACGCGCCGCACCGTCTCGGGGCTGCGCTCGTCCTGGATGCGCTTCGTCATGGCCTTCAACTCCTCTTCCTGTTGCTTCAGTTTGTCGAGGAAGCGCTCCTTCTGCTCGAGCGCCAGGACGCGCGCGTCGCGCTCGACCTGCGCGAGCTTGCGCTCCAGCTCGCGCTCGCGGGTCACGGCCGCCAGGCGTTGGGTCTCCAGCGCGTCCTTCTGGGCCTCGAGGGCGCGCGCCTCGTCCTCCATGCGCCGGATGATCTCGTCGATGCGCTCGTCGCGCGTGCCGAGGATCTCGCTGGCGCGCGCCAGGATGTCGGCGTCGAAGCCCGCGTCGGCGGCCACGCGCAGGGGCGAGCTGGCGCCGGGCGCGCCCAGGCTCAGGCGATAGTTCGGGCGGTGGGTGCGCGGGTCCAGCAGCATGGCCGCGTTCACGAAGCGCGGGTCGGCGTAGGGCAGCGTCTTCAGCAGCTCGTAGTGCGTGGTCACGGCGCCCGTGAGGCCGCGGTCGGCGAAGCGCTCGAGGCACGCCCAGGCCAGCGCTGCGCCTTCGTTCGGATCGGTGCCGGCCAGCACCTCGTCGACCAGCACCACGTCGCGCGGGCCCACGGCGGCGAGCATGTCTTCGATGCGCTTCAGCTGACCCGTGAAGGTCGAGAGCGAGCGCTCGATGTCCTGCGACTCGCCCATCAGGGTGGTCAGCGCCGTGGGCACGAAGACCTGCGAGTCGGGGTCGGCGGGCACGTGCATGCCGAGCGACACCAGGGCCAGGCAGAGGCCCAGGGTGTCGAGGCTCACGGTCTTGCCGCCGGCGTTCGGGCCCGAGATGACCAGGAAGCGCACGCCCGGGGCGAGGCAGAGGTCGTTCGGCACGACCGGCAGGCCCTGCATGAGCAACAGCGGGTTCCTGGCCGCGTTCAGCTGCAGCGGGCCGTCGTCGGTGACGGCGGGCTCGGCCGCGTCCCACTCCAGGCTCAGGCGCGCGCGCGCGGCCAGGGTCTCGAGGCGCACCGCCAGGGCCACCGACGCGTCGATGCCCTCGGCCAGGTCGCGCACGCCGGACGAGAGGTCGGTCAGCACCTCGATCTCGGCCGCGAGCACGTCCTCCTGCTGCAGCATGAGGCCGTTGTTCAGGCTCACGATCAGCTCGGGCTCGATGAAGACGGTCTCGCCGGTGTTCGACGCGCCGTGCAGGATGCCGGGCACGCGCACGCGCAGGCTGGTCTTCACCGGCAATACGTAGCGCGTGTCGCGCAGCGTGAAGTAGTCACCCTGGAAACAGTTCTGGAGGTTCGGTTCGAGCAGGTACTCGTCGAGCTGCTTGCGGATCTGGGCCCGGATGCCCTTCTGGCGGTTGCGGGCTTCGTGGAGCCGCGGACTCGCCTCGTCGCGCAGGCGCCCGGTGTCGTCGAAGGCGCGCAGGATCTCGCGCGCCAGCCCGTCGAGCCGATCGATCCTGCCGGCCAGGTGCGCCAGGTCGGGCGCGACGTCGACGGCGGCTTCGAGCGTACGACGAAGGCGCGCGACGGTGTCGAGGCAGCGGCCGAGGGCGACCAGGTCGTCCTCGATCAGGTAGCCGCCGCGCCCGACGTGCCGTGTCGCCGCCGACAGGTCGATCAGCCCCTCGAAGGAGGGCGCGGTTCGCTCGGAGAGCACGCGCCTTGCGTCGGACACGAGCTTCAGCTCGCGGCGTACGGCGTGCGGGTCGTCGAGGAAGGGCAGGGCGCGGCAGGCGGCGCGGCCCACCTCGGTCCAGGCCAGCCCGCCCAGGTGGTCGAGGACGCGGGGCAGGCCGAGGTCGTCAATCGTGCGGCGCGGGATTCGGGGGCTCACCTTCGTACACCTTCTTTCGTTTGCTCCACTGCGAGCGGAGGATCGGCACCCGGGCGTCGAGGAAATCGACGACGCGGGGTGCCAGTTTGCCCGGCGACGGCCGCAGGATCCTGCCGAGCAGCTGCGCGGCCTTCGCGGGGTTTCCGTGGGGGACCGTGACGAACAGCGTGTCGAGATCGGGCAGGTCGAAGCCCTCGCCGACGAGCGAGGTGGTCGCCACGATCACCTGGAGCGTGCCCTCCGCCAGCGCGGCGAGCCGTTGGTCGATCTGGTCGCGGGGCATCTGGCCGTGGACGCAGGCCACGCGTCCGGGCAGGCGCGTCGCCAGCCGTTCGGCCAGGAGCTCGGCGTGCTCGATGCGCTCGGTGGTGACGAGCGAGCGGGCCCGGTGGTGCGCGAGCACGGCGTCGATCACCACGGCGTTGCGGGCCGCGTTACGGGTGAGCGACGTGACCAGCGAGGCCCAGTTGCGCCGGTAGAAGAAGCCGAAGCCGGTCTCGACCGCGATCAGCGAGGGGCGCAGGATGGCGAGGCTCTCCTCCAGCGCGGGCTTGCCGATCGTCGAGACGATGGGGCCGACCACGTCGAAGAGCAGCGGGTGCAGGCGATCCTTGCGCTCGGGCGTGGCCGTCAACCCGATGCGGTAGCGCGCGGCGAAAGAGGCCAGGACGGTTCGAAACGAGGCGGCCGGGCCGTGGTGAGCCTCGTCGAGCAGCACGAGCCCGAAGCGGCCGGCCAGGTCGGTCGCTCCCTGCCGCTGCAGGCACTGCACCGTGGCCAGGGTCACGTCGCCGACCTCCCGGCGCGCGCCCGCGTAGACGGCCGGCTCGACCCCCAGGAAGCTGCGTACGCGCTCGGCCGATTGCCGGAGCAGCACGTTGGTGTGCACCAGGATCAGCGCCGGCGTGGCGAGGCGGGCCACGAGCGCGAGGGCCACCACGGTCTTTCCGCTGCCCGTGGGGGCCACGACCACACCGTTCGCGTGAGCCAGGCACGCCTCGACGGCCGCCTGCTGGTAGTCGCGCAGCACGCCCGAGAACGTCAGCGCGCTACGGGGGGGCAGCGCCGTTCGATCGTCCACGATCGGGTCGAGGGGCGCCAGCGGGCCCGCGAGCAACTCGGGGAGGGCGCCGCGCGGCAGCAGCAGCTCGGTCGGGGTCTCGTCGAAGGACGTGAGCCGGCGCGGGAGGTGCCGACAGGGCCGTCGATTGCGTCGGGCGTCCCAGTAGGCCGGGTTGTCGTGGCTGAAGCGCTCGCGCAGCTCGTCGGCGACGTCGGGCGGGAGCTCGCCGAGCGGGACGCGCACCGCGGTGTCGATCGTGACGCGCATCACCAGACCCCGTCGCCCATACGCGCCAGGACGCGCGGCCAGGCGTAGCGCTCGCCATTCTCGCGCGCCCCCTGCGCCAGGGCGGCGAGCAGGGCGCGGTCGTTGGCCAGGCGCGCCAGCGCCGCCGCGAGCGCCGCCGGGTTGCCCGGGGGCACGAGCAGGCCGTCGAGGTCGGCGTGCACCACCTCGGGGAGCCCGCCCACGCTCGACGCCACGACGGGCAGGCCGTGGGCCTGGGCCTCGAGCGCCACGTGGGGGACCCCCTCGCTGCGGCCCAACGACGTGACGATGGAGGGAACGACCAGCGCGTCGTGCTCGGCGTAGAGCCGGCGAACCTCGGCGCGCGGCACGTGGCCGACGAACCGGGCCCGCCCTCCGAGCGCCGCGGCCTCTCGCTCCAGGAAGGCGCGCTCCGAGCCGTCACCGGCCAGGGTGGCCTCGACCTCAGGGCAGGCGCGGAGCGCGGCCAGGAGCGTCGCGGCGCCTTTGACGGGCTCGAGGCGGCCGACGAAGAGCACGCGCAGCCGGGCGGTCGAACGCTTCGCCGCCGGGGCTCGGGAGGGCGGGTCGACTCCCATGGGGCACACGACGGCGTCGGGAGCCGGGCCGAACGCCCGCTCGTACCTCTGCTGGAGGGAGGCGTGCGTGAAGACGACCCGGCGCGTCGTGGCCGCGACGTACGCTCCGAAGGCGGATCGTGCCGCCGTCGGGAGCAGGCGCGCTGCCAGCGTGACGTCGCCCGAGTGGGCGATCGCGACGTGGGGAACGCGCGCCAGAGACGCTGCGGCTCCCGCGACCAGGCCGAGAGGGAGCAGCCAGTGCGACACGACCAGATCGCACCGGCGCGCTTCGGCGAGGGCCGCGAGGCCGAACGTCGCCAGCGCCGACGGAGCCAGGAGCGCGAGGGCCGGGGAGCGCCGCAGGTTGTCGGGCAAGCCTGCGCCGTGGAAGAGGCGTCGAGCGGTGGGAGGCCACGCGTACGGAACGGAGCGGACCTCGACGGGTCCGGGAGTCGGTGTCGTGGCTCCGAACCGATCGGAGGGCACCAGGACCCGGACCGCGTGCCCGCCCGCGGCGAGGTGCCCCGCCATCTCGGCCACGAAGGCCCCGGACGCCGACCCGGGCCGCAGCGGATAGGAGCTCGAGACGATCAGCAAGCGCAAGGGCCGGCCTCCTGTCGCGAGGCGCGCGCGCTGCCAACGTGGTGACGCCACCAGATGCGGGCCAGCAGGCCCAGCAGGGGCGCGACCGTGCGGGACAGGCGGATCCCCGATTGCTCGTCGCCGTAGATCGGGGCCACGGGCACTTCGCGGACGGTCGCGCCGAGCTCGAGGAGCGACGAGAGCAGATCGTTCGGGAACCCGTAGCGCTTGTAGAGTCGCGCGCAGGGCAGGCGGGGCACCCAGGTGGCGCTGAGCGCGGTGTAGCCGCACTGCGAATCGCGAACGTCGGCGCGACCGAGCGCGGTCCGTGTGAGCGCCGACAGCGCGAGGTTGCCCGCCAGGCGCACCAGGGGCATGCGGCGCAGGATCTCGGGATGATCGAGCCGAGCGCCCTTCGCGTAGTCGGCGCGCCCGCCCACGACCTCGTCGAGGAGGGCCGCCATGTCGGAGGGGTCCATCTGCGCGTCGCCCCCGACGACCACGATGACGTCGACGCCGAGGCTCCCGGCCAGGTTGTACCCGTCGAGGATGGCCGCCCCGACGCCGCCGTTTCGGGCGCGGGCGTGCACTCGAACGCGTGGATCCGGGAAGCGCGCGGTCGTGGCGTACGTGGTGTCGTCGCTGGCGTCGTCCACGACGACCACGTGGTCGACGTACGCCGGTACTCCCCGAAGCGTTCGCCCGATGAGCCGTTCCTCGTTGTGCGCCGGGATGACCACGGCGACCCGCGCTCCTGAATACAAACTCCGCTGCTCCGTGCACGATCTCGACGCGTAGGTGTAGCACGAATCGTGCTCGGCGGGCGAGCCTGCCGAAGAATAGACATCGCGACGAAGGGGGGGTATCATCCGCGACGACGTCGCCACGGCTCCGGATGAAGAATTCAGAGCGCCTCCAATCTGCCTACCTGGTCCTCGGTACGGTGCTGGCGCTCGTGTTCTCCGCCTGGCGCGGGTTGTCCATGGGCGAGCCCCTGCCGATCGACGTCCCGCTCCTGTTGCTCTTCCTCGCGGTCGGGCTCACGGTGCGCAGCGCGTCGTTTCGCCTGAACGACTGGGTCGACATCAGCCTCGACACGACCATCTGTGTTTCGGCGCTCTTCATCCTGGGCACCCACTGGGCCGCGACCGTCCTGGTCGTCACCACCGGCGGCCACCTCGCCTGGACCCAGGTGCTTCGGCGGTCCGAGGTCCCGCGACTGCGCAGCTTGCTGGTCGTCGTCTTCGTCACGGCGGCTTCCCTCGCCTCGCTGTTGCTGGCCGCGTGGGCGCTCGAGGTCGAGGCGCTCGTCGCGGCGATCGGCACGCTCCACCTGGCGCGTGACGCGGGCACGAGCCTCGGGCTCGATCTGGCCGAGGCGCTCGCCTGGAAGGTCGGGCTGGTCTCCGCGGTCTTCCTGGTCGCCCAATACGCCCTCGTCCTGCCCCGCCACCTGTTCGCGGGCCGGGCGCTGAAGACCCTCTTGCTTCGCGTACTGGTGCCCGGGCTCTCCATCGAGCTCGCGATCCTCCCCCTGGCGTACCTGGTGGTGTTCGCGTACCACCGCAGCCTCCTCCCCTCGCTCAGCGGCGCCAACGCGGCGTTCCTGCTCATCCTCGTGGCGTACGCGGGGGTGGTCATCGGGGTCCGCTTCCTCGCGCGATACGGCGACCAGGTTCGCTCGCGCCTGCAGGAGATGGAGCGGCTGAACCGCTTCCACTCCAAGATCTCGGCGTCGCTCCAACTCAACCTGCTCTGTGAGATGGTCACCGATACGTTGCTCGAGACCTTCGCCGACGTCGACGGGGCCGCCATCGTGCTGCAGCGCGAGAGCCTCGTGCGCGTGCGCGGTCGCACCGACGAGCTTCAGGTACGGGTCGAGCGCGAGGTGCGCGACCGACTGAAGCGCCAGGACGACTCCCGGCCCGGCTCCATCGTCTTCCTGCCGCTGGCGCCCGAAGCGCGCGGTGGAGGCCTGATCGGGTTCTATCGCGACCCCGCGTCGAGGCGTGCCTTCAGCAAGGCCGACGTCCGCGTGTTCCGACTGCTGGTCAACATCGTCGACGTCGCCGTGCAGAACGCGCGCCTGTACGAGATCGCCACGATCGACGGCCTCACGGGGCTCTACGTCCGACGCTACTTCGAGCAGCGCCTCACCGAGGAGTTCATCCGCTCGGGGCGCTACGGAGAGAACTTCACGCTGGTGCTCATCGATCTGAACTACTTCAAGCAGATCAACGATGTCTACGGGCACATCGTCGGCGATCGCATCCTGAAGTCCGTGGGCGAGATCCTGCGCGACTCCGTTCGCAGCATGGACGTGCCGGCTCGCTACGGCGGCGACGAGTTCGCCATCCTCCTGCCGCGCGCCTCGCGCGAAGACGCCGACCTCATCCGCGAGCGCATCGAGGAGGGCATCGAGCGGTGCGTCGTCGAGGTCGGGCACGAGCACGTAGGGGTCGCGGCCTCCATCGGCATGGCCTCGTACCTGACCGATCGCCCCGCCGACCCCACCGAAATGATCCTGAAGGCCGATGATAGGCTCTACGAAGCCAAGAAGAACCGGCGCAAGCCCCGCATCGGAAACGGCGCCGACGCGCCGCCAGACCCCGTCAACTGATGCTGTCGTAGAGCGGAAGGAACCCGCCGAGCAGGCGCCGATACCGTTCGGCGTGGCGCAGCACCGACCGGCGGTACGTGTCGCTCCGATTGAAGTAATAGAGCAGGTGCGGGCAGGCGCCGTTGGTGCAGCGCTCGGCGCGTTCGGCGCACGTTCGCACCACTTCGAGGCCGAGGGCCACGTTCAAACGGGGCTCGAGGAGTTGACCGGGCGAGACGCCGAATTTGCGACACCACGAGAAGCGCCGTCCGCAGTGCAACTGGAAGAGCCCGAAATCACGGGTCGGCGACGCCGCCGATGGCAGGAAGCGGCTCTCCTGGTAGACGATGGCGAGCGCCAGGGCAGGGTCGACGTCGGCTCGCAACGCTTCGACGGCTACATAGACCTCGATGGGCGAGAGGCTCTCGAATTGGTGGACCGCGTCGTGGCGCATCGGGACGTCGACGCCCGACATCGCGAGGAGGACGACGACGAAATCACGAAAGGCGTGGAACAAGAACATCGGGTCTCCGTTGGAGTTCCAACGAGGCCATGAACTCGACGTATATATGAAGGACCCTGCGCAGAGCAAGCGTGAAGCTTCCGGAACGGCACGGAAAGCCGACGCGCGAGAGGATTTCGGTTGTCAACTATTCCTTCGGCGCCGGCGCCTTGGGATCCGTGGCAGCTGCCTCAGGAGGAGGCGGGCCGAGGACTTGGAGCTGCCGACGCGCCTCGTCGCGAAGCTTCTGAATGTCGGGGGGGAGAACGGTGCCAGGTTGGGGGGTGAGGCCGGCGACGCGCTCGAGGGCCGCCGTGCCGTTCCTCAGGTCCCCGACGCTCGCGAGCAGGATGCCGAACTCGAGCAGGGCCGCCATCTGCCGGTCGTCGCGGCGGAGCACCTCGCGGTACGCGTCGACGGCCTCCTTGGTGCGCCCTGCCATGGCGAGCGCCCGGGCCACGTTCACGAGCGTCCGGACATCCTGGTCGGCCTCGAAAGCGGCAGAGCAGGACGAGACCGCCATCTCGGCGTTCTGGGTCTTGACGTAGGACTGGCACAGGATCTGGTAGCCGAGCGGGTTCTTCGGATCGCGCCGGACGAGCTCGTTGGCAGCGGCCGTGGCCTCGTCGGGCCGCGTGAGCTGGAGTTTGGTCTGAGCAATGAGGGCCACGGCGCCGAACGTACGCTCGAGGGCCGCCGCCTTCTCGGCCCAGGTCAACGCGATGGGGTATTCACCGTTGAGGAGCGCGAGCCTCGCGATGGTCTCGCACTGGAAGCGATTGGGCTTGCCGGCCGTGGCCAACCCGACGAGGTCCTCGAGCAGGGCGTCGACGGGCCCCTTGGCTCGCGCGAGCAGCAGGGCCGTCAGGCCGATGCGGGAGGCGAGGTTCGCGGGGTCGTTCTTCAGCACTTCGGTGTAGATTTTTTCGGCCTCGACCGGATCGCCGTCGACGAAGAACGCCAGATTTCCGCGCGCGACCGTGGCGCTGGTCGCGTCGACGAACCCCGTGGGCTTGGCCTGCAGGCGCAGTGCGTAGTAGTGCAGCAGGGTCGGTTCGGTCGTGATGTTGTCGGGCGTATTCAGCAACTGCAGCACCGCGGCGTCCTCGACCCCGCTCCGCGCGAGTTCATTGGCGGGGTCGAGCGTGAGCGCGACTTTGTAGGCCTCCATGGCTTCGACGTAACGGCCGCTCGTGATGAGCAGACCGCCCTCGGTCGCGCGGTTCTCGGCCGACAAGCGTCGGGAGTGGTACTCGAGGGGGGTCGTGTCCATCGAGAGCACGGCGGTGACCTCGCCGAGGGCGCTGATCGTCCGGTACGACTGCACGACCTGGACCAGCAACAGAAGGACCACGACGGACAACAGGGTCGTCAGCAGCTTGGGCACGGTAGACCTCCTGAGCGCGAGCGTTGCGCGTCGAAGGCATAGTATGCCAGACTCGCCTCGGGGCGTAAAGCCAAGGAGGCGACGATGCCAGGAGGAGACGCGCGCGCAGGTCGCGTACGCATTACGGGCTTGCGCCTGGTGGGACGCCTTGCGCGGGAGGTCGGCGTCGAGGCCGACCTGCTCGCCTGCGACGGGACGATCGCGCGCCTCGCCCGCCGCGTCGATCCGCGCGACGCCGATGGCTCGATCGACGCCGGAGGGCTGATCGCGTTGCCCGGGGCGATTGATCCGCACGTCCACTTCGACGAACCCGGCTTCACCGAGCGGGAAGACTTCTCTCACGGCTCGGCCTCGGCGCTGCGCGGCGGCGTGACGACCGTCATCGACATGCCGTGCACGAGCCTCCCGCCCGTGGTCTCCCTCGACGCGCTCCGCGCCAAGCTCTCCGTCATCCAGGCGGCCGCCCGCTGCGACTTCGCCCTGTTCGGCGGCGTCGACGCGCGCCGGGTCGAGGCCGACGACCCGCGCTGGCGCGGAGACCTGGAGGCGCTGCACCGCGCCGGCGTCGTGGGGTTCAAGGCCTACACGGTCTCGGGAATGGAGACCTACCCCGCCCTGGCGCCAGCGGCACTGCTCGACGTGTTCGCGAGCGCGGCGAGCCTGGGGGCGGTGGTGGCGCTGCACGCGGAGGACCCCGAGGTGGTGGGGCGCCTGGCCCGCGCCCTCCGAGCCGCCGGACGCAAGGACCCGGCGTCGTGGGCCGAGTCCAGGCCCTCCGGAGCCGAGTGCCTGGCCGTGGCCGGCGCGTTGCTGCTGCAGGGATCCACGGGCGTGAAGCTGCACGTCGTGCACGTGGCCAGCGGGCGGGCCGCCGATCTCGTCGCCGAAGCCCGGCGCGCCGGCGCCGACGTCTCGGCCGAGACGTGCCCGCACTACCTGGCGTTCACGACCGACGATCTCGTGCGCCTGGGCGCGCGCCTGAAGACGGCCCCCGTCGTGAAAGGGGCGGCGGATCGAGCACGGCTCTGGGAACTGCTGGCGAGCGACGGCCTGCAGTTCGTCGCGACCGACCACGCCCCGTGCCGGTGGCCCGAGGACAAGGAGACCGGCGACATCTGGACGGCCTACGGCGGCGTGCCGGGAACGGAGCTCATGTTGCCGTACCTCGTCTCCGAGGGCGTCCACCGCGGACGCCTCGATTGGGATCGGCTCGTCGCCGTGTCGTCGGCGGCCGCCGCGCGACGTTACGGGCTCTGGCCCCGCAAGGGCTCGCTGAACGTGGGCGCCCACGCCGACCTGGCGCTGCTCGACCCCGACCGGGAGTGGATCGTGCGCGGCGCGGACCTGGCCTCCAAGGGCCGGTTCACGCCCTTCGAGGGGCACGTGTTTCGGGGCCGCGTCGTGAAGACCGTGCTCCGGGGCCGGGTCGTTTACGATCTGGAGGCGGGCTCGGAGGCCTCTCCGGGTACGGGGAGGTTCCTGGAGCGGGGAGGGGGAGGAGACTGAAGATTACACCCAGCCGCGCAGGTGCATGGCCTCGGCGACGCGCTTGACCGCCACCATGTAGGCCGCCACGCGCATGTTCACGCCTTCCTTCTTGTACATGTCGTACACGGCCGTGAACGCGCTCGTCATCCGCTCGTCGAGGCGGGCGTGGATCTCGTTCAGAGGCCAGTAGAAGTTGTAGGTGTTCTGCACCTGCTCGAAGTACGAGACCGTCACGCCGCCGGCGTTGGCCAGGAAGTCGGGGATGACCACCACGCCCTTGCCGAACAGGATCTCGTCGGCGTCGGGGGTCGTCGGGCCGTTGGCCAACTCGAGCACGATGCGGGCCTTGATATGGGCGGCGTTGTCGCGCGTGATCACGCCCTCGAGGGCGGCCGGGATCACCACGTCGCAGGCCACCGCGAGGCAATCGGCCGAGTTCGGGAGGAACTGGCCCCCGGCGAAGCCCTGCAGGCCGCCCGTCTCGCGGAAGTGCCGCATGACGGCCTTGATGTCGAGGCCGGCCGGGTTGACGAGGGCGCCGTCGATCTCGCCGAGCGCGACGATCTTCCCGCCGATCTCTTCGTCGAGGATCTGCGCGGCGTACCCACCCACGTTGCCGAGGCCCTGGATGGCGTACGTACACGTCTTCGGATCGAGGCCCAGCTTGGCCGCTGCCTCGCGCAACACGTAGAGGCCGCCGCGCGCCGTGGCGTCGGGCCGACCCTGGCTGCCGCCGAGCGCCAGCGGCTTGCCCGTGATGACGCCGGGGTGGTGGACCTGGTGCAGCGTCTCGAACTCGTCCATCATCCAGCCCATGATCTGCGGCGTGGTGTAGACGTCGGGGGCGGGCACGTCCTTCATGACGCCGAGATCGTTCCCGATCGCTCGGATATAGGCACGACTGAGGCGCTCGAGCTCGGTGACCGTGAGCTCCTTGGGGTTGCAGATGACGCCGCCCTTGCCCCCGCCGAGGGGGATGTCGACGACCGACGTCTTCCAGGTCATCCACGCCGCGAGGGCACGCACCGTGTCGATCGTTTCGCTGGGGTGGAAGCGGATGCCGCCCTTGCACGGGCCTCGGGATCCGTTGTACTGGACCCGGAACCCGTGGAAGATCTTCACGGTCCCGTCGTCCATGCGGACGGGGAAGGTGAGGTGGATCTCCTTCATGGGCCAGCGCAGGAGCTCCCAAGTGCCCTTGTCGAGCTTGAGCCGCTCGGCGGCCGTGTCGAGTTGGGCCTGGGCGATCGCGAACGGATTCAGGTTCTCATGACGCAACATGACGCACCTCGTCAGTCTGAAACCGTCGCGATACTAGAACAGCCCCGAGTCGCGTCAATGAAAATCCGACGCGCCCTGGAGGCCGCGATGCGATTGACTTCGACCTGGTGGTCGACGATAATCTTCGGCCATGGGGGGCACGCGTAGTGGCTGAAATCACCGAGAAGATCGGGGGCGTTCCGGGTCGCGGGGTCGCCTACTCGCTTCTCCGGATCGACCCCCGCCGACTCGACGCGGTCTTCCAACCCTTCGTCCTCGTCGAGCTCTCGACCGTGGTGGGCCGCGATCCCCGCGTGGCGGGCCTCTTCGTCGACGATCCATCGGTGAGCCGCCAGCACGTCTCGGTTCGGTTCGTGCCCCGCCGTCGTCGCTTCGAGGTCGTCGATCTGGGCTCCTCCAACGGCCTGTCGGTCAACGGCGAGCGCGTGAGCGAGCGCGTCGTGACTCCGAACGACGTCGTGCGGATCGGCGGCCAGATCTTCGTGTTCGTCGAGCTCAACGACGCGGGCCTGCTGCGGGCCGGTGGGCTCGACGAGCGCTGCTTCGAGGGCGGCTCCGCGGAGGTCCGTCGGGCCAACGCGCTGCTCGGGTCGCTGCCCGTCGGGGGGCGCGTGCTGCTCGCGGGCGAGCCGGGGGTCGGCAAGGCCGAGGCGGTTCGACGACTCGCCCGGCGTCTGGGAGCGTCGGAGCGATTGATGCACCTGCACGGCACGTCGCTGCGCGACGGCGCGTGGGAGGGTTCGCTGCTGCGCTGGATGGAGGGGGCGGCGGCCGCAGGCGCCAGCGTCGTGCACTTCGACGATCTGGCCCTGGCGCCGCGCGAGGCCCAGGAGCGCCTCGAGTTCCTGTTGCGTTCCGAGAGCTTCCAGCGCGAGCGCGGCGTCACGACGGTCGTCACGCTGCAGGCCACGGGGCGTGCGGCCGCATCGGTCGGGCTCACGCCGGGGCTCATCGCGCTGCTCGCTCCCCCGTACGTTGCGATCCCGCCGCTGCGAAGCCGGCGCGAAGACGTCATCCCCACGCTGGTGGCGGAGCTCGCCCGCCGGGGCCGAAAGACGCCGCCCTCCGCCAGCGTCGACTTCGTCGAGGCGTTGCTCTTGCACGCGTGGCCGGGGAACGGCGGCGAGGCGTGCGCGCTGGTCGATCAGCTCGCGTCGTCGGGGCGCCTCGAGGCGGTGTTCGAACCCTCCGACCTGCCCGGACGGCTGTTGCCGGGCGTCGAGACGCCCGATCTCTCGAACGACGGCGCGCGCGTCGCCGAGGCGCTTCGAGCCGCGCGCGGCAACATGTCGGCCGCGGCGCGCAGCCTCGGGCTCAGCCGACGGCACCTGTACCGCCTGGTCGAGCGGTACCGGCTCGAGGCCGCCGCGTACCGGTCCGGTGCGACTTCCAAGCGCAAAGACACCTGACGACTTGAACACTTGACGCGGCTCGGCGACAATACGCGCATCGGGATCCTCCAAGGGTAGCCCATGCGCTCGTACACTTCCCTCGCGAGTTCGTTTCTCTTCCTGGCCGCGATCGGACTGGCCGCCTGTGGCGGTGGTGGCAGCGGCCCCGAGGACAACGGGGCCGACCCGGGACAGGGCGAGGTCGACGTCGAGGTCGTGCCGGCCGATGTCCCCGACGTGGGCGACGAGAAGGTCGAGCCCGACGTCGCCGAGCGCTCCGACGAGCCCGATCACAGCGAGCCGCTGCCCGACGTCGCCGAACCCGAGCCCGATCCCGAGCCGATCGAGGAGGTCGAGGACGAGATCGAGGTCGAGGCCGACGTACCTGCCTGCGAAGACGACTGCCCGGTCAAGGGCATGCTCGCGTGCACCGACGGCAACGGCGTGCATCGTTGCGGGCAGTACGACGACGACGAGTGCCTCGACTGGAGCCAGGCCGAAGGCTGCGGCGAGAAGACCTGCGTCGGCGGCAAGTGCGTCATCCCCTGCGACGACGAGTGTCCGCAGGCCGGCCTGTCGCAGTGCCAGTGCGCCGATCCCGGCGACGTCGACTGCGTCAAGCTCACGGCGGTGCGCGAGTGCGGCGACTTCGACGCCGACGACTGCCTCGAGTGGGACGAGACCACCCCCTGCGACGCCGACTTCAAGTGCGTGAACGGCAACTGCGTGCCCGACGTCGAGGTGTGCGGCGATTGCTCGAACGCGACCGACTGCGACGACGACGACCAGTGCACCATCGACGCCTGCAATACCCTGTCGCAGTGCTGCAGCCACTCCGAGATCGCCTGCAACGACAACGACTCGTGCACCGTCGACTTCTGCAAGGCCGATCTCGGGTGCGTGTTCCTGCCCGACCCGGGGTGCTGTGCCCGGCCCTGCGGCTCTTCGATCGACTGCAACGACCAGAACGCGTGCACGGCCGACTGGTGCGACGCCAAGGGGTGCTGCCAGGCGTTGCCCTCCGACTGCGACGACGGCAACGAGTGCACGCTCGACTCGTGCAAGCCGCTCTCCGGCTGCCTGCACACGACCATCTCCGGGTGCCCGGTCTGCGCGTCCGACTCCGAGTGCGACGACCAGAACCTCTGCACCACCGACACGTGCGTCGCGGGCGCGGGCGGGGTCAAGAAGTGCAAGCACGATGCCAAGGTCTGTGACGACGGCCACGGCTGCACCGACGATCGGTGCGTGCCCGAGACCGGCGCGTGCCAGTTCGTGGTCGCCGAGGTGGCCGGGGGCGCGTGCAACGAAAAAGACTGCGGCGGCGCCGAGTTCCTTTGCGACGACGGGTTGTACTGCACCACCGATTTCTGCAGCCCGGCCGGCGACGCCTGCTGGCACTACACGATCACGTGCGAGAACGCGGGTGATCCCTGCTCGCTGGGGCACTGCGACGAAGAGTCGAAGATGTGCGCCTACGAGCCCGTCACCCCCGAAGACTGCGACGACGGCGATGGGTGCACGGTCGACTCGTGCAAGTCGTTCGAGGGCGGCTGCGTGCACGAACCCCGCGTGTGCGACGACGACAAGTGCTGCACCATCGACGCCTGCGATCCGGTCTCGGGCCAGTGCGTCTTCACCCCGAACACGTGCAACGACGACGACCTGTGCACCAACGACCAGTGCGACGATGCCAAGTGCCGCTGTACGCACCAGGCCTCCGCGCTCTCTCTTCAATGCTCGGCCAAGTCGGCGCAGGATCCCTGCACCGTCTGGGCCTGTGAGCCCGCCACGGCCGACTGCATCTCGGCCCCCAAGGGCTGCGACGACGGCACGCTCTGCACCAAGGACTCGTGCGAGGCCGGCACGGGCCGCTGCGTGCACCGCCGCAACTACTGCAACGATTTGAACCGCTGCACGCTCGACCGCTGCGACGACGTGGCCGAGGCCTGCTTCTACGACGAGGCCGGCTGCGACGATCTGGACCCCTGCACGACCGACGCCTGCAGCTACGTCGACGGCTCGTGCTCCCACGGCCAGGCCGACTGCGACGACGCCGACGCGGGCACCATCGATTCGTGCGATCCCGGCGTGGGCTGCCTGCATGCGCTGATCACGGCGTGCGACGCGAGCGCCGACTGCGACGACGGCAACCCCTGCACCACCGAGTCGTGCGATTCCGAATCGTTCGCGTGTTCCTACGAGGTGATGGCGTGCGACGACGGGAACCTCTGCACCGTCGATGGGTGCGACCCGTCGGAGGGCGAGTGCACGCACGTGCCGAAGAACTGCTCCGACGGCGTGTTCTGCACCCTCGACACCTGCAACGGGCTGACGGGCGCGTGCCAGCACACCGCGGGGCAGAACTGCGACGACGCCGACGCGTGCTCCGACGACGGCTGCAACGAAGAGTTCGACTACTGCGTTCACACCGACGTGGAGTGCGCCGACACCGACGTGTGCACGCTCGATGCGTGCGACCCCGAGCTCGGCTGCGTCTTCCCGCCGAAGTGCGACGACGGCGACGCGTGCTCGTTCGACAACTGCGAGGCGGGCACCGGCGAGTGCTACTACGTCAAGATCCCCGGCTGCGGAACGTGCAGCGTCGCGGCCGACTGCGTCGACACCAACGTGTGCACCGACGACTTGTGCGGCTCGAACGGGGTGTGCGTGCACCTGCCCACGTCGTGCGACGACGTGAACTGGTGCACCTACGACTGGTGCCAGGAGGGCGTCGGGTGCGTGAACGAGCCCAAGGCCGTGTGCACGGTCTGCGTGGGCGACCCCTCGTGCGACGACGCCGATGCCTGCACGACCGACACGTGCAACGCCGACGGCAGCTGCAGCCACGCCTCGGCGGACTGCGACGACGACGAATCGTGCACCAACGACTCGTGCACCGTTCAGGGCGGCTGCCAGCACTCGAAGAAGCCCGACGGGCTGGGCTGCACGCTCGGGCTGGGCGGCTCGGGCGCCTGCTGCAAGGGGGTCTGCCAGAGCGCAGGGATGGCTTGCCCGTGACGCCCTCCAACCTCCGAGCGAGCCTGCTCGAGCGCTTGTCGGCTGGCGAGATCCTGCTGTTCGACGGCGGCATGGGCACCGAAATCTATACCCGGGGCGTGTACCTCAACGTCTGCTACGACGAGTTGAACGTCACGCGGCCCGACCTGGTGCGCGAGATCCACGCCGACTACATCGAGGCGGGGGCCGACCTGCTCGAGACCAACACCTTCGGGGCCAATCGCTTGCGGCTGGCCCGCTTCGGGCTGGCCGAGCGCACGTTCGAGTTCAACGAGGCCGGCGCGCGTGTGGCCCGGGAGGCCGCCGACGCGGCGGGCCGGGGTACGGTGGTGCTGGGCGCCGTCGGCCCCCTCGGCGCGCAAGTGGCCCCCCTGGGCACGCTGTCCCGCGAGGAGGCGCGTGCCGCGTTTCGCGAGCAGATCCGGGGTCTCGTGGCCGGAGGGGTCGACGGGCTCGTGCTCGAGACCTTCGCCAACCTCGACGAGATGGGGTTGGCCCTCGAGGTGGCCCGCGCCGAACTGCCCGGGGCGTTCCTGGTCGCGAGCATGACCATCCAGGAAGACGGCAGCACCGTGTACGGGGTCGAGCCCGAGCGCTACGCGCCTTACCTGCACGAGCACGGCGCCGACGTGGCCGGGATCAACTGCAGCGTGGGGCCGGCGGCCATGTTGCCGGTGGTCGAGCGCATGCGCGCCGCGACCGCCGGTCGGCTTTGCGTGCAGCCGAACGCCGGCATCCCTCGCAACGTCGAGGGTCGAAACCTCTACCTGTGCTCCCCCGAGTACCTGGCCGAATACGCACGGCGCTTCGTGCAGCGCGGGGCCAGCCTGCTCGGGGGGTGCTGCGGAACGAACCCCCGGCACATCCGCAGCATGCGCGCGGCCATCCGGGCGATGGAGGCCTCCGAGGCCCACTCCACGGTCGTCTCGTCCGCTCCCGGCCCGGACGCGGTGCCGCACGCCGAGGCACCGCCGCTCGGCGAAAGGTCGGCGTTCGGGCGGGCGCTCGCGACCGGGGCCTTCCCCGTGTCGGTCGAGTTGACGCCGCCACGCGGCTACGTGCTCACCAGGCTGCTCGAGAAGGCCGTGGCGCTCCGGGCCCTCGGCATCACGTGCGTGAACCTGCCCGACGGCCCGCGCGCGACCGCCCGCATGAGCGCGCTCGCGACCGGCGTCCGGCTCCAGGCCGAGGCGGGCCTCGAGGTCATCCTGCACTACACGTGCCGCGACCGGAACGTGCTCGGCATCCAGTCCGATCTGCTCGGCGCCTTCGCGCTCGGCATCCGAAACCTGCTGCTCGTCACGGGCGATCCTCCCAAGATGGGCACCTACCCCGACGCCACGGGGGTGTTCGACGTCGACTCCATCGGGCTCACGCACCTCGTGAAGCGCCTGAACTCCGGGGCCGATCTCGGCCACACGTCCATCGGGCAGCCGACCGCGTACGTGTTCGGCGTGGGGCTGAATCCAGCCGCCCTGAACCCCGACCTCGAGATCGAGCGCTTCCTGCGCAAGCTCGAGGCGGGCGCCGAGTACGCCATCACGCAGCCCGTCTTCGACGTCGCCGCGCTCGAGGGCTTCGTCGACAGGCTCCTACAGCGCGGCGTCCGGCGCGTCCCGATCCTGGCCGGCATCTGGCCCCTCACCAGCCTGGCCAACGCCCAGTTCCTCGGCAGCGAGGTGCCCGGCGTGTCGGTACCCGAGTCCGTGCTGGCCCGTATGGCGGCGGCCTCCGATCGGGCCTCCGCCGCGGCCGTGGGCGTCGAGATCGCGCGTGAGATGCTGGCGGCGGTGCGTCCCCTGGTCCAGGGGCTGCAGCTCTCGGCCCCCCTGGGCTCGGTCGAACTGGTCCAGAAAGTGCTTGAGACCTGACGACCTTTCGATTAAATAGCGCAGCATGACTGAGATGCGCCGCCGGGGAACCGACACGACGATCACGGCGCCCACGCTGAAGCGGGGTGGCGAGATCCTCACGCCCATGCGGCGTGGCCCCCTGCTGCTGGTCCTCTACGGCGACGAGCTCGGCAAGCGCTACCACCTCGAGGCCAGCCCCCTGGTGTTCGGCCGCTCCCTCGACTGCGACCGCGTGCTCGACAACCCGAGCGTCTCGCGCCGGCACTTCCAGGTGACGGTCGAGGACGCCGAGGTCTTCATCGACGACGTGGGCAGCACGAACGGCACGTTCGTCAACGGGATCAAGCTCGTGCAGCGGGTTCCCTTGAACTCCGGCGATCTCATCTCGATCGGCAACCTCATCCTGAAGTACCTGCCGTACGAGGAGAGCGAGCGCTTCTTCAGCCGCGAGCTCTTCCGCCTCAGCACGATCGATCCGCTGACCGATGCCTACAACAAGCACTTCTTCGTCGAGATCCTGGCGAAGGAGGTCGATCGCAGCCTGCGCTACCAGCACTCCCTGTCGCTGCTTGTGCTCGACGTCGACGGCTTCGCCAAGGTGAACGCCGCGCACGGCGACCACGCGGGCGACGCGGTGCTGCGCGGTATCGGCAGGCTGATCATGGAGGCCGTGCGCAAGCAGGACATCTTCGCGCGCTACGAGGACGACGCCTTCTCGGTGCTGTTGCCCGAGACCGATCTCGAGCGCACGCTGCAGGTCGCCGAGCGCCTGCGCCGCAGCGTCGAGTCGCACTCGTTCCGCCTCGACGCGAACACCAACCTGAGTGTCACGTGCAGCCTGGGCGTCGCCGCGCTCGCTGAGGCCACGAGCAGCGTGGCGACGATGCTGAAGCGCGCCGACGACGCGCTCGAACGAGCCAAGTCGGCCGGACGCAATCGCGTCTCGACCTGAGAGTTCACGGCGTCCCTACAAACGGGGAATGTCGGCCTCTTCCGCGGGCGGCTTGCGCTCGTTCTCTTTCGACGGCACGCCGATGCGATCGAGGGCCGAGTCGGAGGGGACGCGGCCGGGCGAGACCGCGCGCGCGGGCTTCTCCGGCTTGGCCGTCAACTCGACGTGCACGCTCTCGTCGCGGCCCACGCGCACGACCACGTTCTTCACGTCGTAGCCGCGCTTGACCAGCTTGAGGCTCACAGCCTCGCCGCTCTTTCCGCGCACGGTGTACGGGGTCTGGCCCAGGGCCTGCTCGCCCGCGTAGACCTTGGCCTTGGGGGGCGCGGAGGTGAGCACGGTGCTGGCCTCGACGGCCGGTTCGGGCTTCACCGGGGCGATGGGGGCCGGGGCAGGAGCGGGGGCCGGAGCGGGCGCCGGGGCAGGCGTCGGTGTCGGCGTCGGAGCGGGGGCAGGGGCGGGCGTGGGCGCTGGAGCCGGCGCGGGTTCGGGGGCGCGGATCGGCGCGCGCTCGGGGGCGGTCGGAGCCTTCGAGGGCGCCTCGGCGATCGCGCTCGTGGCGGGGGGCTCGACGGCGGCCTCGGCGGCGGGTGGCGACTTCTTCAGGAACCAGAACGCCGTCGCGGAGCCGCCCAGCAGCAGCAGCGCCAGCAGGACCACCAGCCACTTCCAGCCGCCGCGGCTCGCGAGCTCGTGGTCGACCAGCGCCGACAGCTCTTCGTCGGTGGTCTTCGCCCCAGGGGACGGCGGGCGCAGCACCTTGCCCGTGGCGCCGGTCGGAGGCAACTGGTCGAGGATGGCCGACGACCGGGTCGCGCTGCCCGAGATCTCGGCGTCGGAGTAGCCCGGCAGAAGACGCAGCGTCTCGGCGGCGTCGGCCGGCCGGTCGCTCTTCTCCTTGGACATGAGCCTCATGATGAGGGAGCGCAAAGCCGGCGAGATGGGGTGGGGGATCTCACTGTCGGGCGGCAGCTCGGGGGGCGCCTCGTGCAGGTGCTTGAGGATGACCTCGAGCGGCGTCTCGCCCTGGTAGGGGGCGCGTCCGAGCACCGCCTCGTAGAGCATGACCCCGAGCGAGTACAGGTCGGAGCGCGCGTCGACGCCCTTGTTGATCGCCTGCTCGGGCGACATGTACGCCGGCGAGCCGACGGTGATGCCGGTCTTCGTGATGTCGGACTGGCCCGTTTCGTGCGTGAGGATCTTGGCGATGCCGAAGTCGACGACCTTGACGAGGTCGTGGCCGTCGTCGGAGTTGACCAGGAACACGTTGGCCGTCTTCAGGTCGCGGTGCACGATGTCGTGGCCGTGGGCGTGGTGCAGCGCCTTCAGGATCTGCGCCGCGATGGGCACCAGCCTGGCCTCGGGCAGAGCGCCGCACCGCTCGAGCTCCTGCTCGAGGCTGCGACCCCGCAGGTACTCCATGGCGATGAAGAGGATGCCGTCGTCGGTCTGGCCGAAGTCGTGCAGGTACACGATGTTCGGGTGGGTGAGCTTGCTGGTGGACAGCGCCTCGCGGTGAAAGCGCTTGATGTTGCGGGGATCACGCGCGAAGTCGGAGAGGATGACCTTGATGGCCACCTCGCGCCGCAGCGACATCTGGGTGCCCCGGTAGACGGCGCCCATCCCGCCGCGGCCGAGCAGGCCCTCGATGCGGAACTGGTTGTTGAGCACGCGGCCGATCAGCGGGTCAGGGGCCTTTTGGTTGAGGAACTCCTCGGCGACGGTGATGGTGCCGTCGTCGGGGCAGTAGGCCTCCTCGGTCCGACGGTCGCACTGGGGACAGATTCGCATCGCCGGTTCCCTCTTCCGCGTGATTCTAGCTGCGAGAACGGGCGTGTCCAATTAGAATACCACGGCTTCGACACGCGGCGAGGATGACGCATGGCCGGGATCGACGTGGGCGTGATGGGGGGCAGCGGCCTCTACGAGATGATGGACGCCAACGTGCTCGAGACGGTGGAGGTCGAGACGCCGTTCGGGACGCCCTCCGAAGGCATCACCATCGCCGAGGTTTCGGGCGTGCGCGTCGGGTTCCTGCCCCGCCACGGGCGCGGCCACCGGCTGTCGCCCAGCCACGTTCCCTACCGGGCCAACGTGTGGGCGCTGAAGGCGCTCGGCGCGCGCTCCATCGTGAGCATCACGGCCGTGGGCAGCCTGCGCGAGGGCATCGCCCCGGGCCACCTGGTGGTGCCCGACCAGCTGCTCGACCGCACCAAGGGCGTGCGCTCCGGCAGCTTCTTCGACGAGGGACTGGCGGTGCACGTGGGGTTCGCCGATCCGTACTGCGCCACCCTGCGTGGACTGGTGGTCGACGGCGCCTCCGAGCTCGACCTGCCCGTGCACGACCGGGGTACGCTGGTCGTCATGGAGGGGCCGCAGTTCTCGACGCGCGCCGAGTCGAACCTGTATCGGTCGTTCGGCGCCCACGTCATCGGCATGACCGCGCTGCCCGAGGCCAAGCTGGCCCGCGAGGCGCAGATGTGCTACGTCACGCTGGCCATGGCCACCGACTACGACTGCTGGCACGAGACCGAGGACGACGTCACGGTCGAGTCGGTCGTGGCGGTCCTCAAGAAGAACTCGGCGAACGCCCAGCGCCTGTTCGCGCGGGTCGTGGGGCGCATCGCCTCGCACACCTCGTGCGCGTGCCACCGCGCCATGCAGGGGGCGGTGATCACGGCGCCCGATCGCATCGGTCCCGAGCTGCGCGAGCGGTACTCCCTGCTGCTCGACGGGGTGCTGCCATGAGCGCGTCGACGACCCGCCGGGGCGACGTGGTGGTGGTCGGGTCGGTGGCCTACGACGGCATCGAGACCCCGCGCGAGGCGCGCGCCGACGTGCTGGGCGGCAGCGCCACCTACTTCTCGGTGGCGGCCGGGCTCTTCTGCACGCCCCACGTGGTGGCCGTGGTCGGCTCGGACTTCAAGGCCTCCGACCGAGCCTTCCTGGCCGACCGGGGTGTGGGCCTCGACGGCCTCGAGGTGCGCGACGGGCTGTGCTTCCGCTGGAGGGGTCGCTACTTCGACGACTGCAACCGCCGCGAGACGCTCGAGACCAGCCTGAACGTCTTCGAGCGCTTCCAGCCGGCGATCCCCTCGGCCTGGCGCAGCATCCCGAACGTCTTCCTGGCCAACATCGACCCCGACCTTCAGCACGCCGTGCTGGCCGCGTTCCCCAGCCCGCGCCTGGTCGTGGCCGACACCATGAACTTCTGGATCACCGGCAAGCGCGCGTCGCTCGATCGACTGCTTCCGCACGTGCACGTGCTGGTGGTCAACGACGAGGAGGCCCGCCTCCTGACGGGCGAGACCAGCCTGCCGCGCGCCCTCCGGCGCCTGGGCACGCTGGGGCCGCAGGCGGTGGTCGTGAAGAAGGGCGAGCATGGCGCCATGCTGTGGGCCGAGGGCGAGCCCTTCTTCGTGCCCGCGTGGCCCCTCGAGGACGTGATCGACCCCACCGGCGCCGGCGACTCGTTCGCGGGCGGCTTCGTGGGGTACCTCACGCGTCTCGACCGAACGCCCACCGTCGACGACCTGCGCCGGGCCATGGTGGCCGGCAGCGTGGTGGCGTCGTTCACTGTCGAGGGCTTCGGCGTCGAGCGGCTCGCCCAGGTGACGCCCCAGGAGTATCGCGCGCGCCTCTCGCAGTTCCGGCGCATGTTGACCGTTCAGGAGGAGGACGAAGCATGAGCGTGGTCGCACCCTTCGAGAAGGCCCTGGCCTACGCCGCGTCGGTCGCGCCGCTCTCGTGGTTCGCCGGCAAGGTGTCGGACGTGCGGTTCCCGAAGCCCGTGGTCACGGCCATGGTCAAGAGCTGGAGCTCCGTGTTCCACATCCCGGCCGCGGAGCTCGATCGCGCGCCCGACGGCTACGCGTGCCTGAACGAGTTCTTCACCCGCGGCCTGGCCGTCGGGCGCGAGCTGCCCGCGTGGCAGCCCGGCTCGGTGGTGTCGCCGGCCGACGGCGTGCTGCAGCAGGTCGGGCACCTGTCCGGCTCCGACGTGTTCACCGTGAAGGGCCAGGAGATCGACGTGGCCGGCCTCACGGGCGACGACCTGGCCCGCGAGCGCTTCCGGGGCGGCAGCTACGCGCTCATCTACCTGAGCCCGCGCCATTACCACCGCGTGCACGCGCCCGCCGAGGCCGAGCTGCAGGGCTTCCGCTACCTGCCGGGGCGCCTGTTCCCCGTGAACCGGCTCGGCATGCGCGTACCGCACCTGTTCCTGCGCAACGAGCGCGTGGTGCTCTTCTACGAGACCCCGCGCGGCAGCTTGTGGCTGGTGCTGGTGGGCGCGTCGATCGTGGGGCGCATGACCCTCGCGGGCGACGACTTCTCGACCGCCGACCACTTCCGCAAGCAGCCCATCGAGCACGACTACGATCCCGTCCGCCACGTGAGCGCCCTCGACGAGGTCGGCGCCTTCAACCTGGGCAGCTCGGTGGTGCTCCTGGCCGAAGAGCAGGGCGCGCTGGCGTCGTGGGAGCCGGGCACCGAGGTGCGCGTGGGCGACGTGCTGTGGCGGGCGAGGGCATGACACGTCATGCCCCTACATACCGGGGGTAGCATGCGTTTTCATGGATTACTCGGCTCGCTCCTGGTTTTGGCCGCGTGTGGAGCGGCGGACTCCGGGGCAGCCGATGGGTCCGACGCCCTCGAGAGCGAGGTCGACGCCCCGATCGGGGTTGACGTCGACGTCACGGCGCCGCCCACGGTGACGATGAGCGGCGCCGAGGTGCGCGATCGCATCGAGGCTGCATGGCTCGGCCAGCTGGTGGGCGTCAACTGGGGCTGGCTCACCGAGTTCATGTACAAGGGCGAGTACATCCCCGACGACAACCTCCCGGAGTGGCTCGACACGTGGGCCTACTTCCGCACGGGCTATGCGCAGGACGATCTGTACGTCGAGTTCCCCTTCCTCGACGTGCTCGTGAAGCACGGGGTCACGGCGGGCTGGGACCTGCTCGGCCCCTCGTTCGCTTCGACCCAGTTCCAGCTGTGGCACGCCAACGGCCGCGGCCGCGACAACCTGCGAGCGGGCATCCCGGCGCCCGACTCGGGGCACTACAGCCGCAACACCTGCGCCGACGACATCGACTGGCAGATCGAGGCCGACTTCGCCGGGCAGCTCGCGCCCGGGCTGCCCCAGGTCGCGACCGAGGTCGCCTGGCGCCACGGGCACGTGATGAACTTCGGCGACGGCGTGTACGGCGGCGTGTGGGTAGCGGCCCTGCACGCGGCGGCCTTCACCGCGACCAGCGTGGCCGAGATGCTGGCAGCGGGTCGCGCGAGCCTGCCCGACGACGCGACGTACACGAAGGTGCTGGACGACGTGACGGCCTGGCACCAGCAGCACCCCACCGACTGGAAGGTCACCTGGCAGCTGCTGCAGGACAAGTGGGGCACCACCGATCGTTGCTCCACGGGCAAGGACGACCCCTACAACATCGACGCCAAGCTGAACTCGGCCTACGTGCTGATGGGCCTGCTCTACGGCGAGGGCGACTTCGAGAAGAGCGTGCTCCTCGCCATGCGCTGCGGCCAGGACAGCGACTGCAACCCCTCGACGGTGGGCGGCCTGCTGGGCAACCTGTACGGCCGGGCCGCCATCCCCGATAAGTTCCTGACCCACCTCCGCTGGGACGAGGAGATCCTGTTCACCGGCTACACGCTGCAGGAGGCGGTCGACGCCAACGTGGCCCTGGCCCGCGACGTGGTCGAGCGCCTCGGCGGCTCCGTGGAAGGGGAGGGCGACGCCGCGACGTGGCGCCTGCCCGTGCAGGAGCCCGCGCCCGTGCTCCTGGAGCAGTGGCCCCTCACCCCCAACGAGCCCCCCGCGCTCACCGCCAGCTTGCTCTCCCTCGACGACCGCACCGCGTCGCTCGAGGCCACGGCCACCGACGCCGACGGCGGGCTCACCTTCCAGTGGTTCTTCGGTGACCTGTCGTACGCCGACGGCGCCAGCGTCACCCACACCTACGCCGCCCCGGGCACCTACGAGGCCCTGGTCTGGGCCAGCGACGCGCTCGGTAACACCAGTTGGGCGCGGGTTGGGGTCATGGTGCCGTAGGGGCACCCCTTGCGGGGGCTCGACCTGTCGACGATTCCCGATGGACCGCCGGGAAGGGACCCGCGAGCCCTGCTGGTCGAGCCCGAGATCCCGGACGGGGCGTAGGTCACGCTGTTCCGAACCATTTTCGCAACGTGACTCGGAGCTTTTCGAACGAACGGTCCGTGCAACGCGTGACCGTGACCTTGGATGCCATGGCATGGAACAGCGACGAAGACCGCACCTTGCCCGCGCGTCTCAAGGCGGCGTCCATGGCCTCCTTGGGGCGCGTGGGCTTCGACGCACCGGGATGAAGCCATACTTGCTGCAGCAACCACTCGCGCAACGCCGGCCGTCGGCCTTTCCATCCCAGCGCGTCGTCGACGTGAGGTGAGTCGCTCCACACCCAGGCCTCCAACTCGGGGTCCAAGACGATGACCGCCGAACGGCCTGCCCAGCCGGCCTCGGCGAGGCGGGTCTCGGTCTCCGACTCGATCTCCGACGCCGCGCGGTCTTCCCAACCCGAGCCTTCGCGGTCGAAGAGCACCAGGGCGTGACCGGCGATCGCCCGGAAGGGTGAGAGATAAGCGACGGCGTCGAGGCGCGTGCCTGCGTCGTGCCTCGGATGCGACTCGACACGGTGACGCAATCGACGGATACCCAACGCTTCTGTGCGGCCAAGGAGCCCCTCGACAGCCGCTCTCATGTCGCGGTCTGCGACGAGGACCATGAGATCGACGTGATCGCTGGAAGGGCTCATCCGAGGATACCTCCCGCGAAGAGGTGAGGCAGGCTCGGGGTTCCCTTCCAATCGACGAGCAGGGGGTGTCGCGGCCCCTCGATGAGGCGCGTGCCGCGACGGCGGTCGTTTTCGACCACCAGGATCTGGTCCAAACGCGCGTCGGCGACCACCGCGGGAGAGTGCGTCGCGAGAAGAACCTGTCCCTGGTAGACCGAGGTCAGGGATTGCATGACCAACTGCACGTTCAGTGGGTGGATGCTGTTCTCGGGCTCCTCGACGAAGAAGGTGCCTTCGCAACGGGAGGCATAGGGCAACACGGTCAACGCGAGAAAGCGCAGCGTCCCGTCCGAAAGCATCCACGACGGTACGTCGAGGCGGCCGGGGTAGCGCAGCATCACGTATTTGTGACGGTCTTCCGGGCGCTCGACGACGCGCACGGCTTGCAGCCCCGGGAGCGCCAGCTTCACGTGGGCCATCCAGTCACGGAAGCGCTCCGGGTTTCTCTTGGACAACTCCGAGATAACCCACGGAAGGCCGCTGCCGTCGACTCGCAATCCCTGCCCCTGACCCGGCGCGCTGGGCGCGCGCAAGGCGCGGTTGTCGAGGTCGACGCGCGCTACACCTTCCTTCAGGGTTCGCGTGAGTCGACTGACGACCGGAAGGTCGCGGTCGTCGACGTTGAAGAAGCTGAGCACGGATCGATCCGGTTGACGCGGGAAACGATAGAACGTGCGGCTGCCCCCGAGGGACGCCGACGTCTCGGTCTCTATCTCGTAAAGACCGTTGACCGCCGAGACCAGGGACCTCCAGCCATCGCGCGAGCTTCCACGCGCGAGTGAGCCCGGCGTTCTGGCGCCGGCGGTTCGAGGTGAAGATCGGAGTCGAGACGAACCGCCGACCAGCAGATCCTCGGACGCCAGCCGAACGAGCCCGCCGTCGATCGATACGGCGCACTCGTAGCGAACGGTGTCGAAGTGCAACGGCGAGGCCGAATCGGGCTCCCCGTCGGGGGCTACGCAGGCTTCGATCGCAAGCTCGAATCGGGCTCCGGAGCGGCCCCACACCAGGTCGTAGAAGTTGGACGTCCGTTCCGAGACCGCCGCGTCCAGTCCATCGCGCACCAGCCTTCCGAGGAACGCGACCACGTCGAGGAACGTGCTCTTTCCGCTGGCGTTAGGGCCCACGAGCACGTGAAAAGGACCGAGGGTCTGGCGGACGTGCCGAAGGCAGCGGTAGTTGAGCGCCTCTATCGCGCGGATCATCGAGACCACCTCCAGGCGGCCAAGGGGGGCCGTCTCTAGTCCGCCGCCCTCAGGATCATGGCATCCTGCCCCGGCACGCTGACCTTGCCGCCCGTGACCGTGACGTTGCCGCCCGAGATGAGGTCGGTGTAGGCGCCGTCCGGGACGCCCTGCACGTTGTCGGCGTTGTCGGCGCGGTTCACGAGCACGTAGAGGGTCTCGTAGGTGGCCGTCATCTTGTAGCCGTAGCTGTCGTAGCCGAAGTGGAAGCCCGTGCGCTGGCCGTAGCGGAGCACGGGGTGCTCGTTGCGGATGGCCGTCAGCTTCTTGATGCGGTCGTGGAGCCACTGCTGGTTCTGGTTCCAGCCGCTGAAGGTCATCATGCGGCGGTTGTCGGGGTCGGCGCCGCCGGCCAGGCCGATCTCGTCGCCGTAGTAGACCAGGGGCACGCCGGGGATGGTGAGGAGCACGGTGTAGGCGAGGCCCAGCCGGCGGTAGGGGCCGGCGGCGGTGACCGTGGGGTAGTCGCCGGGGATCCAGCCTTTGCTCCAGCCGCCGCTGTCCTGGTCGCCGAACTTGCCGTCGGCCACGTGGATGGCGCGGGGCAGGTCGTGGTTGCCGATGAAGGTCGACATGACCGAGCCCGGGTAGCAGCCCTGCAGCCAGTCGAGGTCGCCGTTCAGATCGCCGAGCTTCTCCTGGCGCAGCAGCACCTTCTTGGCCAGGCGTGCGCGCAGCGGGAAGTCGAACTGCCCGTCGAGCTTGGTGTTCGGGTTCACGAAGCTCTGGATGTACTGGCAGTTCTGGTACTCGAACGTCTCGCCCACCAGGTAGAAGGATTTGTTCGGGAACTCGGCGTTCAGCGCCGAGCGCAGCTGCGTGAGCCAGCTCTGCTCGACGTGCTTGATGGCGTCGAGGCGGAAGCCGTCGACCTTGAACTCCTTGGCCCAGGCGATGGCGTCGTTCACGGACCAGTCGCGGGCCTCCTTCACGTCGAAGTCGAAGTCGGGCAGGTAGTCGGTGAACCAGCAGTCGACGCCCCAGCCGCTCGACTGGCAGTCCTTGTACGGGTGGAACCAGGCGTCCTTGTGGGCCTTGTACAGGGCGCTCTCGTTGTCGACGTGGTTCATGACATAGTCGAACACGACCTTCATGCCGTACTCGTCGTGGGCCGTGTCGATCAGGTCCTTGAGGTCGTCGGAGTCGCCGATGCGGGGCTCGACCTTCAGCCCCGACGCGGGGGGCGAGGGCCAGTAGCCGTGGAAGCCCGAGTAGTCGTGGTTGTCGCTGCCCATGCCGTGGCCCTTGACGTCGCGGTTGTCGTAGGGCGCCGTGATCCAGATGGCGGTGACGCCGAGGTCGGCCAGGTAGGGCAGCTTCTCCTTCACGCCCTTGAGATCGCCGCCCTGGTAGTTGGCCGTCGCCTCGACGCCCGCTACGCTCGAATTGTTCGAGGCATCGCCGTCGAAGAAGCGGTCGACGAACACGAAGTACAAGATGGCGTCGCGCCAGTCGTAGTCCTTCTCTTCGGTGGGGCAGGCGTCGCAGGGGCCGCCGCAGTCGACCTTCTCCTCGCCCTGGTTCTTCACGCCGTCGTCGCAGGTGGGGTCGGGCACGTCGCCGCAGTCGGTCTGGCCGCATTCGACGGTCTGCACCAGGTTCGGCGCCGCCGGGGCGCAGTCGAACGAGCGATCGAAGTTCAGCACGCACCATTGCTGACCGCCGTCGGGCCACTTGATCAGGAATTTGTACTCGAGCGCCTGGGCGTCCGAGAGCAGCACGTCGACCATCCACTCGCCGCCCTCCTGCGAGAGCGCGATGGCGCCGGCCTCGAGGGTGGTGGCCCAGCCCGTGAGGTTGCCGGTGAGCCACACGTACTCCTGGGGCGTGGGGCTGGTCACGGGCACGTTGAAGGTGACCTCGCACTCGGTCAACTCGGCGGGCACGCACACGTCGGGCTCCACGCCGTCGTCGGGCACGTCGGCGGTGTCGGGCGTCACGTCGGGGGTGGTGTCGTCCGTCCAGTCACCGGTGAAGTCGCCCGTGAAGTCGCCGGTGAAGTCGCCGGTGAAGTCGCCGGTCCAGTCGGTCTGGGTGGGCGTGTCGGTCAGCGTGTCGACCAGCACGTCGTCGGTGTTCGACGTGTCGCGGTCGTCGTACTGGTCCGAGTCGAGGCACGCGGGCAAGCCCGCCAGGAGCACGAGCACGAACAGGGTGCGCAGGGACATCATCTCTTCCTCCTCGTTACCACGCGATCTGGGCCTGGAGCTTGAAGACATCGCCATCGGGGTCGGTGACCGAGCGGTCGCCCGGGATCTGGTTGGGCCGCAGCTTGACGTTCTCGCCGTAGCCGTAGTGCGACCACGCGAAGAACACGTCGAGGCCCTTCAGGGGCGTCACCCCGAACATGGAGGTCGTCACGCGGAAGGACATGGACTCGTGGTCGGTGTCGTTGATGACGCGATCGTAGCGCAGCGCCAACCACAGCAGGCGCAAGGGGTGGGGCAGGGCGTAGCGCGGCTCGACGCCCCACTTCAGGTAGGTGCGATCGTGGCGGTTCTCGAGGGGGTCTTCGGACTGCTGGCGGCTGAGGACCGTGGCGGTCATGCCGTAGACGCGCAGCGTGAGCCCGTCGAGCCAGCGACGGAGCGGATCGCCGGGACGCCGGCCCAGGTCGCGGAGCAGCGCGCGCGCCTGCAGTTGCCAGTCGAGGGCCACCACGCGGATCTCGCCGGTGCCGTTCTCGGAGTCGGCCCCGAAGAAGTTCTCGGTGAGGCCGCGGCCGCCGGTGCTGTGCAGCAGCTCGAAGGCGTTGGCCAGGAAGAGCACGTTCTCGGCCTGGTAGTGGGCCACGTAGAACGCGAGGGGGCCGGCGTAGGGCACGAACACGTCGATCTCGAAGCCGAGCACGCGCAGATCGCCGTCCTCGACGATGGCGAACTCGCGCTCGCTGTCGCGGGTCCAGGCCTTCAGCAGGTAGGCGTCTACATCGACGAAGCGCCAGCCGGCGCCCAGGCTCACGAAGCCGAGGGGCGTGAAGCCCTGGTTGGCGTTGATGAGGTCGGCGTGGGCGCCGTAGCCGGCCTTGAGCCGCGCGCGCCAGTCGCCGTACGAGAAGCGCGTGCCGAGCACGGCGCCCGCCTGGTGGGTGCGCCCGAACAGGTAGGTGTCGTAGGGCAGCAGGTGGCCCATGCGCTCCCAGAACATGCCGGCCTTCAGGTCGAGGGCCAGGTACGGGTGAGGCTCGAAGGTGTGCTCGATGGCGGCGGTCGCGATGCCCCACTGCCCCGAGAGCGAGTTCTCGCTCCAGTCGGAGAACTGCGAGGCGAAGAAGCCGGCCACGAAGCGCGTGTTGCCGTGCCGCACGCCCAGGAAGAGCTCGGCCCAGTCGGTCTCGCCGAGGCGCAGGTACTGGAAGCCCGACAGGTAGTAGTTGTCGTCGACCAGGTACGGCGGGCGGGGAGAGAACGGGCTGCCCTCCCAGCGCAGCGGCATGCGCGCGTAGCCGTGGAAGTCGACCTTCCACACGGGGGGAAACCCGCCGGGCTCGCCCTCGGCCTCGTCGCCTTCGGCCTCGGGGGCCGCGGCGACCGGAGGCGCCTCGGTGGCCCCGATGGGGCCCGCGCCAACCAGGACCGCGAGGGCGACCACGACGCATCCGAGCGTCTTGTCGGATTCGTGTCCTGGGTTCCGGCTTTCTCCGGAACGACGGACTGCCGTCCGGCGGCGCAAGTGCGTCATGGCGAACGCGAGCGCGAGCAGCACCAGGGCGCCTCCGGCTGGCGCTCGGTCGCCGAAGCGCGTCATGGCGCAGAACGCGGCCGCGCCGTCGTGGAGCGCCACGTCGACCTCGGCGCCGTCGGCGGCGGGCCCCGCGGGGTCGTCGCCCGGCTGGTTGGTGTCGGGGTAGGGGTTGTAGGGGTTCGTGTCGTCGGGCGGCTGCCCCGGATCCCAGTGCACCACGTCGACGCCCTCGGGAGGTGGCTCGGGCTGCACCGCGACGCAATGCTCGAGGCCCGAGAGCGGCTTGGGGTCGCGGAAGCCGGCCTTGTGCATCTGCGTCATGATCCACGCGCCGGCGCCGTAGCCGACCATGGGCACCACGCCCGTGTAGCGGCCGTTGTTGGCGTCGAAGAGCTCGGGCACCTGGAAGTCGTTGACGGCCGCGTGGGTCGTGACCTTGTCGAGCAGCAGGTCGGCCTGGGTCGTGTCGCCGCTGCGGCGCCAGGCGTCGGAGATGCGCAGATCGAGCAGGATCCACTCGGAGAGGTCGTACTCGTTGGCGCCCGACTGGCCCGTGAGCGAGAGCTGGGGCTCGAGCCGCCGGTAGCCGCCGAAGGCGGTGAGCAGCTTGGCGTACTCGTTGAGCGTGCCGGTGAAGATGGGGCTCGAGGTGGGGATGAGATCCCACGAGAAGGCCTCGACGGTCGAGCCGTCGACGTGCACGGGGCTGCCGGCCACGCCCATGTGGCTGGCCAGGCCGTTGGTGGCGCTGTAGACGAGCGCCGACTCCATGGCCGCGACCATGTCGTCGGCCAGGCCCTTGTACTTGGAGTACAGGTCGTCGCGGCCGTAGACCTTGGCGATGTCTGCGAAGTCGTAGAGGCCGCGCGCCTGGCAGGCCGCCGTGTAGGTGAAGACCTGGCGGCGGTTCCAGTGCACCTCCCAGATCGAGGCGTCGGCCTCGGGCAGGCCGCCCTGCAGGTGCTCTTCGATGTCGCCGGCCACCTCGGTGAGCGCCTCGAAGACGGTGTCGCCCCGCCACGTGGGCTGGTCGAGCCAGGCCAGGTCGCACGAGCTGTCGAGGGCCATGCGGGCGGCCCACAGCACCAGACCCCAGCCATCCGTCTCGAGGTTCGGCCCGTCGTTGTTGAAGTCGGCCTCCTCGAGGCCGTTGCCGAAGTAGCGGCAGGTCGAGACGCGGTAGGGCTTCTTCAGGTAGTTGGGGCCCGCGAAGAAGCTGTTGTCGGCGCCCAGCACCATCTCGACGGCCAGCTTGGCCTCGTCGTGGTGGGCCAGCTTGGCGAGGGCGACCACCGCGTAGAGCCCGTCGCGCAGCCAGCCGGTGTGCCACTCGCCCACCGGCAGGGCGGCCAGCATCATGCCGTGGTTCTTGCGGTTGGCCTGGCGAGCCTCGCGGATCTGGCCCATGCGCAGGATGGCCTCGGATTGCCGCCAGAGCTTCGTCTCGGTGGCGTCGAGGCCCGGCGCCTCGCGGTGGGTGCGCCAGGCTTCCCACTCGGCCAGCACGCCGGCGTGCAGCGCGCCGGGCTCGCGGTCGGCAAGGAACGCGGCCCACAGATCGACGATCTGGTCGACGCTGCGGTCGTCCTTGAACTGGCCGGCGGCGGCGTCGTTCGGGTTGTCGTTCACGAAGAGCACGGCCAGCCCCCACCAGGCGCTCTCGTTCGCGGCCAGGGTGAGGTCGCGCTGGAACACGGCCACCCGACCCGCGCCGTTGCACGTGCGCGTGTCGCCGGCGCTGCCCGACGTCTTGACCGCGTCGTACAGGTCGCTGTCGCCGCCGCAGCCGGCGTGGTCGTAACCCCCGATGGGCAGGTAGACCACGTGGCCGCCGCCGGGGCCCGTCTCGACCAGGTAGTCGAGTCCGGCGCGGCTGCCGAAGGCGATGGACTCGCCCTCTTCGCCGGGATCGACGCGGCCCTGGCCCAGCTTGAGGTTGGGCTTGGCGTACACCGAGACGGCGCCGCCCGACGCGGACGTGGCCTTGATCAGCATGACCAGCGCGTTGCCCTCGTAGCCGAAGGGGGCCACGTAGTAGGTGTCGGTGCGCACGCCCGACTGGGTCGACCAGGCGTGGATGACGTTGGTCTCGGCCTCGTACTCGACCTCGGGCTGATCGTGCAGCCAGGTGGTCTGGCCGCCCGCGCGCACGCCGAAGTAGAGATCGTGGGCCAGGTTGCGGCGACCGACGCCCCAGGTGCGGCCTGCGTCGCCGGGGGCCACGTAGCGGTAGGGGTGCTCGAGGAACGTCTTCACGCGGTGCTGGTCGCGGTCGTAGACCTGGAAGCCGTGGCCGTTTCCGGTGGTCAGGAAGTTCCAGGTGCGCGTGGCGGCGACCGTCGGCGTGGCGCTGCCCCACGCGAGCACGAAGGCCAGGGCGGCCAGGGACCATAGGCGTGGCATGTTCTTCCCCGGGATGGTTCCGTCGCGCCCCCCGCCGGGCGCACCGCGCCGGAAGTATAGCCGAACAGCGTCCATTTGACAGGGGCCAATCCGCGTCGCTACCATGCCCCCATGTCGTGCTCGCGCCTGCTCCTCCTGCCGCTCCTGCTCGCCGCGTGCGTCAACTTCCGCGTGCCGCAGGACGGCCCCGATCTGGCCTACGACGGCTTCGGCGAGGGCCTGTCGCGCGACGGCTTCGGCGAGGCCGTCGACCCGGAGCGCACGTACCCCGAGACGTTCGAGGGCTACGACCCCTCGTGGTGCGCCTACGCCGAGCTTGCCACTCTCGCCAGCGGAACGTCGTTCTTCGTCGACGCGCCGGAGTTCGTGGCGCTCGGGGATCAGTTCGCCTCGGTCGACGTGGTGTGCCCGACGCCGGGGCAGGGCGGCGAGGAGGTGTACCGGCTCGAGGCCCCGGTCGGAACGGGGCTGCGCGTGCGGCTCGAGGCTGACTGGGGCGCCATGCTCACGTTGACCCAGGGCGGCTGCCGCGTGGGCCACGTGACCGCCTGCCACGCCAGCGACCTGCTCGACGTCTTCGACGCCGGGCGATTGTACCTTTTCGTCGAGGCCTCGGGCGAGGAGGCCCGTCCGGGGGCCTACCGGCTGCAGGTCGCGCTCAACCACGGGGCGGGCTACGCCCCGTGCCCCAGCGACCGCGAGGTGGGCTCGTCGTCGTTCGCGGCCGCGCCCGTGCTCGTCGACGAGGCCGGCCAGGCCTACCGCGAGGTGCGCCTCGACGGCGACACCACGCTGGCGCGCGATCGCTTCTACCTGCCGTGCGCGAACGGCGCGCCGCCCGACACCTTCGGCGGCGCCCCGGACCACGTGATCGCGCTGTCGCCCGACTTCGCCGACGAGAGGCCGCGCCGGGCCGAACTGCGGCTCGAGACGGGCGGCCTGTGGCAGGGCGTGCTCACCGTGACGGGCGCGCCCTGCGGCGCCACGACCGAGGCGCTGGACTGCGACGCCGACCCCGCGGGAGCGGTGATCCGCGACCTGCTGCTGCTGCCGGGAGCCCCGGTCTACGCGGTGATCGACGGGAAGGGCGACGACGTGCCCGCGGGGCGCGCCGGGGGGGCCTATTCGTTGCGGGTTCGGCTCTACGAGCCCTGACGCCGCAGGCGATCGCTCCAGTAGCCCGGCTTACGATGCATCAGCGTGCGTACTTGGCGCGCAGCTCAGCGAACACCTGCTCCCCGTCGAACACGACCGCCGTACCGCTATCGATCTCACGGAGTCGGCGCTCGATCTCGACCGCCCAGGCCTGCTCGACCTCGGCTGTTGGAGGGGCGAGCGCCTCGTCGGCGATTGCCCGAGGCGTTCGGATCAAGACCTGGGGACCACGACCCGGCCGCGCTGGCGCGACCGTGTGACCAGCGCGAGGCCGAGCAGCGTGGCCAGCAGCCAGAGCGCCGAGGCGTCGGCGGGGCGGGAGGCGAGGGCGCAGCCGCCCTTGGCGCCGGTGCCGTCGTCGGTGTCGACCGCCTCG
>CAZBRS010000025.1:2025-41551 GCA_964494475.1 uncultured Myxococcales bacterium | reverse complement strand
GGCGAGGGCGCAGCCGCCCTTGGCGCCGGTGCCGTCGTCGGTGTCGACCGCCTCGTTCACGGGGTCGCGCGAGGTCGCGCCTTCGTCGTCTTCGCTGACGCACACGCCGTAATAGAGGAACTGACCCTCGGGGCAGACGCCGTCGTCGGGGGTGGAGTCGGTGCCGGCCACGCACTTGCCACCGGTGCCGCACGTGCTGCCGGCCGCGCAGTCGCCGCAGGTGCCCTCGCAGCCGTCGGGGCCGCACTCGCGTCCGCCGCAGTCGGGCTGGCAGGCGATTCCGGTGACGCAGAAGCCCTCGTAGCAGCCCTTGCCCGCGTCGCAGGTGCCGCACACGCCGTCGCACTCGTCGGGGCCGCACTCGCGGTTGCCGCAGGCCGGGTCGCACGTGCCGCTGGCGCCCGGGTCGACGCACGCGCCCGCGGCGCTGCACACCTTGCCGAGGCCGCAGCTGCCGCACATGCCGCCGCAGCCGTTGTCGCCGCACTCCTTGAGCGTGCCGTCGGTGCGTTTGCACGTGGGGGTGCACTGCTGCGACGCGATGCACGCGCCGTTCACGCACTCCTGGTCGGCGCCGCAGGGGCCGCACGAGCCGCCGCACCCGTCGCTGCCGCAGAGCTTGCCCAGGCAGTCGGGGGTGCAGGGGCCGACGGAGCCGCCGGAGCCGTCGCAGGCGCGAGGATAGGCGCCGCTCGGGTCAGACCCCGTGGAGGTGCCACACCAGTAGTAGCCCTCGGCGTTGTCCCAACCGCACGACGGGCCGGGGGCGTCGGGCTCGGCGGCGCAGTTGACCTGCTGCAGCGCGCCGCTCTCGCACCACACGACCGTGGCGCCGTTGCAGCAGCCCTCGAACGACACCGAGCCGCAGGAGGTCGAGGGCCCCGTGGTGCCGCCGCCGCTGCCGTCGCAGCTCAGGGGATAGGCGCCCGAGGGGTCGCCCGTGGGGCTGTTGCCGCAGTCGTAGTAGCCCTCGCTGCTCCAACCACACGACGGGGTCTCGACGCTGCAGTCGATGATGCGCAGCTCGCCGCCCTCGCACCACGTGACCGTCTGGCCGTCGCAGCAGCCCTCGTAGCCGATGTCGCCGCAGGGCAGGCCGGTGCCGGTGCCCGCCAGGTCGTCGCCGCCCGTCGTGCCCCCGCCCGTGTAGCTGCCGCATTCGACATAGTTGTACTCGTCGTCGTAGCTCGAGGTGTCCATGAGGTCGCCGCAGGTGACCTTGCCCGCCAGCGACGAGTAGCCGCAGTAGAGGCTGTCCCACATATCGCCCTCGGCCTCGCAGTCGCGCTGGCAGAGGGTGCCGTTGTCGCACCACTGGAGGATCTCGGAGAAGCCGTCGCCGCCGTACCAGTTGCAGCAGCCCTTGGCCGTGACGCCGCCGCAGGAGGCGCCCACGACGGTGCCGCCGGCGCACACGGCCCACGCGAGCGACGGGACGAAGCACAGGCTCACCACGGAGACGAGGAGACGACGCATGGCAATCCTCGGGCAGAATCCGGCCGTGAGTATAGACAAAACCCACCGCGCTTCAAGGGTTCTCGAACGTCAGAGCGTGCGCAGCAACGCGACGACCTCGTCGTGCACGTGGCCGTTGGTGGCGATGAGCGTGGGCGCGCCCAGGTGGTAGGGGGCGCCCTCGTACGTGGTGACCCGGCCGCCTGCGCCCCGCACCAGGTGTACGCCGGCCGCGACGTCGTAAGGAAAGAGCCCCTCCTCCCAGTAGGCATCGACGCGCCCGCAGGCCAGCCACGCGAGGTCGAGCGCGGCGCTGCCGGTGCGCCGCAGGGCGTGGCCCGTGAGCAGCGCGCGTCGCACCCGCACCAGCAGGTCGTCGACCACGCGCCGCCGGTAGTAGGGGAAGCCCGTGACGAACAGCGCCCCGTCGGCTGTCGAGACCGCCGACGTGGTGAGGGGCCGGCCGTTCAAGAACGAGCCACCCGTGGGGGGCGCCTCGAAGAGCTCGCCCGACCAGGGGTGGAAGATAACGCCCGAGACCAGTCGCCCGGCCGCCTCGAGGCCGATCGAGACCACGAAGAGCGGGTTGCCGTGCACGAAGTTGGTGGTGCCGTCCAGGGGGTCGACGATCCAGCGGAAGGTGTGGCCCGCGGACTCCCCCGACTCTTCCGAGAAGATCGCGTCGGCGGGGAACGCGCCCCGGATGCCGCCCAGGATGAGCGCCTCGGACGCGCGGTCGGCCGCCGTGACGAACTCGACCTCGCCCTTCGACTCGGCGGCCACGCGACCGAGCAGGGTCAGGAGCAGCGCCCCGGCGTCGCGGGCCCACGCGACGGCGTGAGCGTGACGGAGGGAGGCCTCGGCCAGCAGCGTGGGGTCCATCGGTCCTCCTAGAACAGGGTCCTGACCGGGCGTAGGGTGGTCATGCCGCGCGCGTCGGGCGCCGCACCCGCGCGGAAGGCCGCGCGCACCTTGGCGGCCGGCGAGGTGTGGTCGCCGCCACGCAGCGCCCTGGACGCGGCGCCGGCGTCGCCCGTGGGGTCGGTGGCGTTCGGCAACGCCGCGTCCACGTAGCCGTCGTGGCACCACTCGGCCGCGTTGCCGAGGATGTCGTAAAGACCCCACGCGTTCGGCGCCTTCCAGCCGGCCTGGTTGGGGCTGTCGGGGCTGTTGCCGCAGTACCACGCGATGGTGTCGAGCACCATGTTCGGGGTCTGGCAGCCAAGGGTGGCGCTGGCGCCGAAGTAGGTGGGCGTCGCCGTGCCCGCGCGGGCGGCCACCTCCCACTCGGCCTCGGTGGGCAGGCGGTAGCCAGGGCAGAGCACGATCGAGGCGAAGGCGGCGCTCGGCTCGCACGTGACGGCGGGGGGCTCGCCGACGCAGGTGTAGCACTCGGGTCGATCCTCGAGGAACGACAGCACGTTGGTGTAGGCCGCCGCCTCGTGCCAGGTCACGTGGTTGATGGGGCAGGCGTCGCCGCAGTCGACGTGGTCGTCGGGCAGGTACTCGGTGAACAGGAAGTACGTCCACGATTCGACCTCGGCGGCCAGGATGGCGAAGCCGTGGCTGAGCTCGACCTGCCGCACCGCCTCGCGGGCCGCGTAGCCGCCCTCGGTGTCGGGCGCGCCCAGGGTGTAGGTGCCGGCGGGGATGTTCACGAAGTCTTCGAGGCCCACGCACTGCCGGAAGGCGTTGCAGTAGGTGCCGTCGTCGCAGAGCTCGCCGGGCTCACAGGTGGGGGCGTCGGCGCAGGCGCCCGCCACGCACGCCGTCTCGCAGGCCAGGTCGGTGTGGGGGAACACGCACGCGCCCTCGACGCACGCGCCGGGGGCCTGGAACACGCGCCTCGTGACGCCGTCGGGCAGGCACTCGGGCGCGGGGGCCGTCTCGCACGACGAGGCACAGGTGACGGTCGGGGGCGGGTTCTCGGCCCCGGGGGTCGGCGCCACGTCGTGCCAGTCGGTGGCGTTGTCGTCGGTGTCGGAGCCGAGGGGATCGCGGCCGAGGGCGTGCTCGCCGGGTACGTCGGGGGCGGGGGTGCCCTCGCCGGCGAAGACCTTGCCGCCCGAGAAGTCGCCGTAGCCCACGGCGTCGACCACCAGCTCGCCGAAGCGCAGCTGCACGCTGTCGGGGCCGTTCTCGAACTCGAGCTTGGCGGTCACGACGTCGGCCTCGGCCTTCCAGGCCGCAGAGGCGCCGTCCTTCACGATGACCCACAGCCCGTCGGCGCCCACCAGGCCCGCCAGCGCCACGGTCTTGGTCACGTCGCCGCCGTTGCCGTTGATGCCCACGAGCGTGAGCCCGTCGAGCAGGGCGCCGCTCGGGCCGCGCAGCTCGACGAACGAGTCGGCGTCGGTGCCCGCGCCGTCGTAGTACAGCTCGTTCAGGCGCACGCCGGCCGGGGGCGCGGCCTGCAGGCAGGCGCCCGCGTCGCAGAGCTGCCAGGCTTCGCAGGGCACGGGGGTGCTCCAGTCGAGGCAGCCGTCGGCGTTGTGGTCGCCGCAGGTCTCGACCGCGGCCTCGCCGGTGCAGCGCACGTCACCCGAGCCAGGGCAGGCGTCGGAGCAGGCGTCGGCGCAGGCGCCCCCCGAGCAGACCTGGGCGCCGCTGCAGGCCAGGGGGCTGCCCCACTCCAGGCAGGGGTCGTCGTCGTGGTTGCCGCACTCGTGGTACTGGTTCGTCGTGCCCGACACGCAGGCGCGATCGCCCGTGGCGTCGCACTCGGACGTGCAACCGGCCTTGCAGTCGCCGTTCGAGCACGTCAGACCCTCGGCGCACGACACCGGCTGGCTCCACTCGAGGCAGGGGTCGCCGTCGTGGTCGCCGCAGATCGTGACCGCGTTGCCGTCGCAGGCCTTGGCGCCGTCGGTGGTGCACTCCTCGCCGCAGGCGGCCGCGCACACGCCGTTCGAGCACGTGAGCCCGCCGTCGCAGGGTTCGGCCCCGCCCCACTCGAGGCAGCCGTCGCCGTCGTGCTCGGCGCAGGTCACGATCGCGTCGCCGTCGCACTTCAACGCGCCCGCGGTCGAACACTCGGGGGCGCACGCCGTGGCGCAGGCGCCGCTGGCGCACACCTGGCCGCCGGGGCACTCGAGGGGCGCGCCCCACGCCGCGCAGCCGTCGCCGTCGGGGTCGACGCAGGTGACGGCGGTGGTCGCCCCCTCGCACTTCGTGGCCCCAGGCGCCGGGCACGCCGCGGCCGGGCACTCGGCCTTGCAGGCGCCGTCTTCGCACGTGGTGCTGGCGGGGCACGCGGCAGGCGCGCTCCAGGCGAAGCAGCCGTCGTCGTCGGGGTCCTCGCAGGTGCGCACGCCGCCGGTGGTGCACTCGCGGCCGCCCTCGGGGGCGCACGGCGCGGTGCAGGCGGGCGTCGTGTCGGCCGCCTCGTCGCCTTCGTCCTGTCCGGCGTCGAGGGTGTCGTCGGCCGGGGCGTCGGCGGGCGGCGTGTCGTCGACGCCGTTCCAGTCGATGGGGCTCGAGTCGGGGGCGTCGGTCTCGGAGGACGAACCGCCACCGCAGGCGGCGAGGAGCGCGAGGAGCGCGGCGAGGGCGAGCGAACGGGGCATGCGGGGACCTCTCGGCGGGTGAACGGGTCATGGCGCGCGCCATGGCGGTCGCCATTCTTGAAAAGACGCGACCGGATTGCAACCCCGGAACGCCTGGGGTACCGTGCCCCCCCGTGAACCGCTCCCAGAGATCCATGGGCGCCCAGCACCGTCGTCGCCTCCGCCCCCGCTGTCCGCGCTGCCGCCTGGTGCTCGGCAACTGCCTGTGCGAGCGCATCGTCCCGTTCGCGTGCGCCACCCGCGTGGTGGTGGTCATGGACCGCCGCGAGGCCCGCCAGCACTCGAACTCGGGCTGGCTGGCCGTCGATCTGCTCGAGGGCGCGTCGTGCACCGTGCGGGGCCTGAAGGACGTCGCGCCCGACTTCTCGGCGGTGCGCGATCCGGGCCGTCAGACGTACCTGCTCTTCCCGTCCGAGGGCACGCCCGCGCTCGATCCGGCCGAGGTGGCGGCCGACGGGCGGCCCGTCACGCTGGTCGTGCCCGACGCGTGCTGGAGCCAGGCCCGCCGCATGACGCGCCGCGAGCCCGATCTCGCCGAGCTGCCGCGCCGCCGCCTGCCCGCGTCCGAGCCCGGCCGCTACGCCCTGCGCGCGGCGCCCGTCGAAGGGCACCTCAGCACGTTCGAGGCCATCGCCGAGGCCCTGGGCGTGCTCGAGGGGCCCGAGCCCCGGCGCCGACTGCTCGAAGTGTTCGAGGCCTGGCACGCGCGGCACGTGTCCGAACGCGCGGGAGTCCAGGCATGAGCATTCCGTTGGTCGAGATCCTGCTCATCGCGCTCGGCCTGGCCATGGACGCGTTCGCCGTGTCCATCGGGGCGGGCGCCGTGCGCTCCCGCCTGGCCCCGCGCGCCACGTTCCGCCTGGCCTTCCACTTCGGCCTCTTCCAGTTCCTCATGCCCCTGGCCGGGTGGGCGCTCGGCAACACCGTGTCGGCGTGGCTCACCAGCGTGGACCACTGGATCGCGTTCGGGCTGCTGGCCTTCGTGGGGGGACGCATGGTCGCGGCCGGACTGCGGGGCGAGCAGGAGGCCGCGCCGGGGCCCGACCCCTCAAAGGGCGCCACCATGGTGATGCTGTCGATCGCCACGAGCATCGACGCCCTGGCCGTGGGGCTCACGTTGGCCATGCTGGGCGTGGGCATCCTGGTGCCGGCCCTGATCATCGGGGTCGTCACGGGGCTGCTGTGCACGCTGGGGGTCAGCCTGGGCGCCCGTCTCGGGCAGCGGCTCGGCCGGTACATGTCGGTCGCGGGCGGGCTCGTGCTCGTGGCGATCGGCGCCAAGATCCTGGTCGAGCACCTCTGCGCGTGAGGCCCCGGTCAGGCTGCCAGGAGCCTGTAGCGGATTGGACCAGAATGCGTTGAGACTCTTGTGGCAGCCTCGACGCCAGTGGTGCAACCCGTTGAAAACACGACCGACAGGCTCCTGGCTTGTTGCCTGGGGGAGGGCCCCCAGACCCCCAGACGGAGCCCGATAGCGCTATGCGCTACGGGCTCCTAGCGAGACCGAGTGGATGAACCAGAACATGTAGGTCGCCACGCCCAGGCGCACCAGGGTGAGCGCGATCTCGCGCCGGGGCAGGCCGGCGGGTCCGTTGGCGCGGGCGAGGCGCACCCAGCGCGCGACCAGCGGCACCTGCAGCGCCAGCAGCACCACGGCACCCACGGCCAGGTTCAGGTCGCGGCGCGCGTCCGAGGGGTGCAGGCCGCCGAGGTTCAGGAGGAACTCGGCGAGCACCACCAGCCAGGTCAGGAGGGGAGCCACGGCGTTCATCGATGCCTCCGGGTCAATCCAAACTCCCGCGCACGCAACGTACGCCCATCTTGGTCACCGACGTCACGTACCAGTGCACGCGGGCCTTGTCGAACTCGACCACGAAGGCGGGGTCCTCGGTGGCGTCCAACTGCGTGACGGACCAGAACCAGGTCTGCAGCAGGTCGGGCTCGAAGGCCGGGTCGAGGTAGGCGCCCGCCGGCCCCGGGCCGGCGTCGAGCGCGCAGCCCGCGCAGTCGGGGCTGTCGCACGTGGTCGAAGTGCAGCCGTCGTGGATGGGGCAGGGCCCGTCGCCGGCGGTGGCGGGGCAGCCCACGATCAACGTGCGCAGCTCGTCGATGCCGGGCAGGCGCCAGTCGTCGTGGCCGGCGGTGGCCAGGTTGTCGCAGAGCACCCGGGCCGCTCCGAACTCGCGCGAGCCGCCGAACGCCTGCTGCCACACGAGGCCCGTGGCCGGGTCGCGCACCGTGCCGTCGCAGCCGTTCTCGAGCGCGCTCCCCGCCGGGGGCACGCAGAGGCCACCGTCGTCGCACGCGCACCCGCCGTCACACACACCGCAGAGGTTGCCGCAGCCGTCGGGTCCGCAGCTCTTGCCGTCGCACTGCGGGGCGCACTCGCAGCCGCCCTCGTGGCACGTGAAGCCCGCCTCGCAGGTGCCACAGGTGCCGCCGCAGCCGTCGTCGCCGCAGATGCGCCCGGCGCACTGGGCAGAGCACTGGCAGGCTCCGCCGGCGCAGTAGGCGAGGGCGCCCACGCAGTCGCCGCACGAGCCGCCGCAGCCGTCGTCGCCGCACGCGCGGTCCGTGCAGTCCGGCAGGCAGCTCGCGCACGTGCCGCTCGCGGGCTCGCACACCGTGTCGCCTCCGCAGGTGCCGCACGAGCCGCCGCAGCCATCGTCGCCGCAGGCGCGGCCGGTGCAGTCGGGCACGCACAGGTCGGCGCAGTCGCGGGGATGGGCGCCCGACGGGTCCGCGTCGGTGGAGTCGCCACAGTCGTAGGCGCCGAACTCGGCGTTCCAGCCGCACGATCGCGGGGAGCAGGACAACCGCTCGAGCCGGTCACCCTGGCAGTACAGGAGGCGGCCCGGCTCGCAGCATCCGGCCGCGTCGACACCCAGGCAGGGGTCGGTGGTGCACGTACCGGCGAACGAGCAGAACTGGCCCGTCGTGCACTCGCCGCACGACTCGCCGCATTCGTTCTCGAACCCGCACTCGATGCCGCCGCAGTCGAGGGGATCGCAGGCCACGCAGTGGTTGTCCTTGCACTGAAGTCCCTTGCAGACGCCGCAGAAGCTGCCGCACCCGTCGGAACCGCACTCGTTGTCAGCGCCGCACGAGGGTACGCACGCGTCCGGCGTTGCCTCGAGCGTGTCGACCACGTCGGGCGCGGCCGCGTCGTCACCACCGTCGGTGCCGCCGCAGGCGGGCAGGAGCCACGGCGCAGCGATCAGGAACAGGATCGTGGTCCGGACCATTCCGGATCCTCCGTGACGTTCCCACGAAACGTACGCGAAAAGCCTGCCGATGGGTAGGGGCACCCCACCATTCGACCATTGACGCGCCGCGGCACGTGCGCCATTCTTCCGGCATGGAACGCGTCACCGTAGCCACCGGCCTCGACCTCGACGTCCTCGACGAAGGGCAGGGCGAGCCCCTGCTCCTGATCATGGGGCTCGGCTCCCAGTTGGTCTTCTGGCCCCCCGGCCTGCTCGACGAACTGCGCGCGCGCGGCTTTCGCACCATCCGCTTCGACAACCGCGACGCGGGTCGCTCCACGTGGCTCGACGACGCGCCCGTCCCCTCCATCCCGCGGGCCATCGTGCGCGCGTACCTGGGCCTGCCCGTGCCGGCGCCCTACACGCTGTGGGATCTGGCCGACGACGCCGCGGGGCTGCTCGACGCGCTCGGCCTGGCGTCGGCCCACGTACTCGGCGTCTCCCTGGGGGGCATGGTGGCCCAGTGCCTCGCCATTCGCCACCCGGGGCGCGTGCGCACCCTCACCTCGATCATGGCGACCCCCGGCGGGCGAAGGGGCTGGCTGGCTACGCCCCTGGCGCTCCGGGCCATCACGTCGCCCGTTCCCGCCGATCCGGCCAGGGCCATCGAGCGCGAAGTCGGCATCTTCCGGGTGATCGCCGGCCGGGGCTATCCGTTCGACGAACCGCTGCTGCGAGGCTTGCTCGAGGAGCAGGTGGCGCGCGGCGTGAACCCGGCCGGCTTCGTGCGCCAACTGGTCGCCGTGCTCGCCTCGGGCGATCGTCGGGCGGCGCTGGGCACGTTGCGCCTCCCAACGCTCGTCGTGCACGGCGCCGAAGACCCGCTGATCCTCCCGTGGGCGGGACGCGCTACGGCCCTGGCCATCCCCGGCGCCCGGCTGGTCGTGCACCCCGGCATGGGCCACAGCCTGCCCCGCCCCCTGTGGCCCGTTCTGGCCGACGACGTGGCGCGGCTGGCCGGGCTGGCCGCGGCGTCGTGAACCTTTACGCCCTGGCGTCCCGGCCGGCGTCCGGGTAGACTCCCCACGTTCACGAAATCGAGAGACGGGCCATGACGATCCTGCGATTGATCGCGGCGCTCGCGGCGGGGGTCCTGGCGTGCACCTCGTGCGGGGGGGGAGGCACGTCCTCGGACGCGCGCGACCCGGGGCAGGCCGGGCCCGAGGTGCGCGAGCAAGCCGCCGAGCCCGACGTCCGCGAGCAGGCCGGCGAACCCGACGAGGGCTCGTCCGTCGTGCCGACGCCCGAGGGCCTGGCCGCGGCGGTCGACCGCGAGCGGCTGGCGGCCGACCTGGACTTTCTCGCGAAGCCGCGCGCCCCCGGCTCTGCCCACTGGCAGGCGGTGCAGGATCGCTGCGCCGAGGTCTTCGCCGGCCTCGGCTTCGAGGTCGAGCGTCAGGAGTTCCAGGGCGGCGTCAACGTGATCGGCGTACGGGCGGGCGCGAGCCTGCCCTCCGAGCGGCTGGTGGTCTCGGCCCACTACGACCACATCGCAGGGTGCGACGGCGCCGACGACAACGCGTCGGGGGTGGCTGGCGTGTTCGAGGCGGCCCGCGTGCTCTCGGCGGCCCGCTTCGAGCGCACGCTGGTGGTCGCCTGCTGGGACCAGGAAGAGATCGGCCTGCAGGGCTCGCGGGCCTACGCCAACCGGGCGGCCCAGAACGGCGAAGCCATTCAGGCGGCCTACGTCTTCGAGATGATCGGCTACGCCTCGAGCGCACCGAACTCCCAGCAGCTCCCGCCCGGGCTCGACGTGATCTTCAAGACCCAGGCCGACCAACTGAAGGCCAACGACCTGCGCGGCGACTTCGTGGCCGTCATCGCCGACGAGAACGCCCTCGAGGCCGCGCTGCCCCTCGAGGCGCACGCCCTGGCGATCGGCCTGCCGAACATCCGCCTCGAGCTGAAGCAGAACCAGCTCCACAGCCCCGTGTTCGGCACGCTACAGCGCTCCGACCACGCCGCCTTCTGGTGGGCCGGCTTCCCGGCCATGATGATCACCGACACCTCCGAGTACCGCAACCGCAACTACCACTGCGCCGAGGGGCCCGACGGCCTGGACCGGCTCGACCTGGAGTATGCGACCCAGGTCGTACGGGCCACGGTCTACGCCGTCGCCACGCGGCTCGGGGTCGCTCCCCTCTGAACGCTCGGCGCCCGAACCGTGGCGGGCCGGCCCGCGCGACGTTCGACGTTGCCGGGGGTACGGACTCGTGATAGAAGCCTGCGGTTTCAGGCCCGCAAGGAGGGTCGTCGTTGCAGAGAGTCCTCTCGTCCGCGCCCCGTCTCGTCGCGCTCGCGCTGGCCCTCGGGCTGGCCGCGGCGTGCGCCGAGCAGCACGAGAACCCCGCCGTCGAAGGCCGCGACATCAAGCTCACCTTCCTGCACACCTCGGACATGCACTCGCGGCTGCTCCCCTTCCGCATGGAGGTGACCTACACCGACGAGCAGCTCGGGCTCGACCAGGAGAACGAGCCCTTCGGCGGAGCGGCGCGCCTCGCGTGGCTGATCCACCGCGAGCGGCAGCGCAACGAGCGCACCGTGTACCTCGACACCGGCGACTTCTTCCAGGGCGCGCCCATCTTCAACGCGTTCAAGGGCGAGGCCGAGGTGCGCATGCTCTCGTTCCTGAACCCCGACTGCACGGTGCTCGGCAACCACGAGTTCGACAACGGCCTCGAGAACCTCACGGTCCAGCTCGAGCGTTGGGCCACCTTCCCCGTGCTGGCCGCCAACTACCTGTTCGTGCCAGGGAACCGCCTGGGCGATCTGGTGAAGCCCTACGTCATCGTGCAGACCGGCGGCCTCAAGCTCGGCATCATCGGGCTCGGCAACTTCTCGTCGCTCTCGAGCCTGACCGACGTGGGCAACAGCCTGGGCATCGTGCCCATCAACATGGAGCAGACGCTGCAGTACTGGATCGACTTCCTCGAGCCGCAGGTCGACCTGATCGTGGTCAACTCCCACGGCGGCTTCTCGGAAGACGAAGACATCGTGCGCTGCACGCGCGGCATCGACGTGCTCTTCGGCGGTCACACGCACCTGGCTCTGAACCCGCCCAAGATGACCAAGGCCGGCGACGGCCGCGACATCCTCATCATCCACTCGGGGGCCTTCGCCAAGTACCTCGGCAAGCTCGACGTGGTCGTGCGCGACGGCGCCATCGTGGCCCACGAATACGAGCTGCTGCCGGTCGACAACCGCGTGCCCGAAGATCCCAAGATGCTCGAGCTCATGGAGCCCTACCGCCTGGCGCTGAACCAGATGTGGGATCTCACGAGCGTGTTCGGTTACACCTCGTCCGTGCTCACGAAGTACGGCTACGAGGGCGGCGACTCGGCGCTGGGGAACCTGGTGGCCGAGGCCATGCGCCAGTACGCGCGCGTCGACCTGGCGTTCAACAACACCCTGGGCATCCGCTCGAACATCTACCCCGGCATCATCACGTTCGAAGACCTCTTCAACGTCTTCCCGTTCGAGAACACGGTGTCGACGCTCATCCTCAGCGGGCGCGACCTCGAGTACCTGCTCGACTACAACACCGAGCGCAGCGCGGGGCGCGGCTGCACCAGCCAGCTGCAGGTCTCGGGCGTCGAGTTCACCATGGACTGCAACCACGCGCCCGAAGAGTGCCTCTGCTGGTACGAGCGCCACGAGTGCCCGGGCAACCTCGAGTTCGACGAGGCCTTCCTGTCGCCGTCGAAGTGCGAGGGCATGGAGCAGAAGCCGCTGACCGACAAGTGCCGCGAGGCGTGCCTCTGCCCCGCGGGCGCCACGCTGCTGTCCGAGTGCCGTTGCCCCCCCTTCGCCCGCGACATCCGCATCACCACGTGCCCCGATCCGCTGACGGCCGACCCCGAGGGCTGCACCACCGTGCCGCTCGTCGCCGACCAGCTCTACGAGGTGGCCACCAACGACTACCTCGCCACGGGCGGCTCGGGCTTCGTCATGCTGCGCTCGAACAGCACCCAGGTGAACACGGGCGTGCCCATCCGCGAGGCCGTGCTCGAGCGCATCATCAGCGGCGGCAAGTGCATCGATCGCTGCCTCGACGAGCACGGGCGCACGCGCCTGCGCGATTGCCCCACCATCGCGGCCTGCGTGGCCGACGTCGACGCCTACTACGCGCAGTACTGCGAAGACCTCGACGTGACGTCCGATGCGCCGCGGGTTCGCCCCGAGCGCTGCGTGGTGCCGCCCATCGAGTCGTGCTCCAAGACGGCCCACTGCTACGATCTGGCGAGCATCTGCCCGCCGGGCAGCGACTGCCAGACCTGCACCAGCCCGGGGCAGTGCGAGGCGGGGCAGACGTGCCTGGGCGGGCACTGCGTCCCCGACCGCGTGGCCTGCGTGGCCGGCGAGTGCGTGGTGCGCTGCACGACCGACGCCGATTGCCAGGAGGAGGCGCTGCTGCCCGATCGGTTCTCGCTCTGCGTCGAGGGCGCCTGCGAGGTGCCGGGCCGGGCGGTCTGCGACGACGACTCCGAGTGCAGCGCGGGCACGGCCATGTGCCTGGGCACCACCGCGCGGTGCGCCGCCGACGCCGACTGCGACGGCCAGATCTGCCGCCGTGGCTATTGCCAGCCCGAGCGCACCGACTGCTCGACGAACGCCGAGTGCCCCGAGGGCGTGGTGTGCGCGTTCGGGTATTGCCTTCCCGACGCCGTGCGCTGCGAGGGCGACGTGCAGTGCCCGGGGGGCGCGTGTGTGAAGGGAGCCTGCAACGCGGCGTGCGGCCCGTGCGCCCGCGACGCCGATTGCCCTGACGGCCTCGTGTGCTCCGAAAACTTCTGCGTGGCGCCCGCGGGCCGCTGCCTCGAACACCGCTGCCGCGCGTTCTGCTCCGACGACCGGAACTGCGGCGTCGACGAGGGCTGCGAGGGCGGCCTGTGCACGCCCACCCTGTGCACGAACGACCAGTCGCCCGAGACCAACTGCCGCGTCGACGCGCACAGCAACGCGCTCGAGCGCTGCCTGCAGGTGCCGTGCGCCCAGTCCGAGGTCGACGGCCGCATCCAGCGCATCCTGCCCGAGAACCTCGAGGGCTACCACACCAAGAAGCCGGTCTTCGACGACCCCGAGGACATCGACGACGATTACCTGGGCGGGGGGGGAGAATGATGCGCCAGCCGCAGGGCATGACACGTCATGCCCCTACCTACCGTGGGTCGATGCTGCTGGTCGCGGGGCTGGCGCTCCTGGTGTCGACGGCGTGCACCACCAAGCACTTCGGCGAAGACGGCCTCCTGGCCTTCGAGGTGCGCATCACGAGCCCCGCGGGTACGCTCGGCACCGAGGCCGAGCCGCTGCCCTTCGTGAGCGGGCAGCTGTGCACCCCCGACGTGCCCGCGTGCCCCGCCGACCAGTCGTGCGTGCACTACTGCAACGAGTCCGAGCTGCCGTGCGCGGCCGACGACGACTGCCCCGGCCAGTACGAGCTCTGCCTGGGCGCCTGCGTTACGAGCACGCGCATCACCGTGGAGGCCATCGGCAACTTCGGCGTGCGCGTGCCGTTCACGGGCTTCCTCACCGTCTCGGCCATCCCGGGCTTCGTGCCCCCGCCCGCGCGCACCGTGCGCATCGAAGACGGCGTGGCCGAAGACGTCGAGATCTTCTTCGCGCGCGGCACCGGGCCCACGTTGCTGTGGGTCGAAGACTCTGGCTACAAGCCGCGCGTCGGCGCCTACGGCGAGTGCAACGATGGCAAGGACAACGACCGGAACGGCGTGACCGACCTGGCCGACGCCGGCTGCGACTCCGAGACCGACGCCGTGGAGCACGCGATCACCGGCGTGGCGGGCGTGACCGACCGGGCGTTGATCTTCGAGAATCCCCTCATCCGGCACCTGCAGTTCACGAGCGCCGTGGCCACCTCCAGCCCCCTGCAGGGGCAGGACGTGCGTATCGACCAGGGGCGCTTCATCGTCACGAACGTCACGTCGTCGGGCATGTTCGTCACCGATCTCGACGACCAGGTCGAGGTGCGGCCCGACGGATCGCCCGGCTACTACAACTCGATCTTCCTCTACACCTGGTCGACGCCCGACAACGTCAGCTACGGCGACAAGCTCTGCTGGTTCTCGGGCGGGGCGGTCGAGCACGAGGGCAACACGCAGATCGCCTTCCCGACGTTCTGGACCTACTTCGACAACCCCGACGACCCCGAGTGCACGATCAACCTGCGCCTCGATCCCAAGGCCAAGGTGCCCGAGCCGGTCGACGTGACCGAGCGCCTGAAGCTCGAGGACCCGGCCGCCGACGACTACGCGCTGTCCGTGTACGAGAACGCCGTGGCGCTCGAGCCCTTCGAGAACGGCCTCATCAAGGTCGACGACGTCATCCTCTCGACGCGCTTCCTGGCCTGCGACGCCAACGCCAACGGCGACATCGACTACGACGGCGACGAAGACACCTGCCGCACCGTGTGCCAGGAAGACCCGACGTGCACGCAGCTCGAGGGCTTCTTCGAGTACAAACAGTACGCCGCCTTCGTGGCGGGCAAGAAGAAGCTGGCGGTCTCGGGCGAGATGCTGCAGGAGTTCGCGCCCCTGCGCATCGAGTACCTGGGCCAGCCCGACCGCAACGAACGCTGCACCCTCGGGGCGGTCTGGCTCGGCGACACGCGCTTCCTCGAGTACCGTTGCCCCGAGCGCCGGCTGGTGTCGGCCACCGGCAACCTCCGGCACCTCTTCCTCTGCCCCAAGACCTGGGAAGAGTCCCGCTGCGAGCTGCAGTTCCACACCATCGTGCCGCGCTTCGACGAAGACATGGTGGAAGAGAAGGGAGAGACTCCATGAAGACCCTGCTGGCCCTCCTGTCGGGCGTCCTGCTGCTCACGGCTCCCTCGGCGCGGGCCGCCGATCTGAAGGCCGACCTGACGTTCACCGTGGGCGACGACAACGTGCTGCGCGGGCCCGGCGAGACGCGCAAGAACAGCCCCTCGGCGTTCTTCGGCAACATGTCGGGCACGGCGCTCGACCGGGCCTTCCCGACCGAGATCTCCGAGAGCCTCATGCTCATGAACCTGAAGGGCGCCATCACCAGCGGCGAGCACTTCGTGCCCGAGGGCGCGCTGCTCATGCGGCTGAACCTGGCCCAGGGCACGCTCAAGGACTACGGCTCGCACCTGCGCCTGAACTGGCTCTTCGACCGCGCGTTGGCCGACCGCAAGCTCTACCTCGAGCTGTACCCCAACGAGTCGAACGCCCTGCGCCTGGGCTACGCGCCCGACCTGGCCTGGGGCGTGGCCGACGTCTTCCCCAAGAACTTCCGCAAGGGTCCCGTGCCGGGACTCAAGCTCGGCTACGCGTCGAAGACCCTGTACGGGTTCGTCGGCCTGAAGACGGCGCTGGTCCGCAGCCCGGCCGAGGACATCCTCTACAACCCCGGCGGCAACACCAACAAGTACGTCGAGCAGACCGCCTACGGCGCGTTGGCCGGCGCGGGCGTCGAGCTGTTCGACCAGCTGTGGGTCGAGGCCTCGGGCGGCGTGTTCCAGAAGGGCAACAACACGCGCGCCAACGTGCTCGGCAAGCCCATCTGGGCCGGCGGCGGCTCGGCGCGCCTGGGCTGGCTGAAGGGCCTGCCCATCGGCGACGAGATCGGCGTGCGCAGCTACTTCGCCGACCCCCTGCGCTCGACCGTGTTCACCGAAGAAGACTACAACAAGGGCTTCAGCTTCTACGCAGCGGCCGAGGGCTCGCTGCTGGTGCAGACCCTCGAGGACCCCGACCACATCCACTCGACCAAGAACGAGCTCTCGAAGGGCTTCGGCGTCACCCTGCGCGCCAAGTACAAGATGCTGCGCCTGCACCTGCTGGGCTCGATGCGCGACCTCACGTTCATCCTGTTCAACGTGCCCGGGCTGGTGCCGTACCAGGCGCTGCCCGAGAACGTGACGGTCACGCCCGAGATCTTCGGCGCGCTGTCGGCCGACTACCACTTCCCGACCCTCGGCCTCACGCCGTCGCTGACGGCCGGCGTCATCATTCCGGCCACCTACAAGGGCAACGTGCCCGAGGGCCAGGCCGCCGACAGCGTCTCGACCGGCCTGCGCACCATGGTGGTCATGGACACCAACGCCGCCAACTGGTCCATCCTGCCCTCGGGCGAAGACGCCATGCCCGTCCTCCTCGGCCGCTTCGCGCTCAAGTGGAGCTACGAGACCTTCTCGGTCCTCGGCGAGGTCTTCTACCAGCGCGACAACAACCTGGCCCAGGTCTTCCAGGACGAGCACGGGCACGCCATCCGGTCGTTCGACAAGCCCGATATTTTGGGCTTTGCCCTCGTAGCGAGGATGGCCTTCTGATCACTCCGTCTCAAGTCCCCATGATCCGCGTCGTCGCCGCTGCCATCTTCCACGACAATCGTGTCCTGGCCGCCCTCCGCGCCCCCAGCGACAAGCGTGGCGACCTGTGGGAACTACCCGGCGGCAAGGTCGAGCCCGGCGAGTCCGACGAGGCCGCCCTGGCCCGCGAGATCCGTGAGGAGTTGGGCGTGCCCATCGCGGTGCACGAGCGCCTGGCCGAGAGCGTGCACGCCTACCCCGACGTGACCATCTGCCTGGTGGCCTACCGCGCGACGCTGCTCTCGGGAACACCGCACCCCCACGAGCACGCCGAGGTGCGATGGGTGGGGCAGGGCGAGTTGGACGATTTGGACTGGGCGCCGGCCGACGTGCCGTTGCTGGGGGCGGTCGCCGCGTTCCTGAGGTAGGCCCCTACACGATCATCGACACGCGCGTCCACACCCGCTATCGTCGCAAGCGTCGATCGATTCGAAGCAACCTATGGCATCAACGCTGACCCTTCGCACTCCGGACGGCGACTTCGTCACGTACGTTCCTACGACCTTGAACGATCAGGGCCTGGGCGAGGAAGCGCTGGAGCGCGCGATCGAATCCAACCTCGACTTGCTTGACCTGGACGAAGCGGGCGTTCGCTTCGGCGCCCATGTGATCGTTCGCCAGATGTCGTTCCGGGGTCCACGAGGAGGAACGCTTCGCCCCGATCTCGTGGTCCTGACCGACGCGGGGCACGTCATCGTCGTCGAGGTCAAGCGAGCCGGCAATGAGGAGTTGGCTGACCGGCGCGCCCTCACGCAGGTCATCGACTACGCGTCGGGACTGTCTGTTCTCTCCGATCGACAGTTGGCGGAGGCCCTGGGCGGCTTCTCGTCGTTGCTCGACTTCGTACGAACGCGCTTCCCGAAGGCGCGCAAGCCCGACGTGCTCGCGCGCGATCTCGCCGAGGCGTTCCGAAGCAGCCTTCGCCTGATAGTGGCCTGCGACAATTTCCCTCCGGGCGTCGAGAGTTGGCTGCGTGGCGTTGCCAACCAGTCGAGCCTGGCGTTCGAACTGTCCGTGTTGGAGTTGCAGCCGTTCGTGGCGGAGAACGGACGCGGGGACGTGATCTTTGTGCCGACGACGCGCGCCAGGACCGAGATCATCTCGCGCACCGCGGTCGTCGTCCGCAACGAGGTCGGTTCGGATCGGGTGGTCGTCGATGTTCGAGTGGAATCGGGCGATGACATCGCGGAGTCGGTCAGCGAGCACACCGAACCGGCGGCCGGCGCGGCGTACCCGGGTTCCCTTGCCCTGGTCGAGCAACGGCTGGGTATCCCGCTCTGCACACTTGAGGCGGAGTTGATGGAGTTCTCGGAACGGGCGCTCGGAGAGGACTGGTCAACGGCGATCGAGGCGATCGCCTGGAAGGACGACTACCAGTATCCTTACCTGCGTCGTCAGAAGAGATCGGGGAGGTACGTGGACGGTCGGGTAGGCGTCGACATGGGCCCTTGGAGACCCGGTATCTTCGTCGGTGTCCTCGTCGATCCGAAGGACCATAAAGTGGCGCACTCGAACCCGGCTCTTGGCGCTGATTTCGTGGCGATCGTAGCGGTGAATCGGCGAAACCCGACGCTGACGCTCGCAACAGGTGACGAATTCATGCGGCAGCCCGAGTTCCGACGCCTCGTCGAGCGGCTGCACCGCGACGCTGGCGGCTGGTCGTTCCATGACCACGTCGCCGAGGTGCCGAGGCCGAACAGGTGGCATCCGCTTCACCTACGTAGGCCGCTCGCGACCGTTCTCGCGGGAGCCGCAACTGCCGAAGACCGGTATGGTCGCTGGCTGACGGCCGCGCGTGACGCGGTCGCCGTGTTGCTCTCTGGCGGTGAGCTAAGGGCGCTCCGAGATCGGTTGGCGGCCGAGGAATCAGAGCTTTCCGGCGACAACGAGGCGTCTACCTGACGGTCCAACGGTCACGCCGCCTCTCCCCACTCTCTGCAAAGCACCTCGGCCTGCTCGATGACAGTCAAAGCAGCCTCTTCCCGCTTGTCGGGCGGGTAGCCGTGTTTCCGTAGCAGGCGCTTCACCTTCGACCGCATGGCCGCCCGCACGCTCTCCTTCTGGGTCCAGTCGATGGTCACGGACTCGCGGATGGCTTTCACGAGGTCGTGGGCGATGTCGGCCAGCACCTTGTCGGCCATCAGCTCCTTGACGCCCCCGTGGGCCACCAGGGCGTCGTAGAAGGCCATCTCGTCGTCGGTCAGCCCCAGGGCCTCGCCGCGCCTGGGGGCCTCGCGCATCTGCTTGGCCATCTCGATGAGTTCCAGGATGACCTCGGCGGCCTCCAGGGTGCGGTTCTGGTAGGCCAGGATGGTGCGCTCCAGCATCTCGCTGAACTTCTTGGCCTGGATGCGGTTCTGTCGCGACAGGGCCTTCACCTCGTTGTTCAGCAGGCGCCGCAGCACCTCCAACTGGAGGTTCCTGTAGGGGCTGGTCTTCACGCTGTCGAGGAACTCGTCGGACAGGATCGAGATGTCGGGCTTTCGCAACCCGGCGGCGCCGAAGATGTCGATGACGCCCTCGGACGACACCGCGCCCGACACGATCTGCTGCACGGCGGCGTTCAGTTCGTCGCCGTTCCGCTCGTCGTCGTCGCCACCCGTGTGCTTTCGAAGCTGGGCGTTCACGGCCTGGAAGTAGGCCACGTCATCGCGCAGATCGCGGGCGCCCTCCAGGTGGATGGCGATGCCCACGGCCTTGTTCAGCGCGGCCATGGCGTCGAGGAAGCGCTTGCGGCCGTCGGGGGTCTTGCAGATGTGGTCGCCACCCCCGGCCAGGGCGTGCAAGCGGGTCGGGGCGTGGGTCGAGAAGTACCCCGCGTAGTCGAAGCCGTGGAACATGGCCTTCACCACGTCGTGCTTTTCCTGCAGCACCGCCAGGGCCACGTCGATGGGAATACCGGGCTTCGGGCCGTTCTCGCCCCCGTAGACCTCCACGGCCTGGCGCAACTGCTCGGCCAGCCCCAGGTAGTCGACCACCAGCCCGGCTTCCTTGTCCTTGAACACGCGGTTGACGCGGGCGATGGCCTGCATCATGCCGTGGCCCTTCATGGGCTTGTCGAGGTACATGGTGTTGGCGCAGGGCGCGTCGAAGCCCGTCAGCCACATGTCGCGCACGATGACCAGGCGCAGCGGGTCGTCGGCGTCCTTGAAGCGGGCCTCGATGGTCTTTTGCCGCAGCTTGCTGCGCAGGTGCTTCTGAAACGGCTGCGGGTCGGTGGCGTCGCCGGTCATCACGACCTTCAGAACGCCCTGGTCGTCGTCCTTGCCCTGCGAGTCCCACGCCGGTCGCAGCGCCACGATCGCGCGGTACAGGTCGACGCAGATACGCCGCGACATCACCACGATCATGGCCTTGCCCTGGCCGCCGTTCGCCTCCTGCCGGCGCTCCCAGTGCTCCACGATGTCCCTGGCGACCAACCCAAGGCGTTCGTCGGTGCCTACCATCGCTTCCAGCTTGGCCCACCTGGACTTGAGCTTGCCCTTGACGCGCTCCTCTTCGCCCTCGGTCACTTCCTCGAAGTCGTTATCCAGCTTGGGCTTCTTGTCCTCGGGCAGGGCGATCCGGGCCAGCCGCGCCTCGTAGAAGATGGGCACCGTGGCGTGGTCCTCGATGCTCTGGCTGACGGTGTAGGTATCGATGTAGTCGCCGAACACGGCGGGCGTGGAGTGGTCGCTGAACTCGATGGGCGTGCCCGTGAACCCGATGAAGCTGGCGTTGGGAAGGGCGTCACGCAGGTTCCGGGCGAAGCCCTCGACGAACTCGTATTGGCTGCGGTGGGCCTCGTCTGCGACGACCACGATGTTCCGCCTGTCGGACAGCAGCGGATACCGCTCCCCGGTGGCCGTGCCGAACTTCTGAATGGTCGTGAACACGATGCCGCCGCTGGCGACCTGCACAAGCTGCTTCAGGTGCTCGCGGCTTTCGGCCTGCGCGGGGGCAGGCAGCAGGTCCTTGGCCCGGCAGAACTGCCCGAACAACTGCCCGTCCAGGTCGTTGCGGTCGGTCAGCACCAGCAGCGTAGGGTTGGCCATCTCGGGCTCGGCGATGATCTCGGCCGCGTAGTAGACCATCGAGATGGACTTGCCCGAGCCCTGGGTGTGCCACACCACGCCGATACGCTTGTCGCCGTGAGGGTTCGACGCCCGCACCGTCTCGCACACGGCCTTCTTCACGGCCCAGTACTGGTGGTAGCCCGCCAGCTTTTTCTTGTACCCGTCGTCGGTCTCCCACAGCACGAAGTGCACCAGGTAGTCGAGCAACACGCCGGGCCGGAACAGGCCCTGCAGCAGCACCTTCAGCTTGGGCTGGCTGGAGGGCGCCACCTCACGGCCGTCGACGGTGCGCCAGGGGGCGAACCGCTCGTACCCTGCGGTCAGGCTGCCCACCTTGGCCTCGATGCCGTCGGACACCACCAGCAACTCGTTCGTGGTGAACAGAGCGGGGATCTGCGCCTTGTAGGTCTGCAACTGGTTCCAGGCGCCCTTCAAGGTGGCGGCCTTGTGCTCGGGGTTTTTCAACTCGATCACGGCGATGGGTAGGCCGTTCAGGTACACCACCACGTCGGGGCGCCGGTTGTACTTGCCGTCCACGACCGTCAGTTGGTTCACCACCAGCCAGTCGTTCTTGTCAGGGTCGTTCAGGTCAACGAGCCATGCCTGCTCGTGCCGCATTACGCCACCGCGCCGAACCTGCACAGGCACGCCACGAGTGAGAATCCGCTGGAAGGCGAGGTTGTTCTCCTCGACCGACAGGGTCTCGGGCCGCGTGACCTTGCGGATCACCTCGTCGAGCGTGTCCTCGGGCAGCGTGGGGTTGTTGCGGCCCAGCATGGCCCGCAGGCGGTCGACCAGGATGGTGTCGCCCCAGGTCTTGCGCTCGGGCGCGGGGCCGTCGGGGGCGAGGTCGTTGCCGTTGACGTAGGTGTAGCCGAGATCCACGAGCCACTCGATGGCGGCCTGCTCGACCACGGACTCGAAGGTGCTCATGCGGGCCTCGTTGAGGTCGCGGACGGCAAGGGCTTAAATAGGAATCCGCTGTCAATCTCGGCGGTCACGTTCTCGGAGACTCTGAATGGAGGTTCTCCCTTAAATAGAAATGCACTGACGTGGAACTCGCTGGAGCGGAAGACGAGCCGCGCTGATTGCGAGATCGACCTGTAGCGGTCCGATCCTGGGAGCCATCTCGCAACGGTTGCGAGATTCATTGCGAGATAGGCCGTCGTCTGGAAGATTCGGCGTCCGATCTCGCCATGATGGCGAGATAAATGGCGAGAACCCGGCACGGCCTGCTCTACCACGGACTCGAACGACGACATGTCCCCTCCGCTACAGGCCGCTCCAGAACGGCGATGACCTCCAAGTTTCTGGAAGCCCCATCATCCGCTGGAAACGGGCGTTCCCATCCATGATTCCGAGAAGTTCGGCGACGCGAGCGGCCCAGGTGTCGCCGCATGGATCGTTGCGGGAGAGATGGCGCAGGACGCAGAGCACTGAGTAGACGCGCTTCATGTTCGGAAGGCTTGCTTCGTCCCAATCAGGACGTCCCCTGGGGCGAAGGGGGTTGATCGCCAGATCCTTGTTCCACAATCTTGCATGGTGGGCGCACACGTTCCGCACGAAGGCGACGGAGTGAAGCCACGTCTCCAGCACCTGGTGCGAGACGCCCCGGGGGCTGGCTAACGCCGTTCGTTCCAAGGTCTTCAGCCCCTTGAACGTTCGCGACAGCTGGCGGAATGACATCACCTCGGCGGCCACCCAGACGGGTAGGCTTGGGAACCCGTCATAGGTCTTTTCGAAATGCCGTACGAACACCTCGCGGCTGCGGGTCGTGTCACGGTGCAGTTCTTCGACCCACTCGGCGTGTCTGAATCCCGGCACGAAGGTGGCCGGATCTTCGTGCGAGTACGGCCCGAACTCGTGCCCCAGGTAGTAGGCGATCTCGCACCGCAACGCGATCTCTACGCGTTCGACCATGTCGAGGGTCAACAGCCGCAGCTTCCTGTCGAACTCGTACAGAGCGAGGGCGCGGTCGAAAGAGCCATCGTGGTGAAAGGAGTCGTCGGCCAGCTTGAACACGCGCCAGTACGCCGACAAACGGTAGTAGTTGATGCGGCGCAGCGCCTCGCGCGCTCGGTCTCGATCCTCGACCAGGAGTCCGCGCTCAATCAGGCGATCGATCTGCTGGTCGAACGTGAGGGCCGGCTTAGCGTAGGTTCGTGTCATGGGCAAAAAAAACCCGCCAGATGCGCCTCGGTCGCCGAAGCAACCTCGAGCGTGGCGGGTGTGTTGAGTGAAGAATGGCCGCCCCGAGAGCCGAAGTCAAGCGGCAAGTCGATCTTTCTTGACTTCCAAGCGTCCGATCTTGCGGTCGACCAGACGTAGATATCGCGCGCGCGCATCGGGATCACAATGCCTCCTCCGCGATTCTTTCGGCCTCGGGGACGCGGACCTCGCCGGAGATCAACTTGGGGAGCAGGGTGTCGCGCAAGGCGGCCAGCGTCTTGGACTCGAAGACGTTGGCTCCGATCCGGTCGTACATCGGCCTGACGACCGTGTCGAAAGCCCTCGCTACTGGCTCTGGGGAAACCGCGATCTGGTATCTGTTCAGGTCGGCCCAGCGGGTGCGGGGCATCTTGGTGCCATCCGCCATCGCGGAGGCGTGGTCTACGAGCGCGGTGCTGAACAGGTGGCCGAAGGCGAAGCCCAGCCATGAGGGCTGCTTCGGGCGCACCACGAGAATATCGGTGGAGCAGACGCCGTCGAGCGGGGCGATCACGACCTTGTGGAAGTACGGGCGGAGCTTCCCGAACAGCACGTCCCCGCGAGCGAACCTTGACTTGCCCGACTCGACCTCAGCCGACGCCCCCCATGACTCCAGCGCCGCGCACTTGCGCGGGATGTGCTCCAGCCCCACGTAGGGAGTCTCGGGTGGAAGCTCTGACGGCGCCGCACCGTCGCGGACATTCCTGGCTACGTCGTCCAGCGAGCCGACCCTCCACCCCCTCGGGATCGGCCCCAACTCGCTGTCCACGAGGTCGGTGTACCCGTCGAAGTCGATGAACCACGACTTGAAGATGGCCTGGGCCATCTCCTCCAGCGTCCGGTTCATGCGGCGGTTCAGGTCGATCTTGTCGTCGAGGGCACCGAGGATCGCGGCGATGCGGTGTTGCTCGGGGAGAGGCGGCGCCACTACGCCCACCGGGTGGACGAAGTTCCGATTGAGCGATGGCTGGGCACTCCCTGAGTTGAACTGCTTGAACGGGAACATCCGCAGGAAGTAGTACGCGAACCTCGGGTCGTTCCCGTGGAAGTCCTTCACGTACAAGGAGGTGTTCAACGGCCAGTAGTCTTCGTCCACGTAAGACACGACCCCGAATGACGCACCACTTCTCCCGACGACAACTCCTGGGCCTGCGACACGAGATTCATCGTGCCAGCCGGTAAGGCCGAAGGAGCCGATGATTGGCACACGACCAGGACGACGATCCTGCTCGGGCAGGTCGATACCTCTCTGGAGGGTGGTGAACTCTCCGAGCGTCGTTTCGAGCCAGTCGCACGGGGCGCTATTGGCCATAGCCAAGGCCCTTCAATGCCTTACGAATCTGATCGTCGAGACGGGTAGATGCCCCCATCTGTTCTTCCAAGGCCAAGACGAGCCCGGCCATCTTGTCCGCGAACGCTTCCCCATCATCCTCCACGTCCTCGGCGCCCACGTACCTGCCGGGCGTCAGCACGAAGTCGTGGCCCGCGATCACCTCCGTCGAGGCCGACATGCAGAACCCTGCCACGTCCTGGTACTGCCCGTCCTTGCTCCTCCAGGCGTGGTACGTCCCGGCCACCTTCTCGATGTCCTCGGGGTCGAACACCTTGTGGACGCGGGTCTCCATGCGGCCCAGCTTGCGGGCGTCGATGAACAGCGTGTGTCCCCGCCTGTCGCGGTGCCCATTGGCGGCCTTGCTGCGCGTCAGGAACCACAGGCACACCGGGATCTGCGTGCTGTAGAACAACTGCCCCGGCAGCGCCACCATGCAGTCCACGAGGTCGGCCTCGACCAGCTTGCGGCGGATCTCGCCCTCGCCCGATTGCTGGGAGGACATGGACCCGTTGGCCAGGACGAACCCGGCGGTGCCTGTGGGGTTCAGGTGGTACACGAAGTGCTGCACCCAGCCGAAGTTCGCGTTGCCCACGGGCGGGCGGCCGAAGGCCCAGCGCACGTCCTTCTCCAGCCTCTCGCCGCCCCAGTCGGACACGTTGAAGGGCGGGTTCGCCAAAATGAAGTCGGCCCGCAGGTCGGGGTGCTGGTCGTCGTGGAACGAGTCGGCGGCCTTGCTGCCTAAGCTTGTCTCGATGCCCCGGATGGCCAGGTTCATGCGGGCCATGCGCCACGTGGTGTAGTTGGACTCCTGCCCGTAGATGGTCACGGCGTCGCGGCGGCCGTTGTGGGCGTCGATGAACTTCAACGACTGCACGAACATGCCCCCCGAGCCGCAGCAGGGGTCGAACACGCGGCCCCGGTAGGGTTCCAGCATCTGCACCAGCAGGCGCACTACGCTGGTGGGGGTGAAGAACTCGCCGCCGCCCTTGCCCTCGGCCGAGGCGAACTTCGACAGGAAGTACTCGTACACCCGGCCCAGCGTGTCCCTGGCCCGGTGCTCGGCCGTGCCGAGGCCAATGCCCGACACGAGGTCGATGAGCTTGCCGAGGTTGTGCTTGTCGAGGTTGGGCGCCGCGTACCCCTTGGGCAGCACGCCCTTCAGGGGGAGGTTGTCCTTCTCGATGGACTCCATCGCGTGGTCGAGCAGCCCGCCGATGTTCACCCGGCGCTTGGTGCCGTGGTCGTCGATCTCGATCTCGGTGCGCTTGGCCGACGCCTGGATGGTGGCCCAGCGCGCCACCAGGGGCACCCAGAACACGTTCTTCGAGGTGTACTCGTCGCGGTCTTCGAGCAGGTCGGCCAGCTCGGCCTGCCGCTCGTCGGAGTCGGGCACGTAGTAGTCGGAGGCCGGGTCGGCCACGGCGGCCGTCAACGCGGCCCGGCGCTCCTCGAAGGCGTCGTCGATGTACTTGAGGAACAATAGTCCCAGGACCACGTGCTTGTACTCGGCCGGGTCCATGTTGTTGCGGAGCAGGTCGGCGGCCTGCCACAGCTTCTCTTCGAAGCCCAGGTGGGCGTTGGCGGCGGCCTTGGCGTCGGGCGCCTTGGGGGTGGCATCACCGGGCGCCTTGGCGGCTCTCGGCCGTCCCCGCTTGGGGGCAGCGGCCTCCCACTCCTCGGTCGAGATGGGCGTCACGATCGGCAGCGAACTCTGCGCGTTTTCAGCTTCTCCAAGCAGGGCCTTCAGCGCTGCCATCTCGGACGGTGACGGCATGCGCTTGCCGGTCTCCCACTGGGAAACGTAGGCCTGGTTGCTGTTCACACGCGCCGCGAGAGCCGCTTGGCTCAGCCCCAAGCGCTTCCGACCTTCCTGTATCCAGGTGCCTGTTTCGGCCACGGCTTCGCCCTCTCGTGTTTCTCGCGGATGATGTCGCGGAACCGGAACGAAGGCCAGCGGAAACACGGGCTGCGAGCCGCGAGGTCGCGGGCTCACCAGCAAGGATACTGCAGCACCCGCTTGACCTCCTCGTACGCCTCCAGCCGCTCCTGCAGGCCGTTCGGGCCGTCGTGCTCGACGCCCTCGAGGGCGATGTTCTCGGCGCCCTCCAGGTACGAGCTCTCGTTCGGCACCGTCTCGTCGGCCGTACCGTAGATCGACACCCAGTTGAGGTTGCCCGGCGTCGCAGGGTCGGCGTTCAGCTGGGTGACGAACTCGCCCGTCTGGCACAGCTCGTTCCAGACGCAGACGGGCAGAGGGTTCCAGCAGGGCGACGACAACCCGTGGTGCATGCCGCCGAGGGTCACGTAGGTGTTGACGACATCCTTTCCGCCCAGGTTCTTGACGTAGTAGCGCGAGCTGAGCGTGCCCATGCTGTGCGCCACCAGGTCGACGCGGCCCTGGCCCGTGACGGCCATAGCGTGCTCGACCAGTTGCTGGATGGCGGCGGCGTTGTCGACGTTGCAGCCCCACTTCGGGTCGGCGGCGTCGAAGGCGAAGAGGTGGTCGGCCGGCCAGCCGTCGGCCACCAGGCGGGCGATCAGGGTCGCGTAGTCGGCGCTGCTGCCGTTCACGCCGTGCACGAGGACGACCGGGCGAGGGGAGGGCGAGCAGGCGCTCACGGCGTCGGGTTCGGCGTCGACGGTCTCGACCGGCTCGGGGCCGCTGTCCGCGGCGAGGTCCGGAGGGGTGTCCGGGGCGGAGTCGGGAGTGGTGTCCGGGGCGGAGTCGGGAGTGGCGTCCGGGGCCACGTCGTGGGCAGCGTCCGGGGAGTCGGGCTCCCCGTCGACCGTCTCGACCGCGTCATCGGGCCGTGGCGCGTCGTCGTCGGAGGGGGGTACGTCGACGGGCCCGGCGGTCGCGTCGGGCGCAGCGGCCTCGGCGTCGTCGGCTCGCGTGTCGCCGATGTCGACGAGCGCGTCGGACGCGCCGGTCGAGCACGCGCCGCCGCCGAGGATCACCCCGCACACCAGCAGCGGAATCGTCCAGCATGGCTTCATGGCACGGACCCTCCTGGACTTCGCGAGCGCGCGAGCAGCGCCAACGCCACGTCGAGGTAGCGCTCCGGGGAGAGCACGCCCCCGAGCACGTGGTTCTGCCCCGCCCGATTGGCCAGGCGATCGTCGAAGGCCGGCGTGCGGCCCCGCAGCTCCTGGACGAAGCGCAGCCAGTTGGCCTGGCGCGTGGGCTGCAGCGCGGGCCCCAGGCCCTGGAACTGCAGGTCGGACTCGTGGAAGACGAGCGGGGGGTGCCCCTCGGCGTAGAGGTACACCGAGGCCTCGGAGCTCGCGGTCGTGGTCGTCGTCTCGACCGTCTCCTTCTTCGTGAACGCCAGGCCGCCCGTGAGCACCGCCTTGCCCAGGCTGAAGCGGCGCAGGGTGGCCTTGTCGGTGCGGTTGGCGGTGGTGGTCGTTCCTACCTTCAGGAGCAGGCGGAGCTCGTCGTCGCGCACCAGGCGCGTCCAGCCGTCGCGGGCCTCGAAGTGCCACGCGTCGGCTTGTCGCAGGAAGCCGCGAATGGTCACGGGGGCGGCGGCGTCGTCGCAGTCGGCGCCCGCCAGCACGAGCGGGTCGAAGCGCTCGGCCGCCAGGGCCGTCGCGAGGCGATCGGCGGCCGCGCGCTCGGCAAACGACGCGATCACCCGCGGGGCCGGCGGTTGAACCCGCGCCCGCGTCTCGAAGAGGGTGAGCCCCAGCACTCGGGCCAGAGCCCTGGCGCGATCTTCGGCGTCGCCCTCGAGGGAGCGCACGGCCACGATGAACAGGGTACCCACCATGGCGCGAGGGTACTCCACGGACGCAGCGGCGTCGATCACGGATCGAGCCGGTACCCCACCTGGCGCACCGTGACCAGGTGCCGCGGGCTGGCGGGGTCGGCCTCGAGCTTGCGCCGCAGCGTCAGCACGAAGTTGTCGACCGTGCGCGGCGTACCCTCGAAGCCCCAGCCCCACACGCGATCGAGGATGGTCTCGCGCGAGAACGTCGTGCCCGGAGAGCGGGCGAGCAGGCACAGCAGGTCGAACTCGCGCGCCGACAGGGCCACGGCCCGGCCTCCGCGCTGCACCAGGCGCGCGCCCACGTGGACCACCACGTCGCCCCAGACGAGGTCGGGCTCGGCCTCGCGCTCGCGGCGCTCGCGGCGCAGCAGCGCCTCGACGCGCGCCAGCAGCTCGGGCAGCTCGAACGGTTTGGCCAGGTAGTCGTCGGCGCCCCCCTGCAGGCCCTGGACCTTCTCGGCCGTGCTGCCGCGGGCCGAGAGCACGAGCACCGGCACGCGCTCGCCGCGCGAGCGCAGCTCGTCGAGGATCTCGAGGCCGGAGCATCCGGGCAGCATGAGATCGAGCACGATGAGATCCGGACGCGCGTCGAAGGCTTTCAGCAGGCCCTCGTCGCCGTCGGCGGCCGTGACCACGGGGAAGCCGCGCAGGCGGAAGTTCAGGGCCAGGCCCTCGCGCAGCGACGTGTCGTCCTCGACGATCAGCAGGCGCTCGGGGCGCTCGGGGGCCTTGGTCATGACGCTCCGGCCGCGCCGGGCAGCGTGACGGTGAAGGTGCTCCCCTGGCCCTCGGCCGACTGCACCGTGAGCGTGCCGCCGTGGTCTCGCGCCAGCACGTCGGCGATGGCCAGGCCGAGGCCCGCGCCGCCCGCGCGTCCGCCCGCGCTCGAGTCGACGCGGAAGAAGGGCTCGAAGATGCGCTTCTGGTCGCTCGGCGCGATCCCGAGGCCGTTGTCGGTCACGCGCACGACGACTCGGTTCTCCAGGTCCTCGACGTCGAGCGCGATGCGGCGGGGCGCGGGCGTGTACTTGTAGGCGTTGGTCAGAAGGTTCATGAGCACCGACATGATGGCGCCGGGGTCGTGGCGCACGGGCAGCAGGGTCGTCACGCGGGCCGAGAACTGCGCCTCGCCCGGGGCCAGCATGCGCTCGAAGCGCGCCGCGGCGTCGGTCGCGACGCTGGTCAGGGGGGCCGTGACGAAGTCGAGGTTGTCGCGATCGCGGTTCGCCGCGCGCCAGGTGAGCAGTCGCTCGATCATCGCGCCCAGCCACTCGGTCTCGCGGGCGATGGCGTCGGCGCACGTTCGCGCCGCGCGTGGATCGTCGTCGACCACGCCGGACTGCAGCGTCTGGGCGTACATGCGGATGGCCGCGAGCGGCGTCTTCAGCTCGTGGCTCACGTTGCCGATCAGATCGGACTGCATTCGCGCGAGGCGGGCCCGCCGCCCGAGCAGCACCACCACGATGACGCCACCCCCGATGGCGGCCGCGGCGAACGACACCGCCAGCACGCCGAGTACGAGATCCTTGGGGTTCTCCCACAGCGCGAGCGCGACGATGCCCACGGACGACGACAGCAGCACGGGCACGAGCACGCCCACGGCCAGCACGACGATGGGTCGCGCGAGCCCCAGGTCGTGCCGGAGGCGCCGCATGCGGGTGGGGTTGGTTCCGCCGGCCGCCACGATGTTCCTCGGTGTCGTCGGCGTCTAGCCTACCTGACTTCGGGAGCTCGGTCCAACGGCGTCGACGGCACGGACCGGAAGCGCGACCGGCAATGCCGCGGGGCGTCCGGCCGCGTACCGCGTAACGAGGGTTCGCGGCTGGAGACGGTCGCCGACCAGCAACAGCCTCAGCCGCCAGGCCGTGCTGAACATTCGCACCGCCGCCACGTGAACGCGCTCGAGCCCCCGCGACGGGAACCTCGCCACGATGTCCTGGCGGAGCGTGCGCGCGCGGATGTCCTCGCGGGCGTTCACCGCGTGGGCCGAGATGGTGGGCAGGATCGACCCCCACTTGCGGAGTCGCGACTCCAGCCTGGCGCGCCGGGTCGCGAGGCAGGCGTCGAGGGAACCGAAGGCGGCGAGGCGCCGGTAGCCGCGCCACTGGGTCTCGATCACGCGCAGCATCGAGCTGGCGTTCACCTCGTAATCGCGCCGGAACGCGGCTCGCAGCCACGTGTCGGGAAGGTCTCCGGGGAAGGCCGGGTGGCGGTAGGTGAGGAGCTTCTGTCCGTGCCACTCCTCGAGCGGCAGGTCGCTGCGCAGGAGGCCGCGCGCCTCGTGGTCCCGGTACAGCGCGGTGGTGGGCAGCGGCGTCAGCAGCATGAACTGCACGAAGTCGGCCTCGAGCCCCACCATGAAGTCGATGTCCACGTCGATGTTCTCGGGCGTGTGGTGCTCCTGGCACAGGATGCCCGAGGCCAGCACGATGATGCCCCGACCGCGCAGGTCGCGGACCAGGGCCTTCGCGTCGATGCCCTTGTTCTTGGCGAAGTTTCCGAGCTCCGACGCCGACTCGACGCCGATCCACACGTAGGTGACCCCCAGCCGCTCCAGGTTGTCGAGGCCGAAGTCCACGATGGCCTCGGCCGACGAGAAGATCTCGAACTCGAAGAAGCGCTGGTGGCGCTCCATCTCGTCCAGCAGATCGAGGGCGCGGCGCTTGTCCTTCAGGAAGTTCTCGTCCAGCACGAAGAACTCGTCGCATCCGCGCGCGTCGGCGATGCGGCAGACCGTCTCGAACAACTCGCGACCGGTCGAGACGAACGGCGTGTAGGTCTTGCCGAAGAAGTGCGTCGTGCAGCAGAACTTGCACCCGTTCACGCACCCGACCCCGGGCACCAGCACGTTGGCGGCGGTGCCAGGGACCGGCACGCCGAAGATCATGGTGCGCTCGCTGCTCGACAGGGCAGGGTGCACGATGGGCGCATCCGGGTCCTGGCCGAGGAAGGTGCGCAGCCAGCGGATTCCCTCGCCCTTCACCACGTGATCGCAGGGGATGAGCGTCTCGACGTCGTCGATGGCCGCGCCGTGGCCGCCGAGCACGATGGTCGCGCCGGGCGAGAGGCGCCGCACCGCGCGGGCCATCTCGCGGGCCTTCACGAAGTTGGGGGCGATGAACGAGATGCCGACGAGGTCGTAGCCCTTGCGCACCTCGGCCTCGAAGCGGCGGCGGCTCGGGAAGTCGAGCACGGTCACGTCGGCGTCGACATTCTCGGCCAGGAAGTACAGGCCGAACGAACGGTGCTGGAAGCGGAACGAGGCCAGGCCTTGCTCGCGCGTGACCTGGTTGTGGAAGAGCTCCATGATGTTCTCTTTGCGGCCGAAGGCGTCGTCGACGCCATAGGGCCCGAACACGCCCGCCAACAGGATCTTCGACTTGCTCTTCGGGGTCGTCGTGGCCATGCGGTCCTCCTCTGCCTGGCGACAGGGTACGGACCGCGTGTCACGGTTCGGTCACAGGTCGAGCCGGATCAGCTTCAGGTGGTCCCGGATGCGGTACGTGGTCGACGCCTTGATGAGCAGGATGAGCTTGCGGTTGTCGGGGGCGGGGTAGATCTTCGGCTCGACCGACGTGAAGGGCTCCTCGAGCTTGTCTTCGAGGATCACCACCGACCCGTCGCCGTCGAACATCGACAGGCGCCAACCGAGCTCTTCCTTCAGGAGCAGCGTGAAGTCGAGGTGGCGCCGTTCGCCGAGCTTGAAGCGGGTGGTCATCTGGTCGAGCTTCTCGGCCTCGAGCTCGTGGCGGGCGAAGCCGCGGCGCACCAGGTACTGCTTGACGGGCTCGTTCAGGACCACGTTCTCGCTCTTGGCCTTGGCCACGAGCTTCTTCACGTAGAGCGTGTCGGCGGTGTCGAGGTGCTCGCCCTTCAGGTAGCGATCGTCGGTGATCTGGAACGAGTACTCGCTCGCGTCTTCGGACCAGCCGATGAAGCGCAGTTCGAGATTGCGATGATCCGGCTTGGCCGGCGTCGCGGTGGGGGCGCTCGGAGGCGTCAACAGGGCCAGCGAGAGCAGGACGGTCGCGAGGGGCATGTCTCCTCCACCTTGCGCGTGTCGGGCGCGAGCGTAGTATAGCCGAGAATCCGAGCGCGAGAAGCCCGTGCGAGTCCTCTCCGTCCTCCTCGTGGTGCTGTCCTTGGCGTCGCGCGCCGGCGCCGACCCGCAGCGCGAAGCCACCGTCCAGCGCCTGGTCGGGCAGTTGGCGCCGGAGCACGACGACAAGCTGCGCGTCGAGGCCGTGCTGCTGCTCGGCAAGCTGGGGGGGCCCGAGGCGCTGCTGGCGGTGGCCGAGGCCTTCCGGGCCGACCCGTACCCCCTGGTGGCCACGTCGGCGGCGCAGGTGCTGGGCAAGACCGGGGACGGTCGCTACATCCGGCTGCTGGCCTCGCGGCTGCACGACGAGCGCCCGGTGGTGGCCCAGGCCGCCCGCCTCTGGGTTCGCAAGCTCTGCGAGGCGTTCGCGCGCCAGAAGCACCACCCCGCCGACCTGCGACGCTGGGTCGACATCTCGGGCATGGACTCCGTGACGGGCACCGACCTCGATCTCGAGTTGGCCAATCGGTACCGCGACGCGTTCGTGGAGCGCCTCCTGCGGGTGCCCGGGATGGAGTTCGGTGTCGAGATCGAGTTCGAGGAGGCCGACGTGGCGAGCGACGACGCTGGCTCGGGGGGCGACGCGCGGGTCGTCGACGTACCGCTCGATCTGCGCGTGCCGTTGCTGGCCGAGGGGGCCATCACGCGGGTCAGCTACAAGCGCAGTGACGACCGCTTCGAGGCCACGGTCAGCGGCCACCTGCGCGTGGTGGTGCTGCCCCAGAAGACCGTGACGAGCCCCAAGGTGTCGGGCACGGCCAGCGCCAGCGGGCCCATCGAGGACCCCGACGCCGAGGACGCCGACCTGATCATCCCGGCCATCGAGGCGCTGGTCGACAAGCTGTACACGCAGATGGGATCCGCGGTGAAGTGATCCCGGGAGGAACGCATGGCCGACACGAAGCCCTACAAGCGCAAGCTGCGAAACTACCTGATCAATCGCCACCTCCAGGTGCGCTACACGCTGCTCTTTCTGACCGTTGCGGTGGCCCTGTACGCCATCCTCGGCGTGCTCTTCTACCGCGAGATCCGCACGCAGGACGCCATGCTGCTGAACCTGCAGGGCGCCGAGGCGGCCCTGAAGGCCTCGAACGCCGACCCCGAAGAGGTCGCGCTCCTCAAGGCGCAGATGGAGTTCCTGGGGGCCGAGCAGGGCGGGGTGGCCGAAGTGCTGTGGGTGGCGCTCTTCGGGCTGGTCTCGGTGCTCTTCCTTGGCAGCATCTACATGACCCACCGCATCGCCGGCCCCATCCACGCCGTGTACCTCTACCTGCACCAGGTGGCCGCCGGCGAGTGGCGCCGGATGCGCCCGTTCCGAAAGGGCGACGAGTTCGCCTTCCTGCACGAGAGCCTTGATCTGGTGTACGACGCCCTGACCGAGCGCGAGCGCAACGAACTGGCGGCGCTGGAGCACGTGCGCGGCGCGCTGAACGGAAACCCGGCGCAGTTGGGCGCCAGGGCCGAGGTCGAGAGATTGATCGAGGAGAAGCAGGCGCGCCTGCGGTCGTCGTAGGCGAGCCCCGGGCGTCCTGCTCTAGGCGGGAGGACGTGGGCCTGGAGCTCGAGGAGCGGATCGCCCGCGACGATTTGACTTGTCCTGCTTTTTTTCTATCTTCTCTTCATGCGATGCGTCCCACCAACCCTCCCGCTCCTCCCTCTCCTCTCGCTTCTCCTCCTACCCATCATGGCACTTCCGGCGCTGGCCGACGAGCCCCCCGATGACGGCTCCACCGCGCCGCTCCACGGCGCCCCGAGCGACTGGCGCGGCGACGACGCGGCCGTCGATCACCGCTTCACGGTGCCGAGCGCGCAGACGCTGCGGGCGGGCGACGTCGCGCTGAACTCGTACGAGCTCATCGTGGGTCTGGGCGTATCGGTCGGGATCACGGACTGGCTCGAGGCGTCGCTGAGCGCGGGCCCGTTGCTCGGCGTGGCCGGCGGCGTGGTCAGCGTGAAGGGGCGGCCGGTGGCGACCGACTACGTGACCGTGGCGGTGCAGGTCGCGGGGGCGTTCGCGGTCGACGAGGTGGCGGTGGCCGGGTTCGCGCTGGTCGACGTGCACCGGGCCGACGGACTGCTGTCGTTCAGCCTGGCGGCGGGCGTGCTCGGCTCGTTCGACGACTGTTGTGGCGATGGGTGGAACGAGGATGAGGACAGCCCCTACCTGCTGGTGTCGGCCGGGCCCACGCTGCGGGCCAGTAAGCACGTGGCGCTGATGGTCGAGGTCGAGGGCGCGTTCAGCCTGGGGGAAATGCGCTCGAGCACGCCCATCGCGCAGGGTCCGTTGCTGATCACCTACGGCATGCGCTTCCACAACCCGACGGTGGCGCTCGACCTGGCGCTGGTGCGGCCCCTCGAGGGCGGCTGGGACGACGACTGGCCCCTCGGCTTCCCCTACGCGGGCATCTCCGTGCGGTTCTGATCCGGGGCGCTCTTCCGGCGCGGGGTCAGCGGGTGGGCGGCGCCAGGTCCAGGGGACTGACCGGGTCCTTGGCGCGCGCGCTCAGCACCGCGCCGTAGGCCTCGTCCAGCACCCAGGTCGCCGAGTTCATGCCCTCGAAGGCAGCCTTCAGCTCTTCGAGGCTCGCGTCCTTCAGGTCGACCCGCTGGTTGGGCGTCGCGGGGTGGTACACGCCCCACAGGCTGGGCGCGGCGAAGTGCTTCCAGCTCCAGGGCGCCCAGTGGATGCCGCGCGCGTTGAACAGCGCCAGCAGTTGGTCCATGGCGTCGAGCTGCCAGCGGTCGGTGGGGTCGTCCAGCTGCTCGAAGTCCGTGGGCGGGTACACGTTGAACTCGCCGTAGAAGACGGGCGCGCCCAACCGCTCGCCCATCTCGCGGATCTGCTCCAGCTCCTTCCCCTCCACGTTGGCCACCAACTCGGCGGCCGACGCGCCGCCCGGGTAGTCGTGGAACTGCATGACGCCGTTGGTCCAGCCGAGCTCGGCCGGGCCGCAGATCTTGGAGATCGGGACGAAGCCGTCCTCCAGCACCACGATGTGGTCGGGGTCCTCGGCGCGCACGGCGTCGTACAGCTTCTGGTGCACGTCGCAGAAGGTCTTCTTGTTGGGGCTGCCGTTCGGCTCGTTCAGCAGATCGAAGGCGGCCAGGTGCGGTTCGTCCTTGAAGTAGCGCGCGAGGGCGCCCCACAGCCGGGCCGCCTTGTCCTGGCAGGCCGGCGTCGTGAAGAAGGCGCCGGCGTTCTCCAGGCCGGTGTGCCACCACGTGCTCTGGCCGCCCGGCGCGCCGTGCATGTCGAGCATCACGTAGATGTGATGCCGCCGCGCCCAGGTCATCAGCTGGTCCAGGCGCTGCCAGCCCTCGGGGACGAAGCCGTTCTCGCCCTCCTGGTCGGTCTCCAGGGCCTGGTACCACACGGGCACGCGCACCAGGTTCAACCCCAGCGCCTCGAGTCGTTCGAAGTCGAGCTCGGTGACGAAGTTGTCGCGCCAGGCCGACCGCAGCTCCAGCATGCCGGCGTAGCCGAAGCGCTTCTCCAGCCAGCGCCAGAAGGTTCGCTCCTCGTACACCCACGGCTGGCCGTCGAACCAGGCCCAGAACTCCGCCACGTCGTCGGCCCGTTCGCCGGCGGCGGCCTCCATGGCCGCGCGCCACTCGGTCACGCACACCCACTGCGGCTTCAGCAGGAGCTGGCACCCGATGTAGTTGGTCTGCCGGGCGTCGCGGTACAGTTCGCCCAACCCGAGCGCGTCGGCCTCGGCCTCCATGGCGGCGAACAGCTCCACTTGCGACAGCGTGCCGAGGCCCGCCATCCACGACTCGATCATCAGCCAGCCGCCGAGGTTCACGCCCCGGAGGGCCACCCGCTCGCCATCGGGGTCGACGATGTCGGTGCCCTGCACGTGCAGGCGGGGCAGGGTGGCCGGCTCGGCGACCGCGGGTCGCACGGGGAAGGGCGCCGGGTTGGGCTGGCAGTCGGCGGGCACTGGCGCGACCAACGGCACGTCGGGCGCCGCGTCGGCCGGGGTGGTGTCGGTCGCCGCGTCGACGGTCTCGAGATCGGCAGCGGGCTGGTCGGGAGTGGTAGAAGAGTCGCCTTCGACGTTGTTGCCCGAGCACGCCACGAACAACGTCACCAGCACCGTCAGAAATGTACGCATGGAGCCCCCCAATCGATCGCCGACAGCATAAACTGGCAGCGACTGACAGAAAAGCCCCAAACCGGGGGTTCACCCCTTGGGGGGGTCGGATTCAACGACAGCCTCGACGGGCGGCGTCGACGGGGCGGGCGGAGTCTCGGGCCTGGCTGCCGGCACGCGGCAGGAGTCGGCCATTCAGGTGGAGACTCCGAGCCGCGGCAGGATCCAGCGTTGCAGCGCGAACCAGCCGATCAGCACCAGGAAGAAGGTCAGCGTGTCGTTCATGGGGGGTTCTGCCGTCAGCCTGACGGCTCAGCCGACGCCTCAGCCACCCCCCGAGGAGCACCCCGAGGCCCCCGACGACCCACCGCCGAAGCTCGGGAACGAGCCGGCGCCGTCGGCGCGCGACGCGAAGGTCGACATGAGCTTGCGGGCCTCGTCGTGGCACTCCGGGCACTCGACCGGCGTATCGTCGCTGGCGCGCCGGATGCGCTCGAAGGTGACGTCGCAGGCGTCGCAGCGGTATTCGTAGATGGGCATGGGGCATGACCTTTCATGAGCGTTCACTCACGAATGGGAGGGTAGTGCCCCCGAGCCGGGTGTCAACGGGCGAGGGCCGACGAAAGGCGCAACTCGCGTTGACCGGCATCGGAAGCCTGCCTATACTCCGAGCCGTGGCCGCTTCGGCCCGCCGCGTGGGGAGGGTGCCATGAGTCGCTTCGTCGTCCTTGCCCTAATCGTCGCGTTCTCGAACGTTGCCCTGGCCGACGAGCCCCCCGAGGGTGGCGAGGTCATGACGGGCAAGATCGTGGTCAAGATGAGCTCCGACTACGCCAAGCCGTACATCAACGGCGACGAGTTCGAGGGCTACGAGTTCGAGGACGACGGCAAGACGCTGCTCATCGTGGGGCAGCGCCGCGACGCCACCTTCACGGTGAAGCTCGTGCCCATGTACCCCGACCTGGCGCCGGTCGAGTTCGACGTGAAGCCCACCGACTGGAAGCTCGAGACCGTCGGCAAGAACGTGAAGGAGTGGCAACTCAAGAAGACGGTCAAGTTCGACAAGGCCAAGCTCGACGAGCCCCCGAAAGAGACCGCCCCCGAGCTCGCGCCGCTGCCTCCGCCCCCGCCGCCGGTCGACGACTCGAAGGCCGGCGAAGACTTCCTGAAGGGCACGCCGCCCCCCAAGGCCCCGAGCAAGTAGCGTGCGCTGGCTCCTCCGAGGTCTGGCAGCCCTGCTGATCCTCGCCCTCGTGCTGGTGGTCGGCCTCGTCGTCCTCTATCTGATCACGCCTCAACGCTTGCCGGCGCACTTCGATACCCTGGGGGTCGGTCGGCACCTGGAGCCAGGCCGTAGGATCGCGGAGTACAAACCACCCGTGCGCAAGGCGACCCGCGCGTACATGGGCGCCATCCCGGCGCACCTGTCGTGCACGGGGCTCACGCAACAGGCCTTCGACGCGGTCATGGAGCGCGTCGACGCGCGCGTGGCGGGGCTCGAGGCGCTCTGGTCGCGGTACCGCCCCGACTCGATGGTGTCCCGATTGAACGCGTCCGTCGAGCCCTCGTTCGTGGTCGACGCCGAGACCGCAGCGCTGCTGGCCGCGGCGCGCCGCTACGGCGAGGCGTCGGGGGGCGTGCTCGACGTGACGGTGCTGCCCATCGTCGAGCTCTGGAAGGAGGCCGCGGAGCACGATCAGCTGCCCTCCGACGGCGAGGTGGCCGGGGTGCTGGCGCACGTAGGCCCGGCGCGCTGGAGCCTGGCGGGTACGACCGTGACGCGCGAGCCGGGCGTGCGCTTCGATCTCAACGCGGTGGCCGAGGGCGCCATGGCCGACGCCGCGCTCGCGCTGCTCCGCGAGGCGGGCTGCGTTCGGGCCATCGTCGAGCTCGGGGGCGACGTCGCGCTCCACCGCGCGCCGGGCCAGCCTCCCTTCCGCATCGGCGTCGACGATCCCGGCGACCCCTCCCGGCTGCTCGCCCGGCTCGAGGTCCACGCGGGCGCCATCGACACGGCGGGCGACTACCAGCGCTTCCATACCATCCGCGGGCGGCGCTACGGCCACATCGTCGATCCCCGCACCGCTCGCCCCCTCGACCCCGAGCTGTCGTCGGTCACGGTGCTGGCGCCCGACGCGCTCACCGCCGACGCCTGGGACACGGCGCTCTTCGCGCTCGGATGGCAGGGGGCGCAGGACGCCATCGAGGCGCACCCCGAGCTCGAGGCCTTGCTCGTGCACCACGACGGGCGGGTGTGGATCTCGAAGGGGTTGGAGGGGAAGGTCAGTCTGGTCCCGAGCGATCAGAAGCGGTAGGCCAGGCCCGCCGAGAACTGCGCGCCCAGGTTCCAGCGATCGTTCGGATCGGCCCCGCAGGTGCCGTAGCTGCAATCGCCGTAGCGCACGTCCGACAGGTTCTTGTACACGCCGAGGGCGCGCACGTCGCCGAAGAGCTCGAGGGCGTCGGTCAGCTTGACGCGCACGCCCGCGCCCGCCTGGCCCGCCACCTCCCAGAGCTCGTGGATGGCGGCGCCGTTGGCGTAGCTGAGCTCGGTGATGTGCACGCCCGCGCCGGCCAACACGTAGGGGTTCAGGCGGGCCTCGGGAAAGAAGTGGAAGATCCCCGAGAGCATGAGCGGCATGGTGCGCTGCCGGAAGTCGCCGTTGGCGCCCACCAGGTAGTCGAAGCCGAGCTCGAGCGAGAACGACGGCGACACGTCGCCCCGAAGCACCACGCCGAGGCCCCCGAGGGTGGGGTTCTCGAAGCGCGACAGCGCCAGCTTCTCGCCCTCGAGCAGGATGGCGCTGGGGCGGATGCCCACGGCCAGCCCGGGCCGCCAGCCCGTGTCGTAGCCGCGCTGCGGCGAGGACTCGGCCACGACCACGCTCGAGTGCACCACGGGGGCGGGCGAGTAGACCGTGTGGTGACGCACCACGTGCACGGGCGCGGCGCTCACGTGCGTGACGACGGGGCGGTACGAGCTCGAGGGGCGGTAGGCCACGGCCGGGCGGTACGAGACCACCGGCGCGGCCTTGCTCCGGTGCACGACCTTGGCGCTCTGCTTCCGGGGCCGGGCGTCGAGGGGGCTCGCGAGCAGCAGTGAGGACAGGATCAGCAGCGCCACCAGCTTCGAGGTCTTCATCGTCGCCTCCCGTGGTCAACGGTCTCGGGGAGGTTCGACGCCCGGGAGGGCGGGCTATTCAAGAAGGCGTAGGGACTACTGGGCGGGCTTCGCTTCGGGGGCCGGGGCGGCGGCGGGAGCAGGGGCGGGAGCGTCGGCGGGCTTGGCCTCTTCGGCCTTGGGCTCGCCCTCGGGTCCCTTGACGG
>CAZBRS010000025.1:0-1925 GCA_964494475.1 uncultured Myxococcales bacterium | reverse complement strand
GCGTCGGCGGGCTTGGCCTCTTCGGCCTTGGGCTCGCCCTCGGGTCCCTTGACGGGGGCCGAGGCGCCGATGGTGTCGGGGTCGAAGCCGTAGCGCGCGCGCCACGCCCACACGGACATCTCGAGCTCGCCGGCCCAGAACTTGCTGGCCGCCGTGCCGAGGTCGGCCTCGTTGCGCCACAGGTCGACCAGCTTCGCGAAGGTGTACTCCTCGCCGGCGCTGAGGCGCAGCATGGCGAGCACGATGAAGCGGCGCAGGTCGGTCTCGGCGCCCTTGGCCTTCTTGAAGCGCTTGAACAGGCGGTCGATGGTGTCCTTCGACTTGTCGCCCAGTTGGCGAATGGCCAGGGCCGCCTTCGAGGCCACGACGGGGTCGACGCTCTCGAGCTGCTCTTTCCAGCACGCCAGGTCGTCCTTGCACTTCTCGACGAGGCCGAAGTGGGTGATGACGTCGGGGTTCTGGTCGAGGAAGGTCTTGGTGACCTCGGCCTTGTCGGCGGCCTTCAGCTTGGTCCAGGCCTCGAGGTGCGCGGCGTCGAGGGCCAGGGCGATGGGCACCTGCAGGGGCGCGCGGAAGTTGTCGTCCTTCTCGGCCTTGAAGAGCTCGAGCAGCGTGTCGATGGCGGCGGGGCTGCCGACCAGCGCGACGGCCGTGGCCGTGTCGAGGCGCTGCTGGATGTCGGCGTCGGTCGTGGCGATGACCTCCTTGGCCTTGGGCAGGATCTCGTCGGAGCCGATGGCGGCCAGGCCGAGCATCGTGACCTTGATGCGGTTGATCTGGTTCATCTTCCACATCTCGATCTGCTTGTCGCTGAGGCCGGCCGGGACGTTCAGGGGCATGGCCTGCTTGGTGATGAGGGGCACGGCGCTCTTGGGGTCGAGGAAGTCGCCGATGGTCTGGACGAGCATGGGGCTGTCGGCCCACTCCCAGTCGAGGATGTTGTTGGCTTGGGTGTAGGCGGTCAGGGTGGCGTTCTTGCCGTCGAGGGTCTCGAGCAGGCGGTCGAGCGCCGGCGTGCCGATCTGCAACAGCGAGCGGCGCGCCACCTGGTACATGCGCTCTTCCTTGAGGGTGCGCAGGAACATGGTGTTGATGAGCGAGTCGATGGCACGGTTCGAGCGGATGACGCCGAGCTTCTGGGCGGCGGTCACGTTGACCACCAGCTCCTGGCTGTTGGCGTCGCCGTCGAGCAGCTTGAGGAAGATGTCCTCGAGGCTCTTCAGGCTCTCGACGTCTTCGGTGCGGCCCTTCTCCTTGGGGCCCACCACCGACACCAGCGCCTGCAGCGCCTGGTTGCGGGCCTTCACGAACTCGGGGTTCTCGAGCACCTTGATGAGGTCGTCCTTGGCGTCGGTCACGTGCCAGTCCTGGATGATGGCCGAGGCCAGGCCCGCCGTGTTGCGGTCGGTCAGGCCCTTGCGAAGGACGGTGAGCGACTGGATGGCCCACGCCTTCTCGTGCTCGTTGACCTCGCCCTTGATGACGCCGGGGTGCCAGCCGATCTTCTGCACCGTGCGGATGACCTCGTCACGGTACTTGTCCTGGTCGAACATCTCTTCGAGCTTCGGAATGGCCATCTTGCACTTCTGGTCGCCGATCTCGCGAAGGGCGTCCTTGGCCTTGACCGGGCTGGCCAGGTCCTTCACGAACTTGGGGCACGGGCTGCGCTCGCCACGAACGCAGGCGGCGAGGGCGAGGGCGACGAGGAGCGCGACGGCCAACGGGCGATTCGCGAAGAGCTTCATGAGCTGTCCTCTTTGGGGCGGATGCACGTCGGCGCCACTATAGACGACGCGGCGCGGCAGGGTCAATGGGGAACGCGGTCGAAAAGCGGGGAGCAAATACGACGAAGCCCGAGGCGAGGGCCTCGGGCTTCTCGGGTCGCGGGGACAGGATTTGAACCTGTGACCTTCGGGTTATGAGCC
>CAZBRS010000024.1:77285-80333 GCA_964494475.1 uncultured Myxococcales bacterium | reverse complement strand
TGCTCTTCATCATCGACGCTTCGGGCTCCATGAGCGACGAGCGCGACATGGTGGCCGAGAACGCCAACACCTTCGTGGCCGAGGCCGCGCAGTGGCAGAACGACTACCACCTGGCCGTCATGGGCATGTGCATCGACACCAGCGCCGACTGCTGGAACACCGGCACCTTCCAGGGCCCGGGCGTGCTGCACAACAACACCGCGGGCTTCGCCGAGGCGGTCAAGAACATCGACAGCGACGGCTGCGCCCCCGACAACCAGGAGGCCGGCCTCGAGGCCGCGCACCTGGCCCTCACGCTGCCGCGCACCAACGAGACCGGCGTGGCCTGCACCAGCGACAGCCAGTGCACGGCGCCCGACAAGTGCATCACCATGGTCGACACCGGCGCCAAGCAGTGCGGCGGCACCAACGCGGGCTTCCTGCGCGACGACGCGGCCCTCGAGGTCATCATCGTCTCCGACGAGCAGGACCAGAGCCCGGCCACGCCGGCCTTCTACATCGACTGGTTCCGCAGCATCAAGGGCTTCGCGAACCCCAACCTCATGCACGTGCACACCATCGTGGGCGACGAGGGCGGCTGCGGCGGCGGCTCGGGCGAGAGCGGCGCCGACGGCGGCGAGCGCTACATCGAGGTGCAGGAGGCCACCGAGGGCGTCTTCCACAGCATCTGCGACGACGACTTCACGAGCGCCATCAAGGACATCGGCAACGTGGCCTTCGGCCTGAAGAAGCAGTTCTTCCTGACGCGCTCGGCCGACCCCACCACGGTCAAGCTGTGGGTCAACGGCACCGAATGCCTGGCGCCGGCCTGGGTCTACGACCAGCCGTCGAACTCGATCATCTTCGACGAGTTCGGCTCGTGCATGCCCGCCGCGGGCGACAAGGTCAAGGTCTGGTACAAGACCGTCTGCTACAACTCGTAAGGGGAAAAGACGATGCGCGTTCTCGTGACGACGGCCGCCCTGGCGGCCCTGATTCTGGTCGGATGCAGCAGCCCGTTCGTCGAGGAGGACCTGCCCGAGCTCAGCGTGGCCCTGGCCGGCGAGCCGGGGCAGACGATCTTCAGCTTCTCGGCCCAGACGCCCGGCTCCAAGGCCACGGCCGCGGTGAGCCTCTCGAACCTGGGCAAGGCCGACCTCGAGATCCGCGGGTTGGCCACCGACGCCTTCACCAAGACCGACGCCGGTGACTCGACGGGCACGCTCTTCCGCCTCAAGAACGAGGTGGCCGACGAGGCCTCGATCGTGGTGTACGTCGACGACAGCAAGTGCGCCGCCGACGGCAACTGGAGCTACGACGCGGGCCTGCGCGCCGTGCGCTTCGAGGAGGCCGGCGACTGCTGGCCGCCCGAGGGCACGCCGCTCGCCGTCGAGTACCTGGCCGTGCAGAACCCCTACGTGAAGCTCGACCTGCTCGGCAAGGCCGCGCCCACCGACGAGGCCCCCTTCGTCATCGAGTCGAAGGAGGTGAACCCCTTCAAGACCTTCGACTTCGAGGTCGTCTACCAGCCCGGCGACACCCCCGAGGGCGGCGACTTCGCCGTGGCCGTGCGCTCGAACGACGACCAGAACCCCGAGGTGCTGCTCACCTTCCGCGTCAGCGCTCCGGCCCCGCGCCTGGTCGTCTACCCGCCCTCGAAGGTCTTCCTGAACCCGGCCTACGAGTGCCAGGAGTTCACCCTGTCGAACACCGGCAACGCCGATCTCGTCTACGAGGGCGTCACGCTCGAGAACAGCTCGAACCTCTACCAGTTGAAGGACTGGCCCAACGAGGGCGAGGTCGTGCCCCCGAACGGCGACCCCCTCAGCTTCAAGGTGTGCTACACGCCCCAGGGCGCCACGCTCGAGGCCAACTCGGTGTGGATCGCCACCAACGACCCCCTGAACGGCCAGGCCAAGGTCTCGATCTCGAACTCGCCCCAGGGGGGCGCCTACGAGATCACGCACGCCGACATGGGGCTCGGCTACGTCGACTTCACGGGCCAGGAGCACGGCACGCTCACCAAGGACATCTCGTTCTACACGTTCACCAAGGCCGAGTGCGCCGCCAAGGGCACCTCGTGCGGCGGCCCCGTGAAGATCGTCGACCTCGCGCTCACGCCCACCGAGGCCCCCCAGGCCTACAGCTGGGTGCTGCGCAAGGTCATCGCCGAGGGCCAGTACGAAGACATCACCTCGAGCGAGACCAAGGACGACCTCATCCTCAACCAGAAGTTCCTGTACGCCGTGCAGGCCGGCAAGGCCGTGCAGCTCAGCGTGACGTACAACGCCGACGCCTTCCTGTCGGGCCTGAACGCCACGCTCCGGTTCGACCTGTCGACGCCCCTCGCCGAGACCGCCAGCCTCGAGCTCTTCGGGGGCACGCCCAAGGGCGAGTTCGACCTGGCGCCCGCGAACACCCAGCTTCACTACAACGTGACGGCCGCCGAGGCCAAGAGCCTGTCGGCCTACGTGTACAACACGGGCAACGGCCCGCTGACCATCAGCAAGCTCGAGGTCACGGGCAAGTGGACGGGCGAGTCCGAGGACTTCGCGCTCGACAACCCCACCCAGGCCGCCGGCGCCGAGCTCGCGCCCTTCGGCGTGCTCGAGATCCCCATCACCTTCCAGTACAAGAGCGGCGACGACAAGCCCTCGGGCCGCTTGAACATCTATTACGTCGACGCGCAGGTCGGCGAGGTCAGCATGATCGTCGAGCTGAACGGCAACGTCGACCTGGGCATCGCGTACCCCGTGGCGCTGCCCGAGGCCCAGGGCACGCCGACCGCCGGCGCGCCGCTCACCCTGTCGGCCGCCAACAGCACGCCCACCCCCGGCGCCTCCATCGGGCAGTACATCTGGTACCTGGTCGAGAAGCCCGCCGCGTCCAAGGCCCGCCTGAACGAGATCTCGAACGGACCCACGGTCTCGTTCACCCCCGACCTCGCGGGCAACTACACCTTGGCGTGCCAGGTGTTCAACGTCTACTCGACCACCGCCGTCTTCTCCGACCCGGGCTTCGCGGCCATCACGGTGCCGTAGGCTTCCCATGAGCCGCCTCGCGCTCGGT
>CAZBRS010000024.1:44376-77185 GCA_964494475.1 uncultured Myxococcales bacterium | reverse complement strand
CGCAAGAGGACGCACCCGAGGCCGCTCCGGACCTCTTCGTCGACGCGGAGGCCGACGAGGTCGAGCCGCTCGAGGTCGACGCGCTCGAGATCGCCGGCGACGCGGCGCCACCCCCCGACGCCGAAGACGTCGTGGCCCCGCCAGCGTGCGTGGTCGAGCTGGTGCCGCCCGTGCTCGACTTCGGCGTGGTCGCGCACGGAGAGAACGAGGAGCTCGAGCTCGTGCTGAAGAACGTGGGCTCCGGGCCCTGCACGTTCGTGTCGGCGAAGCTCACGGACTGCTCCAGCTTCGCGGCGGAGCCTCCCGTTTGCTCCTCCAGCGTGGTGTTCTCGAGCTCGACGTACAAGATCACGCAGATGCCGTCGAACGTTCCGGACGGCCTTCCGCCTGGCGGAGAACTCTCGTTCACCGTGAGGTTCACCCCGCCGCCGCAGGGCAGCGCGTTCGACGTCGAGGACCACCCTGCCCTCTTCAGGGTGACGTACAAGGAGAAGAGCTCGAATCCCGGCAGCTGGCTCTCCCACGAGCTGCCCGAGGCCTGCGCGGCCGACGGAGAGTGCCCTCCCAACGTGCTGGGGGGCTCGGGCACGCCCCACGTGGCCGTCGCCCCCGACGTGACCGACTTCGGCGCGATCACCGTGGGCTGCGCGAGCCCGGCCCGCAAGGTCGCGCTCACGAACCAGGGCAGCGCCCCGCTCACCGTCGACGCTGTCGCGATCGATCCGGCCTGCCCGTCGGCGTCGGAGTTCGTGCTGCAAGAGCTACCCGCGCTGCCCACCCTGGTCTCCCCGGAGGGATCGCTCGCGGTCGAGGTCAGCTACGGCCCCGAGAACTCCGGCACCGATGAGTGCGCCCTGCTCGTCACGACCCAGGATCCCGCAGCGCCCGCGAAGACGGTTCTCCTGCGTGGCGAGGGAACCTTCGCCACCGAGCAGACCGACGTGTTCGTGCAGCCGTCGGGCCAGGCGGTCGACGTGCTGATCGTGGTCGACAGCTCGGGCTCCATGGCCGAGGAGCGCGACCGGCTGGCCAACGGGCTGCACGCCCTGGTCGAGGGCACCGCCCTGGGGGCCGGCGATTACCAGGTGGCGTTGATGGGCCTCAGCCTCGACCCGGACCCGGAGTGCACGAACACCGGCGTTTTCCAGGGCCCCGGCGTCCTGCACAACCAGACGACCGGGCTCGCCGCGACGATCCTGGCCCTCGACGCGGGCGGCTGCGCTCCCGACGCCGCCGAGGGCGGGCTCGAGGCGATGCGCCTGGCCCTCACGTGGCCGCGCGTCGAGGTGGCGCCCAACGCGGGCTTCTTGCGCGACGACGCCGCCCTCGAGGTGATCGTCGTGGCCGACGAGGAGGACCAGAGCCCCGCCCCCGTGGGCTTCTACGTCCTGTGGCTGAAGAGCCTGAAGGGCGCCGCCAACGTCGGCCTCGTGCACCTGAACGCGCTGGTGGGCGACCCCGTGACGGGCTGCGAGGCGCCGAACGGCGCCGACCAGGCCGAGGCCGGCGACCGCTACGTCGCCGCGCAGCAGGCCACGGGCGGCGTCTTCGCGAGCATCTGCGGCATCGACTACGCCGGAGCCCTCGCGAGCATCGGCAACGCGATCCACGCTCCGAAGAGACAGGTTGTCCTCAGCGGCCCCGCCGACCCCGCGACCCTCTCGGTGTGGGTCGACGACGTCGAGTGCTCACCCCTCGCGTGGGCCTACGACGCACCCGGCAACTCGATCGTCTTCGACGACGGGACGGCCTGCACGCCCGCACCGGGCGATACGATCAAGGTCCTGTACCAGGCGCTCTGCCTCGGTCCGTGAGGAGACGGGGTCGACGCCGGATCACGCTACGTGACCACCACGAGGCCGCCCGTGACGCCGAGCGCGATGGCGCCGGCCTTGCGCCAGGTGAGGGGCTCGCCCAGGAAGGGCCAGGCCAGGAAGAGCACGAACACGTTCGAGAGCTGGTTCAAGACGCTGGCGGTGCCCGTGCGCGTCCAGGTCATGCCCATGGTCCAGAGCACGATGGCGATGTAGGTGCCGACCACGGCCGCGGGCACGAGCACGCGCCAGGCGGGCCCGGGCGTGAAGGCGCGAACGGCGTCGGCGCGGAGCGTGCGCGACGCGAGCGTTTGCACGGCCAGGAACGAGAGGCCGCCCAGCAGGCGCACCTCGGTGGCCCAGAGCGGCTCGCTGCGGTCGAGCACGGGCTTCGCGAGCACGATGCCCACGGCCATGAGCGCCATGGAGAGCACGCCCAGGCCCACGCCCACGTGCAGCTCGCGCGCCGGCATAGGGGGCTGGCCGTTGGCCCCCGGCCCCGTCGAGGGCCCCGGTTGCCACGCGCCCAGCAGGATGGCCCCGGCCATGAGCGCCATGGCCACGAAGAGCGCCGGACCCACGGGATCGCCCAGGTAGAGCCAGGCGCACGACACCACGAAGGGGCTGTACAGGCAATCGACGATGGCCGAGCGCCCCGCGCCCAGCCGGTTGAGGCTGGCCAGGAAGATGGAGTCGGCGACGGCGATGCCGATCATGCCCGAGGCCAGCAGCGTGAGCACGTCGGCGCCCGTCATGCCCGGGGGCGTGGCCAACCCGCGCGGCAGGAGCAGCAGCGTGAGGCCGAGCAGCACGACCCCGACCGTGTTCTTCCACAGGTTCAGCGTGACGGGCCCGATGAGCTCGCCGCTCTTCTTGAACAGCAGCACGGCGATGGCCCAGAAGAGGGCACAGCCGGCCGACAGCATCTCGCCGGCGTAGGGGAAGGGCGCGTTCACGCGATCACCACCCGAACACGCGCGTGGCCTCGTCGAGCTCGGCGCGCGAGATGCTGCCCACGCGCACGCAGCGGAGGCGGCCCTGGGGATCGAGCACGAGCTGCACGGGGAGGGTCGGCGGGTTCGGCAGGTCGACGGCCCCGAAGAAGGCCGCGCGCACGTCGTCGTCGTCGAGCCACAGGAACTCGCCGGCGAGCGCCCCTCCCTGCTCGTCGAGGTAGCGGCGCAGCTGGCGCTCGTCGTCGTCGAGGCTCAGGTAGATGGGGTGCGGGCGCTTGCCGTCGCGGGTGCGCGCCCAGTCGGAGAGGATGGGCATCTCCTCCTTGCACGGCTTGCACCACGCCGCCCACAGGTTCAGCCACTGCCACTGGCCCGGGCGCGCGCGCGGGTCGCCGCCGCGCGGGTGCAGGCCCTGGGGCAGGCGCACCATGGGCGCCCGATCAGCAGGGTACAGCTTGTCGCAGAGCGGGCCCGTGGCGCCCGCGGAGGCCTCGCCGGGGTGAGGCGCCGCCGCCGCGGCCTCGAGCTTGCCCGGGGCCTGGCTGTTGGTCGACGCCGCCTCGGCCATCACGGGCGCGGCGCGGCGATAGGCCTTGGCCGCCTCCGACGCAGCCGGCTTCGGGAGCGTGTCGGGCTTCACGACGGGCCACAGGAACAGGCCGAGCACGCCCAGCGCGACGAGCAGCAATAGGACTCCGAACACTCTCATAGGCGACAGTCAATCCACGAGATGATGGTGCTGCGGTTCAGCGCCTCTTCGGTGCACTCCTGGTCGGGCCGCGAGCTGGCCCAGGTGCAGAACTCGGTGCCGAGTTGGGCGTACTCCTCGCCGAGCCACATGAGGCCCACGGTCTTCTCGAGGTCGGGGTCCTTGAAGCGGTCGGCGATCTGGAAGAAGACCGAGTTGGCGCGCTTGTGCGACAGGGCGCGGTTCAGCTCGGTGGAGCCGTCGGTGGAGGCGCGCGCCACGATGAAGAAGTACGAGGCGCCGCGGCGATCGGCCCACAGCTTGTCGATGAGGGCCTTGCCCCCGTCGTCGAGGTCTTCCTTCGACTTGTCGAAGAGCACGACGCCGGCCCGCTTGTCGAGGGGCTTGAACAGCGTGTTGAAGTCTTCGTCGTTGATCTGGGCCACGTTGCGCACCTCGCCCGGCTGGCAGCCGCGCCGCCCGCCGCCGATGAGGCCGCACTCGGTGAGCACGCGCCGCAGCACGCCCTTCAGCTGCTCGGAGCAGTAGCCCACCTCGCTGAGCGACGCCACCGGAGCCTTGGCCGTGGCCTGCTGCGCCTCGTCGAGGCCGGTCTCGAGCCGCTTGGCGGCGCCCTGCACGGCGCTCTTCGTCGTGAACCCCAGCCCGAAGAGCAGGGCCCCCATGACAAGGACGTTCAGGATCCAGGCGAGCTTCATCGGGCACCTCCCGCCGCTGGGGCGGCCGCCGGCGCCGGCGTGCCACCGTTCAGCAGCAGCTTCATGGCGAAGTCGAGGCCCAGGTCGGTGTCCTCGTCGCACAACCGCCGCTCGTTGATGTAGAGTTGGGGCGTGAGCAGCGGCAGGCTGTTGGCGACCGCGTGCCGCAGCAGCTTGTTCAGGCGGATGCTGGTCTCGGGGGCCTTCACGCAGCGCTGCAGGTCGGGGTACTTCTCGTAGAGCGCCTTCTCGATCTGGTCGACCTGCTTGCCGAGGCCGGCCAGCCGGAAGGTCTCCTGCTTCTCGTAGACCCAGGCGAGCACGTCGTCGAACCGGTCGTTCGAGCAAAGCAGGGCCCGGGTCAGCAGGCAGGCACCGGGGTGCATCGAGTCCTTGATCATCCAGTTGCACTCGGCGTCGAGGGGGAGCATCTGCACGCTCATCGAGAGGCGCGCGGCGTAGCCCGAGTCGACCAGCCGCTCGTGGAACGCCTTGCACGCAGCGCAGAGCGGGTCGAGCACGAGCACGGCCGGCGCTCCCTGCCCCTGCGGCCCCGACGGCAGCAGGAAGCCGCCTTCGTCCTTGACCGTCAGCTTGCCGCACGACGTGACGTAGGGCGCGTAGTCGGGCAACGACGTGGCGTAGACGTAGGGCGGGATCAACGTAGCGGCCAGGAGCTCGAGCCCCAGCACCGCCACCGCGATCAGCATGGCCCACACCGACGGATCGCTGGCGGGGTCGGCCTCGCGCTCGGCCTTGCGGTCGGACCAGGCCGACAGCGCCGTGAGCGCGGCCCCGAGCAACAGGATGGCCGAGCTGACGTACGTGCCCACGCAGAGCGTGCAGAAGGCGTCGAGCTTGGACACCGAGATCGAGAAGAAGACCACGGACCCGCCCACGGCCAGCAGCGCCGTGAGCATGAGCCAGGCAGAGGGCACCAGGCGGTGCCCCTTGCGCGAAGCCAGGGCCCACACGACCAGCGCCAGCGCGAAGCCATAGAGCCCGACCGCGAACAGCGACCAGGGGATGCCGCCCCAGTAGCGATCGCGCCAGAACGACGAGTAGGGCGAGAACATGGCCACCTTGCAGCCCGAGGCGTCGGCGTCGAGCTGCGTGGCCTCTTCGAGGCCCGGCAGGAACGAGCAGTTGACCGGATGCAGCTGCCGGTCGAGGTGCGCCACGAAGTCGGCGGTCGAGTAGCCGCTGTAGATGAGCCCCAACAGGGCCCCCACCCCGGCCAGCGCGAGGAAGAGCACGGTTCGGAGTCGCATGGAACCCCCCTGGAAGCGCGGACGAGCCGCCCTAACGAGTTGCGGTATTGTAGCACGGCGTCGGCACGCGCGCGAAAAGGAAATCAGAAGAGCCCCGGGCGCGTAGCGGGCGGTCGAGGGGGCGGCCCTCCCACCACGCGCCCGGGGAGAGCGAGATCAACGCAGCGAGCCTGCCAGGTGGGGCGACGCGTCGGCGTGGAAGTGCCGCGGATCGACGACCGGAGGGGTCGGGGGCTCCAACTCCGAGAGGTCGACCACCAGGGCCCAACCCGCCATGGCGAAGGGCAACAGGGCCAGGGCGTTGAAGAGCACGAACAACGCTCCCGGCCACGAGGCGACGTTCGCGGGATCCAGCGTGATGAAGGCCAGCATGACACCCTCCTCGCGTGCCGACGGAGCGACCTGACCCGTCTTCCCGGCCCGCGACTCAACTATATTAACTAACCGGTTACTTAGCAAGCCGAATCGTGTGCCCGGGCTTGAAACCGCTGGCTCGTCCGTCTATACTGCGCCGCGTACACCGGCGGATCACGATGGTCGACGACGACAAGCAGCCGTTCGCGGACGAAGACCTGCCGAGCCCCGAGCAACAGCTCGACGACACGCGGCACAAGCTGCAGAGGCTCGCGGCCGACTTCGACAACTTCCGCAAGCGTACGCTGCGCGAGAAGGAAGACCTGCAGGAGCGCGCCCTGCGGCGCTTCCTGCTCTCGCTGCTGCCCGTGGTCGACGACTTCGAGCGCGCCGTGCTGCACGTCGAGGCCTCCAGCCCGGTCGTGCTGCCGGCGGTACCCCGCGCCTCGACGATCGACGGTTTCCGGATGATCCTCGATCGGCTGCAGCAGGTCCTGCAGATCGAGGGGGTCCGGCGCTTCGCGGCCGTCGGTGAGCGCTTCACGCCCCTGAAGCACGAGGCCGTCGACCACGTCCATCACGACGACGTCCCGGCGGGCCACGTCATCCGCGAGACCTCGCCGGGCTACGACTATGGCGACGAGGTTCTTCGCCCGGCGCGCGTGGTGGTCTCCAAGGGCGCCGAGAGCGACAGCATCCTCTTCGAGTTCGACATCGAGGAGGAAGAGACCACCGAGCCCAACCGCGAGGTGCCCGAAGGGCTCGCCGACGAGCCCACCTGATTTCTTCTTGAACCGCGACGCTGCTACGGGCTATAGACCAGCGAAAGGGTGGAACGCATCGGCATGCTCCTGCTCACGAACGACCGCGCCATCGTCAGGCAACTGGGCCTGGCTGCGCTGCTCCAGCGGCTCGACGTGCAGGTGCGCGTGGCGACCGAGGCCGACGTCGAGCGCTTCCTCGAGCTGGTGGCCAAGAGCCGCCTCGACGCCGACCTGCTCCTCGTCGCCATCGACCCGACGCGCTACCTCGACGGCGTCGACTGGGTCTCGTCGCACTGGGACGCCCTGGCCCGCAACCGCCTGCCGCTCGTCGCCGTGACGGGGGGGGCGGCCGCCACCGAGATCCTGGTGGTGACGAACACGACGCAGCCGAAGGTCGAGCACATCTCCGCCGACGGCCTGGCACGCACGATCGAGACCCTGCTCACCATCCACTACGGCTTCCTGCTCGACGAGTTCGCCGAGCACGAGTACCCGGGCCTGAACGACCGCGTCGAGATCGACGGCAAGGGCTACAACGTACAGACCCAGTTCTACCCCGGCGAGAAGCCCCGCGTCTCGACCGAGGTGTACCGCGACGGCAAGGTGCTGAAGACGTTCACGCACCACGTGAAGGACGAGACGCCGCATCGCCGCAAGCTGCTCTTCCTGATCGAGGAGATGCACCAGAAGGTGCTCGGCAGCCTCGGCTCGCTGGGGCTGGGGTAAGCCATGCCCTTCCTCGACTTCAAGAACGGTGCCATCGTCTGGAAGGTCGTCTACTACGGCCCCGGCCTGTCCGGCAAGACGACCAACCTGCGCTACCTGGCCACCCTGCTCGGCAAATCGCACATCCGCTCCATCTCCGGCGAGGGCGAGCGCACGGTCTTCTTCGACTACCTCCCGGTCGAGTTCCCCAAGGTCGACGGGCTCACGCCCGTGTTCAAGATCTACACCTCGCCGGGCCAGGTGAAGTACAGCCAGACGCGCCAGGTGCTCCTGAACGGCGTCGACGGCATCGTGTTCGTGGCCGACTCGCAGAAGCAGGTGTTCCAGAACAACGTCGACTCGCTGACCGAGCTCAAGGCCAACCTGGCCGAGGTGGGCCACGCGCTCGACCGCCTGCCCACGGTCTTTCAGTACAACAAGCAGGATCTGCCGAACACGTACGCTCCCGAGGTGCTCGACAAGCTGCTGAACGACGTGGGCGCCACCTGGCTGCCCGGCGTGGCGGCCACGGGCTACAACGTGAAGGAGACCGTCGACGTGCTCGGCAACCACATGGTCGAGCGGTTCTTCAAGGCACGCCAGGACGAGGTCCTGGAGGAGATCACCAACATGGAAGTGCGTCGCTTCGTCGACTTCTTCAAGGAAGAGCAGAAGCTCGAGACCCTGAAGTGGCTGGTCGAGCACGGCGAAGAGCTGAAGAAGCTGGTCGAGCAGAGCCAGGCCGTGATGCAGCGCGTCGACGCGGTCGAGAAGGCCGTGACCACCTTCAACAAGGTGCTCGAGAGCTTCAACGCGGTGCTCGGCAAGCTGCAGGAGCGCGTGACGGCCGTCGAGTCGCGCGGCCTGCTCGGCCTGTTCCGCAAGAAGGCGAGCCCGTCATGAGCAAGCTCTTCACGCCCGAGGGGCTGCACACCATCTCGCGCAACGTGGCCGGACTGCCGGCGCGCCAGGCCTTCGACGGCGTGCTCGAGCAGCTCGAGTCGACCGTGCCCGGGCGTATCCGCCACGATCACGCCTGGCTCTTCAACACGGCCTGCGGCGCCATGGGGCAGCTGAAGCTGCTCTACGGCTCCATGTCCGAGTACCTCATCCTGTTCGGCACGCCCATCGGCACCGAGGGGCACTCGGGGCGCTACCACGCCGACGTGCACGACTTCATGCTCACCGGCGAGATGTGGACGTACCACGAGGGCGAGATCGAGAAGACCATCTACCGCCCAGGCGACGCGGCGCTGCTCACCCGCGGCCGCACCAAGGGCTACCGCGCCTTCGAGGACACCTGGATGCTCGAGTACGCCACGGGCTGGATCCCGACCATGCTGCCCACGGGCATGGCCGACAACCTGTTCTCGAACCTCGACTACCGGGCCATGTTCCGCCTGATGGGGCAGTACGGGGGGATGGTCATCAAGGAGCTGCTGCGCGGAAAGATCTGATTCGTGGGGACACGATGCATCGTGTCCCTACTTCAACCGCTCCCGCTCTGCGTAGATGATGTTGCGCCGGTGCTCGTCGTAGGTGGGCGCGAAGTAGTGCCGGCCCGTGCCGTCGCCGCGGGCCACGAAGAACAGGTAGTCGGTCGAGGGCGCTCGCAGCACGGCCTCGAGGGCGGCGCGCCCTGGGGAGCCGATGGGCGTCGGCGGCAGGCCCGGGTGCGCGTAGGTGTTGAAGGGGTTCGCGGCGTCGCGGCGGTGCTCGGGGGTGGGCACGAGCCCGTCGTCGACGGGGGAGTAGACCAACGTGGGATCGGTCTCGAGGCGCATGCCCTTCGCCAGCCGGTTCAGGAAGACCGAGGCCACCAGGCGGCGCTCGTCGGGCACGCGCACCTCGCGCTCCACGAGCGAGGCGACGATGAGCACTTCGTAGGGAGTGAGGACGACCCCGTTCAGCTCGAAGGACGCGCCCGGCCCCGCCACCTCGTCCCAGGTCCGGAAGAAGCGGTCGATCAGGCGGCCCGCCACGGCGCGGGGGTCGTCACCGGGCGCCAGATCGTAGGTATCGGGGGCGAGCACGCCCTCGAGCCGCGTGTACTCGGGGTGCGCGATCAACAGCCGGTCCAGGCGCTCGCGCGGCAGGAAGGCGGCCAACCGCGCGTGGGCGGCCACGAAGGCGGGGTCGCGCGCCACGTCGAGCAGCTCGAGGCGCGGCGCCACGCCCGCGCCGGCCAGCAGGGCGGCGACGCGCCACACGGTCGAGCCCTCGGGCAGCGTGAGCAACGGACGGGCCGCGCGCGGGCCGGCGACCAGGGCGGCCCAGAGCTGCCGCGGCGTGAGCTCGGCCGGCAGCACGTAGCTGCCGGCCTTCACGCGCGCGTCGTCGCCCGCGCGCACGCCGCAAAGCTTGAAGAGCAACGGGTGCGTGACGACCCCGCGCTCGACCAGCGTGGCGAGCGACGCCTTGAACGGGACGCTGGGCTCGATCGCGAACACCAGCGGCGGGTCGCCCGGCGCGCCGATGGGGGAGTCGAGGTAGCGGGTGTAGGCGAGCGCGAGGGCGGCGGCGGCAGCCAGAGCCGCGACGAACGCGGCCAGGAGCCAACGGCCGAGACGACGCGAAACCTCACCCCCCGGCCCCCTCTCCATCTTCGTGGAGAGGGGGATGCCGGCCTCCGAACCCCCCTCTCCGCTTGACGGAGAGGGGTGGGGGGTGAGGTCTCCGCTTGACGGAGAGGGGTGGGGGGTGAGGTTTCCTGCAGGGTCCATGGTCGGGAGGTCGTCCCGAGGGCTCATCGCGCCCTCTCGAGCCACCCGCTGAGCAGCACCGCCGCGGCCACCGCGTCGCGCCGGCCGCTCTTCTTGTCGGCCGCGCGCCGGCCCGGGACGCGGGCCTGCTCGAGCAGGTCGTCGGCCTCGACCGACGTGCAGGACTCGTCGACCAGCTCGACCGGCAACTGCAGCGCGTCGGCCAGCTTGCGGGCCAGACGGCGGGCCTTGATCGCGCCTTCGCCCGGGGCCCCGTCGTGCTTCACGGGCAGGCCCACGACCACCAGCGTGACGCCCTGCCCCGCCACCAGCGCCTGCACGCGGCGCACCGAGGCGTCGTAGCCCTCGTTCGGGAACGCGCCGCCCGGCGTGGCCAGGGTGCGCGTGGGGTCCGAGAACGCGTAGCCCAGGCGCTTCTCGCCCGGGTCGAGCGCCAGCACGCGCCCGGGCTCGAGCTGCCCGATCATAGCAGCACGACGCCGCGGAAGTGGAGCGCGATCAGGTCCATGGCGATGGCCACGCCCCAGTGGGTGAGCACGCCCAGCCAGAAGTTGCCGTGCCGGAGGGCCAGGTAGCCGAGCACGCCGCCGGTCAGGACCGCCCCCAGCGTCTCGGGCCAGGGCTTGCCGAAGTGGCCCATCACGTACGGGATGATCATGACGGGGATGGCGTAGAGCCCGAGGGCCGGCCGCAGGCCGAACACCAGGTAGCCGCGCCAGAACGCCTCGCCCGACACGAACACCAGGCCGTAGAACGCCTGGTAGATGAGGAAGAGGCCGAGGGGCATGACGCCCCCCTGGATGAGCTGCTTGCCGAGCGGGTACTTCTCCTGGAAGGAGCCCAGGTGGCCGGCGAACCACACGACCGGCAGCACGGCCAGGAAGAGCGCCAGGTACACCCACCACAGCTCGAACGTGCCGCGGAGCGAATAGCCGAACTCGCCGAGCGGTCGCCGGAACCCGAGCTTCACGATCGCGATGGGCACCAGCAGGCGCAGCACCACCGAGCAGAGCGCGAAGTACATGAACGGGTAGAGCGGCGAGAGCGCCGTGCGGGGCAGGTGGTCGCCCAGGTGGTGGTCACGGAAGAAGGGCTCGCGGCCGAAGTACCAGAACACCGTCATCAGGATGGGCACGCTGAGGAGCACCACCACCGCGCGGAGATCGAGGTCGCGGAGGCGCTGGGGAGCGGCAGGTGGGGTCATGGAGGGGGGGCGCGAAGGCAGAGGCGATCTAGACGTCGTCGCGCTTGCTGAGATCGAGATCGTCGATGAAGAACTGCATGGTCTGCCCGCGCTTGCTCTTCTCGGCGGGATCTTCGCCCTCGGCCGCGATCTGGGCGTTCAGGTCTTCGACGAGCATCTGCAGGGTCTCGGAGCGGTCCTCGATCGGGGCCTGCCCCTCGGCGGCGATCTCGTCCGTCGGCACCTCGTCCGAGACGGGCTCTTCGGCGACGGCCTGCTCGACGCAGGGCTCCTCGGCGCAGGGCTCTTCGGCGCAGGGCTCTTCGGCGCAGGGCTCTTCGGCGCAGGGCTCCTCGGCGCAGGGCTCCTCGGCGCAGGGCTCCTCGGCGCAGGGTTCCTGCGACGCCGCCTCGCCGGTCACGGCCACCGGGCCGGCCTCGACGGCCGAGAGACCCGAGAGCGTGTCGATGAGGTCGCCCTTCAACTGCATGAGGATCACGTCACGCTCGGGCGGCTCCGGGAACTCTTCGAGCAGCGCGTTGCGGATCTCGTCCGACATGGGTCTCTCCTCCTTGGGCTCAGGCTATCATACAAGCGGTGACGGCGCGATGGAAGACCTCGATGGCGACGTCGAGGCGGGCCGCGTCGGGAGCCCCTCCCCGCGCCATGTCGGGCCGCCCGCCGCCCTTGCCGCCGGCCGCCGCGGCCACCTCGCCGAGCAGCTTGCCGGCGTGCAGCCGGGGGGCCTCCTTGGTCGCGACCATGAGCTGCAGCGCGCCGCCCTCGCCCTTGTTGGCGATGAGCACCACCCCTTGGGTCAGGCGTTCGCGCAGGCGATCGGTGAGGTCGGCCAGCTCGTTCATGGACAGGCCCTCGGTGACCTTGGCCACCGCCGCCACATCGCCGTGCCTCGTGGCCCGGGCCAGATCGTCGTCGAGCGAGGCCACGGCCAGCCGGGTGCGCAGCTGCGCCGCGGCGGTCTCGGCCGCCTTCAGGTCGCGTTGCAGGTCCTGCACCTTGCCCACCAGCTGCTCGGCCGATACGCCCTGGAACAGGCCCCGCACGTCGGCCAGCGCCCCGCGCTGCCGGTGCAACCAGGCGATCGCCGGACCGCCCGTCAGGGCCTCGATGCGCCGGACGCCCGACGAGACGCCGCCCTCGGAGAGGATGACGAACGCGCCGATGTCGCCGGTGCGCGCCACGTGGGTGCCGCCGCACAGCTCGACGCTGACGCCTCCGCCCACGTCGACCACGCGCACCACGTCGGCGTACTTCTCCTCGAAGAAGGCGATGGCGCCCGCCTTCAGGGCCTGCTCGATGGGCTTCTCGGTGGTGGTGACGGCGTGGTTGGCGCGGACCAGCTCGTTGACGTGGGCTTCGACCTGGTAGATCTCCTCGGCGGTCATGGGGCTGTGGTGGCTGAAGTCGAAGCGCAGCCGGTCGGCGCCGACCAGCGAGCCGCGCTGCTTGACGTGCTCGCCCAGCACCTTGCGCAGGCCGTTCTGCAGCAGGTGCGTGCCGGTGTGGTGCCCGCGCGTGGCCGAGCGGTGCTCGTGGTCGACCGCGAGCGTGAGGGTCTGTCCAACGTCGAAGTAGCCCTCGACGACGTCGACGAGGTGGGCCACCAACCCAGGCGCCGGACGCTTGGCCTCGAGCACGGCGGCGCGGTACGAAGGCCAGGCGAAGACGCCCTGGTCGCCCTGCTGCCCACCCGATTCGCCGTAGAACGGCGTGCGGTCGGTGACCACCCAGTACTTGCGCCCGGCGGCCGCGCGCAGAGGGAAGGGAAGCTCGCCGGGGTCGGGATCGGTGGGACGACGATCGGCGTAGTAGATGCCCAGCACCGCGGCGTCGGCCTGCTCGGTATCGTAGCCCACGAACGCGGTCGTGAAGCCACGCGCGACGGCGTCGCCGACCCACGCCTCGTCCTCGCCCTTCTCCTTCCACGACGCCCGCCCGCGCTCGCGCTGGGCCTGCATGGCGCGCTCGAAGCCCGCCTCGTCGACCAGCACGCCCTTCTCTTCGGCGATGATGCGCGTGAGATCGACCGGGAAGCCGTGGGTGTCGTACAGCTTGAAGACCAGGTCGCCGTCGAGCACCTTTCCTGCGCCCGCCTTGGCCACGGCCTTGTCGAGCAGCTCGAGGCCGTCGGAGAGCGTGCGGCCGAAGCGCTCTTCCTCGGCGCGCACGTACTGCTCGATGATGCGCCGCTTGGCGAGGAGCTCGGGGTAGGCGTCGCCCATGAGGGTGACCACGCCGTCAACCACCTTGTAGAAGAACTCGCGCTCGAGGCCCAGCTTGCGGCCGAAACGGATGGCGCGGCGCATGACGCGGCGGAGCACGTAGCCGCGGCCCTCGTTCTCGGGATAGATGCCGTCGGTGATGAGGAAGGCCGTGGCGCGGGCGTGGTCGGCGATGACGCGCAGGGCCGTGTCGTCGTCGGCGTTGGCGCCGTAGGGGTGTCCGGAGTCGGCGGCGGCGATGGCGATGAGCGGCTGGAACAGGTCGGTGTCGTAGTTCGAGTCGACGCCCTGCAGCACCGCGGCGATGCGCTCGAGTCCGGCGCCCGTGTCGATGCTGGGGCGCGGCAGCGACGTGACCGTGCCGTCGGGGGCCTTGTTGAACTGCATGAACACGAGGTTCCAGAGCTCGAGGTAGCGGTTGCCCTCGTAGCCCGCCACGAAGGGCTGACCCGGATCCCACGCCTCGCCGCGGTCCCAGTGGATCTCGGAGCAGGGGCCGTGGGGGCCCGTGTCGCCCATGGACCAGATGTTGGCCGGGTCGCGGATGATGCGGTCGGCCGGCACCGCCTGATCGTTCAGCCAGTACCCGTAGGCTTCGTCGTCGTCGGGGTGAACGGTCACCCAGAGCCGATCCTTGGGCAGACCTGCCACCTTGGTCAGGAACTCCCAGCCGAAGCGGACCGCGTCGCGCTTGAAATAGTCGCCAAACGAGAAGTTGCCCAGCATCTCGAAGAAGGTGTGGTGCCGCGGCGTGCGGCCCACGTTGTCGAGATCGTTGTGTTTTCCGCTGACGCGCAGGCACTTCTGGGAGGTGGTGGCGCGCGTGTAGGGCACCTTCTTGGCGCCCGAGAACACGTCCTTGAACTGCACCATGCCGGCGTTCACGAACAGGAGCGTCGGGTCGGCGGGCGGGATCAGGCTGTGGCTGGCGACGATCTCGTGGCCGTGCGCCGCGAAATAGTCGAGGAATCCTTTGCGAATGGACGAATGGTCGCGCATCACGGTCTCCTCAGGTGTTTCCGATCCCGTCGATGCGGAGCTTGAGATCGGACCGGTTGGTGGCGTTGCCGAGCGTCGTCTCGAGCGAGATCTGGCCGGCCTTGTACAGGTCGTACAGGGCGCGGTCGAACGTCTGCATGCCGTAGGTCTCGTAGCCCTTCTCCATCACGTCGGGCAGTTCGTGGATGCGGTTCTCGTCCATGAGCAGCTCACGGACGAGCCCCGTGACGATGAGCACCTCGCACGCGGGCGCCCGACCTCCGACGGAGGGGACGCGCGGGACGAGGCGCTGCGAGATGGCGGCCTTGAGGCAACCCGCCAGTTGGTAGCGGATCTCCTTCTGCTGGTGGGGCGGGAAGGCGATGACGATGCGGTTGATGAGCTCCTTGGTGTCCGCGGTGTGCACGGTGCTGAGCACCAGGTGCCCGGTCTCGGCGGCCACCAGCGCGGTCTCGATCGTCTCGCGGTCGCGCATCTCGCCCACCAGGATGGTGTCGGGGTCTTCGCGCAGCGCGGCCCGCAGGGCATCGGAGAAGCCGGAGGCGTCGACCCCGATCTCGCGCTGGTTGATGATGGACTTCTTCTCCTGGAACGAGAACTCGATGGGATCTTCGATGGTGAGGATGTGGCGCGACATGCGCTCGTTCACGTAGTCGATCATGGCGGCCAGGGTGGTCGACTTCCCGGACCCGGTGGTGCCCGTCACGAGCACCAGCCCGCGCGGCTGCACCGCGATCTTCTCGATGACCTTGGGCAACCCCAGGGCCTCGAAGCTGGGGATGGTCGTGCGGATGATGCGCACCGCCAGCGCCTGCCGCCCCTGGGCGTAGTACGCGTTGGCGCGGTAGCGGCCGACGCCCTGCAGGAAGATCGGGAAGTCGACGTTCAGGTTGGCCTTGAACGTGTCGCGGTGCCGCTCGGACAGGTAGCGATCGAGGAAGAGCGCCACCTCGTCGGGCGAGTTGACGGGCACGCCCTGCACCGGCAGCAGCTTGCCGTCCTTGCGCACGATGGGCGGCTTACCCGGCCGGATGTGCACGTCGGAGCACTGCTGTTGGGTGGCGAAGATGAGGACGTCCTCGATGCCCATGGGGACCCCGTCGGCGGCCGCGGACTATTCTGGGGCGGGCTCTTCCTCGGCGGCCGCGACGGGCGGCGGCGCGAACGCGAACGCCTCGCGCACCTTCAGGCTGAGCTGCTGCACGGCCTCGGGGTGCAACACCAGGTATTCGCGCACGGCGTCGCGGCCCTGGCCGATGCGCTCTTCGCCGTAGCTGTACCACGAGCCGCTCTTCGAGAGCAGCCCCAGCGACAGCGCGGCGTCGGCGAGATCCATCATGGAGTCGATGCCCTTGCCGTAGATCATGTCGAACTCGGTGTCGCGGAAGGGTGGCGCCAGCTTGTTCTTGACGACCTTGACCTTGGCGCGGATGCCGTACTGCTGGCCGTCCTTGTCCTTCAACACCTGGCTGCGCCGGATCTCGCACCGCAACGACGCGTAGAACTTGAGCGCGTTGCCGCCGGTCGTGGTCTCGGGGTTGCCGTACATCACGCCGATCTTCATGCGCATCTGGTTCAGGAACATCATGCACGTGTTCGACTTCGACAGCGAGCCGGCCAGCTTGCGCAGCGCCTGGCTCATCAGGCGCGCCTGCAGGCCCACGAAGCTGTCGCCCATCTCGCCCTCGATCTCGGCCTTGGGCACGAGCGCCGCCACCGAGTCGAGCACGATGAGGTCGACGGCGCCGCTCTTGGTGAGGATGTCGGCGATCTCGAGCGCCTGCTCGCCGTAGTCGGGCTGCGACACCAGCATGTCGTCGACGTTCACGCCCAGGCGGCGCGCGTAGTGGATGTCGAGCGCGTGCTCGGCGTCGATGAAGGCCACGGTGCCGCCGAGCTTCTGGCACTCGGCCACCGCGTGCAGCGCCAGCGTGGTCTTTCCGGAGCTCTCCTGGCCGTACAGCTCGACCACGCGGCCGCGGGGCCAGCCGCCGATGCCCGTGGCGACGTCGAGCGTGACCGAGCCGGTGGGGATGGCCGAAATGGGCTCGGACACGCCGCCCGACAGGCGCATGATCGAGCCCTTGCCGTACTGCTTCTCGATGAGCCCGATGGTCGAATCGAGCACCTTCGAGCGGTCGGCGGCGCGCTCGGCGACGCGTTCGGCGGCGCGCTCGGCGGTCTCGGCGGGGCGACGCTTGGTGGGTTCTGCCATGGGACTACCTCCTTGCGAATGGAACGGAGGCGAGGCGCTTCAGGCGACGCTCTCCCCCGGGCTTGGCGACCACGATGGCCAGCGCGAAATCGGTGGTGAACTCCTGGCCCACGACGCGCTCGGGATCGGCGGACAGGGCGCTCGCGGACGTGGCGTCGCGGGCCATGAGGGCCAGCGGCAGGCGCACCTCGGGCTCGCGCCGCGCGCGGTCGGCGAGGTAGGGCCGCTCGTCGGCCACCGCCGCCACGAAGCGATCGAGCACGCCGAAGTCGGCGTCGACCCCCAGGGCGAGGTGCCACGACGACTCGTCGGCCGAGGCCGTGAGGTAGACGCCGCGGTACGTGACCTCCCAGGCCTCCTGGGCGTCGGACGTGGCCTCGAGCCGCGACCGCAGCCACGGCACGTGCAACAGGTCGACTCCGGAGAAGGTGAGCAACGGCGCCGACACCACCGACGGGTGGAACCAGCGGACCCGGCCGGCGGCGTCGCCGAGGGCCACGTGCAGCGAGCGCGAGAAGTCGAGGATGGCCTCCATGGCGTCGCGCGAGGGGTCGAGGTAGAGGATTATCTCGGCGGGCTCGACGGCGCTGAGGTCGAGGGACGGAGGAGCCACCGTTCCAGCATCTGCAGGGCTGTTTGCGCGCTCCACGTGCGGACTCCATCTCGATCGCCGCCGAAGCGGCGCGCTTCTACGACGTGCGTCGCGCCATCATACAGGTCGAGGAACACGGTGCCAACCGGTTTTTCGGCCGAGCCGCCCCCCGGCCCGGCCACCCCCGAGATCGCCACGACCACGTCGGCGCCGAGCAGGCTCCTCGCGCCCTCGGCCATCTCGCGCACGGTCTGGGCGCTGACGGCGCCGTAGCGGGCCAGGGTGGCCCCGCGAACGCCGAGCACGCGCTCCTTCACGTCGTTCGAGTAGGCGACGACGCCGCCCTTCACGTAGGCCGACGAGCCCGCCACGTCGGTGAGCAGCTTGGCGAGCAGGCCGCCCGTGCACGACTCGGCGGTGGCCACCTGGATCGAACGTGCGGCGAGCAGGCGCGAGACGCGGGCGAGGAGGACGTCGTCCATGGGGGGCCTCCCGGTCGGACCGCGCCGACTCTACGCGACCGCGTACGCGATGTCATCGACGACGTCACCGTCCCCGCTCGGTCGATCGTGCTTGACCCGCGCGGGGTGCATCTGGTGCATTGGAGATGAACCGCAACGCGGAGGGAACATGTCGACGAACGGCTGGGCCGACTTCGGGTGGTGGAAGGAACGCTACGACGCCGAAGACGTGGGCTTCGACGAACCCTTCGTCGACGAGCCGTGGAGCCCCGACACGACCTTCCTGTGGGCCAAGACCATCGAGCCCGTGGGGCCGGGCCTCGGCTCGCCCAGCGGGTTCTGGAGTGTGTTCCCGCACCCGCGGGCGGTGGCCGGGGCGCTGCGCTTCGTGCTGTTGCCCGACTGGTTCGGCGCCTGGCTGGGGCGAGACGACTGGGACGCCCGTCCCGAGGCGTTCCGTCCCGCCGAAGACCTGCTGGCCGAGGCCGAGCAGCGCGCGCCCGACGAGCCCCGCGCCGACCTGGCCCTGATGCGCGAGATCCTGGCCGATCTCGACGCGCTGCTCGCGACCGACGACGCCGCGGCCGTCGCCGAGGGCCTGGCCCGCGTCGAAGACAAGCTGAACGGGCGCTGGCACGGCACCGGCAGCTGGGACTTCTTCCTCGAGTCCTTCCACGGCCCCGCGAACGTGGCCGACGAGTTGGTCGCCCGGCGCACCGAGTACCTGGGTGAAGGCGCCACCTCCGCCCAGGTGGCCGAAGCGCTGGGCATGCCCGTCGCGGCGTGGCGCGAGCTGTGCGCGAGCGCCGTCTCGGACAACGACGCGCGCGATAGTCTGCTCGGAGCCCTGGACGAAGACTCGTTCTAGCTTGAGCCCCTTCGATAGCCTCCGCGGAGCCTGAGAATCCCATGAGAGCCCTCCTCCTCCTGACCCTCGGCCTGGTGGGCTGCCCTGCCCTCGCCCAGTCTCCCCTCATCGGCGACGTGCGCTTCCCCGACCGCTCGGGCGGCCTGCGCGACTCCGGGCCCTTCCGGGGCCGCGTGGCGCTCGCCGTGCTGATCCTGGAGAGCACGGGCCCCTCCAGCCAGTTCGACTGGGACGCCTGGCGCGTGCAGAAGGTGCTGGACGAGATGGACGAGATGCGCGCCTGGTGGAACCTGCAGGGCTCGGGCCAGGGCCTCGAGCTCGTCCCGGCGCCCGACCACTACGGGCGCGTCGTCGAGATCGACCTCGAGCCCCTCGACGGCACCCACAACTCGATGCACGAGTGCCAGTGGGACAGCGCCGCCATGACCGCCCTCGGCTTCGGCGACTCGTGCCTGACCTCGGTGAGCGCGTTCAACGAGGCCATGCGGCAGGCCGCCGGGGCCGATCAGGCCGCCACGATCTTCGTGATCGACGACGGCGACACGCACGCCACCTTCCCGGGCGGGGGCTCGGCGTGGGCCTGGTGGGGCGGGCCGAGCTGCCAGGTGACGTACTCGAACGGCGGCTGGGGCGTCGACACGCTGGCCATGGTGGCGGGCCACGAGCTCGCGCACATCTTTCACGCCTTCGACGAGTACTCGCAGCCCGGTTACTCGGTGTGCGGCTGCGACGAGAGCTGGAACGGCTGCGCCAACGACAACTGCCAGCAGGCCTCGGGCAACCCCTGCGCGGGCTGGCACGACGTCTGCATCATGGCCCCCGAGCAGGAGCAGGCCTGGGGCCAGCACCACCTGTGCACGTCCACCACCTGCCACCTGGGTTGGGTGTGCGTCGACGAGAGCTGCAACGGCCTCGACGACGACTGCGACAGCCTGATCGACGACGGCCTCGGCGCCGAGACCTGCGGCGTGGGTGCGTGCGCCCACGAGGCGCCCGTCTGCGTGGGCGGCGCGATGGTGCCGTGCGACCCCCTGGAGGGCGCGTCGGACGATATCTGCAACGGGATCGACGACGACTGCGACGGCACCACCGATCCAGGGTGCGACCTCGACGGGGACGGCTACTGCGATGCGACGGACTCGTGCACCGGCGTGAGCGCGGGCTGCCCCCAGGGCTGCGGCGACTGCGACGACGGCGACGCCGACGTGCACGAGGGGCGCCTCGAGAGCTGCAACGGCCGCGACGACGACTGCGACGGCACCACCGACAATCCGGGCGCCCAGGGCTGCACCCTGTTCTTCGCCGATGCCGACGGCGACGGGGTCGGGGCCAACGGCTCGGGAAAGTGCCTGTGCGCCGCCGACGCGACCCACCCGATCGGCACCGAGGGCGACTGCGACGACGCCGACCCCGCCGTGAAGCCCGGCGCCCCCGAGTCCTGCAACGGCCGCGACGATGACTGCGACGGCCTCACGGATACCCTCCCCCCCGGGGTCGCGGGCGTCGTCTGCGCGGAGCCCGACGCCGGCGACGCGACCGCCGAGACCGGAACCGAGGGCCCGGCGGTCGACGAAGACGGGCCGGACGCTGACGGGACCACGGCGAACGGTGGTGGCTGCACGTTCGTGCCGGTCAAACCCGCACCCCTGCCCTTCCTGTTGCTCGTCCTGCTGCTCGCGGCAACTGTCGTACGACGCTACCGGAATACTTGACGACGCGCCTGTTCGGGCTTATACCTACCCTCGCACGCACAGGGTGCATGGGAATCAACAACCTTGAGGAGAGTCTCGTCATGAAGAAGCTGTTCATCGTCGCGCTGTTCGTCGTTGCGTCCCTGTCAGCCGCCGTGGCCGAAGCCGCGCCCCAGCACCGCCTCGGCGTGGACGCCGCATTCGACATCACGAAGTTCTCGGTCGGTGGCCAAAGCAAGACGTACATGGGCATTGGTGGGTTGTTCCGCTACGAGTACATGGGCGTCATGCCGCAACTCTCGATCACGGCCCGCCTCGGCTATCTCTTTGGGCTCAAGAAGGATAGCGTAGGCATCAGCTACCTGCCGATCCTCGCTGGCGTCAAGTGGTACTTCACGGGCCACACCAGTGAAAAGCGCGAGGGCTTCTACGTGGCCGGCGAGTTGGGCTTCGTCTATACTAAAATCGCCGTGTCCGGAGGATTCGGTGGCGGGTCCGAGAACTACTTCGGGCTCACCGCAGGCGCCGGTTACGAGATCAGCGACATCGATATATGCGCCCGCTTCTTCGCTCCGAGCATTGCAGATCTTGGCGACGTCATGGGCGGCCTGATCACGGTCGGCTACAGCTTCTACGCGTTCTAGCCTGTTCGTTACGATTTTTTCTCGTCACCCTATTCCGCGGGTCCAATCCAAGGAAAGAGTAAGCTCCATCGGCTGACCGCGACGCGGTTGGTCCCGGAGACACCTCGATCTCACTTCGTGTAGCCCTTGCGATGCATTCATGAGCATCGTATTGTCCCCTCCGCATCAAAAGGGGGATGGGGCATGTCGGCTCGGCTTCACATGCATCGCTACGCTGTAATCATCTCGATTACTTTGGTCGCCGGGCGTCCATCGATGGCCAATGCAGAGCCGACCCAGGTGTTCATCGAGGACGCCAAGGTTGAGTTGCGCGGTTGGAACTCCGACGACGCTGGAGCTTTGGGAAAAGCTCTGGCAGCGCAGATACAGGGAGCCGTGATCGGGAACCCAGACTTCTCTCCCATGACCTTTGACAACCTGAAGTCGCAGCTTCGCAAAGAGAAGCAGGCCCAGGAGCTTTCCTGCCGGCCCGACGACCAGGTGTGCATGCAGAAGATCCTGGACAACTACGGCTGCCAGGAGCGCGTGTTCACGACCGTACTCCAGGTGGGCGACCAGGCGCAGATCACCCTGACGCGTTACAGCGACGGCGTCCTGGTACCCGGGGGCGCCGCGAACGCCTATGCGAAGCCCGAAATGACCGATTTGGGTCGGGTGGCTATTGGTCTGGCTCGGCAGCTGTTCAAACTTCGCGAGATACCGAGGGCGACAGTTCCATCGCCAGGGCTCGTTGGTGGAGGAACGGTCACCCCCGGAGTAGCGCTCGACCGGGGAGACACGATCGTAAACGCGCTCACGGACGAATCCCGCTTCCTGGTGATCACGACAGAGCCCAACGGAGCCAGACTATGGTTGAATGGATCGGAGATTGGAACCTCGCCCAAGCAATTGGACCAGATGGTCGGACACTACGTCGTAACGGCCGAACTGGATCGCCTCTACCACCAAGCGCGGCAAGAAGTGGACCTGACGACGAGCGGTGCATAAGTGCATTTGGTGCTACCCCCTGCGTTTGGGTCGTTACAGGTGACGAGTGATCCCACCGACGCCGACGTCTTCCTGGACGGTTCCAGGGTTGGAAAGACGCCGTACGAGAACAAGCAACAGCCTTCCGGATCATACGAGCTTCGAGTGTCCCGATATCGGTACCTAACGACCACGAAGACCGTGTCGATTAGCGACGGAAGCCCAACGGTCGAGCGCGTTGCCCTTGGCCAGAACTTCGGATCGTTTTACGTGTCGACGACACCGGCGGGTGCCGCCATCGAAATGAACGGAAGGGCAACCGGCTTTACAACACCGCACGAGTTCGAAGAACTGGAACCGGGAACCTATTCTCTCAAGCTCACGTTGGACGGACACGGTGACGCCGCCGAACGGGTAGCGGTCCGCAACAGAGAAAGGACCGATGTCGACGTGCCGCTCTCAGCGAAGCTGGGCATGCTGACCATCATAGCGTCGCTTGGCGGTGGCGCTCCGTGCGTTGGCAACGTGATCGTTGATGGACAACTTCGAGGAACCACGCCGTACAAGGAGCAATTGGTCGCGACACGCCATGATGTGCGAGTCACCTGCCAGGGAACCGAGCGACGTGAAACAGTAGCGCTGGAGCACAACAAGAAGACCGCCCTCGAGTGGACGTTCGGTGGCAGTCAAGCTGACATAAGATGCGCAGAGCCGGGAAACCTTATCCTGGTAGACGGCGAGCCAGTAGGCTCCGACGCGGTGAAGACGTGGCTGAACGAAGGTACCCATACCGTTTCCTGCGAGGTTTCTGGGTTCCGTTCCGCTGAGCAGACCGTCCGGGCGACCACCGGAGTTCCCATCGACGTGACCCTTACACCCCACAAGGAGGTCTCTGTAGCGCCGTACCGGAGCGACACGAACACCCGTCGAGCGCAACCGACTTACGACGAACCCACAACAAGAACGTTTGGAGGAGCGTCGCACAGCCTCGGCATCGACACGGGCGTACGCATCCCCTTCGGCAACTGGGCTGACGCTACCGGCATCGTCGGTATCGGCGGTCTGTTTCGCTACGAGTATCTAGGGATATCTCCGCAGTTCAACGTCACCACGCGCATCGGCTTCATCTACGGCCTATCCAAGGACAACGGTGGTGCGAAATCCAGTACAAACGAGTTGCCTGTCTTGGCCGGCGTGAAGTACTACTTCACAGGCTATACCAGCGGCAAACGCCAGGGCCTGAATATTGCCGGCGAACTCGGCCTCGTCTACATTACTGCCAAGGCTGAGTTTATGGGCACCTCGTACAAGTCAAGCGAAGCGAAGTTCGGATTCATGGCGGGAGCGGGCTACGAGGTCGCCAACTTCGATCTCGGCGCGCGCTTCTTCGCCCCCAGCGTCAGCGATATTGGCGAATTCAAGGGCGTCGTCGTAACGTTGGGCTACAGCTTCTACAGGTTCTAGTCGGTACGACTCCGGTGCTCGAAAGGGCCCGCCTCGGCGGGCCTGTCCCGCGCCAACAGCAAGTGACCTGCCCCCATGGAGAGGACGACTCGAAGGTATAAAAACTCGAGCTATCCAGGCTTTGCAGTGCTACCCCGGAATCAAGCCACCCGTAGATCATATTGCCCGCGGAACTTCCGAGGGCTCCTGTAGCCGAGGGCCTGGTGGGGTCGCTCGGCGTTGTACCACTCGATCCACTTCGCGATTCGCGCTCTGGCCTCCGGATACGAACGGAAGCGGTGTTGCCACACGCACTCCTCCTTGAGGCTGATCCTGGCGATTCTCACATTCCCCGTCGGACTGGTAGTCGACGCCGTTACCGGATCCTGGTACGGCTTCGACACGAAGGACTACGTCGTCGACTTCAAAGCGAACAAAACGATTTCACCGGAGAACACGGATCTGGTAAAGTAATCATTTATTGTTAAATTATCCACTTCTCAACTGCCAACCGCCCGTGGGACTTGATGTGGCTTAAAGTGCGTCTTGCTGTCACTACAATTCTAGTTCTGATCGTATCCAGTTCCGCTTACTGTGACGAAAACTCCATGCGCCTATTTGGCGCGTTCGGTAATGTACGATACTTGAAGTTGAGTTCTGGCGGAGAAAGTATAAAACGCACAGATCTTGGCGTATTTGCGAGTCTAGGCATTGGAATCGCCGGTGTCATCGCTTCTGCTTTAGAAATAGGCGGTCTTGTGAACCTTGTGTACGCTAAAAGTGAGTACAGTGGGTCAGATTCGCCTGGGACGACGATCTGAGTTCGCCTATTTGTAAATCATAATTTTATAAAGTCGAAGTCATTTTGGGCGGGTGCTGGCGTCTTTATTGACTTATCGCGAGCGTTGGAAGATAGCGGAGACTCCGATACAATGATCAAGACGATCGCAGGCGGCCCCATGTTCGCGATGAAATTCTTCCCTACGCGCTTCCTTTCAATCGACGTGGACGGACTGCTATCCTTCGGCGAAACGTCCGTCGATGACTTTGACTTGGACCTGCTTTCGTTCAGCTTGGTGGTCGGTTTTTCAACTTGGTTCTGACGCTTCAGCTTTCGATTGTCCGATTCCTCGCAAGACCGAGACGACCCCCTCGAGGGCGAGCAGGCGCCGCTTGGTGGCCACGCCGCCGGTCGCGCTGAAGCCGCCGAGCCTGCCGCTCGCGGCCAGCACGCGGTGGCAGGGCACGAGCAGCAGCCAGGGGTTCCGGGCCACGGCCTGGCCCACGGCGCGCGCGGCCTTGGGGGCGCCGAGGCGGTCGGCCAGCTCGCCGTAGGTGGTCGTGGTCCCCGGAGCGACGCGGCGCAGCGCCTCGTACACGCGCGCGTGGAACGGCGGGCACGCCGCGAGGTCGAGGGCCACGTCGCCGAAGTCGTCGGGGGCGCCCCCCAGGTGGGCCTGGACTCGCCGCGCGAGCTCCCGCACGAAGGCCGGGACCGGTTCGCCGCCGGACGGGACGGCCGCGCGGAGGGTGAGGCGGGTCACGCGATCCTCGTTCCAGCCGATGGAGCAGAGCCCGAGCGGCGTGTCGAACGTGTGACGACCCTGCGACATCTCGGCCTCCTTCGGGTACACTCTCCCCGCGACGGCCACGGGGATCTGCACTATGACGCACGCGACCTTCTCTTCGCAATCGCAACGCCTCCTGGCCGTGCTGCTCTGCGCGACCGCCGCGGCCTGCAGCGGCCCTGACGCGACGCATGACGCCGACGGCACCCCGGACGCCCCTCCCTCCGAGCTACGGGGCGAGGTCGACGCGATCACGCCTGACGCGGCCCACGACGCGCTCCCCGACGCAGCGGCTTACCCCCTGGACGACACGCTGCGCGTCAACCACCTGCAGGCCCGCGGGACGCACAACAGCTACCACGTGCGGCCGAACAAGCCCCAGGTGCCGCCCGACTGGGACTACACGATGGCGCCGCTCGACGTGCAGTTCGGCGAGCAGGGGGTTCGGCACGTCGAGCTCGATCTGCACTGGCTGGCCGAAGGGGGCTTCGGCGTGTACCACGTGGCGCCGCTCGACCAGGGCTCCACCTGCGGCACGCTCGACGCCTGCCTGGGCCTGGTGCGCGCCTGGTCCGACGCGAACCCGGCGCACCACCTGATCTCGATCATGCTCGAGCCCAAGGACGACTTCGAGACCCGAAAGCTCGACGAGCACTACGACGAGCTCGAGGCCGTGATCGTCGCGACGCTGGGCCGGGAGAAGCTGCTGACCCCCGACGACGTGCGCGGCGGTCACGCCACCCTGCGCGAGGCCCTCGAGGCCGACGGCTGGCCCACCCTGGGCGCCACGCGCGGCAGGGTCATGATCGTGCTGAACGACGAGGGTCACGCGCGCGAGGTGTACCTGGCCGGTGATCCGACCCTGGCCGGCCGGCTGCTCTTCGCGCGGGGCGGCCAGGGAGAGCCCTTCGGGGCCTTCCTCGAGTACGGAAACCCCGTGGGCGACGAGGCTCAGATCGTCGCGGCGGTCGAGGCGGGTTACCTGGTCCGGACGTCGGCCGTCGGGGCCGCCGATCCCGGCGACGAGGCCGCCGAGGCCGTAGCGGCCGCCCTGCGTTCGGGGGCCCACTGGATCGCGAGCGACTTCCCGGCGCCGGCGGCCGGGCACGACGTGTGGCTCGACCTGCCCGGAGGAACGCCCAGCCTGTGCAACCCGCAGAGCGCTCCGGCCGGTTGCACGGCGTCCGACATCGAGCGCGGCCTGAACGGCGGCCGTGGACTACGGGCCCGGTAGACCGTTGCATAATGCACGGAATCGGGGCATCGTGCGGTGGCAGGGAGCAGGAGCCCCGTGGTCGAAGAACGGCGACAGCTCGAGATGACCGGCGGTCTCGCGATCTCCGAGGTGGGGGCCGCGCCGACGCCCGGCGCACCCGCTCCGCGCGGTTCCTGGCCTCCCCGGCTGCCCGAGTGGTGGCGCGGGCACGTGGTGGCCGTGGTCGAAGGGTTGACGCGCACGCGGCTCACGCAGGCGGCAGTGGTCATCTCGCGCCAGCGCGGCGTGCTCGAAGACGTGCCCCGTACGCTCTTCGGCCGCACGAACTCCGTGCTCGACTGTGGCCTCGACGCGACCGCGGCCGCGACGCTGAAGGGCGAACTGGCCCTCATCGGCGTGACGGCCGACGTGTTCGACACTGCGCGCCTGCTGGCGTGCCCCCGGGCGCTGGGCGTCGACGAGATCCGCTGGGACGACGCCGGCATCCGGCTGCGAACCGAGCTCGGCGTACACGCGATGGCCTGGCGCGACGTGCGGGTCGGCCTGCTGGCGACCGTCGGTGACGGGCGCGTCCCCGTGCTCGACCTGCTCACGGGCCGCTGGGAGCGCTTCCGCCTGACGGGGACCCTCGAGGTGGCCCCGCAAGCTCCGAGGGAGGGCCTGCCCACCCTCGCGAAGCTGGCCGCGGCGGCGCTCGATCGGGTCCGGGACCTCGACGGCAACGAAGCGTTGACCACGCTGTCGATCGGACGTCCGCCCCACGCGCCGCACTTCGCCGACGGGCCCGACCACGAGGGCTGGACCACGCTGTGGCTGGCGCGGTCACGGCGTTCGAAGGCGACGCCACGGTCATGACGACGCGATCTCGCATCGGCGCGGCGGGGCTGTGGCGCCTGGGCACCGCGCTCGCGCTCGTGCTCGCCGGGTCGAATCCCGCGAGCGCGCAGGTGCGCACGGTGTATGATGGTTGCAACCACGAGCCCCATTGCCTCGATCTCCTCTTCCTGCCCGACGACTACATCGCCGAGAACCTGACCACCTTCGCCAACGACGTGTACAACTACACGACGTGGCTGCTCAGCCTGGAGCCCTTCTATTCGAACCTCGACCGCATCAACGTGCGGCGGTTCGACACCACCGTCGACCTGCAGTGCCACCACGGTTGCCACGGGAGCCCTTCGTCCCTCTGCTGCGACGACGGTACGGTCTTCGCCATGGCCATCCAGGCCCCGTACGACGAGGTCATCGTCCTCTCGGCGTCGAACGAGTACGGGGGGAGCGCCACGCTCACCCCCGGCGGGGGCGGTCCCTTCAGCTACTCGGTCGTGTACCGGAACGCCTGGTCGCTGGGCCGACCCCTGCTGGCCCAACTCTTCGGCACGAGCTTCGGCGGTTTGATGAGCGAGGCCGTCACGGGCGGCAGCGGCGACCCCTACGGCCCGAACTGCGCGCCGGCGGGCTGCTCGTCGTGGAGCGGCCTGGCCGGGACCGGTTGCGTCGCCGGCTGCACGTACGGCAACCTGTTCCGCTCCACCGACGACGCGTGCCTGATGCACGGCCTCACGCCCCTGGGCGGGCAACAATACTGTCCTGTGTGCCGCCGCGCCCTTGCGTCGGCCCTCGCCTGCGTGGGCGTGACCTGCCCGGGCCCCGCCCCCGATCCGTGCCACGCGTCCACGGGTCGATGCACCAACGCCACCGGCGGTGCCTGCGACTACCCGCCGCTCCCCGACGGCCAACCGTGCACCGACGGCAACGCCTGCACCCAGGGCGACGCCTGCGTCCAGGGAGCCTGCGCGGCCGGTGTCGCCAGGGTCTGCCCGCCCCCGGACGCGTGCCACCTGGCGGGCGCGTGCGATCCGGCCAGCGGCGCGTGCGTCTACCCCCCCCGCGCGAACGGCACCCCGTGCGACGACGGCGACCCGTGCACGCGGGCCTCGGCGTGCGCCGCCGGCGCGTGCGTGGGCAGCGACCCCCTGCCCTGCCCGCCACCGGCCAATCCGTGCCTTCGCCTGGTGGGCTGCGAGCCGGCGACCGGCGAGTGCCGGTACGCGCCCCGCGCCGACGGCACGCCGTGCGACGACTTCGACTTCTGCACGGTCGGCGACGCCTGCGTGGGCGCGTGGTGCGTTGGGCCGGGCGTGCGCGCCTGCCCCGCTCCCGACGACTGCCACTACGACGGCTACTGCGATCAGGTGTCGCAGTCGTGCGCCTTCCTGCCCCGCCCCAACGGCAGCCCGTGCGACGACGGCGACGCCTGCACCCGCACCGACACGTGCCAGCAGGCGGCCTGCCACGGACACGACCCGGTCGACTGCGGCGCGCTCGGCCAATGCCAACTGTCCGTGGCGTGCGATCACGGGTCCGGGCTCTGCCTGTTCACCCCGCGCCCGGAGGGGTCGCCCTGCGACGACGGCAGCGCCTGCACGGCCCACGACGAATGCCACGGCGGCGCGTGCCTCGGGCACGGGGGCTCCACCTGCCCCCCTCCGGCGCCCTGCCGCGAGCCCGCGACCTGCGACGTGGCGAGCGGCAGGTGCGTCTACCCGGTCTCGCCCGACGGCACGCCCTGCAACGACGGCAACGGCTGCACGCCGACCGACACGTGCCAGTCCGGAGCCTGCTTGGGCTCGGGCAGCGTGACGTGCACGGCCGGCGGCCCCTGCCGGCTGGCCGGCGAATGCCAGCCGCTGTCGGGGGCCTGTACGAACCCCCCCGCACCGAACGGCACCCCCTGCCCCGACGACGCGAACCCGTGCACCTCGGAGGCGTGCTTCGGGGGTGCCTGCCTGCACTTCCCGCTGCAGGACCAGGTGGGGTGCCCCGACGACGGGCTGGCCTGCACCCTCGACGTCTGCGAATCGGGCGCCTGCAGCCACCCCGTCAGCTCCGGGTGCCTGATCGACGACACGTGCCACGACCTCGGCGCGGCCCCCGAGGGGCGACCCTGCCACGTGTGCAGCCCCGCGGCCCCGCGCGAATGGTCGATCGCGACGCCCGGGACCCCCTGCGACGACGGCGACCCCGCCACCGCGGAGGATCGCTGCGTGGGGGGCGCGTGCGTGGGCGACGCGGTCCTGTGCGTCCCCGCCGCGCCCTGCCTCGACCTCGGCGTGGCCGATCCCCTGACGGGGACGTGCTCGTACGCGGCGTCGCCGGACGGCACGCCGTGCGATGACCACGACCCGTGCACCCGCTTCGACGCCTGCCTCGACGGCGCCTGCGTGGGAGGCGGCCCGCGGCCGTGCCCGCCGCCAGGGTCCTGCCACGTGTCGCAGGGCTGCGACAGCCTCAGCGGCGAGTGCCGCGTGGCCACGCTGCCCGACGGCGCCGCGTGCGACGACGGCGACGCCTGCACCCAGGGCGACGCCTGCCTGGGGGGCGCCTGCGCGCCCGGAAGCCCCGCGCCCTGCGAAGCGAGCGGCCCCTGCCGCGTGGGCGGCGCGTGCGATCCGGCCACCGGCGGCTGCGTCGAGGTGGTCCGGCCCGACGGGTCCTGGTGCGACGACGCCAACGCGTGTACGCGCCGCGACGCCTGCTCCGCAGGAAGCTGCCAGGGCTTCGAGCCGGTCGCCTGCCCGGCGCCCCTTCCGTGTCACGCGGCCCTCGCCTGCGACCCCGCGACCGGGGCGTGCGACGAGGTGCCGCTCCCCGACGGCGCGCCCTGCGACGACGGCGATCCCTGCACGATCGCCGACGCCTGCACGGGTGGCGCGTGCGCCCCGGGCGCGCCGGTCTCGTGCGAGGCGTTGGATCCCTGTCACGTCGCGGGGCGATGCGACCCCTTCTCGGGCACCTGCACGAACCCCGCGCGCTCCGACGACGCGCCGTGCGACGACGGCCTGGCGTGCACCATGGCCGACACCTGCCAGGGCGGCGTCTGCACGCCCGGCGTCCCCGTGACGTGCCCCGCGCCCGACGCGTGCCGGGGTGTGGGGGTCTGCGAGGAGGGGCTTGCCCTTGCCCTCCGAAGCCTCGGCGAAGGAGGGTGCCTCTACCCCGACCGGCCCGACGGCACCCCCTGCGACGACCACGACGCCTGCACCCTCGGCGACGCCTGCCTGGGGGGCGCCTGCACGTCGGCGCTCACGCTCGAGTGCCCGCCGACCGGCCCCTGCCGCGCCCAGGCCGGGTGCGATCCCGTCGGCGGGCAGTGCGTGGGCACCCCCCTCGAGGACGGGCTGACCTGCGACGACCACGACGCCTGCACCGTGGGCGAACGTTGCGTGGCCGGCGCCTGCGTGACCGCCGGGGCCCTGCCCTGCCCCGCGCCCGGCGTTTGTGAGAAGACCGTCGTCTGCCAGCCTGCCACGGGAGCGTGTGTCGCCGACCCGAAACCCGACGGCAGCGCCTGCGACGACGGCGACCCCTGCACCCCCGACGACGCCTGCGTGGCGGGTCGGTGCGTCGCCGGAGCCCCCCGGACCTGCCCCCCCGCGGCCCCGTGCCAGCAGGCGCAGGGCTGCGACCCGGCCACCGGCGCCTGCCGGGTCGAGGCGGTGCCCGACTTCGTGGCGTGCGACGACGGCGACGGTTGCACCGCCCACGACGTGTGCCTGGTCGGCCGCTGCACCGGACACGAGCCCGTGCTCTGCCCGCCGGCCTCGCCCTGCCAGTCGACCTCCGGCTGCGATCCCGCGACCGGGCTCTGCGAGGCCCCGGCCGTGGCCAACGGCACGTCGTGCGACGACCTCGATCCCTGCACGTTGTCCGACACCTGCCAGGACGGCGCGTGCCGGGGCGCCCTCTTCAAGGTGTGCCCCGCCAAGGACGAATGCCACTCCCCGGGCGAATGCCATCCCCTGACCGGCGAGTGCTCCGAGCCCGCGAAGGACGACGGCAGCGCCTGCGCCGAGGACGACGATCCCTGCCGCGCGGGGGGCTGCCTCGGAGGCGTCTGCGTCGTGACGACCCTCCCCGACGGCACCTTCTGCCCCGACGACGGGCTGGGCTGCTCGGCCGACTACTGCCTGGGCGGCGCGTGCTCCCACCCGGTCGACGGGGGCTGCCTGATCGCAGGAGCCTGCGTGGCCCTCGACACGCCGAACCCCGACAACCCCTGCGAGGCGTGCCGACCCGGGTCCGCGTTCGCGTGGAGCCCGCTCGCCGACGGCGCCCTTTGCCAGCACCCCGACGAGTGTCGCACCGGCGGACACTGCGAGTTCGGCGCGTGCACGGGCTTCGTGAACGCTCCAGCGGGTACGGCCTGCGGCCAGCCCACGCGCTGCCTGGCGGGGCACCTGCTCACCCGGGGCCAGTGCAGCGCCGTGGGCAAATGCGTGGCCGGCCCCATCCTGTCGTGCGAGCCCTACGCCTTCTGCGCCACCGGCTCGGCCTGCGGCGCCACCTGCGAGAAGGATCCCGACTGCACGCCGGGCTATCGCTGCCTGGAGTGGGAGTGCCAGATGAACATCGCCCCGGTGGCCGAAGCCGGGGTCGACCAGGTCGTGGCCGAGGGCGCCGAGGTCACCCTCGACGGGCGGCTCTCGTCCGACGCCGACGGCGACGCGCTCGGCTTCTTCTGGAGCCAGATCGAGGGCCCGACGGTCACGCTGCACGACAAGGCCACGGCCACCCCCGGCTTCGTCGCGCCCAGCGTGACGGGCGCGACGGCGCTGGAGTTCCGCCTGGTGGTCGATGACGGCGCCGAGCCGAGTGAACCCTCGGTGACCGTGGTGACGGTGCAGAACACCCTGAACGAGAAGCCGCGCGCCGACGCGGGCCCCGATCTCGTGGTCGACGAGGGCGCGTGGGTCACGCTCGACGCGGGCGCCTCGACCGATCCCAACGGCGACGCCCTGACCGTCGCCTGGTCGCAGCAGGCCGGCCCGTCGGTGGCGCTCTCCGACGCTGCGTCGACGACCCCGGGCTTCCTGGCCCCGTACGTCGCCAAGGACACGCCGCTGCTCTTCATGCTCATCGTGAACGACGGCCAGGCCAACAGCACGCCCGACGACGTGTTCGTGACGGTGCGCGAGACGGGCGCCGAACCTCCCGAGCCCGCGGTCGAGGCCGACGCGGCCGGCGAGGCGGTGGCGGGAGAGGTCGTCGAGGCCGACGACGCGGCGCCGTTCGTCGTCGACGGAGGCCAGGTGCAGAGCGGAGGCGGCGGCTCGTCGTGCGCCGTGGGGGCGCCCTTCGGCCCGTGGGCGCTGCTCCTCGGCCTCGGATGGATCGTTCTCCGAAGGAGGCTTTCATGATCTCGGCGAAGGTGGGGCACGGCTCGATCGAGCTTGTGCAAGGGGATCTGGTCCAGCAGAAGCTCGAGGCGCTGGTGACGGCCGCCAACAAGGAGCTGCGGGGGGGCGGGGGCGTCGACGGCGCCGTGCACCGGGCCGCCGGCCCGCGCCTGCTCGAGGCCTGTCGCGAGCTCGGGGGGTGCCCCGTGGGCGCGGCCGTGGCGACCGGCGCCTTCGACCTGGAGGCCCAGGGCGTTCGCCTGGTCGTCCACGCCGTGGGCCCGATCTGGGAAGGAGGACGCCGCGCCGAAGACGATCGGCTGGAGAGCGCCTACCGGCGGTCGCTCGAGCTGGTCGACGAGGCCGGCCTCGGCTCCATCGGCCTCCCGTCCATCAGCACCGGCGCCTACCGCTTTCCCATCGACCGGGCGGCCAACCTGGCGATCGAGACCGTCTCGAGCTTCCTGCTCGAGCCGGGGCACACGCTCCAGCGCGTGGTCTTCGTGCTCTACGGCCCGTCGAGCTTCGAGGCCTTCGCCGAGGCCCT
>CAZBRS010000024.1:0-44276 GCA_964494475.1 uncultured Myxococcales bacterium | reverse complement strand
GCGTGGTCTTCGTGCTCTACGGCCCGTCGAGCTTCGAGGCCTTCGCCGAGGCCCTCTCCGCCGCCGCCGGCCTCGAGGCCTGACCCGTGTGCGGCCGCTTCGCGCTCACGACCTCGTCCGGCGAGCTGCTCTTGCACTTCGGGCTGGCGCAGAGCGATGCGTACCGGGGCAGGCCCCGCTACAACGTCGCGCCCGCTGAGGACGTGGCGGTCGTGCGCAACCCTGACACCGTCGGACGCGAGCTGGTCGGCCTGCGCTGGGGGCTCGTGCCCGGCTGGGCGCGGGACCCCGCCATCGGCGCGCGCCTCATCAACGCCCGCAGCGAGACCGTGGCCGACAAGCCCGCGTTCCGCAAGGCGTTCGAGCGTCGGCGCTGCCTGGTGCCCATGTCGGCGTTCTACGAGTGGAGGAAGACCGGCCGCAGGGGCGGCGAGCCCTGGGCCTTCCGGCGCGCCGACGACGGCCCCTTCGCCGTGGCGGGCCTGTGGGAGAGCTGGGTGGCGCCGGACGGCGGCGAGCTGCAGACCTGCGCGCTGCTCACCACCACCCCCAACGAGCTGGTCGCCCCCGTGCACGACCGCATGCCCGTGATCCTGGCCCCCGACGCGTACGAGCCCTGGCTCGACGCCGAGGCGCACCCCGCCGCGCTGACGGCGCTGCTCGTTCCCTTCCCCGCCCGCGCCCTGCGGGCCCACCGCGTCTCGCCCCGCGTGGGCGACGCCCGCGTCGACGAACCCGGCCTGCTGGCACCCCTGCCCCACGACGGCACGCTGGAGCTGGCATGACGGCCGCCTCCGCAGGCTCGACGCGGCCCTACGACCTGGTGGTCTTCGACTTCGACGGCACGCTGGTCGACAGCCACGAAGGCATCGTCGCGGCCATGAACGCGGCCCTGCAAGAGGCGGGCGCCCCGATCCGCGAGGCCGGCGCCATCACCCCCCACATCGGCCGCCCCCTCCTCGACGTGATCCGCGCCGTGCTGCCCATCGGCGCCGACGAGGCGCAGGTCGAGCGGGTGCGCCACGCCTACCGCCCGCTGTACTTCGAACTGGCTCCGGCGCTCACGACGCTCTTCCCCGGCGTACGCGAGGGGCTGGCAGCCCTCGAGGCCGCGGGCGCCCGCCTGGCCGTGGCCTCGAACAAGAGCCGAAGGGGCCTGGAGCACATGATCGACCACCTCGCGCTCGGAGGCACCTTCGACGCCGTGGTGGCCGCCGACGACGTGCCCCACCCCAAGCCGCACGCTGCCATGCTCGAGCGCATCCTGCGAGACCTGCCCACGGCCCGCGACCGCGTGGTCATGGTGGGCGACGCCCGCGCCGACATCGGCCTCGGCCGAGCCGCCGGAGTGACCGCCGTGGGCGTCACCTGGGGCGCCGAGGACCGCGCCGCGCTCGTGGACGAGGGGGCCGAGTGGGTGGTCGACACGGTGCCCGAGCTGTTCGCCCGGCTGCTCGGCTCCCGGTGCGCGCGGTGACTACCGCGCCGGCGGCGCCGTCCTCACGATCGCCCGCTTGCGGGCCGCCAGCTTGACGTAGCGCTCCTTCGAGCGCCCCACTGCGATGACCGCCCGCACCTTCTCGTCGCCCGGGATGCCCAGACGGGCCTGCAGCCGGGGGTTCGCGTGCATGGCCGCCACGGCGAAGCCGATGAGGCAGGTGCCGTAGCCGAGGGCGTGGGCGGCCAGCAGGATGTTCTGGGCCGCCAGCAGGGCGTCTTCGGTCGCGGTCGACGCCCCGCGCCTCGTGGCGATGACGATGGCCGCGGGGGCGCCGTGGAACAGGCGCTCGCGCCCTCCCCCCTCCCACTCGGCCAGGGCCTCGGCGACCGAGGCGCTGTACTCGCGGTGGTAGGTGCCCAGGGGGTCGCCCGGCGCGAAGCGCGAGGCGAACCGCACGGCCCGGAACGAGGACAGGCGGTTCAGCAGCCGGAAGAAGTCGGCCACGCCGCGCGCCAGGCCCTCGACGCGCGCGCGGTCGGGGAGGATCGTGAAGGTCCAGAGTTGGCTGTTGGTGCCCGACGGCGCCAGGGTGCCCGCGCGCACCAGATCGTCGAGCACGTCGGGGTCGACGGGGTCGGTCGCGAAGCGGCGGCACGAGCGGCGCGAGCCGAGCAGGCGCAGCACCTCGGCGGCGTCGCTCTCTCCCGGCGCCACGGACCGATCGCCGAGCGCGACGGTGCGGAAGGCGAGCGTATCGGCGGGCGCCCCCCCGACGCGGATGGCCCCCTCGGGGCACGCGGCCTCGCAGTGCCCGCAGTTCAACGAGTCGGCGCCCGTGACGCGGGCCTTGCCGTCGACGAGCGAGAGCGTGTCGCTGGGGCAGACCCCGACGCAGCGGCCGCAGCCCGTGCAGAGCTCGGGATCGATCACGGTGGTCACGGCGCGCGCTTCGGCCCGGGTCGTCATGTCTTCTCCCATTGGAACGGCGCCTCGCGCCCGAAGTCGGGGATGCCCTCGTCGATGGCCTCGAGCGACTGCACCCAGCCGTTGAACCCGAAGCGCTGCATCCAGGCGGGCAGCACGTCGGCCTCGTCCTGGGTGAGCGGTCGATCGACGTCGCCCAGGCGGTCGGTGCGCCCGAACGGCCGGAACTGGGCCATGAGGCTGACGTGGAGCTCGGCGCCGTAGCGCTCGGCCAGATCGTCGAGCACCGCGAAGGTGTTGTCGAGGTGGTTCGGCAACGCCAGGTGCCGCACGATCATGCCGCGACGCGCCAGGCCCCCGTCGTCGAGGCGCAGGTGCCCCACCTGCCGGAACATCTCGGCCAGGGCCGCCCGGTTCACCTCGGGGTAGTCGCGCGCGTGGCAGAGGCGCGCCGCCAGATCGGCGTCGGCGAATTTGGCGTCGGGCAGGTAGACGTCGACCAGCCCCTCGAGCCGCTGCAGCGTCTCGACCAGCTCGTAGCCCGACGAGTTCCAGACGACGGGCACCGAGAGGCCCTGGCCCTTCGCCAGTTGGAGCGCGCGCACGACCGAAGGTGCGAAGTGGCTGGCGGTCACGAGGTTGACGTTGTGCACGCCCCTGGCCTGCAGGGCCAGGAAGAGCTCGGCCAGATGCTCGACCGGCACCTCGCGGCCCGCCCCGCCGTCGTGGCTGATCTGGTGGTTCTGGCAGAAGCTGCACCCGAGCGCGCAGCCCGCGAAGAAGACGGTCCCGGAGCCGCGCCGACCGGTGATGGGGGGCTCCTCGCCGAAGTGGGGCACGGCGTGCGAGACGCGCACGCGATCGGACGAACGGCAGGTGCCCCGGACGCCGGCGGTGCGGTCGACCCCGCAGTGGCGGGGACACAGGTGGCAATCGGCGTAGCTCACGACGGGCTCCCCCAGTCGAGCACGGGCCAGCCACGGGAGCGGGCCAGGCGGCGCAGGCGCGGGTCCGGGTTCACGACCCGGGGGTTGCGGACGCGCTCGAGCAGGGCGAGATCGGAGAGCGAGTCGGTGTAGAAGTACGAGGCGTCGAGGCTCACGCCATGGTCGACCGACCAGCGGCCCGCCCGCAGCACCTTGCCGTCGCCGTAGCAGAGCGGCTTCTCGTAGGCGCCCGTGAGGCACCCGGCCGCGTCGGTGTGGAACGAGTTGGCGAGCCAGGCGTCGAGCTTCCAGGTCTCGGCCGCCACCGCCGCTTCGTAGCACGACGCGTTGGTCAGCAGCACCAGGGCGTGGCCGGCCTCACGGTGACTGGCGAGGGCCGCCGCCGCGCCCGGGCGCAACCGCCGGGCCACGGCCTCGAGGAACCAGGCGCGCGTACGGGCCTCGAGCTCGGAGGACGAGACGCCCCGGTAGTATGACAACGCCGCGTCGTACGCGTCGTCGAGGCGGACCAGCGACAATAGGTACAGCCCGCTCCAGAGGGTCGCGCGAGCGAGCTGCCACGCCGAGATGTTGCCCTGCTCGCGCTCGTGGCGGGCCCAGAGCAGGCCGCTGTTGGCGTCGATGAGCGTGCGGTCGAGGTCGAAGAAGGCGGCAACCTTCATGGGAGATCTCCTGGTAGAGCGTGGCCGTTCCCCCAGCTCACGATCGATTCGGCCAACGTGGACGTGCGCTCGACGCGCTGCCCCAGGGCCTGGCGCAGGATCTCGGGATCGGCCGCCAGCACCAGTCGCCGCCTGGCGCGCGTGATGGCCGTGTAGACGAGCTCGCGGGTGAGGAGGGGCGAGGGGCGGTCGGGCAGGACGACCACGACCGTGTCGTACTGCGACCCCTGGGCCCGGTGCACGGTGTGCACGAAGGCCGTCTCGTGGGCGGGCAGGCGCCCCACGTCGAGCTCGCGCAGGGTCGCGCCGTCCAGGAGCCCGGAGCGCCTGGCGCTACCGGGCTCCGTCTGGGGGTCTGGGGGCCCTCCCCCAGGCAACAACCCTGGGAGCCTGTCGGTCGTGTCCGTAACAGGTTCGCCACGACGCAACGGTGCCTGCCAGGGACGCCCCATGACGCGATCGTCCAAGGCGCCACAGGCTCCCAGGCCGGGGAAGATGACGCGGCGGTCCCCCGCCGACCCGACCGCCACGAGCCCCACGTCGCCATTGTGCAGGCCCAGATCGTAGCGGTTCTCGGTGACCAGGACGGGTCGCCCGAGCCAGCCCCCGCCCTCGAACCGGACGCCGGGCAGCCGCTCGCGCAGCGCCGCGATGATGGAGCGCGTGAGGCCCGACACGCCGAGGGGCCCGGCGCGATGCGCGGTCAACACGCGAAAGGCCTCGAGGTCGGCCAGGCGCGCCTCGAGGAAGGCCTGCCGCTCCCCCGGCGCGGGGACCTCGGCGAACAGCCTTTGCAGGCGCAGCGCGCAGGCGTCGACCACGAGGGTGAGCACGGCAGCGGGCAGTCGCCCCCCCTCGAGGGGGTGGAGCTCGACGTCGCGCAAGGCGCCCCCGTCGGGCACCACGCGGCCCGTCAACCAATCGGTCACCCGCTCCGCGTCGTCGTCGAGACCGGCGGAGAGGACCTCGGCGAGTCTCGCTACGCCGCTGCCCGCCGCGAAGCGTCGCGCGCGGTGCAGGCGCACGAGCGGACCGCGACCTCCCGAAGCGAGCCCGGAGGGCGCGAAACCCGTGGCTACGTCGGCCAGAACCGTCCCGGCGCCGACGCTGGCCAGTTGGTCGGGGTCGCCCGCCAGGATCAACCGGGCCGACGCCGGCACGGCCTCGACGAGCCGGGTCATGAGGGCGAGATCGACCATGGACGCCTCGTCGACCACGACGACGTCGACCGGCAGGGGCCAGGCGGCGCCGTGACGGAAGCCCCGGCCTCCGAGGCGGGCCCCCAGCAGCCGGTGGAGCGTGACGGCCTCGAGCCCGGCCAACCACGCGCGGACCTCCTCCGTCACGGGGAGCCGATCGAGGCCCTCGCGGGTGGCCTCGGTCATGCGCCAGGCGGCCTTGCCCGTCGGCGCGGCCAGGGCGACGAGAGGGAACTGCCCGTGGCGGGCCCGCCACTGCTCGCCGAGCAGCGCCAGCACGTTCTTGACGGCGAAGGTCTTGCCCGTGCCCGGCCCCCCCGTGACGACCGTGAGCGCGCCTCGGACGCCCGCCTCGGCCGCGGCCAACTGGTCGCCGGCGCCGGACCCCTCGGGGAAGAGCCGCGCGAGCCCCTCGGCCAGGAGGGCTTCGTCGAGCGCCGCGCCGGCGATCGTCGGCTGCGCGGCGACCCGCGCGACCAGCCCGCGCGCCAAGGCCTCCTGGCCAATCCAGTGCCGCCAGGTGAGGAGCAGCGCGCCGGAGCGCACGAAGGGCCGGGGCTCGGCGGCGTTCCCGTCGCCGACGAGCGCGCTCTCGAAGATCCGGGCACGCCACGCCTCCCCTTCGGGCCAGGCGAGCGGAGGGACTTCGTCGCCGTCGCGTCGGGCCTGGTTGAGGTCGGCCTCGGCCCGGTCTCGGAGCCGCGTGAGATCGACGCCCACGCTCCCGAGGCGCGGCGCGCGCACCGCGAACGCCAGCCCCAGCAGGCGCAGGGGGTCGGACTCGGGGCCCAGGGGCGCCAGCCGATCGACGATCACGGCCTCCTCGGCCTCGAGCACGCCCGCCTCGACGAAGGGCCCCGCGAGCGAGGCGAAGGCAGCGTTCTGCAGGTGCAACGGGAGCATCGCCTTCACGTTCCCCCCCCTGCGGGCTGGTCGAAGAGATCGGACAACCCCTCGACGACCTCGCGCGGCGGGCGGTCGTGGAAGACCCCCGGCACGCGCCCGTCGGCCTCCGGCCTCGCCGTGGCCCCCGAGAGCCCTCGCAGGAACAGGTAGACCGCCCCGCCCACGTGCCGATCGTAGTCGTACGCGTCGCCCAGCCGCCAACGCAGGTAACGATGCAACGCCACCAGGTACAGGTGGTACTGCAACGGATAGTGGTGCGCCTCCATGGCGGCGCGGAGCGCAGCGTGGCGGTAGTCGCCCCCGGCCAGGCGGTTGGTCTTGTAGTCGACCACGTACCAGCGCGACGCGCGGCCTTCCTCGGCGGCCGGGCCGGCCAGCTGCGCCAGCAGGTCGATCGAGCCCGTCAGGAAGCCGCAGAGCGGCTGCCAACGCGCGCTCGACAGCGAGGTCAGGTACTCGCGCCGCAGCACGTCGTCGGGAGCGCGCCGCTGGAACACCTCCGCGAAGTCGCGGGCCGTCACGGCCGCCGCTCCCGCGCGCCAACGCTCGCCCCCCGCCAACGCCAGGTCGAAGGACCACTCGTCGAGCCGCGCGTTCGCCGGCAGATCGGCCAGGCAGGCGTCGCCGAGGGCGGGGCCGAGGGGGGTCTCGAGCACCGAGGGCAGGGCCTCGGCCACCACGCGGGGCCAGCGCAGGTCGGGGAAGCCCATGCGTCGCCCCAGATCGATCGCCAGCGCGGGCAGATCGCGCCGGGGGGGTGCCTTCTCGCGGCACGACGTGAAGTCGACGAGCTCGAGCAGCTTGTGGACGTACTTGCCCGTCCGGAGGCCACCGGGCAGGTCGAGGAGGCCGCCCGTGGACGATCCCTGCGTCGGCGCGACCGGGGCCTCGTCGACGGGCATCGGCGCGGCGTCGTAGTCGCGCCCCTCGAGGTCGTCGGGGGTCGGGGCGGGGCTCTCGGCCGGTGCGACCTCGCCGAGCCGACCCGCCAGGGCCGAGTAGCTGGTTCGTCGCCACTGCAGGTCGAGCCCGGGCCGGGTGAAGTCGCGCAGCAGCAGGTCGGGCTCGGGGAGAGCCGCCGCCCGTGCCGACGCCGCCGGAGCGACGGCCGAGGAGCACCGGAGGAGCGCGAGCGTCGGGCCGTCGGCGTCGCGGGAGGACTGCACGAGCGCGTCGAGGTCGGCGTGGATCGCGGTCAGGCCCGCCCCCTCCTTGATCGACGTCGCGATGCGGTCCTTCGCCCGGACGTGCCGATCGGCGCCAAGCTCGCCGGGCACGCCCCCGTGCAGCACCGAAGCCAGGGCCGATCGGGCCCACGAATAGGCCGGGCCCCAGTACACCAGCGCTGCGTGCCGGGCCCGCGTGACGCCGACGTAGAGCAGGCGGAGCTCTTCCTGCCGCTCCTCGCGCAGCGCCGCCTCCTGGTGCGCGGCGCGCGGCGGGCCCCCGTGGTCGAGCCGCAGATCGAGGCAGAGCCTCTTCGCGGTCGGGTCGTGCCAGCGCACGGCCTCGCCGGAGCGATGGAGCCCGACATCCCACAGGAAGGGCAGGAACACCACGGGGAACTCGAGCCCCTTGCTGGCATGCAACGTGAGCACGCGGACCGCGTCGGCGTCGGACTCGAGGCGAAGCTCGGCGGTCTCGGCGGTCCCTTCCCGGGACTGCCGTTCGGCCCGCAGCCAGCGCAACAACCCCTCGGCGCCCCGGCGCTCGCGCAGCTCTTCGACGTGCAGCAGCTCGGCCAGGTGGCGCAGATCGGTGAGGCGCCGCTCGCCGTCGGGCAGCCCGGCCAACCGCACGGGAACGCCGAGCTCCTGGATCGCGCGCTGGAGGGCCGTGCCGACGCCGCTGTGCTCGGCCAGCGCGGCCCACTCCCGAACGTCGCGTCGCAGCGCCTCCCAGGCCGGCGCGGGCTCTCCCGCCGGCTGGAGGGACGCCGCCAGCTCGGCGGCGGGCCAGTCGAGCCACGACGTGGCGGCCAGGACCCGCGTCGGTCCCTCGCGATCGGGCACCGTGATCGCCTCGAGCCAACGCTGCAACGCGAGCGCGGTCTCGGAGGCGAAGACGCTGCCCGAGCGCGCGACGATGGTGCGCTGGCCTCGATCGGAGAGGGCCTGCCTCACGAGCAACGCCTGGGCGTTCGTACGAACCAGCACCGCCACGTCGCGCGCCACCAGCGGCCGCCAGTCGCCCGAGCCCGAGCCCGCCAGCCGGACCCCGGCGGCGGGAGAGAGCAGGTCGCACACGTCGGTGGCGAGCAGCCGTGCCGCCAGGCGCCGGGCCACGGCGGCCTTCGACACGACGACGCCCTCGGGCGCGGCCCCGAGGTCGGTGGCGTCGAACCACCGCAGCACGAAGGGGGCCGGCAACCCCGGCGCGAGGAAGCGCCGGCCCCGGTTGCGCTCGGCCGGACGCACGGCGTCGTAGCGGATGAACGGCAGGTCGAAGACGTGCTCACGACCCCCGAAGAGCGCGTTCACGGCCAGGACGAGGCGCGCGTCGGAGCGTTGGTTCTCGGCCAGGGAGAAGCGCCGTTCGGCGGCGGTGGTCTCGGCCGCCCGCCCGTAGGTGTGCACGTCGGCGCCGCGGAAGCCGTAGATGGCCTGCTTGGGATCGCCGATGAGCACCAGGAACGCCTCCGGATCGGCGCCGAAGACCGTGGCGAAGACGTCCCATTGCACGTCGTCGGTGTCCTGGAACTCGTCGAGCAGCGCCGCCCGGTAGCGGGAGCGAAGGGCCCGGACCAGGCCCTCGCCCCCCGCCGGCGCCACCACGCGATCGCGCACGGCGCGCAACAGGTCGTCGTAGGTTCGCGCGCGGCGAGCCGCCAGGCGAACGGGCAGCTCGGCGAGCACGTGGTCGACCACCTCGCGCCGCGGCCCGTCGAGGAACGAGAGATCGTCGGCCAGGTCGACCAGCCGCTGCCACGCGTCGAGCAGCCTGTGCTGCAGCGGGGGCGCCGTGCAGCGGGCCGGCCGGCCGTCGGCCACGCCGCTGTTCGAGAAGTGGCGGAACCACGGGGCGGGCTTGGGGTGACCCTTCTGGAACGACGGGAGCGGCGCCCCCCCGCTCCTCAACCACGCCCCGACCTGGGCCGCGCGGGTCGAGTTGTACCCGGCTCGATAGCTCGTCCCCGACAGCCGGCGCCCGGGGTCCTTCGGGTCCTTCCCGGCCTCGGCGTCGAAGAGGGCGCAGAGCTCGGCGGAGTAGGCCTCCCAGCTCAGCCTCGCGCTCTGGACGACGTCGAGCCAGGCGCGGAGCTTGTCGCGCCAGCCCAAGGCGACCTCGGGGCCCGGCTCGAGCCGGGCGTCGCGGTAGCGCACGGCGGCGCCGGCCAGCGACAGAAGGCCCTCTCGGGTGAGCCCGGCGCCCACGCGCAAGGCCTGCAGCACCTCGGGCTCGACCTCGCGGTACAGGCAGGACAGCGCGTCGTCGACGATCTCCTCCAGCACCGGGCCGGGGCCCTCGAGCAGCTCGACGTCGGTCTCGACGCCGCTCTCGAACGCGTTCTCGTCGAGGGTGCGGCCGCAGAAGCCGTGGATGGTCGAGATGGGCACCGTGTCGAACGCCCCGAGCGCCAGCCGGAGGCGGCCCAGGCGCACGCGCAGGGTGACCTCGTCGAGGGGCGTCCCGCCCGCGTGCCTTCCGGCCAGGGCCAGCAGCGCGTCGTCGCACGGCCCGACGGTCTGGCCCGCCAGGAGGGCGTCGAGGGTGCGCACGGCCTGCTGCAGCCGCTCGCGGACGCGACCCCGGAGCTCGGCCGTGGCCGCGTTCGTGAACGTGACGACCAGGATGGACTCGGCGGGCAGCCCGACCTCGGCCACCAGGCGCAGGAAGAGCGTCGTGATCTGGTAGGTCTTGCCCGTGCCCGCGCTCGCCTCGAGCAGCGTGACGCCCGGCTGCAGCGGCGCCAACGGATCGTACGAGCGCATCGATGGGCCGGTCACGGCGCCTCCTCGGGCTCGCCGCCCAGCGCCTCGAGGATCGGACGCCAGACGAGCTCGGCCAGCGCCAGCAGTTCTCGCCGGGCGGCCTCGTCGTGGTCGAACGTAGGTCCGTTCGGCCACGCCGCGGCGACGTAGGTGTCGTCGCCGTCGCCGACGCCACGGCCCGCTTCTTCGGGGGTCCAGCCCTCGGCGAGCTTCTCGAGCCGACCTTGGGTGGCCTCGAACGGGAGGGCCTCCCAGGGCGACGGAGCGCCGTCCTTCAGGAGCCCCTCGGCCAGACCTCGCGACGAGCGCTCGTACAGGACGAGGGGCCGCTCGAGCGCCCGATCGTGGAGCTCGGCCAGCCGGTGCAGCAGGGTCAGCGACGTGGCACCCTCGGGCGCCCGAAGACGCAGGCAAACGGGCTCGTCGTCCTGAAGCCCGTACAGGAAGGCGTCGCGCCGCGCCAGGGGCTGCTGCGCCTGCAGCGCGAGCAGGCCCAGCCACGCGGCCACGAGCCGATCTCCGCGGTCGGGCGCTCGCGACTGCGCGTCGACGATGGTGCCGGCGGGGTCGACCCACGGGATCCGACCCGTCAACCGACGGTTCCCGGGCCTCGTCACCACGACCTGGCGCGGCCCCGCGCCGCGCACACGGGCACCCGCCAGGTCGGCCAGGGGCCCCAGGGCAGCGGCCCGACGCTCCAGGTCGAGCAGCCCCCCCGCCCCGTGGGGGAGCCCTCCCCGCGCCGTGAGATCGCGTCGCACCCGCTCGAGCGTTCGCGCCGGGTCCTGATCGCTGCCCGCGGCGACCAACGCCGAGAAGATCCGGTCGTCGAGCGCTCTCAGCCCGCGCCCTTCGAGCTCTACGGGCTCCCGGTCGGCCAGCGTGTCGTCGAGGTCGGAGAGGTGGAGCCCCAGCCTGCGCTGCAGCAGGTGGCGCGTCGGGCGGAGGAGCGCGGAGGCCAGGTCGTCGAGGCGGAGCTCGTCGACCCCGCCCGGGAGTGGGGGGAGCACGACCCCGGCGGGGAAGAGCCCCGCCCGTGGCGCGCGCTCCTGGCGAAGCCGGAGGGCCACCTGTCGGAGCCGTCGATCGAAGCTGCGCGGGGCCCGGAACACGTGCTCGCTGAACGGCTGGATGGGGTGGTCGACGAGCACGAGCTCGCGAAGGGACGCCAGCCCCGCGGGAGGGACGAAGGAAGCCTCCACGGCGTCCTGCAGTTCGGCCACCGGCACCGCGGCGGGCAGGCGCTCGTCGGTGGACGCGTCGCGGCCCGAGTAGAAGACCAGCAGGTGCTCGCGCGCCGAGAGCAGGGCCTCGAGCAGCAGGTGCCGGTCCTCGTCGCGGGGCTCTCGGTCGCCCGGCGCGGGCCGGCCGCGCGTCAGGTCGAACCCGGCCCGCGTGCCCCGGCGCGGGAAGCGCGCGTCGTCGAGCCCCAGGAGCGCCACCACGGCGAACGGCACGCTGCGCATGGGCGCCAGGGCGCACACCGTGATGGCGCCGGTGTTCGCACGATCGCCCTCGCCTCCGACCTCGAAGCGGCCCTCGAGGGCGTGCAGCACGGCGTCGACGGCGAGCTCCCCCGGGAAAGCCCCGGCGTCGGCCAACGTCGCCTCGAGGCCGTCGTGCACCTGCTCGGTGAGCCACGCCGCGTTGGCGCCGGTCGCCGTGAGGCCGTGCACCAGCCGCTTCAGGAGCTCGCCCCAGGCGTCGCCGGAGCGCGGTCGTTCGAGCTCGCGCAGCCAGCCGAAGAGCGCCTCGCAGAACGACGAGAAGCGCCCCACGAGCTCCAGGTCGTCGTCGGCGACGCCGAGGGGGCTCGCCCTCGCGCCGAAGAGCGCGTCGGACTCGCCCGCCACCACGCCGAGGGCCAGGCGCTCGAGGCCGAAGCGGAAGGTGTTCTGGTCGTCGTCGGGCTGGCCGACGCGCGCCCGGTCGGCCGCGTCGACACCCCAGCGGATGCCGCTGTCGCCGAGCCAGGCGCGGATCGTGTCCACGGCGGCCGCGTCGAGCCCGAAGCGCGCACGCACGGCCTCGTGGCGCAGGAGATCGGCCACGGCGGTCGCGGTCACGCGCCCCCCCGAGAGCGCGAGCACCGACAACAGCACGTCGGCCACCGGGTTCGTACGCCGCAGGGACAGATCGGCGATCTCGAAGGGCAGGCGCGGCGCGCCCACCGAGCCCCAGACCTCGCCCGGGAGGCCGGCGCCGTTCGAGCGCGGGGCATCGCCGGGCAAGCCCTCGGAGAACGCGGCGGCCACGAGCGGCGCGTAGGTCTCGACGTCGGGGGTCATCACGACGATGTCGCGGGGCTGCAGATGGGGGTGGTCGACCAGCAGGCCGAGGAGCTCGTCGCGCAGCACCTCGACCTGGCGCGTCGGCCCCGCGCACGAATGGATCCGAAGCGAATCGTCGGCGGGGTCGACGGACCCGGGATCCGAGACGCGCGCACGGCGCGGGTCTTCGAGGGCTCGCAGGTGCCGCTGGAGGCGCTGCAGGACGCCGCCAGGCTTCTCAGCGTCGCCGCCGAGGCCGTCGAAGAGCTCGACCCCGGGCAGCTCGACGTAGCTCCCGGCGCCGTCGTCGGGCAGGCCCTCGAGCAGGTTCTGGAAGTCGCGGGAGAGGCGCCCCAGCCCGGTGAGCAGCGGGTGCTGGTCGGCCAGCCCGGCCTCGACCGCGGCGCGCATCGCGGGGGACGCCCGGCGGAGGAGCCGGCGCGCCTCCGGTAGCGTCTGGTAGTCGCCCCAATAGCCGTCGGAGGGGGTCAACAGGTACAGCTCGACGCGGGCCGCGCGCCCCAGCAGCGCGAACGCCCGAAGGAACAGCGGCGGCAGCGACGACATCCCGAAGACGTGCACGCGAGCGGTGGGCAGCGGCGCGCCCCAGCCTTCGCGCACGGCCGCGTCGAGGGCCTCGATCAACCCCCCCACGTGCGCCGGCCACGCGCGGCCCCGGGCCTGCACGGCGCCGGCCGGGCCCACGCGCGCCTCGACCTCCCGCCAGAGGCGCGCCTGCCAGGCTTCGTCGGCCGACACCTCCGGCGCGATCGTCTGCCCGCACCGCCAGCGCGCGATCCACTCGGGCCGCGCGTGCACATAGCGATCGAGCACGTCGGCCAGCGAACGCGCCAGCGACAGGTGCCGACGCCCCACCACGGCCGGGAGCACGTCGACGCCCAGCGAGCGCCGCACGGGCGCGAACTCCGCATCGCCCAGGCGCTCGCGCAGCACGTCGAGCACGGTCCACGTGAGCCGATCGATGCTCCACGGGTCGGTGTCCGGGAGATCGGCGCCGAGCACCCGGAAGACGGCCTCGCGTAGGAACGGCGCGGGGAAGGGGAAGTCGATCCCCCCGCAGATGCCGAGGCCCGGTGCCCCGGCGATGCGGTTGCGGAGCCAACGCGCCATGCCGCGGCTGCCCACGACGACCGGGATCGACTCGAACGGATCGGAGGGTCGGTCGGAGGCCAGGGCGCCCGTCAACAGGTCGGCCAGGCGCTCGAGGCGGTTGCTGCGGTGAACGTGGAAACCCAACGCGTCATCCACGCTTGCGCCTCAACGTCGCGACGGCGAACAGCCACGCCAGCAGGACGGCCGCGCCCGCCGGTCGCCCGGACATCGTGCAGCCGCCCGGCGCGTCGGGAGCGGGGACGGCCTCGGCGCCGGCCTCGGGAGCCTCGGCGCCGGCCTCGGGAGTGAGCGGAGAATCGAACGCGGCGTCGGGGAGCCGCTGCTCGCGCCCCGCGTCGGCCGTCGGGGCCCCATCGGCCGCGAGGTCGACCGACGCGTCGACGACCTCGGGGGCGGCCTCGGGGGTCGGCTCGGGGGCTGCTTCGGGAGACCCCTCCGGCGAAGGCTCCGGGAGGGCCTCGGCCACGGGTTCGGGGCCTGCCTCGGGGTCGGGCTCGGGCGGCACCGGGCCGCACCAGGCCGCCGGCAGGCACGCGAAGTAGCCGACGTCCAGCTCCGCGCAGCAGCCCTCCGGGAAGTCGACCCCGCAGTCGGCGTCGACGACGCAAGGATGGGAGCAGAACGAACCCGCGGAGGCGTCGGCCGAGTAGATGCAGACCACGGCCCCGAGGTTCGGGTTGCAGAAGGGCGCGCCGCCCGAGCCGTCGACGTCGCACGGGTCGCCGACGCCCCCCGCGGGCTGGTACACGGGGTCGGGGGCTCCGCAGGCCTGACCGGAGGGCTCGAGGTCGAGGGTCAGGGTGTAGGGCCCGGGCTGGTCACCGCCGGCCGCCGTGTAGGTGTCGGCCACCACGTAGATGCTTCCGCAGCCCACGGCCAGGCTCACCACCGCGTCGTGGCGCGCGACGCAATCGGCCTCGTTCAAGGCTCGGTAGACGTGCACGTCGATGTCGACGCCAGCCTCGTCCTGCACGGCCGCCGTCAACGTCCCGGGCGTCGTCACGTCGACGCGGTAGATGACCTCGGGCCCCTCCTCGCGCTTGGTGGGCGCCGCGCCCAGGCAGGCGTCGAAGAGATCGGAGGCGCTCTGCGTGGTGTCGCGCTCGTCGACGAACGGGAAGGTCGCGACGATCACGGGCGCGTCGGCGGTCCCGTCGGGGTAGGCGGCGGGCGAGCCCTCGATGGCGTCGTAGCGCACGGGCTCGAACCCGTCGACGTAGCTCCAGGGCTCCCAGAACGTCGTGTGCACGTTGTAGTACACGGCCTCGATGAACTGCGGGTCGCCGTTGGCCTGCACGCGCTCGAAGAGCATGACGTGGTAGCCGGCGTCGTTGTACGCGTCGGCAGGCTCGAGGTCGGCGCTCGACACGACGTGCGTGATGGTGTCCATGCCCGATGTGGTGGTGTGCCCCGCCTTCCAGACCCGGCTGACGAAGCCCGAGCAGTCGACGCCCACCGTGCAGTCGAGGATCCCGTCGGAGGGGTACGACCCCACGCCCTTGCCCGCGAGGACGGCCTGGTCGAACTGGTCGATCGAGGCGTAGCCGCCCCAGTCGTAGGGCAGGCCCACGTAGTCGCCCGGGGTGTAGATGCTCAGGTACCCGCCGCCGCAGGTGCCGGTCTGGTTGGCCTCCGCGCAGCGCCACGGGTGCCCCGCGTAGGTGCGCGCCCGGACCAGGGCTTCGTCGCGCGGGATGGCGCGGGCCGCCGGAGCCGCGCCGGACAACAGGGCGACGAACACGGCGAGAGCGAGGAGCGGCGGGCGCGTCATGGCCGCCCCCAGTCGCGGCGGACGATGCCCGCGTCGGTGGGCGTGAGCCCGATCAGCCCTCCGTCGGCCGTCACGAAGAGCGTATCGGGCCACGAGAGCGTACCCCGCGCCGGCAGGGGCGTGCGCAGGAGCACCGCACCGTCGGACCCCACGGCGACCGCCTCGTCGCGGGCGTGGTCGCGCGAACCGAGGGTAATCCGCAGCCACCACCCTCCCCCGGGCGTCGGCCCGAGGACCTCGGCAGCCAGCAGGGGCTCGCCCAGCCCCAACCCCACCCGTCGCACGACCGGGGCCCCCGCGGTGAGCCCGGAGGCGGGACTGGCCAGGAGCAACTGGACGCGGCCGTCGGTCGCGAGCACGGTGACCGCGGGGGACGCCGGCGAGAACCAGGACCCCTCGCGCCGCAACGCGAACCACGCGCGGAGGGGCGCGCCGACCGAGTCGGGCACCGTCAGGGTCTCCTGAAAGGACGTGTGCAGCCGCAGCCGCCCGTCGAACTGGATCAGGCGACGAACGCGCGCGACACCGGCCGGCAGGCTCCAGGCGCGCAGCACCCGGCCGTCGCGCGCGGCCTCGACCACCCGGCGTCGAGCCAGGTCGACCCAGGCCAGGCCACCGTCCGGCCCCAGCGCCAACGAGTGCACGAACCCCTCGACCGGCACCCGCTCGCGCACGACACCCGCGGCGTCGAGGCGCCACAACGCGTGGGAGGTCGCCGCGAACAGCCAGAGGCCGTCGCCCTCGGGCAAGACGGCCCCGGGCCCGTTGGCGCGGTGCTCGGCCCCGGCGGGGCGGTAGTCGACCTCGGGAGGCCAGGGTACGAGCGCGCCGGGCCCCGCCCAGGCCGGGACCGCGCAAGCCAGCAGGAGGCCCAGGAAGACCATCGTCCGGAACGCCACGTGCTTCTCCTCGGTCGGGAAGGGGACCGCGCCACGCTACACCAGAACGCCCGCCTCACGAAACGACTTTCTGCCTTGCTTTCTCAACGATTTGCCTCTACGTTGCGACGGCGAGCGTACGGCGCTTCGAGAATCAGCGAGATCGCAGGCTACCGATCCCCCAGCTTCTCCGAAACTCCGGCGAGCCCCCCCGGTCGCACGCGACGAGATCGAGGGTGAACCAAGTCGTCGCTCCAAGGAGTTCGGCATCATGGACGAGAACAAGGTCTTCGTGGGTGGGCTTTCCTTCGACACCGACAGCACCGGGCTGCGCAACGCCTTCGCCGACGCCGGCGACGTGGTCGACGCCAAGGTGATCCAGGATCGCGAGACCGGGCGCTCGCGCGGCTTCGGCTTCGTGACGTTCGGCAGCGCCGACGCCGTCACCAAGGCCATGAACCTGAACGGCACCGAGCTCGACGGGCGCACCATCAAGGTCGATCGCGCCGCCGCCCGCAACAACGCCCGCGGAACACGCTTCTAGCCGCGCCTTTGTTCTGGAGATCATCGGCCGGGGGGAACGCCCATGCGCGTCGTGCGGCTCCTGATCGTGGTGCTCCTGTTGGCCCGGCCCTGGCCCGTCGCGGCCGTAGGGGCCCCCTACCCTCTCCTGACCATCGATCCTGCGGCTTCGCTGCCCACCGGCTCGCGGCCGGGTGAGGCCCTCCACGGGGTCGTGCCCGCGCACCCGCGGCTATCGCCCCGCCTCGACCGCGCCCGGTGGGAGCTGTCGCAGCACCACGACGCCGTTTCGCAGCGCGAGATCGCGCGTCGGCACGATCTGCGCCTCGAAGCCGGTCGGCTCCAGGTAGTGGTCGACCTGGCTCGCCCCGAGAGCCTGGGCGCCCCGGGAGACGAGATCGACCTCGGGGGCGTGGCCCTGCGCCTCGACCGCCAGATCGGGTCGCGCCTGCAGGCCTTCGTGGCCCCGGCCGAGCTCGCGCGCCTGGCCGACGCCGCCGGGGTCCTGCGCGTCTCCGAGCCCATCCGTCCACGTCCCCTCGAGGTCATCTCGAAGGGGGTCAAGACCATGAAGGCCGACGCGCTGCACGACCTCTCCATCGACGGCGAAGGCATCTTCGTGGGCGTGCTCGACGCGGGCTTCGCCGGCTACACGCAACTGCTGGGGAGTGAGCTGCCCGCCCAGGTGATCACCAACTCGTTCGGCACCGACCTCAGCGGCGGGGGCGAGGCCCACGGCACGGCCGTGGCCGAGCTGGTGCACGACGTGGCGCCGGGTGCCGACCTCGTGCTGGTCTCCTACGGGACCACGCTCGACTTCGAAGACGCCGTCGGGTGGCTCACCGCCAACGGCGTCGACATCATCACGACCTCGACCGGCTCGTCCCTGACCGGGCCTTGCGACGGACGCGACGCCATGGCGGCCGTCGCCAACGCCGCGGTCGACGCGGGGGTCACGTTCCTGGCCTCGGCCGGCAACTACGGCGACGGCCACCACCTCGGCACGTTCACGCCCTCGGCGCGACCCGGCTTCGAGGGCTATCACGCGTTCACGGCGCAGCGGGTCGTGGCGTTCTTCGGAATGGGCGACAACTGCTTCGGGTTGCCGGCCGGCATGCCCATCGACGTCTCGCTGGTGTGGGACGACTGGGGCAACGACCCGGCCGAGCTGCGCCCGCGCGCCGACTACGACCTGTACCTCATGCGCTACGACCCCGACGCCGGCTGGCAGTTCACCGATCAGTTCTCCGACTACGACCAGCAGGGCTCCGGCTACCCGTACGAGGTGATCCAGGCCGTGACCCCCGAGAACGGCTGCTACGGACTGGCCGTGCGTCAGGCCCACGCCGAGCGCAACCACGAGTTCCACCTCTACGCCTACAACATGACCTTCGCGAAGCCCTTCCAGGTCCCCGAGCGCAGCGTCATCGATCCGTGCGTGGGCGAGAAGGTGCAGTGCATCGGGGCCACCACGATCTACGACTCGCTGGCCCAGTACTCGAGCCGCGGGCCCGCCAACCCCGACGAGCGCACGGGCGAGGCACTGCAGAAGCCCGACTTCGTGGCGCCCGCGGGGACCAAGACGGCGACCTACGGAGGGTTCTCGGGCACGTCGGCCTCGGCGCCCCACGCGGCCGGCGCGTTCGCCCTGCTGCTGCAGCTGACCGGCCGCGACCACGACCTGGCGCTCGCCATGGCCCGCGAGCTGGCCAAGGACCTCGGCAGCGACGGACCAGACCCCCAGTTCGGCTGGGGCCGGGTCGAGCTCGCGGCCTGCACGGCGACGTCGTGCGACGACCACCTGGCGTGCACGCCCGACGCCTGCACCCCGAGCACGGGCTGCACGGTCGACGCCCCACCCGAGGGGTGCCTGGTCGACGCCACCTGCTACGGTCCGGGCGCTCCGAACGCAGCGAACGGCTGCCTCGTCTGCGATCCCGCGGCGCCGTTCGCGTGGAGCCCCGCGCCCGACGGATCGCCCTGCGCCGACGAGAGCGCGTGCACGTTCGGCGAGGCCTGCCTCGCGGGCGCCTGCGTCGGCGGCGCTCCGGTCGCCGAGGGCGTCGTCGAGACGGCCTGCGCCACGTTCACGTGCGACGGCCTGTCCGGCGCGGCCGAAGCCCAGACGAGACCCGCCGGGAGCCCCTGCGGCGCCAGCCCGGGCTGCTCCGACGGCTGGCTCACCCTGGCCGACACCTGCGACGGCGCCGGAGGCTGCGTCGTGGGGGGCACGTTGTCGTGCGCCCCGTACGCGCGCTGCGCCGACGAGACCACGTGCGCCTCTTCGTGCAGCGGGCCCGACGACTGCGTTCCCCACCAACTCTGCGCCGAGGGCGTATGCGTGGCCGATCTGCCGCCCGTGGCCGACGCCGGCCCGCGCCGCCAGTTCGCGGCCGCGGCCGCGGCCTCCCTCGACGGCTCGGCCTCCTACGACCCCGAAGGTCAGCCCCTGTCGTTCACCTGGACGCAGACGACCGGCACGCCCGTGGAGTTGACGGGCGCCGACACCGCGTCCCCCTCGTTCACGGCTCCCTCGCCCGCGTCGAACCTCACGCTGCGCTTCGGCCTGCGGGTGCACGACGGCACCCGGTCGAGCGAGCCCGCCACCACGACCGTCGAGATCTCGGCACGGCCCAACCGGCCGCCGGAGGCCGACGCCGGCGCCGACCAGCCGGTCGACGAGGGGGCTGTGGTGTCGCTGAACGGCTCGGGCTCGTCCGACCCCGACGGCGACAAGTTGTCGTACACGTGGAGCCAGGCGGAGGGCCCCCTCGTGACGCTCGACGAACCCACGTTGAGCCGGCCGTCGTTCACCGCCCCGATGGTCGACGGCGACGCGCTCGTGACCCTCGAACTGGTGGTCTCCGACGGCTTGCTCGCGAGCACCCCCGCGACGGTCCGGATCACGGTGCGCGACCTCGCGCCCGGCGATCCGGGAGCGGAGGTCGTCGACACCTCCGAGGCCCCCGACGCGGCGAGCGGCGACGCCGAGGCCGACGAAGCACTCCCCGGACCCGACGTGGTCGAGCCCCTCCCCACGGCCGACGACGACTCCCCGCAGGGCACGCGCTCCGGCTGCGCGGCCGGAGCGAGCCACGGCGTGTCCAACCCGTCCTCGGGGCTGCTCCTGGTGGTCGCGTTCGCCTTCGTCGTACGGGCTCGGCGCCGCGCGCGCTACTCCGAACGCGCGTAGGCCAGCACGCAGAAGTCGCCCTCCTCCCCATAGCCCCCGCCGGGCTGGAGCCCGGCCGCCCGGATGCGGCGCAGGGTCTCGGGGTACGGCAGGCCCTCGAGGCGCTTCGTGTCGTCGCAGATGAGCACGCGCGCGCCGGGACGGAGCGCACGGCGCAGGCTGGCCCAGAATGCGGTCTTCTGGCCGACGGGCATCTCCTCGATGGCGTAGAACGTGTTGGTGAGCAGCACGGCGTCGACCGAAGCCGCGGCCAGCGAGACGTCGTCGGGCCGCGACGGAACGACCTCGACGTTCGCGACGCGCTCGGCGGCGATGACCTCGCGGACGAACTCGAGGATCCGGACGTCGATGTCGACCGCCAGAACCTTGCCCGTCGGCCCCACCAGGGGCGCCATGCGGAAGGTGAAGAACCCGGCCCCGCAGCCCACGTCGGCGACGTGCTCGCCGGGGCGCGGCGCGAACAGCTCCATCCGCTTCTTGCCGAGGTCGCCCCAGCGCTCGGGGCGGGTCGTCAGGATAAGGTGGTGGAGGGAGTTCTCGTCCATGCTCAGCGTCGGCCGATCGGCCTCGGTCCGGAACGCCGGATCGAGCAGCGCCCGGTGCTCGGCGAGCACGCCCCCGAGGTGCACCTTGAGCAGCCGCGCGTCGTCGCGCTCGAGCCGGCGGAGCACGTGGGGGAAGAGCGGATCGTCCTTCCACGCGGCCGCAGCGGACGGGTCGAGGCGGACCTCCACGATGCGCTGGAAGAGCGGCACCTCGAAGTTGATGGGGTGGTGAATCGCCACGGGGCCGTCGGCGTAGTCGATGGACTCGCCCGACACGCGCTGGAAGGCCTCGCGGGCGCGCCGCAAGGCCTCTCGGTCGCCGGTCTCGAGGTGCGCGGCGAGGTCGGCGAGGCCGCCCACGAAGGTCGCGCGGATTCGCCGGCGCTCCTGCTCGTCGGGCTCGCACCTCGAGAGCCCCGCGACCGCGACCGCCAGCAGGAAGACGCACGCGACGGCCACGAAGGACGATCGGCTCGGCGGGATCACGGGGCCTCTCCTTTCCGCTCGCGCGACAACCATACCATCCTCACTTCGCCCTCAGGATGGCGATCCGGACCTCGGCGTCGAACCCGGGCAGATCGAGCGGCTGGCCCCCCAGAGCGCTGAGGTGCGCCAGCGCCGTGGGGCGCACGGGCGCCTCGGCGACGACCTCCCACCGCGACGACTCGAGCACCCGAGCGCACCGCTCGCTCATGCGGCCGCGGGGCGTCGCGACCGCTCGGCCGCACTCGTCGTCGCCGATCTGGCAGTGCGCGCGCGTGAAGCACGTCCGATCGAGCAATAGGTAGGTCGGCAGGCCCGGGTCTCCGCGCTCGCCGCGAACCCAGGCGTCGCTCTTGACCACCTCCCAGGCCGGCCTCACCGTCGCGAGCCAGCCCTCGGTCACGGGCGCGATGGTCTGCCCCGCCACGTCGAACGACACGAACCGGGCGCGCTCCTCGAGCCCGCCGAGCGCGTCGCGGAAGAAGCGGTACTCCTGCACGACGGGCAGGTCGAGGCGGGCGCCCTCCGGGGCCAGCGCCAGCGTGACCACGCCCGCCAGCGGGGCCGCCGCGAAGGCGAGCCAGGCCCGCGCCCCACCCCGGGAGACGCCTCCCCCGAGCCCCCGATCGGCGAGCCAGCCCACGGGCAGCGCCAACAGCGAGAGCTCGAGGTAGCGGTACCGGAACTGCGACGGGAACCAGCCGCCGTTGACGAGATCGCCGAGCACGCGCGCGACCAGCAGCATCCCGGCGACCGCCCCGAAGACGCGCCACGCGCGCGTACGCAACGCGCGCAGGCCCAGCCAGACCAGCGCGACGCCGGCGGCGAGGGTCACCCACGCCGGGACGAGCGGAGGCGCCCACTCGATCCAACGACCCTCGCCGAACAGCATCGACGTTCCCACCAGCCCGCACGGGACGTTCGCGCAACGGGCGGCGAGCGAGGCGAGCAGCAGCGCCCGCGGCACCAGCAGCAGCGCCGGCAGCGCCAACCAGGCGAGCCAGGTGGGCCAGCGCTCGCGCCAGGCGCCCCGATCGCCGGTCGCCAGCAGCAGGGGCAGCGTGAGCGCCAGCAGCAGGAAGAGGTCGCGCACGCTGGCCGCCACCGCCACCAGCAACGCCCCCGTCACGAACAGGAGGAAGCGTCGGTCCCGCGCCCCCCGCCACGCCAGGGCCGCGCCCCACAGGAAGAACCCCGTGGCGAGCACGGCGGGCTCCTCGGTGGGCGCGAAGCCGATCGCGACCGGCAGGAGCAGCAGCACGGTCGCCGAGGTCCAGGCCGCCAGGCGCGAGCCGAAGACCGCGCGCGCCAGCACGTACATGGCTCCCACGCCCGCCGCCGAGGCCAGCGCGTTCAGGAGGAACAGGTTCTCGTCCGATACCGGCAGCACGCGGTTGGCCAGGTGGAAGAGCACCAGGAACGACGACGGCACCCCGAAGAGGTCGACGCGCGCGTCGAGCACGGTCAGCGACGTGACGTAGGTGTAGCCGTGGTGGTTCTCGTGGATCAGCGTGTGGAACGGCAGCCCCCACCGCAGCGCGAAGGCGCCGACGGTCAGCGCGAGTACGATCCCGGCCTCGAGCCACCCACCGCGGTCCCGCCGACGTGCGGTCGCCGCGAACGCCCACGGCACGAGCCCCGCCAGAGCGATCAGCGTCACCAGGATCGAGAGGAAGGCGGCGTCGCGGAGGGCTCCCATTCAGGGGTTCCAGCGATCGTGGACGAGCTGCCAGGCGCGCTTCCTCTCGCGCTGTCCGGTGACCAGACCCTTCAGGTTCAGGTGGTTCATCTCGGGGGGGCGTCCGTCGCCGACGCGGTGCGGATCGGCGAAATCAGCGTAGACCCACAGGTAGGCGCCCAGCATCCAGTCGGCGCGCGCGGGGGCGTCGATCTGGTCGAGGTGCGTCGCCAGGAACTTGACCTGGAAGTCCTCGCTGAACTCGAAGCCGCCCCCGGGCAGGCGCCCCACGTCGGGGGGGTCAGGATTGGCGCGGCCCAGGATGGCCTCCGTGCCGAGCTCGGAGACCAGGACGGGCTTCGACGGGAAGGCGGCGTGCAGGGCGTCGAGCGCGGGCCCGAGGTCGGTCATGGCCTTGTAGTACCAGCCGTAGTACTCGTTGATCGCCACCACGTCGACGTGCTGGAAGCAACGATCGACCTGAGCGATGGGCAAGAGCTCGTGCTTGTCGGAGGCGAAGACCACCAGCCTCGAAGGATCGAGCCCGCGCACCAGGGCGGCGGCGCGCTCGCAGTAACGCTCGATGATCTCCGTGTGCGACGGAAACTCGTTTCCGAGGCCCCAGAACAGCACCGACGGGTGGTGCCGGTGCTCCTCGATCATGGCCGTGAGGAAAGGCGCGGCCGACTCGGAGAAGACGGCGTCGTCGCCCAAGACCTCGGCCCGCGACTGCCACGCGGGGATCTCGACCCAGGCGAGCAACCCCAGCTCGTCGCAGAGGTCGAGCACCTCGGCCGACTGGGGATAGTGGGCCAGGCGCACCGCGTTGGCGCCGAGCGCGACGAGGTCTTCGAGATCGGCGCGCTGAACGGCCGACGGCAGGGCGAAGCCGTGGTCAGGGTGCATCTCGTGGCGGTTCAGCCCTCGAAGCGTGAGCGGCACGCCGTTCCAGAGCGCGCGGGGCCCGTCGAGGCGCACCTCGCGAAAGCCGGTGCGAATCGTGCGCGTGGTGGTGCCGCTCGTGGTCTCGAGGGTGGCCACCAGGCGGTAGAGGTGGGGAGCCCCGGGCGCCCAGGGAGAGACGCCCGCCAGATCGGCCTCGACCACCAGGTCGGCCTCGCCGACGGTGACCGTGCGGCTCGAGATCGACTCGAACGCGCGGGTGCACCCGTCGGCTTCGTCCTGAAGCTGCAGCCGGAGCGTACCGGGGAGGGCCTCGGACCCGGCGTTCGAGACCGACGCGACCACGCGCGCGTGCCAGGTGCCGTCGGTGTTCTGCGTCGTGTCCAGGCGGAGCGCGCCGAGGTCGACCCTCGGCCGCACCTCGAAGCGCACCGGCCGGATGAGGCCCGTGTGGTTCCACCAGCCCACCCACCCGGGGTCGGGGATGGACGACTCGAGGATGGTGTTGTCGACCTCGACGGCCAGCAGGTGTTCCCCGGGGTTCAGGAGGTCGGTGACGTCGAACTCGGCGCGCACGTGGTCGTGGGCGATCGTGCCCACCGGGCGCTCCACCCCATCGAGGAAGACGCGCGCCCGGAGAGCCACGCCGTCGAACACGAGCCACGCGCGCTCGCCCTCGGCGAGGGTCGGCGCGGTGAAACGACGCTGCCACCAGCTCTTGCCCACGTAGCTCGCGAGGTCGGGGCTGGCGACGTCGAGGCAACGGGGCACCGTGACCGTCAGCGGCGCGGGGAGTTCGTTGGAGGCCCAGCGCTCGGCGTCGCCCACGCCCTCGGGATCGGCCTGCACGGACCACGCCCCCGACAGGTCGAGCGCGACCGGCTCGGCCAGCGCGGAGCAGGTCGACGCGATCTCGGAGTCGCAAGCGGCCGGTAGCGCCACGAGCACGAACGCGAAATACGCCAGGCGGCGGGACACGGAGGCCTCCGGCCAGAGATGCGACGGTACGTTCCCACGGATGGCCCGCTGGACGCAAGGGGCGACCTGCGCCGGGGTCGATCTCCCGGCTTCGCGCCCTGGCACTGGCGCAGGCGTGGCCGCGCTCCCCTGGACGCGCGCGGCGTTTCGACTAAACTGTGTCGGTTCGCGAAGACCGATTGAACCTGACGCTGGAGTCCCCATGAAACGCCTCTCGTTCGTCCTCGCCGCGCTCGCCTGCTTCGTCGTGGTCGCTTCGTGCGGTTCGGGCGTCTCCTCCGGCAGCGACTCGTCGACCGACGCGACCGTCGAACCCGACGCGACGGACGACGGGCTCGTCAAGCCCGACGGCGTGCTGCCCGACCTCGTGCTCCCCGACCTCGACGACGCGACGCCGGCCGAGACCGACGCCCTGCCCCCCGACGCGTGCTGCGGCCCCGACGGGGATGCGGACGAAGCCGAGGCCCTCTCGTGCGAGCCCCCCTACGCGGGCTTCGGCTGCGCCTGCGAGTCGGGCGACGACTGCGCCAGCAACTACTGCGTCGAGACCAACACCGGCGACGTGTGCAGCACGACCTGCACCGACGAGTGCGAGGCCGCGGGCTGGACGTGCGCCGAGGTCAAGAACACGTGCCCCGACTGCGTGTACATCTGCGTGTTCCAGGCGCTCACCCTGTGCACGCCCTGCACCACCGACGACGACTGCGCCGCGGCCGACGTCACCCTGAACGCCCGTTGCGTCTCCTACGGACCGGCCGGCAGCTTCTGCGGCTCTCCCTGCGTCGTCGACGGCGAGTGCCCCGAGGGCTACGCCTGCGACGAGGTGCCCTTGCCGGGGGGCGCCACCACGACGCAGTGCGTGCTGCAGCAGGGCCTCTGCGCCTGCAGCCCCTCCGCGATCGAGCAGGCCGCTTCGACCGCGTGCCACGTCCAGAACGAGTTCGGCCAGTGCCCGGGTACGCGCGCGTGCACGGCGACCGGGCTCAGCGCCTGCGACGGCGCCACGCCCGCCGCCGAGGCCTGCAACGACGCCGACGACGACTGCGACGGCGCGATCGACGAAGACATCGCGGCCCAGCCCTGCGCTCTCACCAACGAGATCGGATCGTGCCCGGGCCAGAAGACGTGCGAAGACGGCAGCTGGACGTGCACCGGATCCGCGCCGGCCGAGGAGACCTGCAACGGCAAGGACGACGACTGCGATGGGCTCACCGACAACGCGTTCGGCGACCTCGACGCCGACGGGCTGGCCGACTGCGTCGACCCCGACGACGACGACGACGGCGTACCGGACGACGGCAACCTCTCGGGCACCATCGGCGACGCGCCGTGCGCGCCGGGCCAGGCGACGGCCTGCGACGACAACTGCACGCAGGTGGCCAACGCCGGCCAGGCCGACTACGACAAGGACGGCAAGGGCGACGGCTGCGACTGCGACGCCGACGGCGACAACTACCTGTCGACGGCGCCGGGGTGCAACGGCGACGATTGCTTCGACCTCGACAAGACGCGCAACCCCAGCGTGATCGAGGAGCCCGTCGCCGGCGACGCGTGCCGCTGGTGCAACGCCATCGACGACAACTGCGACGGCCAGACCGACGAGTCCTGCCCCGACGCCGACGCCGACGGCCCGGTCGATTGCGTCGACCCCGACGACGACAACGACGGCGTCCCCGACCTCGCCGACAACTGCCCGTTCGCGTCCAACCAGGCCCAGTCCAACCTCGACGGCGACCTGCAGGGCGATGCCTGCGACGCCGACGCCGACGGCGACACGATCGAGAACGGCGCCGACAACTGCCCCTTCACGCCGAACACCGATCAGGCCGACAGCGACGACGACGGCGACGGCGACGCCTGCGACGGCGATCGTGACGGCGACGGCGACCCCGACGAGACCGACTGCGCGCCGTCCGACCCCGAGGCGCACCACGGCGCCCTCGAGGTGTGCAACGGCCACGACGACGACTGCGACGCGCTCGTCGACGCCGACGACGTCGGCACCGAGACCGGCTGCGTAGGGGCGGACTGCAATACGCCCCTGCAAATCGTGCCCTGCGACCTGCAGGAGGGCCTGTGCAGCGGCTGCCAGAAGCGCCCGGACCAGTGCGCGTACGGCGAGTGGCTGCCGTGCCAGGGCGCGGACTACGCCGCCTGCGACGAGGACTACGAGTTGGTCGAGACCTGGTGCGACGGCGCCGACAACGACTGCAACGGTGTCGTGGACGAGGGCCACGCGGTGATCGACTGGAACGGCGAGGAGCGTCAACTCGGCCAGGCGTGCGGAACCGGAACGTGCGCAGGGGGCACCGCCGTGTGCCACCCCGAGAGGTGGACGGCCATCTGCAGCTCCCGCGATCTGGCGAGCCCCGAGGCCTGCAACGGCGCCGACGACGACTGCGACGGCCTAACCGACGAGGACTTCGCGTTCGCCGACTGGAACGGTGCGAGCCGCAAGGTGGGCCAGGCCTGCGGAGTGGGCGTGTGCGACGGGGGCGTGGTCGTCTGCCAGCCCGACGGCGCCGCGACCCTGTGCACCACGAGCGGCATGACGGCGCCCGAGACCTGCAATGCCCTCGACGACGACTGCGACGGCAAGGTCGACGCGCAGGACTCCGACCTCGCCGCCAACGACCAGCCCCTGTGCGAAAAGCAGGCGGGCGTGTGCGAGGGCAGCCGCAAGGCGCCCACGTTGTGCGTCGGCGGGTTCTGGCTGTCGTGCGGCGAGCTCGACTACTGGTACCACGATCTCAACTACCACCACGGCGTCGAGGCGTCTTGCGACGGCCTCGACAACGACTGCGACACCCAGACCGACGAGGGCTACACGTACACCGACTGGAACGGGCAGGTCCTCGGCCTGTTCGACACGTGCGGCACGGGCGCCTGCGCCGGCGGCACGGTGCTCTGCCACGACTACGTCGAGGCGTGGTGCACCAGCGACGGCGACGCCAGGGTCGAGGCGTGCGACGGCGTCGACGACGACTGCGACGGCCAGGTCGACGAGGGCTTCGCCTTCACCGACTGGAACGGCGCGAACCGCGCCGTGGGCGAGGGCTGCGGCACCGGCGCTTGCGCGGGCGGCGTGGTGACCTGCGACGCGCTGGCCAACGCGGCGGTCTGCTCGACCGCGGGCGGCGCCATCGAGACGTGCAACGGGGTCGACGACGACTGCGACGGTCAGATCGACGAGGGCTTCACGTTCACCGACTGGAACGGCCAGGTACGCACGCTGCACGCGGCCTGCGGCACGGGCGCCTGCGCCGACGGCGAGGTCGTGTGCAACGGCGCCGGAGACGGCACGGCGTGCGACACCGCCGGCCTGGCCGGGCCCGAGAGGTGCAACAACGCCGACGACGACTGCGACGGCAAGCTCGACGCCAACGACCCCGACCTGCTCACGAACGACCACCCCACGTGCGAGAACACCAGCGGCGTGTGCGTTGGCTGCGCCAAGCCGACCTCGCGCTGCGTGGGCGGGACGTGGCTGCCCTGCGGCGACCTCGACTACGCCGCTTGCACGACGTCCTTCGAGGCGGGCACCGAGACCTCGTGCGACGGCCTCGACAACAACTGCAACGGCGCCGTCGACGAGGCCTTCCTGCTGTCCGACTGGAACAGCCAGGTGCGCGGCGTCGGCCAATCGTGCGGGACGGGCGCGTGCTTCGGCGGGGCGGTGGTCTGCAACGCCGCCAAGACGGGCGCCGTCTGCTCCTCGGCCGGGTTGGTCGGGCTCGAGGCGTGCAACGGGGCCGACGACGACTGCGACGGCGGCACCGACGAGGGCTTCACGATCGTCGACTGGAACGGCCTCGCGAAGGCCGTGGGCCAGGGCTGCGGCACGGGAGCCTGCGCCGGCGGCCTGGTGGCCTGCGACGTGGCCAACAACGTGGCGGCGTGCTCGTCGGCCGGCAACACCGGCAGCGAGAGCTGCGACGGCGTCGACAACGACTGCGACGGCGCCGTCGACGAGGGCTACAGCCTGATCGACTGGAACGGGCTCGTGCGAGCGCTCGGCACCGGGTGCGGTACGGGGGCGTGCGCCAACGGCGAGGTCGTCTGCAACGCGGCCCACAACGGCGCCACCTGCGACACGGCGGTCAACGCCGGGGCCGAGACGTGCAACGGCGCCGACGACGACTGCGACGGCAAGGTCGACGCCGCCGACGCCGACCTGTTGACCCACGATCACCCGGGGTGCGAGCTGCAGGCCGGCGTGTGCGCCGGCTGCACGAAGACCGCGTCGCTGTGCTCCGGGGGCACCTGGCTGCCCTGCGGGGCGACCCGCTACGAGGCCTGCAACCCGGCCTACGAGGCCGGCGCCGAGACCCTCTGCGACCAGCTCGACAACGACTGCAGCGGCCAGACCGACGAGGACTTCTCCGACGACGTCGACAACTGCGGGGCCTGCGGCATCCAGTGCACCAACGATCACGGCTCGACGAGCTGCGACGACGGCAAGTGCCTGCCGAGCTGCGCCGGTGGCTACAAGTCGTGCGACGGCTGGACGGTGAACGGCTGCGAGACGAGCCTGCGCACCCTCACGAACTGCGGCGACTGCGACCGGACGTGCGCCCTGACCAACGCCGTCGAGACGTGCCAGGCGGGCGTGTGCGAGATCAGCGCCTGCGATGCAGGCCACTGCGACTACGACGGCCTCGACGACGGTGGCTGCGAATACGATCTCGATCTCGACCCCGTGTGCGCCTCCCGAACCGACATCGGGTCGGTGAGCGGCGACACGTCTCCCGCCTCCAACGCCGTCCAGTTCTCCTCGCGCGGCGAGAAGTGGCTGCAGGTCTTCGTGAGCGAGGACGACAACGGCTGCGACCGACTCTCGGCGACCATCACGCTCACGCCGGCGGCCGGGACCAACTACAACCTGAGCGCGTTCTGCAGCGACTGCACCACGAGCGCCGGGAGCTCCCAGAACGGGGGAGCCACGGTCGATACGGTCACCGTGCGGTGGAACGAGGCCTGCATCTGCGCGTTCGGCGTGTGCGTGCCCACCGGATCCGACTCCGACCGGTACATCAACGTCCGCGTGTCGTACGCCGACGCGAACACGTGCGGCGAGTGGCAGGTGCGCGTCGTGGGCGACACCAACGCGTCGACGAACACGTGCTCCGAGCTCTAGGAGCCTGCAGCGCAACAGGGGGATCCGGCCATGCAGATGAACGACGACCCCGCCCTCGTCCGGCTCGGGCTCCCCAAGGGCCGAATGCAGGAGGGCGTGTTCGCCCTGCTGGCCGACGCCGGCATCCGCGTCAGCACGGGCGCGCGAGGCTATCGGCCCGCGGTCAGCCTGCCCGGCTTCGAGGCCAAGATCCTGAAGCCCCAGAACATCGTCGAGATGCTCGCGCTCGGCTCGCGCGATCTGGGGTTCGCCGGCGCCGACTGGGTGGCCGAATTGCGCCTCGACGTGGTCGAGCTGCTCGACACCGGGCTCGATCCCGTGAAGGTGGTCGCGGCGGCGCCCGAAGACCTGCTGATCGGCGGCCGGCTGCCGGCCCGTCCCCTGGTGGTGGCCTCCGAATACGAGAACCTCACGCGGGCGTGGATCACGCGCCGGGGCCTCGACGCCACCTTCGTGCGGTCCTACGGAGCCACCGAAGTCTTCCCCCCCGAGGACGCCGACTGCATCGTCGACAACACCGCCACCGGCTCCACGCTCCGCGCCAACCACCTGGCCCTGGTCGACGAGGTCATGCGCTCCTCGACCCGCCTCTACGCCAGCCCGCGCGTGCTCGACGACCCGGCCCGTCGCGAGGCGATCGACTCGTTCGTGCTGCTCGTACGCTCGGTCCTCGAAGCGCGCGCCCGCGTCATCGTCGAGGTCAACGTCTCGGCCGATCGGCTCGAAGACGTGATCGCCGTACTTCCCGCCATGCGCGAGCCCACGATCTCGTCGCTCCACGGCCAGGGGGGCTTCGCGGTCAAGTCGGCCGTGCCGCGCGACGACCTGCCCCGCCTCATCCTGTTGATCAAGGCGCGCGGCGGCACCGACATCGTGGTCACGCGCACGTCGCAGATCGTGGCGTGAGGAGGGCGACGTGAGCACCGACCCGCTGCGCCCCACCAGGCCCATCCCCACGTACAGCCTGGCCTCGCTCGGCGCCTACCGGCCCTCGCGGGCGGCCACGCCGGTCGACCTGCACCTCGACGGCAACGAGGGCGCCGTGCCCCCCGGTTCGCTGCTCGAGGGGCTGCTGCAACGCAGCGGAGACCTGCTGCGACGCTACCCCAACGCCCGCGAGCTCGAGCAGCAACTGGCCGAGCGCTACCACGTGCCGGTCGAGCGCGTGCTCGTGACCGCCGGCGGCGACGACGCCATCGAGCGGGCCTGCCGGGCCATGCTGGCGCCGGGACGTGAGCTGCTCATCGCGTCGCCGACGTTCGAGATGTTCTCGCGCTTCGCCAGGCTGGCGGGCGCGCAGGTGCGCGAGGTGGCGTGGCCCACCGGGCCCTTCCCGACCGACGCCATCCTCGAGCTCGTCGACGACGCCACCGGCGTGATCGCCGTGGTGAGCCCCAACAACCCCACGGGGGCCGTGGCCACGGCCGACGACCTGCGCCGGCTCTCTGAGGCGGCCCCCCACGCGTTGTTGATCGTCGACCTGGCCTACGTCGAGTTCGCCGACGTCGACCTGACCGCCACCGCGCTCGAGCTGTCGAACGCCGTGGTCATCCGCTCCATGTCCAAGGCGTGGGGCCTGGCCGGGCTGCGCGTGGGGTACGCCCTGGGGCCGGCCGAGATCGTGGGCTGGATGCGCGCCGCGGGCCTGCCCTATGCGGTCTCGCGCCCCTCGCTGGCCATGGCCACGGCGTGGCTCCGCGAGGGGCAGGACGAGGTCACCGGCTTCGTCGCGCGCGTTCGCGGCGAGCGTCAGCGGCTCACGGCCTCGCTGAACGAGCTGGGGGTCGAGGTCTATCCGTCGCAGGCCAACTTCGTGCTGGCGCGCTTCACGAACGGGCTCTGGGTGCGTGACGCCCTGGCGGGCCTCGGCATCTCGGTGCGCGCCTTCCCCGACCGCGCCGACCTCGAGGGGTGCCTGCGGCTCACGTGTCCGGGCGACGAGGCCGCGTTCGCGCGCCTCGACCGGGCGCTCCACACGGTGCTCGCCCCCGAGGCGCTGCTCCTCGACATGGACGGCGTGCTGGTCGACGTGTCCGCCTCGTATCGGCAGGCCATCCTGCAGACCGCGGCCAGCTACGGGGTCGTCCTGTCCGTCGACGATGTCCGCGAGGCCAAGCGCCTGCCCGAGGCCAACAACGACTGGATCCTCACGCGCCGGTTGCTGTTGGCCCAGGGCGTCGACGCTCCCCTCGAGCAGGTCACCGCGCGCTTCGAGGAGGTGTACCAGGGCACGCCGGACGAGCCGGGGCTGCGACGGTACGATCGACTGACCGTGCCTCGCTCGCTGCTCGAGCGCTGGCGGCGCCGCGCACGGCTGGCCATCGTCACCGGGCGCCCGCGTCGCGACGCCGAGCGCTTCCTGGCCGAGGCCGGCGTGGCCGATCTGTTCGAGGCGGTGGTGTGCATGGAGGACGCCCCGCGCAAGCCCGATCCGGCGCCCGTTCGGCTGGCCCTGCAGCGCCTGGGCTCGACCCGCGCCTGGATGCTCGGCGACACGCCCGACGACGCGCTCGCCGCGCGCGCCGCCGGCGTACTGCCCCTGGGCGTGAGGGCCGCCGGCGAGTCCACCGGCGAGGGCGACGACGCGCTCATCACGGCGGGAGCAGGCCGCGTGCTCCCCACCCTCGAGGCGCTGGAGGAGCTCCTGCCATGAACGAACGACGCTCCCGAATCGACCGCACGACGAACGAGACCTCGGCCCGCGCCGACCTGCTGCTCGACGGGAAGGGAATCGCACGCGTCGCGACGGGCCTCGGCTTCCTCGATCACATGCTCTCGGCGCTCACCCGGCACGCGGGCTTCGACCTGACGCTCGAGATCACGGGCGATCTCCACGTCGACGACCACCACACGGCCGAAGACGCGGCCCTCGTGCTCGGCCAGGCCCTCGACGGGGCCCTCGGCGAGCGCCGGGGCATCGCGCGCTTCGGCTCGGCGCTGGCCCCCCTCGACGAGGCGTTGGCGCGCGCGGTGGTCGACCTCTCGGGGCGTCCCTTCCCCGTGATCGACCTGGGCCTCCGCCGCGAGCGGCTGGGCGACGTGGCGTGCGAGAACGTGGACCACGTGCTGCGCTCGCTGGCCATGGCCGGGCGGTTCACGCTGCACGTCGACGTGCTGCGCGGCGAGAACGATCACCACCGCGCCGAAGCGGCCTTCAAGGCCGTGGCCCTGGCGCTCCGCCAGGCCGTGGCGCTGACGGGCTCGACCGACGTGCCCAGCACCAAGGGCGTGCTGTGACGCCGCGCGAGGTCGTGGTCCTGCCCACGGGCGTGGCCAACACGGCGTCGGTGCTGGCGGCCTTTCGGCGGCTCGGCGCCCAGCCCCGGCTGTCGGTGAGCCCGTCAGACCTCGCGACGGCCGAGGCGGTCGTGCTGCCCGGCGTGGGCTCGTTCGGGGCCGCCATGCAGCGGCTGCACGAGCTCGGCCTGGTCGAGCCGCTGCGCGAGCGCATCGCGGCCGACCGCCCGACCCTGGCCGTGTGCGTCGGCCTGCAGGTCCTGGCCGAGGCCAGCGACGAGAGCCCGGGGGTTCGCGGCCTCGGCGTGATCCCCGGCTGCGTACGACGCTTCGCCGCCACGGTGCGCGTGCCCCAGTTCGGCTGGAACCGCGTCGACGCGCCCGCCGGCGCCGGCCTCGTGACCCCGGGCGCGGCCTACTACGCCAACAGCTACCGATTGACCGACGCGCCCCCGGGATGGCGCGTGTCCACGAGCCACCATGGCGGCCCCTTCGTCGCGGCCCTCGAGCGCGGGCGCGTGCTCGCGTGCCAGTTCCATCCCGAGCTCTCGGGTGCCTGGGGCCTCGCCCTCCTCCGCCGCTGGCTCGACGGCGAGCCCGCCGTGGTCGACCCCGGCGACCGACTCGTCACCGCCAAAGGCCTCGCCCGGCGCATCGTACCCTGCCTCGACGTACGCGACGGCCGGGTCGTGAAGGGCATCCGCTTCCAGGGGCTCACCGAGGCGGGCGACCCTGCCGTTCTGGCCGCGGCCTACGAGGCCCAGGGAGCCGACGAGCTCGTGCTGCTCGACGTGTCGGCCACGCCCGAGGGACGGCGCACGGCCCACGACACCGTCCGAAGGGTGCGGGCCGTCCTGTCCATCCCGCTGTCGGTGGGGGGCGGCGTGCGGTCGGCCGACGACGCCGGGCGCCTGCTCGACGCGGGCGCCGACAAGGTGGGCGTGAACACCGCCGCGGTGCGCGACCCCCGCGTGCTCACCGCCATCGCGGAGCGCTTCGGTCGGCAGTGCGCGGTGCTGGCGCTCGACGCCGCGGCGCGCCCCGAAGGCGGTTGGGAGGTCGTGGTCCTGTCCGGGAAGGAGCGCACGGGCCTGGACGCCATCGAATGGGCCAAGCGCGCGGTCGAAGCCGGCGCCGGCGAGATCCTGCTGACCAGCTGGGACCGCGACGGCACGCGCCTCGGCTACGATCTGGAGCTCACCGCGGCCGTGGCGGCGTCGGTGCCCGTGCCCGTGATCGCGTCGGGGGGGGTCGACTCGCCCGAACACCTGCTCGCCGGGCTGCGTGCCGGGGCCGACGCCGTGCTGGCGGCCTCGATCTTCCACTACCAAGAGTACACCGTGGCCCGCGTCAAGGACGTGCTGGCCGCGGCCGGCCTGGAGATGCGCCGATGATCATCCCTTCGATCGACCTGATGGACGGGCACGCGGTCCAGTTGGTGGGCGGCCGCGAGAAAGTGCTCGACGCCGGCGACCCCCGGCCCATCGCCGAGAGGTTCCGGCTCGCGGGCGAGATCGCCGTCATCGACCTCGACGCGGCCCTGGGTCGCGGGTCGAACGCCGACGTCATCCGCGACCTGCTCACCATCGCGCCCTGCCGCGTGGGGGGCGGGATCCGCGACGTCGAGACGGCCGTCCGCTGGCTCGACGCCGGCGCGGCCAAGGTCATCCTGGGCACGGCGGCACGGCCCGACGTGCTCGGAGCGCTGCCCCGCGAGCGCGTGGTGGCCGCCCTCGACGCCCTCGACGGCGACGTGGTCGTGAAGGGCTGGCGCGAACGCACCGGTCGGGGCATCGAGGAGCGCATGGCCGAGCTCGCGCACCTCGTGTCGGGCTTCCTGGTCACGTTCGTCGAGACCGAGGGGCGCCTGCAGGGCATCGATCTCGCCCGCGTCCAGCGGGTCGTCGCGGCCGCAGGGGGCGTGCGCGTGACCGCCGCGGGCGGCGTGACCACCCCCGCCGACCTGGCCGCCATCGACGCGCTCGGAGCCGACGCCCAGGTGGGCATGGCGCTCTACACCGGCCGCATGGAGCTGGCCGACGCCATCGTCGCGCCCCTCCACTCCGATCGGCCCGACGGCCTGTGGCCCACCGTGGTCACCGACGAGCGCGGCGTGGCCCTCGGCCTCGCCTACTCCGACCTCGCGAGCGTTCGAGAGGCCGTGCGGTCGGCGCGCGGCGCCTATCACTCGCGCACGCGCGGCCTGTGGCTCAAGGGCCAGACTTCGGGCGACCACCAGGACCTGCTGCGCATCGACCTCGACTGCGATCGCGACACCCTGCGCTTCGTCGTGCGCCAGCACGGACGCGGCTTCTGCCACCAGGGCACGCGCACGTGCTGGGGCGACGACGCGGGCCTCGGCCGGCTGCTGCGCACGCTCGAGGCCCGCAAGGCCGACGCGCCCGCTGGCTCGTACACGCGCCGCCTGCTCGACGACCCCGCGTTCCTGCGCGCCAAGCTGCTCGAAGAGGCTTCGGAGCTGGCCGCCGCCGAGAGCCCCGACCACGTGGCCCACGAGGCCGCCGACGTGCTCTACTTCGCGCTCACGGCCCTGGCCCGCGCCGGCGTTCCGCTGGCCGCCGTCGAGGCCGTGCTCGACCGGCGCGCGCTGAAGGTGACGCGTCGCCCCGGAGACGCCAAGAGGAGTGAGCCATGAGCGAGCCGCTGCTGCGTCGCCTCTCCCCGAACGACCTCCTCTCGAGGCGCCGCGGCGGCCTCGACGCCACCACCCTGGCGGCGGCCGCGGCCATCGTCGACGACGTGCGCGCGCACGGAGAACCCGCCCTCCTGGCCCACGCGCTGCGCCTGGGCGACCTGAAGGCGGGGGAGCCCCTGGTGCTCCCGCGCAAGGCGCTCGACGCCGCCGCGCGCGGGCTGCCCCGCGAGGACCGCGATCTCCTGAAGCGCGTCGCGAAGCGCATCCGCACGTTCGCCGAGGCGCAGCTGGCGGCCCTCGACGAGGTGGCCCTCGAGGTTCCGGGCGGTGCCGCGGGCCACACGCTGGAGCCCATGGAGAGCGCCGGCTGCTACGCCCCCGGGGGACGCTTCCCGCTGCCCTCGTCCGTGCTCATGACGGTGGTGCCCGCGCGCGTGGCCGGCGTCGAGCGCGTCTGGGTGGCGAGCCCTCGTCCCACCTCGGTCACGCTGGCCGCGGCCTCCCTGGCGGGGGCCGACGGCCTGCTGGCGGTCGGGGGCGCCCACGCCATCGCGGCGCTGGCGTACGGAGCCGGTCCGGTGCCCGCCTGCGACGTGGTGGTCGGCCCCGGGAACCGCTTCGTCACCGCCGCCAAGCAATTGATCGCGGGGCACGTGGCCATCGACATGCTGGCCGGCCCCTCCGAGCTGGTCGTGGTGGCCGACGCCGAGGCCGACCCCGAGCTGGTCGCCGCCGATCTGCTGGCCCAGGCCGAGCACGACCCCGACGCCCTGCCCGTGCTGGTGACGACGGCAGGCGAGGCCTTCGCGAGCCGCGTCGAGGCCGCCCTCCTGCGCCAGTTGGCGACGCTGCCGACCGCCGCCCTCGCCACCCAGGCGCTCGCCAATGGCTTCGTGGTGCTGGCCGACGGCGCCGACGCCGTCGTGGCCACGTGCGACACGCTGGCGCCCGAGCACCTGCACCTCTGCACCGCCGACGCCGACGAGTTGGCCGTGCGCGTCAAGCACTACGGCGCGCTCTTCGTCGGGCCCCTGTCGGCCGAGGTGCTCGGCGACTACGGCGCGGGCCCCAACCACGTGCTGCCCACCGGCGGCACGGCGCGCTCCCTGGGAGGCCTCTCGGTCGGCACCTTCCTCCGGACCCGCACCTGGCTGCGCCTCGACGATCCGGTCGAAGCCCGCCAGCTCGTCGACGACGCCGTGCGCCTGGCCCGCCTCGAAGGCCTGGAGGCCCACGCCCGAGCGGCCGAGCGCCGGCGCCTTTAGACGGTCTCCTGGGAATCGTCGGGCCGAGAGCAGAGCCCCAGGTACTCGTCCGACCAGCGCCCGAGGTCGGCGCGCACCAGCCGCCGAAGGCGCACGAACGCATCGTCGAAGGCCGCCGCCGCCACGCTCAGGGCCTCGCGAGCGTGCGCCGACGGGCCCAGGGCGGCGAGCCCCGAGGCCCACTCCCGGGCCGCGGCGTCGAGCGCGGGCGACAACACCTCGAGCAGCAACCGGGTCCAGCCCTCGTCGTCGTGGTCGTGGAGCAGCGCCTCGAGGTGCTCGGCGGCGTCGAGCAGCGCCTCGGCGTCGCGAAGTGCCGGTGACTCGGCCCCGATGGCCTCGCTCCGCAAGCGCGCCATCACGACCGTACGAGCGGTGTCGTAGGCGCTGACGAACTGCTCGCACGCCGCGCAGGGCGCGCTCGCCTCGCCGGCGGATCCCGACTCGCGCACGAAGGCCGCCTCGGTCGCCAGGAACCGATCCGCCCTCTCGAGCGCCACCGCCGCGGTGGCTCCGAGCTTCAGCCGGCCCGGGAGACGCGCAGCGACGGCTTGAACGCTCAGCGCGCGATGGGAACGCAGGACCATGCCATCGTCGATCACGACCGCTCTCCTCGATGCCCGTATCGGGACGATGGCGAATATAGTGCGTGTCGGCGCGAATAGCAAAACGTCGCGTGAATGTCATCAAATCGAGTTGGCGCGCCTGACGTTTGTTCCGCGCCGACGCGCGCGCCGACCGCAGCGGGGTTGACGCGGAGAGCCTCGCTCCTAGACTGTTCAATATAGCTTTAGCCGAGGAACACCATGAGCCTCAACATCCTCCTCACGGGAGCCACAGGGAAGGTGGGACGTCACGTCATCGACGCCCTCGTACCCCACGCCGACGCCCACGTCGTGGCGGGGGTTCGCGATCCCGCGCGAGCCGGTCACCTGGGAGTTCCGGCCGTGCGCTTCGACTACGACGACGCGTCGACGTGGGCCCCCGCGTTCGCCGGAGTTCGCGCCCTCTACCTGGTGACGCCGCCCTGGCACCCACACGAGGCCGAGATCGGCAAGCAGGTCGTCAGCGTGGCGAGCGAAGCCGGCGTCAAGCGCATCGTCAAGCTGTCGGCCCTCGGCGCCGAGAACATCGACACGTTCGCCCACAAGACCGTCGATGCCTTCCTGGCCGACTCCGGGTTGCAGTACACGCTGCTGAAGCCCACGTTCTTCTCCCAGAACTTCGGCGTCATGCACGCAGCGTCGATCAAGGCCACCGGAGCGTTCTACCTGGCCGCCGGCGACGGCAAGACGGCCTTCATCGACGCGCGCGACATCGCCGCCGTGGCCGCCAGAGCCCTGCTCCAGCCCGGACACGCCGGCAAGACCTACGAGCTCACGGGGCCGCGCGCGCTCGATCACCACGAGGTGGCCGCCATCCTCTCGAAAGCGGCGGGGCGCGAGATCCGGTACGTGCCCGTCAGCGAGCAACAGGCCATCGACGGCATGCGCCAGGCGGGGCTCCCCGAGGTGGGCGTGCAGGCCCTCTCCACGCTCATGGGCTTCGTACGCGCGGGTCACACCGCCCGGACGACGACCACGGTGCACGAGGTCCTGGGCTCTGCGCCCATCTCGTTCGAACAGTACGCAGCGGATCACGCCGACCTGTTCAGGAACTGACGTTCCCGTCACGCCGGGTCTTCCCGCTGGACTCGGCTTCGGCTATTCTCCGGCCCGTCGTGCAGACGGGGACGATAGATGCCCATCTTCGAGTACCAGTGCCCGGCTTGCGAACGCACCTTCGAGCGTCTCCAGCGCCGCGACGACGACGCCCCGGTGCCTTGTCCCGCCTGCGGTGCCACGTCGGAGCGCCAACTCTCGGCGTTCGCCGTGTCGGTACCCGCCGGCTCCTCGGGCGGCTGCGCCTCTCGCGACGCCTGCGCCGGCCCCTCGACGGGCGGCGGCTGCGGCTGCACGGGTGGCTCCTGTCCCCATTGAGAAGCGGGGAGGATCGAATGGCACGCATCCTGGTGAGCGGCGGAGCAGGGTTCGTAGGCTCGCACCTGTGTCGCCGGCTGCGCGAGCGCGGCGACGCCGTGGTGTGCGTCGACAACCTCTGCACCGGCGATCGACGCAACGTGGCCGACCTCGACGGCTCGGCCGCCTTCCAGTTCGTACGCCACGACGTGACCGCGCCGCTCGATCTCGACGGGCCCCTCGACGCGGTGCTGCACCTGGCCTCGCCGGCCAGCCCCGTCGACTACCAGAGGCTGCCGCTCGAGACGCTGGCGGCCGGCTCGTCGGGCACCCGCAACCTGCTGGCCCTGGCCGGCCGCAAGCGCGCGCGCTTCCTGCTCACCTCGACCTCCGAGGTGTACGGCGACCCCGAGGTGCACCCCCAGCCCGAGGCCTACTGGGGTCGCGTGAACCCCATCGGGCCGCGCGCCTGCTACGACGAGGCCAAGCGCTTCGCCGAGGCCCTCACGACCACGACCCACCGCGTGAACGGCGCCGACATCCGCATCGTGCGCCTGTTCAACACCTACGGCCCCAACATGCAGGTGAACGACGGCCGCGTGGTGCCCAACTTCATCTGCCAGGCCCTGCGCGGCGAGCCCCTCACGGTCTACGGCGACGGCCTGCAGACGCGCTCGTTCTGCTACGTGTCCGACACCGTGACGGGCCTCCTCGGCGTGCTGTCCAGCCCCTACGAGGGCCCCGTGAACATCGGCAACCCGCGCGAGTTCACCATGCTCGGGCTGGCCGAGGCCATCGGAACCATCCTGGGGCGCCGCCCCCAGTTGGTGGTGCAGCCCCTGCCCACCGACGACCCCAAGGTGCGCAAGCCGGACATCGCCAAGGCGCAGAGGCTGTTCGGCTTCGAGCCAAGGGTGTCGCTCGAGGAGGGGCTGGTGCCCACGATCGCCTATTTCCGGCGGGCGTTGGGGCTGTAGGCGTCACGCCAACCGCCGCGCCATCCCGTCGGCCACGAACAGCCCCGCCCGCGTCGGCTTCAGGCGTCCGTCGACGACCGTCAGCCATCCCGCGCGCTCGAACGCCCGCGCCGACGCCCACGCGTCGTCGCCCTGGACCAGCGTGGCGTCGAGTCCGTCCGCCGTGCGCAGTCCCAGCGCGATCTGTTCGAGCCGCGCCTGTTCCGGGGTGAGCGTCTCGGTCTCGGCCACGCCATCGCCGCCATCTTCGACGTTCGCGAGCCAGGCGTCGACGTCGCGCACGTTCCACCAGCGCCGGGCGCCGTCGAACGAGTGCGCCGAGGGCCCTAGCCCAAGGTAGGGCGCTCGGCTCCAGTAGCGCGAGTTGTGGCGGCTGCGGTGACCGGGCCTGGCCAGGTTCGAGACCTCGTAGTGCTCGTAGCCCGCGGCCTCGAAGCGCTCCGAGGCCGCCAGGAAGCGATTCAGCAGCACCCGGTCGGTGGGCGCGGCCACCCTGCCCTCCTGCACCGAGGCCGCGAGCGGCGTGCCCTCCTCGAGGGTGAGCGCGTACATCGACACGTGCTCGGGCGCGGCCGCGATGGCCTCGTCGACCACGGCGGCCCAGGCCGCGGCCGTCTGCCCCGGCAGGCCGTAGATGAGGTCCAGCCCCAGGTTCGTCACGCCGTTATGACGCGCCATCTCTAGCGCCTTTCGCGCCCCGTCTGCGTCATGGCGTCGCCCGAGAACCCTCAGATCAGAATCATGAAATGACTGCACCCCCAGGCTCAACCGCGTCATTCCGGCGCCGAGGAGCTCGCGAATGAGCCCGGGCGTGACATCGCCTGGGTTGGCCTCGACCGTGACCTCGGCGCCCGGAGCAACCGTAACGGCCTCGCGGAGCCCCACCAGCAACCGACCCAACCGATCTGGCCCCAGGGCCGACGGCGTGCCCCCACCGAAGTACAGGGTGTCGAAGACGGTACCCCGAGGAGCGGCCGCTTGGCAAAGGACCGCCCGCACGAACCTCTCTCGCAGGCTGGAACGCCTGCCCCACGGGGCCGAAGCGAAGGCGCAGTAGGGACACTTCGAGAGGCAGAACGGGACGTGGACGTAGAGGCCCCGGAAGGGGTCAGGATTCGTCGTGGGCACGGAGCACGGCCACGAAGGCGCTCTGGGGGATCTCGACCGACCCGATGAGCTTCATGCGCTTCTTGCCCTCCTTCTGCTTCTCGAGCAGCTTGCGCTTGCGGCTGATGTCACCGCCGTAGCACTTGGCCGTCACGTCCTTGCGGAAGGGGTTGACCGTGGAGCGCGCGATGATGTGCCCGCCGATGGCGCCCTGGATGGCGATGCGGAACATCTGGCGCGGGATCTCCTCTTGCAGGCGGTCGCAGATCTGCACGGCGCGCTCGCGCGAGCGCTGCTTGTGCACCATGCTGGCCAGCGCGTCGACCGGGTCGCCGTTCACCAGGATGTCGAGCTTCACGAGGTCGGCGTCGCGGTAGCCGAGGGGCTCGTAGTCGAAGCTGCCGTAGCCCTGGGTCACGCTCTTCAGCTTGTCGTAGAAGTCGTAGATGACCTCGGCCAGCGGCAGGTCGACGCGCAGCTCGATGCGGCCCGGCGCGGGGAAGTGGAAGTCGGTGTTGAGGCCCCGGCGGTCGAGGCAGAGCGACATCACGGTGCCGAGGTGCCGCTCGGGCAGGCGGATGGTGGCCCGGATGTAGGGCTCCTCGCTGGCCGCGATGCGCGACGGATCGGGGTACTGCGAGGGGTTCTCGATCTCGATGACCTCGCCGCTCTTCAGCGTGAAGCGGTAGCGCACGCTCGGCATGGTCATGAGCAGGGCCTGGTCGAACTCGCGCTCGAGGCGCTCCTGCACGATCTCGAGGTGCAACAACCCCAGGAAGCCGCAGCGGAAGCCCTGGCCGAGCGCGGCCGACGAGTCCTTCTGGGTGACCAGCGAGCCGTCGTTCAGCTTGTAGCGATCCAGCGCCTCGGCCAGCGACAGGTAGTCGTCGGACGAGATGGGGTAGAGCGAGGCGAAGACGACCGGCTTCACCTCCTTGAAGCCCGGCAGCGGCTCGGGCGTGACGTCGGCGTCGAGGCTCAGGGTGTCGCCGATCTTCACGTCGGAGACGGCCTTGATGCCCGAGATGATGTAGCCGACCTCCCCGGCCACCAGCTTGTCGCGCGGCACGCGCTTCATTCGGAAGATGCCGACCTCCTGGGCCTCGTGCCGCGCCCGGGTGTGCAGGAAGCGCACGGAGTCGCCCTGGCAGAGGGTGCCGTCGATGATGCGCAGTTGCACGATGGTGCCGCGGAAGGCGTCGTAGTGGGCGTCGAACACCAGGGCCCGCAAGGGCGCGTCGGGGTCGCCGGCGGGCGGCGGCAGGCGCAGGCAGATGGCCTCGAGCAGCTCGTCGACCCCCTGCCCCGTCTTGCCCGAGACCAGCAGCGCTTCGTCGGGGTCGATGCCGAGCTCGCTCTCGATCTCGCGCCGGCACAGCTCGATGTCGGCCGCGGGGAGGTCGATCTTGTTGATGACGGGCAGAATGGCCAGGTCGAGCTCCATGGCGCTGTACAGGTGCGCCAGCGTCTGGGCCTGCACGCCCTGCCCCGCGTCGACCAGCAGCAGCACGCCCTCGCAGGCGCCGAGCGCGCGCGACACCTCGTACGAGAAGTCGACGTGGCCGGGCGTGTCGATGAGGTTGAGCGCGAACTCGCGGCCGTCGCTCGTCGTGTAGGGCAGCGTGACCGTGTTCGACTTGATGGTGATGCCCCGCTCGCGCTCGATGTCGAGCGTATCGAGCAGCTGGTCGCGCATGTCGCGCGCCTCGACCAGGTGGGCCCGCTCGATCAGGCGATCGGCCAGGGTCGACTTGCCGTGGTCGACGTGCGCCACGATGGAGAAGTTGCGGATCTCGGGCATGGGGCATCCTTTTCAATCGGGCGCAGCAAGCGGCGCCCCTACACGTTCACGACGCCGCGGGCCACGTCGATGACCTGAAACACCTCGGGGCGCACCACGCGGTAGTACTGGCGCGTGCCCGCCCGACGATAGGCCAGGATGCCGACGTGCTTCAAGAGCGCCAGATGACGCGACACGTTCGACTGCTCGCCCACGTTGGGGCACAGATCGCACACGCAACGCTCGCCGTCGCGCAGGCGCTCCAGCAGCCGCAGGCGGGTCTCCTGACCCAGCACCTTCAAGAGTTCGGCCACGTCAGCAAGCTCGTTCATCGCCGTCCTCCCCTCGGGTTCACGTCGCGCATCCTATACCCTATTCGGTGACCTCGGTCTCGGACTTGCGCGCGCGGCGGTCCTCCTGGCGGGCGCGCCGCTCGATCTTGCGCTGGCGGGCCTGGTCGCGCGCCCGCGTCACGACGCGGCCCAGAAGCCGCTTGCCGCGCGGGGGTTTGCCGGAGCCGGGCTCGACCAGCGCGAACAGCTCGGACAGGTTCGGCACGACCACGGCCTCGCCCCGCGCCAGATCGAGGAAGAACGGCTGGAAGATGGCGCGCACGTCCTCGGGGCGGGTGTTGCCGAGCACCTTCGCCTGCAAGAGCTTCTGGAGCTCGGCGCGGATCTCGCCCGCGATGGCCATGGCCACCATGCCGCGCGGATCGAGGTGACCGAGCGGGTTGGACTCGGGGTCGACGAAGAGCCGGGACAGCAGGTCGCGCACCGCGGCCTCGTACACGTCGAGGTCACCCTGCTCCATGGTGAAGCGCGACACGTCGCCCATGAAGGCCACCATGCTCCCCCAGCGCCCCATGGTCTGGAGCCCCAGCACCCCGTCGAAGATGCGCTTGTTCAGCCCGAAGTTCTTGATGACCGTGCCGAACAGGAAACGGCCGAGGAACTCGTCGTGCCGGCCGAGATCGGCCTTCGCGAGGTCACGCAGCTGGGCCAGGGCCTCGCCGCGGCCCCGCATCAGGCGATCGGCGCGGACCTCCCACAGCGCGTGCGCCGCCATGCGGCCGTCGAACGACTCGAGGCGCTTCAGGGGCACGAAGGCGTTGTGCGCCACGACGTCGGCGGCCAGGTGGGCCAGGTAGCCGTGCAGGAAGGCGCGGCTCGGCTCGTCGTCGGCGTACTTGAACAGGCGCAGCACGTTCAACCAGTTGTGGCAGTGGTGCAGGTACGACGCGGCGTTCTTTCGCAGGATCACGTCGGCCGCCAGCGTGCCGTAGAGGAAGTCGCGCAGGTTCCGCGCGAGCAGCGCGGCCAGCCCGGCGTTCAGCGCCGGCAGCGTCTGCTCGACGAAGGTGGTGCCGAAGTGCACGTGGGCCAGCGGGCCCCACGCCAGGGCCTGGCTGGGGACCAGGAGGACGAGCAGCATGGCGCTGAGACTCCAACTCCAGGCAGCCGTCGACTGAAGTCGCGGCTGGGGCTGCCAAGTCCGCCTTCGCGGACTGCCGGCCAACGCAACGGACGCCGACGGCTTCGGCGTGCTCCAGCCCGCGCAGGCGGGCTTCGTACCCTGAGCCGCGACTTCAGTCGACGGCTTGCTCGACCAGGTCGACGGCTTGCTCGACCAGGTCGACGGCTTGCCCTGCCGTTGACGGCTCGGTCGACGAAGAGCTCTTCCCATCGCCTACTCCGCCAACCGCAGCGTCCCCTCGCGGGGATCGCAGTGCTCGACGCGCGCCGTGATCTCGGCGCCGATCTCGATCTCGGCGCGCGGACGGAGCGTGCCCT
>CAZBRS010000023.1:36925-82650 GCA_964494475.1 uncultured Myxococcales bacterium | reverse complement strand
ACGCAGTGGCCCGGCTCGTACTGCAAGTCCGACGGCAGCTGCGGCTGCCAGAAGCAGTGCGCGGGCAAGGAGTGCGGCGCCGACGGCTGCGGAGCGACCTGTGGCACCTGTGGGTGCGGCGAAGCGTGCCAGTCGGGCTCGTGCGTGTTCACGGCGTGCGCGGGCAAGGAGTGCGGCACCGACGGCTGCGGGGGCCAGTGCGGAGCTTGCGACTGCGGCGAGACCTGCCAGGCCGGGCAGTGCGTCGACACGGCGTGCGCGGGCAAGCAGTGCGGGTCCGATGGCTGCGGGGGCTCGTGCGGTACGTGCGGCTGTGGCACGACGTGCCAGTCGGGGCAGTGCGTGAAGACCGCGTGCGAGGGCAAGGAGTGCGGCTCCGACGGCTGCGGAGGTTCGTGCGGCACGTGCGGGTGCGGCTCCGAGTGCGTGTCGAGCCTGTGCGAGTTCACCGCCTGCTTCGACCGCGAGTGCGGCCCCGATGGCTGCGGTGGCTCGTGCGGCGATTGCTGGTGGTACGGCGCGGGCTACGAATGCGACGCCGACGGCCTCTGCGCCTGCACACCCGACTGCACGGGGCAGGAGTGCGGCGACGACGGCTGCGGCGGTTCGTGCGGCGACTGCGAGGGCCTCGACGAGGGCTGCCTCTCGGGGGCGTGCGTCTACCAGGGCGGCTGCTTCGAGCGCGCCACGCCAGGCTGCGACCACTGCCTGTGCGAGGAGTGCGTGTGCGCCATGGACCCCTGGTGCTGCACCAGCGACTGGAACTGGTGGTGCGTCGACGAGTGCGAGTGGGACTGCGACGGCTGTGGCGCCTGCACGCCGTCGTGCCCCGCCGACCCCACGTACTGCGGCCTGAACGGCTGCAACGAGCCCTGCAAGACCTGCCCCGCCGGCCAGGCCTGCTTCGACGACCACTGCTGCACGCCGACGTGCGCGCCCGGCCAGTGCGGCGACGACGGCTGCGGCGGCCAGTGCCCGACCACCTGCGGTGCGCCCCAGTACTGCGCCGACTTCGCGGGCGGCGACGGGCGCTGCCACGCGGGCGTGGCCGGCGACCCCTGCGACGACGCCGGGCGCTGCGACGACGCGCTGGCGTGCAGCCTCGACCTGTGCACCGCCGGAAAATGCGCCTTCGACGCCAAGCTCTGCTGCAGCACCGACGCCACGTGCACCGACGACGATCCGATCTGCACCACCGACAAGTGCGTGGCCGGCACCTGCGTCTTCACGCCCACCTACGCGCCCGGCTGCTGCCAGGCCGAGGTCGCGAAGCTCGACTTCGAGGGCGCCCTGCCGGCCTCGGTCACCCTGGCGGGCTCCGACCCCTCGGTGACGTGGCAGGTCGTCGACCAGGTGCGCTACGTGAGCCCCACCCACGCGCTCTACTACGGCAACCCCCTCACCCTCGATTACGAGGAGGGGCTGCAGAGCGACGGCAGCGTGCGCGTGGCCGGGCTCGTGCTGCCGCCGGGCACGCGCAACACCCTGACCTTCGCGGCCTGGCTCGACGTCGAGGACCTCGCCGACTACGACATCCTGTCCGTGGAGGTCACGAGCGGCGCGACCCGCGTGGTCGCCTGGTCGAAGCCCGAGAGCCCGCTGATGGGCACGTGGCAGACCCTCTCGATCGACCTCTCGGCCTTCGCGGGCAAGACCGTCGACGTCTGGTTCGTCTTCGCGACCATCGACGACACCGTCAACGAGACCGAGGGCGTGTACCTCGACGACGTGCGCGTCGAGAGCGCCTGCCAGCCGCGCACCTGCACCACGGCCGGCGACTGCGCCGACGGGCTGCCCGCCACGACCGAGACCTGCGTCGCGGGGGCCTGCGCCTACCAGATCCCCTGATCGTCGCTTGAATCTGCCGTCGAATCCGACTATATCGAGGGCGTCCCATCGCGCACGAGTCGTCCATGAGATCCGTAGGTTTCCTTCTGACGGGCTGGATCGCGCTGGCCCTGTGGGGCTGTGGCGGCACCGACGGCAACCAGGGCTCCGGGGGCACGCGCTGCGACCCCGGCGAGACCCGGACCTGCACCTGCACCGACGGCAGCGCGTCGACCAAGATCTGCGGCGAGTCGGGCACGGGCTACCTGCCCTGCCAGTGCGCGCTGACCGACACGGCGGGCCCCGACGACGACACGAGCAGCGGCACCGATGCCAGCACCGGCGACGACCCGGGCGTGGGCCCCGACGGGTGCGCGCCCGCGTGCGGCAACCGCGTGTGCGGCCCCGACGGGTGCGGCGGGAGTTGCGGCACGTGCGCCGGCGGAAAGTCGTGCAGCCCGCTCGGAAAGTGCGAGAGCGTCGCCTGCGGCGGCGGGGCGACCACGCTGTCCGGCAAGTTGATCACCGACCTGGGCGCCGTCGACTTCACCTCGGTCTCGGCCACGTTGACCCACAAGCGCGACGTCGACCCCTACGAAGACGGCTGCATCGTCTCGATCGACCTCGACTTCCAGCGCGGCGACGGCTGCCACTTCGTGGTGAGCGCCGCCGGGCGCGTCGACGACCAGCATCGGCTCTCGGTCACCCAGATGGCCCTGACGGCCGACTCCCAGTGCCCGGGCTTCCCGGACGATGCCGAGGGCACCTACCACGTGAAGGGCTCGCTCATGCTGGGCGACGTGAACCCCGGCGTGGCCAAGGTGCCCGACGCCAACGCGGCCAGTTCGTGCTTCCACGGCACCATGACGGTGCGCCTGGCGGGCGTGATCGAGCACGACCAGACCGGCGACACGCTCACCCTCTTCGAGAGCACCCTCTCGATCACCGGCGACTTCACGAGCCAGGGCTCCATGAGCGCCGACTGCCCCTGCGCGGCCACCTGCGCGGGGCGCGAGTGCGGGTCCGACGGGTGCGGCGGTACCTGCGGCGCCTGCGGATGCGGCGAGGAGTGCGAGAGCGGCCTGTGTCGCTTCCACAACTGCGACGGCAAGCAGTGCGGGTCCGACGGTTGCGGAGGCTCGTGCGGGGCCTGCACGGCGGGTCCGAACGCCAAGTGCGGCGAGACCGGCCAGTGCACGTGCACCAAGAGCTGCACCAACAAGCAGTGCGGCGACGACGGCTGCGGCGGGGCGTGTGGCACCTGCGCCAGCGGCAAGACCTGCAACGCCAGCGGTCAGTGCGTGGCGGGCACCTGCACGCCCGACTGCGGCGATATCTTCAGCCCCTTCGAGTGCGGCCCCAACGGCTGCGGCGGCACGTGCGGCACCTGCGCGGCGGGCGCCACGTGCGTCTCGGGCACCTGCGTGGCGGGCGACGAGCCCGGCTGCGTGGCCAAGAGCACCAAGGGCTGCGGCGGGTGCGCGTGCGAGGAGTGCGCGTGCGACCAAGACAACTACTGTTGCACCACGAAGTGGGACTCGACCTGCGTCGAGCTCTGCACGAAGTGCGGCTCGTGCGGCGGCTGCCAGCCGTCGTGCGTCGACCTCGTGGGCCAGGTCCGGGAGTGCGGCGACGACGGCTGCGGCGGCTCGTGCGGGTCGTGCAGCGGCGGCAAGACGTGCAACTCGGCGGGGCACTGCGTGGTTCCGGGTAGCGGCGACTGGGGTGCCGAGTGCGCGTCCGATGAGGACTGCCAGGCCGATCTCGTGTGCGGTGCCATGCTGGGCCTTGGCGGTGGCCTGCCCGGTGCCTCGATCTGCACCCAGGAGTGCACGCCGTTCATCGGTGTCTGCCCCGAGGGCTGGATCTGTTTTCCCGCCTCCACCGATATGTCTACCGGCGTGTGTATGCTGTATCCGATGTAACCTGCGGTCCGACCGTCGTTCGACGCCCCCGTCCCAACGTGATCCAAGACAGGATGAGCAGGAGCGCCAGCGGCAGCGGCGCGGGCCTTGCGGTCACCATCGAACACGAGCCGGCTTCGGTCCCCGCCGCATCGACCGCGTCGCCATCGAGGCTCACGTCGACGGTGTAGCCCGGCGCGTCGGGCCCGGTCTCGGCAGGTGACGCCTCGCCCGCGACGCCCTCGTCGTCGGCTGCCTCGGAGGCCACCTCTCTGCCCTCTGCGGCTTCGGCGGCCAGGTCGGGCGTGGCCTCGACCACGGCCTCGGGGTTCGGCTCGTCGACGGGGGGCAGGGCCGGGCAGAGGCCCCCTCCGCAAACACCCTCGGCCTCGCAGGCCGGGCACGCCCCGCAGACGGTGGGGCACGTGGCGCCCGCGGCCGGGCATGCCGAGCACGGCGCGCAGCGGTGGAGGGCCAGGGTGTCGTCGCTGTTCGTGGTGGGGTCGTCGACCAGGTGGCAGAAGTGGTCGGCGGGGCAGTCGAGGTCGGCCAAGCAGCAGTCGGGCGCCACGCTCGCGAACGTGCAGATGGGCGTGAGCCCCGCGTCGTCGCAGGCCTCGACCGAGCAAGGGTTCAGGTCGAGGCAGCACGTGGTCGCGGGGAAGCGCGGATCGCACCGGGGGTCGCCGGTCACCGGAGCCTCCACCAGCGGCGCGCAGCCGGTGAGGGCCACGTCGACCGTGACCACGTCGCACGCGCAGGTCGCCAGGGGTTGCCACGCGCCCGCTGCGCTGCTCCGGGTGACGGGGCAGGCCGCCACGCGGTGCCGGCCGGGCGCCACACCGGCCAGCAGCACCGGGGTCACGCCCTGCACCACGGCGAAGGGTTCGCCCCCGTCGAGGAGGATGGCCACGCCCTTGTTGGCCGAGGGGTAGGCCCAGCCGGCCACGGTGAAGCGCACCTGCAGGTTGACCGGGCCGCCCGCTGACTCCAGCACGGCGCAGGGCGCGGGCTCGACGACGCGAACGGCGGCCTCGCCCTCGAGGGCGCGCGCCTCCGTAGCGGTCTCGACCGCCCCCGTCGGCGCGCACCTCGACGACGCGAGCACGACGGCCAGGACGACCAGCACCGACCTCGATCGACGACCGACGGGCATGGGGCCCCCAGCGTTCAAGGCGAAACCGTCAAAGGATAGCGGAGCGGCCCCGACCGCGCAATGCAGGGGCACGTCTCGACGCGCCCACGTTGACGCGACGCGGGCGGCGATGCTAGGGTCGGAGGCCAGGAGGTACCATGGCCGCAGCCCCCGCCGCCGACCGCCGCGCCCGCCTCGAGGCCCGCGCCGCCACCAGTCGCCTGGCTTGCACGCTCGGCTACCGCGTGCGCTTCGAGGGCGAGCGCGCGGTGCTCGAGCTGCCCTACAACGCCGCGCTCGACAACGGCGCCGACGCCATCCACGGCGGCATCCTGTGCGCGCTGATCGACACGGCAGCCTGGTACGCCGTGGCCCTCCAGGTCGAGGGCTGGCCCGCGACCGTCGAGCTGCAGACGCGCTTCCTGGCGCCGGCGGCGCGCACCGCCCTGGCGGCCGTGGCCCACGTGGTGCGCGCGGGCAAGCGCCTGGCCGTGGCCGACGTCGCGGTGCGCACGCCCGACGGGGGCCTGATCGCCACCGGCACGGCGACGTTCGCGCTCGGCGAACGTCCTGCGTCGGACCGCCTGTCCGACCCGGGCGCGGAGCGCACGTGATCCCGCTCGAGGTCCTCCAGGAGCGGCGCGCCGACCTGGTGGCGCTGTTCGAGACCGCGCCCATCAAGCACCTGTTCGGCATGACGCTGGCCTACGACGAGCAGGGCTCGGCCGTCTTCGACCTGCCCTGGAACCCCGGCCTCGATCACGCCCTGAAGGGCACCCACGGCGGCGCCATCGCCACGCTGCTCGACAACGCGGGCTGGTTCACCGTGGCCCCCTACTTCGACACCTGGATCGCCACGGTCGAGTTCAGCGTGCGCCTGCACCAGCCCGTGGCCGGCGCGCACCTGCGCTCGCGCGGGGTCATCGTGCGCCTCGGGCGGCGCCTCTCGGTGGCCGATCTGGAGGTGCGCACGGCCGAGGGCGCGCTGGTGGCGACCGGGGCGGGAACGTTCACGGTCACGGGGGTTTCGAGGAAATCCTAGACCGGGTCAGCGGTTCGGCGCATTGACAATCCCCCTCGCACCTATAGAATCGGGCGCTGCAAGCGATCGGGGTTGCCCCTCATGACGCGACCGGTGGGTACGAGCGTCGCCGAAAAGCTGATCGGCCGCACGATGGACGGCAAGTACCGCATCGACGCCTTCATCGGTCGCGGCGCCATGGGGCTGGTCTTCCGAGCCACGCAGCTCGACGTCGACAAGTGCGTGGCGCTCAAGATCATGCGCTCCGACGTGATGGCCGACGAGACGGCGCTCCAGCGCTTCTACCGCGAGGCGAGGGCCACCTCCAAGCTGAATCACCCCAACACCATCAAGGTGTTCGAGTCCGGGCAGTTCTCCGAAGGGTATCCGTACATCGCCATGGAGTTCCTCGACGGCGAGCCCCTGCACAAGGTCATCGCCGACGAGGGCTCGGTGCCCGCGCAGCGCGTCGTCAAGATCGTGCTGCAGGTCGTCAAGGCGCTGGCCGAGGCCCACAAGGAGAACATCGTCCACCGCGACCTGAAGCCCGGCAACATCATGGTGCTCCAGCTCTACGGCGAGCACGACTTCGTGAAGGTGCTCGACTTCGGCATCGCCAAGATCCTCACCGATACGACCAGCCAGCAGCTCACCCAGGCGGGTTTCGCCCTCGGCACGCCGCACTACATGAGCCCCGAGCAGGCCAAGGGCCGGCCGCTCGACGCGCGCTCCGATCTCTACTCCCTGGGCGTGATCATGTTCGAGATGCTCACCGGGCAGGTGCCCTTCAAGGGCGAGAGCTCGGTCGACGTCATCATGAAGCACATCAGCTCGCCCGTGCCCCGGCTCCACGTCGACCCGACGCGCTATCCGTACACGGCCCGTCTCGTGCCCATCATCGAGCGCATGCTCGAGAAGGATCGCGAGCGGCGCGTGCAATCGTCGCTCGAGCTCGTTCGAGCGCTCGAGCCGCTCCACGTCGAGGGCGAGCGCATGACGCTCGAGGGGCGCGTCGAGCGCGTGCCGCGCGACGTGCTGCTGGGCGAGGGTCCGGGCGCTGCGGCGGCCGCCGGGGGGGCCGCCCCCGACGCCGACGACGAGCCCGCCGTCAAGACCATGGCGCTGAACGCCGATGATCTGGCGGGGCTCGGCCTCGAGTTGCCCGAGCGTCCCGCGCCGGCGCGGCCCCAGGCCCCCGCTCCCGTACGACCGTCGTCGCCCCCTGCGGCGCCCGAGTTCGCCGACGACCTGGGCCAGAAGACCATGGCCCTGTCGGCCGACGACGTCGCGTCGGTGGCCTCCCTGATGCCGCCGTCGCGGCCCGCTCCCGCTGCGCCGCCGGCCCCGCCTCGGTCGGTCACGGCGGCCGCCTTCCAGGCGCGCCCCGCCGCGGTCCCGTCCTCCGACGACGCCTCCGAGAAGACCATGGCGCTGAACGCCGTCGACGTGCTGGCGCTGTCCAAGGCTGCGGGTGCCGCGCCCGAAGGGCCCGAATCCGGCGAGGCCACCCAGCTCTTCGACGCCATCTCGGCCGATCTCTCCTTCACGCCGAGCGCGCCCGCGCCCTCGGCCCCGGCGCCCCGGCCGGCCGCTCCCGTGGCGCCCGCGGGCGAGGCCGCCGAGCGCACCATGCTGTTCGATCAGCTCGACGCCTCGTTGCTGGCCCCGACGCCGGCGCCCGCGCCGCGCCCCGTCACGGCGTCGACGCGGCTCCCCTCCTCGGTGGCCGTGCGGCGCATGACCACCCCACCGCAGGAAGAGGTCGGCCACGAAGACTCGACCATGATGTTCGACGGCGGCCAGTCCGCCGACGAGGCCGTGTCGCAAGACGGCTCGACCATGATGTTCGACGCCAACGCCTACCTGAACTTCCAGAACCAGGCGCCGACGGCCGACCAGGAGTCCAGCACGGTGATGATCGACGCGGCCTCGCTGGGGCTCGTCGGTCCGGCCATCAACCAGGACGGCTCGACCCTCATGGTCGACGCGGCAGCGGCCCAGGATCTCATCGCGCGCGCCACGGGGGCTCCCGCACCCCGTCCCGCCGCGCGGCCTCCCGCCGGCGGGCGCGAAGAGGGCACCCTCATGATCGGCGACAACGGGGCGTCGCTCGACACGGGCTCGCGGCGTGCCGCCGGCACCAACCCGGGCTTCGGCACGCACCCCGGCGGCACCACGGCCACGGGCTTGACCGGTGGCGGCAGCCGCGGCGGGTGGGTCGTGTGGGCGCTCATCGGCGTGGGCAGCGTGGCCATCGGCGTCGCGATCTACTTCATCCTGCAGGGCTGATGTCCCTGCGGCCCCTCCCCGTCCTCCTCCTGGTTCTCCTCTCCGCCTGCGCGCGCTCCCGTGCTCCCCTCACGTTCGACGACGCCTCGGCGCGCGCCGCCCTCGAGGGATTCCTGGCTGCGGAGGGCTACGACGCGCGGCTGGCGTATGTCGCCGCGCCGGTCGCCGCGAGGCTTCGGGCGTTGCCGGTGCCTCCGCAGGCGCCGGCGCTCGCGGTGCCGGGCTCCCTGTTGCTCGACGAGGTCGTTCGTCGCCCCGACCGCGTGGTCTACCGCGCCGCCTGGCAGGAGCAACGAGGTCCCGACGTGCGGCCCGCGCGCGGCTGGTTCACGCTGGTCGACGAGGGCGGTCGGCCGCGGCTCCTGTGGCGCGCGCCCCTGGTCGACGAGGCCTGGGCGCTCGTGGGCCGCGGGCAGTTCGAGCTCGCCCGCGAGCGCTTCGGGGCGCTGCTGGCCGAAGACGACCACGACCCCGTGCTGCTCGACCGCGCGGGTTGGGCGGCCCTCCGAATAAGCGCGGTCGCCGAGGCCGAGGCGCTGTTCGAGCGCGAAGCCAAGCTCGACCCTCGCGCTGCCACGCCTTTGGCCTCGCTGGCCGCGGTGCGCGTGCGCCAGGACCGCCTGGCCGAGGCCGAGGGGCTGCTGCGCGAGGCGGTCGCTCGCGAGAGCACCGTCGAGGCGCTCTCGAACCTCGGCGAGGTCCTCCGCCGCCAGCAACGCCTCGACGAGGCCGTCGCGGTGCTCGGTGACGCGCACCGCACGGACCGCGCCCACCCCGGTCCGCTGCTCTTCCTGGCCGAACTGCACCGCCAGCTGGGCCACGTGCCCGAGTGCGCCGCCGCCGCCGACCAGGCCTGGCCCACCCGCGATCAGCTCGAGGCCTTCGCGTGGGAGCGCCTGGCCGCGGTCAGGGCCGCGTGCCTCTTCCTCGATCGGCGGCTCGACGAGGCACGCACGACCACCGACGAGCTGCTCCGGCGGTCGCCATCCTCGCCGACCACGCGAAAGCTCGTCGACTTCCTGCGCGAGCAGGGCGCGACCTTCGTGGCGCCGCCCGCGCCGTAACGGGTGCTCGTGGGGGTGGAGCGAAAGACCCGCCTGCCTCGGTTCCCGCTTGCCCCCCGTGTAGAAGATTTCTACAATCGGCCCATCATCCGCAGCAGGGGGCAGCTTGCACACCGATTGGCGCCTCGTCGCGCCCCTGGGGCAGGGGGGTACGGCGGTCGTTTCGCGCGTGGAGCACCGCTTCACCGGGGCCCTGCGCGTCCTGAAGCACGCGCGCTCGGCCGAGACCTCGACGTTGCTGCAGGCCGAGGTCCGCGCCCTTCGCGCGCTTCGACATCCGGCCATCCCCAGGCTCGACGCGTGCGGCCTCGACGCCGCGGGGCGCGCGTGGCTCGTGCGCGAGGCGCTCGAGGGGCAGACGCTCGACGCCTACGTGGCCGAGCACCGCGATCAGCCCGACGTCCTCGTCGCGCTGCTCGATCAGGCGCTCGACCTGCTGCTGCACTTCGCGGCCGTGGGCTACGTCCACGGCGACCTGAAGCCGTCCAACCTGCTGGTCGAAGAGGGAGCGGGGGTCCCCCGACTGCGCGTGCTCGACCTCGGAGGCGACGGCGAGGTGCTGACGCCCGCGTTCGCAACGCCCGAGCGGCTGTCGGGGAGCGCGTCGCCCGAGACCTCCGACGACCTCTTCGCCCTGGCGGTCTCGTTCTGGCTCTCGGCCGGGGGCGAGCACCCTTTCCCCGGCTATCCTCTGCTCTACGATGGGGCCCGCGAGGCCCGGGCCCCCGCCGACCAGCCGCTCTTCGCGTTCCTGGCGCCGTTGCTCGTGCTCGATCGCGCCCGACGGGTCACCACCCTGGCGGCGGCCTTGCGGCACCGCGACGCCACCTGGCCGAACGCCGAGTCGTTGCCCCTGGCCGGCTCGTTGCTGTACCGCGCGGGCGCGCCCCCCGACGTGCGCCTGCACGCCGACGTGCGCCAGGCGCTGCTCGAGTGGTCGCGCGGCGGCCCGACGGGGCCTCTGCTCGCTACGCTGACCGCCCCCGCGGGAGCGGGCGCCAGCCGCCTGCTCGGCGAGGTGGCCGACGACCTGGGCCTCTCCGGCGTCCCCGTTCGTCGGCTCGATCTCGAGGCCGCGGGCGGGGCCGAGGCCCTGCGCTCGCTGCTCGCCGAACCGCTCGGTGCCGCAGAGTCCGTGCCGCCCGTCGTGCTGCTCGACCACGCCCACGTGGCGCCGGCGCGGCTGCTCGCCGAGCTGCGCGAGCACGTTGAGCGGGCCCGCGCAGCCGGAGAGACCCCCACCGCCCGCTTCGTGCTCGGCCTATCGGGTCCGTCGCCGTGGGAAGGCGACGCGCGGTTCGAGCTGGGGCCCGTGCCGCCCGGCGACCTCGTGCGTTTGATCGAGGGCGTCCTCGTCGGCGCCACGGTGCGCCCCGTCGATCTCGAGCGCTGGTCCCGGGCGGCCGAGGGCTCCCCGCGGCGCCTGCTCGAGGCGCTGGTCCATCGCCTCGCGAGCGGCGCTCCGCTCTGCGCGAGCGGCAGCATCGAGCTCGGTCCCCCTCCCTCCGACGCCACCACGGCCGCCGTGCCCGGGCGCCGGTCGTGGCGCGACGAGGTGCAGGATCATCGGCCCTCGCGCGGCGACGGCTCGGCGCTGCTCGGCCGCGTTCCCGAGCGCGCCGAGCTCCAGCTGGTGCGAACCATCCTGGCCGGCGGTGACGCCGGAAAGGCGCTCCTCGGCCTGCTGAGCCGGGCCGACGAGCGCGACGACGACCTGCTGCTGGCCTGGTCCGTGGCGCCCTGGGCGCGCCTGGTCGCCAGGGCCGACGTTCCGTCGGCGTTGCTGGTCGCCGTGGCCGACCGGCTGGTGGGCGCCGCCGAAGACGACGCCGCGGCGACCCTCTACCGGTCGCTGCAGGGCGGTCCCGAGGCGCGCGCGGCCGCGTTCGGCCTGGCGCGGCTCGCGTTCCGGGCGGGGCGCTGGGACGAGGTCGAGGCGTGGCGCGAGCAGCGCGGCGACGACCTCACGCCCGACGAGGCGCGCCTGGCCTGCGAGGCGGCGCTGCTCCGCGGGCGCTACGACGAAGCGCGCGCGCTGTTGTCCGGCGTTCCCGCGGCGAGGCTGGCCGTCGACGCGGGCTGGGCGTGGCTCGAGGCCGTCTCGGCGTTCTACCGCTCCGAGTACGAGGCCGCTCGGCAGTCCATCGACCGTTGCCTCCGGCTCCAGGAGCCCGACGCGCGGCCCGACGCGCTCAACCTGGCGGGGGTGATCGCCGAGCGCCGCGGCGCGTTCGACGAGGCCACGGCGCTCTACGAGCGGGCCCTGGCGGCGGCTCGGGCGTGCTGGGATCGGCGCACGCTCTGGAAGGTGGCCATGAACCTCGGCGTGCTGCTGCAGCGGCAGCAGCAACCCTACCGCGCCCTCGAGCGCTATCGCGAGGCCCTGGCGCTGGCCGAGGCCACGTCGAACCACGAGGGCCACATGAAGGTGGCCCTGAACCTCGGCAACCTGCTGCTCTCGCTGGGGCACGAGGCCGAGGGCGCCGCCCTGGCCGAGCAGGCGCGCGGGCTGGCGACGGAGCTGAACGACCCCTTCACCCGGCTCTACGCCGAGGTGTTGCAGGGCGAGGCGGCGCGTTGGCGGGGCGAGATGGCCGTCTCCCGCGACCTCCTGTCGGCCGCGACCGCCGCCTTCGCCCTGCGCGGAAACGTGCGCGAGCGTCTCCAGACCGAAGCCGAGTGGGCGCTGACCGAGCTGCTCGACGGGCGGGCCGTCGAGGCCGCCGATCGGCTCGAGCGGCTGCTGCACGATCCCGGCGCGGCCAGCGTGCCCGACGTGCGGCAGGGCGTGGCGCGCAAGCTGGCCCTGGCGGTCGGCTTCGATCCCTCCTCCCAGCGCCGTCGCGCGCGCCTGGCCAGGCTCTCCGCCGCGCTCGACGACGATCCCTCGCCCGAGGGCCACCTGTTCACCTGGCTGCTGGCGCTCGAAGATCGGCGCCACGCCGACGCCCTGCGCGCCGCCGAGCGCGTGACGGCGGCCCTCCTGCAGCGCGTGCAGCCCCTCGTGCCCGCCGACCGCGAGCGCCTGCTGGCGCGCGACCCCTGGCCCGCCATCGTCGCCTCCCTCGACCTGGTCGCCAGCCTGCGCGGCGCCCTCCACGAGAGCACCCGCACGCGCTTCAGGGCCCTGCTCGAGGTCACGGGCCGCATGAACAGCTCCGAGCAGCCCGAGGCGCTGCTCGACCTGCTGCTCGACGAGGCCATCGCGTTCACGGGCGCCGAGCGCGGCTTCATTTTGCTGACCGACGAGGGCGACCCCGAGCGCCTCAAGGTGGTGGCCGCGCGCAACATCGACCAGGAGCAGATTCGCAAGAAGGAGCACAAGGTCAGCTACGGCATCGCGCGCGACGTGCTGCAGAGCGGCAAGCCCGTGGCCACGGTCGACGCCATGAGCGACGACCGTTACCGCGAGTACCTGTCGATCCACAAGCTGCGCCTGCGCTCGGTGCTCTGCCATCCCCTCCGCATCGAGGGCCAGCCGCGCGGCGTGCTCTACCTCGACAACCGCTTCGCCGAGAGCCTCTTCGGCGACGACGAGCTCTACGCGGTGCGCATCCTGGCCGATCACGTGGGGCTGGCGCTCACCCGCAAGCGGCTGCAGGACGACCTCACGGCCCACCAGGCCGATCTGTGCCGCTCACGCGACGAGATCGCGCGCTTGAACGAACAGCTGAAGCTCGAACTGGATCAGACCTCGAAGCGCCTGGCCGAGCGCGAGCGCGACCTCGAGCGCTTCACGGTGCAGGGCACCTTCCCCGGCATCGTGGGCACGAGCGCCGCGCTCCGGCGCTGCCTGTTCATGGTCGAGCGCGTCAAGGACGCCGACGTTCCCGTGCTGGTGCAGGGCGAGTCGGGCACGGGCAAGGAGCTCATCGCGCGCGCCATCCACTTCCAGGGCTCGCGCAAGGCAGGCCCCTTCGTGGCCGTGAACTGCGGCGCCATTCCCCAGAACCTCTTCGAGAGCGAGCTCTTCGGGCACAAGAAGGGCTCGTTCACGGGCGCCACGTCCGATCGCCCGGGTCTCTTCGAGACCGCCCACGGCGGCACGCTCTTCCTCGACGAGATCGCCGATCTGCCCGCCGACATGCAGGTCAAGCTGCTGCGCGTGCTCCAGGAGGGCGAGGTCCGCCGGGTCGGCGAGGCCCAGTCGCGCACCGTGAACGTGCGCGTGGTCGCGGCCCTGAACCGCGATCTGAAGGAGCTGGTCGCCGCGGGGCGCTTTCGTGAAGACCTGTACTACCGCCTGAACGTGGTCTCCATCGTGCTGCCCCCGCTGCGCGAGCGCCGCGACGACATCCCCCTGCTCGTGCACCACTTCCTGAAGCGCCAGGCCGACGAGGGCTTCTCGGCCGTGACCGGCATCACGCGCGAGGCCCTGCGCCTGCTGGTCGAGCACGCCTGGCCCGGCAACGTGCGCCAGTTGGAGACCGCGCTGAAGAACGCCGCGCTCTTCGCCGCGGGCGCTACGTTGAAGCCCGAAGACTTCTCGGAGCTCGCCAGCTTTCAGGAGCCCGCGCCCGACCTCGCGCGCCTGGCCCGCTCGGGCCTCGATCGCGGCATGACCTTGAAGGACTTCGAGGATCTGCTCATCCGCCACACGCTCGAGCTGACGGGCGGCAACAAGAAGCGCACGGCCGAACTGCTCGGCATCGACCGCCGCACCCTGTACAATCGTCTGGCTACGATGTGAGCTACTTGCTGATGCAGCACACCCACGGGCGGCTGCCGTACTCATTCGGGTCGGCGTAGGTGTAGCTGGGGCTGGCGATGCTCTTGATGTCGCCGCTGCTGCCGTGCACCAGGCGCGGGTAGTACCAGCCGTGGCCGCTCGTCACGCTGTACTCGGTGTCCGAGGTCCAAAGCCAATCGCCGTGTACGGGCTGGCCCATCATGCGAGCCGCGATGATCTCGGAGCTGCGGCAGAGGTGCGCGTTGCGGTTGGCGCAGTCCTTCACGGCCTCGCGCCAGCAGCTGTTGTTGCCGCTGAGGCCGCCGCTGATGCAGAAGTCGCCCGCGCCGTACCACCCGTTGGGGCAGCCGGCGTTGGCCGAGCCGCCGCCGCGGGCCACGCACTGGGCGTTCACGTCGAGCACCTGCGAGGTCGCGTCGGGGTCGATCTTGTAGGCGTTGTTGTTGTTGTCGACCATGGCGTCGGCGTACAGGGTTCGGTGCTCGAAGCGCCACAGCCAGCCCTGGCCGTTGTTGTGCAACCCCGTGGTCTGGCTGCCCCAGCCCTGGCCCGTGGTGCCCATCATCAGCGTCGTATTGCCGGCTGCGGTGTCGAACTCGAGCCCGTACCAGCTTCCGCGGCTGCCCCGGACGCGCCACGAGCCGTAGGTTCCGTCGTTCGGCGAGAAGTGGGCCCCGTTGGTCGCCGAGTAGAAGCCGTAGGCGCCATTGAGATGCGTCCACGTGTGGAACTGGTTGTAGTTGCCCCACTCGCCGGTGGTGATGTAGTTGAACCGGCCGTGGTAGAGGCGCGAGGTGGCGTTGGGATCGGCGTAGTACCCCGTGTCCTGGCGATCGTAGAAGATGTTCGCCTGCGCGTCGGCCATGTACGTGGTGTCGTAGAGCTCGACGCCGGCGTTCCACGCGCGCACCTGCCAGTTGCCGTCGGAGGACAACAGGCCGACGTTCAAGCTGCCGTCGTGGTACAGGTAGCCGCGCACCGTACTGTTGGCGCCGTCGTACATGACCATGCCGTTGTTCGAGCTCATGCGCCAGTAGGTGGCGTCCTGGCTGTAGAAGTGGCGCGCCGTGGCCGTGTTGTAGAGGCCGTGGCCGGCGTTGGTGTTTCGCCACCAGCCCCGCGTGTGGCCTTCGGCGACGTCGATGACGTTCAGGCGCGACGTGTCGTTCAGGTTGGCGTAGTAGTTGCTCGGGTCACCCACGTCGCGGAAGATGTCGGCGCGCATGTCGTTGGTCTGCGACACGTTGTGCGGGTCGACGTAGCGGTTGGTCGGGTCGTCGAGGTCGCGGAAGATGACCGCCCGCATGTCGTTGACCTGCGAGATGTCGTTCGGGTTGAGGTAGCGGTTGGTGGGGTCGTCCATGTCGCGGAAGATGTACGCGCGAGTGTCGTAGGTCTGCGACGTGCCGCTCGGGTCGACGAAGTAGGTCGAGGGGTTGTCGCGGTCCTTGAACGTGTAGGCGTGGCCCTCCTGCGCGTACACGTTGCCCACCGTGGTCAGGTGCCCCTGGTGCTTGGCGTCGCCGTTGGCCCAGAGCCAGTGCTTCGACGCGCCGTTCGAGTTGATGACGAAGCGCTCGCTGGTGTCGCCGTCGTCCGAGAAGTTCAGGCTGACCTCGACGCTGTTGTCGACGGCCAGGGGCGAGGTCTCCTGGAAGAAGGCCCCGTCGTTGTCGCCGTCGGTGCCGAAGATGAACTTCTTGCCGCGAGTCAGGGTCATGTCGCTGCCGGCGGCCGGGATGGTGAAGGCCAGGTCGTTGGTGGTGATGGTGCCGTCCTTGATGTCGCCGGTCTCGATGGAGTTGTCGAGGATGTCGGCGCTGACGATGGCGCCGTCGGTGATCTGGCTGGTGCCCACCACGTTGTTGTTGAGCGTGAGGGTCAGGGTGTCGGTGCCGGCGTTGTAGGAACGAGTGGCGGCGCCCGCGAAGGTGGTGTTGCCCGTGAGCGCGCCGCCCGCGATCTTGGCGCGGCCGATGTTGGCCGTGGCGTTGATGTCGGTGTCGGTGATGGTGCCGTCGGCGATGTCGGTGGCCGTGACCGTGTTGTCTGCGATCTTGGCCGAGTTGACCGAGTTGTCGGCCAGTTCGCCGTTGCCGATGGCGCCCGCCGCGATGTGCGCGCCCGTGATGGTGTCGCCGGCGATGTCGCCGCCCGTGATGCTGGCGTCGGTGATCTCGCTGGTGCCCACCGCGTTGGCCACGATGGCCGTGGCGTTGATGCAGTCGGTGCACGAGAAGCCCGTGGTGTTCGGCACGGTCAGGGTGCCGGCGGCCACGCTCACCGAACTGCCGATGGTCACGCTGGTGTAGTCGGCGGTGGTGTTGCCGTCGGTGCCGTCGGCGTTCAGGTACAGCACGCTGCCGTCGGCTGCGCCGGCCAAGGGGCGCCGCGTGTTCATGTCGATGATGTTGCCGTTGGCGTTGACGACGCCGCCGATCGTGGCGGCGCCCGTGGCGGCCAGGGTGCCCGTGTGCCAGGCGTTGCCGGCGTTGTCGAACTTGTGCTTGTAGGCGCCGATGGTGTTGTTCACGTTGAGGGTGAAGGCGTCGTCGCCCGCGCTGTCGGGCAGCACCAGGCGCACATCGGTGCCTACCGCCGCGTCGTCGGACACTTCGCGCATGTAGGGATCGGACGCGTCCATGGGCGTGCCGTCGATGTCGTCGCTGAAGAACAGCGACTCGCCGCCCTCGTTCGACAGCTTGTTCAGGTACAGGCTCTTGCCAGGCCCGATGGGGCGCTCGCTGGCGAGGATCTTGACGAGCGGGATGGTGTTGTCGGCGATGTCTTCGCCCAGGATGGTGAGGTTCTGGATGTCGGCGGTGGTGACCGAGTTGTCGAGGATCTTGGCCGAGTTGACCTGGCCGTCGAAGATCTTGGCGGTGGTCACGGCGTTGTCGGCGATGGCGCCGGTGTCGACGGCGCCGTCGGCCAGCTCGCTGGTGCCGATGGCGTTGGCCGCGATCTGGGTGGCCGTCAGCGTGTCGGTGGCCAGGTCGACGCCCAGGATCGTGGCGTTCAGGATCTTGTCGGTGGTCACCACGTTGTTCTGCAGGGCGTTGGTGTCGACGGACGCGTCGGCCAACTCGCTGGCGCCGATGGCGTTGCCCGCGATGTCGACGGCCGTCAGCGTGTCGTTCAGGATGTCGTCGGTGGTGACGGTGCCGTTGGCGATGGCCGAGGTGCCGACCACGCAGTCGCCGCTGGCGCTCGCGCACTGCAGCGCGCCGCCCACCACCAGGTTGCCGCCCGTGACCACGTTGCCGGCCGAGCCGGCGTCCTTGCGGTTCAGGGTCAGCGTGCCCGCGCCATTGGCGCCGGCGCTCAGCACGATGTTCGAGGGGTCAGCGCTGAGGAAGCCATGGCCGACGGTGTCGCCGATGGCGCCCGAGCGGATCTCGAACACGTCGGCCACCGCCAGCGCCGTGCCGTTGCCGGCCGCGGAGTCTTTCGGGTGCACGATGGCGCCCGTCACGATCAGGTCGCCACGTGGGGTCGAGTACGTGGCAATGCGCGCGCGCTCGCCGGCCGTGAGGTCGGCGTTGGGGTCGCCCACCGTGACGTCGCCGTTCAGTTGTGCGGTGCCGTTGGCGCGGAACTGGTGCCGCTGCACGCGGGTCGCGCCGTCGGTGCTGTACACCGTGAAGGTCTGGTCGGCCAGGTCGCTGTTGTTGTTGCCGAGCACCAGGCCCAGGTCGAGGGCGCCTGCGCCCGAGAACTCCTGGAAGAAGGCCTGGCGGTCGCCGTCGTCGGAGTCTTCGAAGAGCAGCTGCTTGCCGTCCTTGACCACGAAGTTGGTGTTGAGGTTCGACCAGAAGTTCGACGTCAGGTCAGTGGCCGTGATGGTGCCGTCCTGGATGTCGTACGTGGTCACCGAGTTGTCGACGATGGCGTTGCCGCCGGCGGAGTCTTGACCACCCGAGACCGACTGGTTGGCCAGCTTGGTGGCGGTGACGGCCTTCTCCTGGATGGCGTTGGTGTACACCGAGTTGGCGGCCAGCTCGGCGTTGGTGATGGCGCCGGTGGCGATCTGGGTGGCCGTGATGGTGTCGGTGGCCAGGTCGGTGCCGAGGATGGTGCCGTCAACGATCTTGCCGGTGACCACGGAGTCGGCCTGCAGTGCGGCCCCATCGACCGAGTTGTCGGCCAGCTCGCTGGCGCCCACCACGTTGGCGCCGAGCTGCAGGTTGTTGTACAGCCCGCTCACGTCGCCGCCGAACGTGTCGTTCTGGGCCAGCGCCGTGCCCAGGATCTTCGACTTGGCGATGCCCGCGTTCGTGAGGTCGTTGCTCGTGATGGTGCCGTCGAGGATGTTGGTCGAGCTGACGCAGTCGCTGCAGATGAGCTGTCCGGCCAGGCTCAGGTTCTGCGACGTGATCGACTTGCCGGAGTCGAGCACGAGGTTCGCGCCCTTCAGCGCCAGGGTGTCGAGGCCCGTCAATTGCAGCGACGTGTCGGTGTCGACGCCCGTGGACTCGAGGGCCAGAATGGCCTTGCCGCCGTTGGTGCTGCGCACGGTGATCTTGGTGTCGGCGGCGTGCGCGACGGTGAGATCGCCCGACATGGTGTCGCCGGAGGCGTTCACGTAGTCGGTGTCGTGGGCGTGGTCGGCGCGCGCGATCAGCGTGCTCACGCCCGACGTGCCGAACGCCGCGGGCGAGATGTGGGAGGACAGCACCTGGTTGCTGCCGATGTCGCTGGACGACACCGCGCCGTCGAGGATCTCGGCCGAGCCCACCGCGCCCGTCTTGATCTGCGCGGCGTCGACCGAGTCGACCCCGAGGTCGGCCGTGGCGATGGTTCCGTCGAGGATCTCGTCGCTCGTGACCGCGCCGCTGGCGATGCGCGTGTTGGTGATGGTGTCGGTGGCCAGATCGGCGTTCAGCAGGCTGCCGTCCTGGACCTCGGCCGTGCCCACGGCGTTGTCGGCCATCTTGGCGTTCGTGACCGCGTTGTCCTTCAGGTGGAACGAGTCGATCACGTTGTTCTTCACGGTCAGGTTGTTCCAGAAGCCCGAGACCTGGGCCGTGCCGCCGTCGAGCAGGGTGGCCTTGGTCAACGCCTCGCCCTGGATCTTGGTGGCCGCGATGCCCGCCGTGGTCGAGATGTCGTCGTTGGCGATGGTGCCGTTCTCGATCTCGTCGGTGTCGATGCACCCGCCGGCCGGGCACTCGAGGACGCCCGACACGATGCCCGTGGCCGTCGTGATGTCGCCGCCGGCCGTGATGCCGCCGCCGACGCTCAGGTTGCCCTTGTGGTAGGCGTTGCCGGCCGCGGTGAACTCGTGCTCCTTGGTCTTGGTGGTGCCCGCGCCGTCGCTGTAGCGGTAGATCGAGAAGCGCTCGGTGTCGTCTTCTTCGAAGCCGAGGATCAGGCGCACTTCGATGTCGTCGGCGCCGGTGGTCGCCTCGGTGAACCACGCGGCGTCGTTGCTCGTGGCGTCGTCCGAGAAGATCAGGTTCTTGTTGTTCGGCACGGTGATGTCGCCGCCGCTGATCCACGCGAGCTCGGAGCTCAGGTCTTCGGCCTTGATGGTGCCGTTCAGCAGCTCGTCGGTGGTGACCTGCCCGGTGCCGATGTGACTGGCCCCGACGGCGTCGATGGCGATCTTGCCGCCGGTGACCGCACCGTTCTGCAGCGCAGCCGTATCAACGGAGTTGTCGGCCAGGATGGCCGCGGTCACCGCGTCGGCGGCCAGGTCGACCGTGGTCACGGTGCCGTTCTGGAGCTTCTCGGAGGTCACCTCGCCGTTCGCGAGGTCGGCGGTCTTGACCTCGCCGTCGCCGATCTTCACGGAGGTGACGGCGCCGAGGCCCAGGTCGTTGTTGCCCACGCCGCCGTCCTGGATGTTGAGCGACGTCACCTGGCCCGCGCCAATCTTGTCGTTGGTGACGGCTCCGGCGGCCAGCTTGGCGGTCTGCACAGCCCCGTCGCCGAGGTTGACGGTCTTCACCTCGCCGGCGCCGATGTCGGCGCTCTGGATGGTGCCGTCGAGGATCTTGGCGGAGGTGACGGCCCCGTCGGCCAGATCGTCGGTGGCCAGCGAGCCGTTGGCGATGTCGGCCGACTGCACACAGCCAGCGCACACGACGTCGTTGGCCGTGGTGAGCTCGAAGATCTCGAGCGCGTCGACGTCGATCTGGCCGTTCGAACCCGTCATGCCGGCGATGGGCTGGATGTAGCGGGTTCCGGGAGGGAAGCCGTCGGCGGCCACGAAGCCCGAGAAGGTCTTGCCCAGGCTGTGGAGCTGGGGGTTTCCGTCTTCGGAGGTCATGAACCACTGGTCACCGAGCGAGGCGCCGGTCTTGTCGAACGCGCGCGCACCGGCCAGGAAGCTGGCGGTCGTGCTCGACGACGCGTTGCGGGCGCGGATGCGGCCGAAGTATTCGCGGTCGGGGGCGACCTCGATCATGTCGCGCGCGTAGAGCCAGGCGCCGTTGCCGGCGAAGCGGATGGCGAAGCCACCGTGGCGGGGCTCGTCGGTCGTGGCGATGACCAGGCAGGTGTTGGCGCCCGAGGTGCAGGTGTCGTTCTTCCAGTTGCCGGTCTTGTCGGCGCCGTTCTTCCACTTGATGTCTTCCCACTGCACCAGGTTCTGGCCCACGGGGAGTCCGGCGTCGATGTCGACGTTCAGGGCGTCGACGTTGACGGCGACCACGCCGGCGGGGCTTACCGACAGGTAGTCGCCCACGATGACGGTGCCGCGCTGGTCGACGAGCTCGCCGGCGATGGGCAGGTGGTTCTGGTGGATGATCTCGCCGAAGTTGCGATTCATGACGGCGGCGTCGGCCAACTTCTCGTTGATGACCGCGCTGTCGGCCAGATCGACCGTCATGACCTGGCCGTTCTGGATCTTGTCGGTCGTCACGGCGTCGGCGCCCAGCTTGGCGTTGGCGACGGCCAGGTTGGCCAGGTCTTCGGTGAGGATGGTGCCGTTCAGGATGTTCAGGGTCTTGACCTCGCCCGTGCCGATGTCTTCGCTGAGGATCGTGCCGTTGGCGATGTCGACCGAGAGCACCTGCTGGTCGCCGATGTCTTCGCTGAGGAGGGTGCCGTTGGCGACCTTGGCCGTCGTGACGGAGCCGTCGCCGAGGTCGACCGTGGCGATGGTGCCGTTCGCGAGGTGCTGGGAGCCCACGCACCCGTCGCACTTCGTCGACAGCGAGATCGCGGACAAGGCCTCCTGGTCGCCGTCGGCCAGGGCGTAGGTCTGCTCGAGCTCGCCGCGGGCGACGCAGGGCACGGGGTCGTTGGTCAACGGGTCGCCGTCGCCGTCGCAGAAGACGTCGCGCGCCTTCGAGGCCTCGTCGGCGTGCCGCGCCTGCATGGCGTAGCCCACCGAGGTCAGGCGCTGGCGCGGCGTCATCTCGTCGTCGCCGTCGACCGCGATGCCCAACCACAGCTCGGGGTAGAGGACGAACGGGTTCCCGCTGGCCGTCGGGATCGACAGCGTGACGTGGAAGATGCCGTTCTCGACCACCTCGTCGGCGAACGTCGACTGGAAGACCAGGTTCACCGGGCCTCCCGTGGACGTGCGATACAGGCTGACCGTGAGGTCGTAGTTGTCGTTCACGGGGTTGCCCTCGTTGTCGTAGAGGACCCCCTGAACGTTCAGGAACTGCGGCACCCCATCGGCGCGCGTCGCCTTTGCGCCGACCAGCACGACCACGAGCATCACGCCCATGATCAAGGCCTTGGACAGGGACCCACTCATGCCGACCTCCCTGCGAATATTGCCCATATCGTTCTCCCAGTTCCGGGATCCAGACCGCGTGTTCATGGCACCCTCCTCAATTCCGGTACTGGAGCGGCGTCTCGATGGCCCGGGTCTGCGGGTAGAAGCCCAGATCGGACTTCGTCGCCGCGCCCGGCAACATCGAGCAGTTCGCTCCCGAGCAAGCACCGGCCCCCTGGGGGGTGCCGCCCAACGAATGGTGGACGTTGCCGAAGGATGCCGACGGCGTGGCCTGGCTGCCGTTGGTCGTCGGATCCATCCAGTTCTTGCAGACCGACGGGTTGCAAAGCGCGTCGCGGCAGTAGTAGTTCACGCCGCCGTCGCCATCGCAATCGGTGGGGAAGGGCCTCGAGCAGTCGAGGTCCGTCACGCAGTTCGTCTTGCAGTCGGTTTGCTCGTCGTTGCACATCAGGCCGCTGGGGCAGTTGTGCCACGTCTGCGGGATGCCGCCGGCGTCGAGGCAGTAACCGTTTCCGCTGCAGGTGTCGGCGGGGAAGAGCACCCAGTCGGGCGCGGTCTCGCAGCCCGTTCCGTCGGCCTGACAGAAGGGCGAGGGTCCGATGTCGTCGCCGTTGTTGTCGCGGCCGCACGACTGGTCGTGCGAGAAGTTGTCGACCTGGCCCACGCACACGGTGTCGGGGTCCCACCAGTCGCACGTGCCGCCGCCGTCGCACCAGCCGATGCCGCAGTTGGTGGTGTCGTCGGTGCGGCACTCGACGTCGGGGTCCTTGCCGTCGGCGGCGAACGTGCACGTACCCATGTCGGCGCTGGCGTTCAGCGTGTCGACGCCGTCGCAGCGCATGCAGAGCGCCGTGCACGTCGAGTTGCAGCACACGCCGTCGACGCACGGGAACGGATCGGCGCCGTTCAGCAGGCACTCGCCGTACTCGTACACCCCCGGTACGGGGTCGTGGCACGTGAGGCCGAGATCCTTGCGCTCCTTGCACTCGTGGAAGCCGGGCTCCGATACGCGCTCTTCGCAGTACCAGCCGTCGGGCGGCCCGTCGTACTGGCAGTGGCCCTGAATCGTGCAGGCCGTGCGGCAGTCGTCGGGTCGCGAGTCGTCGTCGGGCCCGTCGGTGGGGTCGCACACGTAGCCGTCGGGGCACCAGTCGTCGGCGACCTGAGGCACGTCGGCCTCGCAGCCGAACACGCCGTACTTCTCGTCGAAGCAGTCGCAGGTGCCGATGCGATCGGGGAACGTGACCTCGTCGTTCGAGCAGCGCTGCTCGTAGAAGAGGCGCGCCCCGTCGCAGGCACGGTTCGGGCACTGCAGGAACGGGTCGGTGCCGTGGGGGAGGTACTCCCAGTCGCCGTTGCCGTCGCAGCGCTGGCAGATGCCGCCGAACGTGATGGCGGCGCCCTCCCACTTGACGTGCGGGGTGTCGGTGCCGGGCTTCTTGCAGTCGCCGCCGGCGCCCGTGCCCGGATTGTAGTAGCACGTCCAGCCGCAGATCTCGTCGTCGCCGATGCACTCTTCTTCGGGGTCGCGGCCGTCGGCGATGTAGGTGCAGGTGCCTCGGTCGGAGGCGCCGTTGGCCGTCTCGAGGCCGTCGCAGGCCTCGCACAGCCCGTCGCAGGCCACGTTGCAGCACGTGCCGTCGACGCAGTGGGGGCTGATGCAGTCGTTCAGGTGATCGCACGTGCCGCCGTTCTGGAGCAGCGTCTTGAACGTGACGTCGACGGCGTAGTCGCCGTAGTCGCCGTTGGAGTCGATGAAGAAGTAGTAGTCGCCGGGCGACAGCTTGAGGTCGACGATGCTGGCCGCGCCGCCCGAAGGCGCCGCGCCGCAGCCGAGCGTGGTGTCGGTGCAGTCGGTGGCGCTCGGGTTGGCGCCCTTCACGTACACCACCCAGTTGCGGCCGCCCGTGTTGACCGTGGCGTTCAGCAACTTGTGGTCGCTCACGTGGAAGCGGTACACGCGGTCCTTGCCGCCGCCACCGCACGAGGCCACGTGGTCTTCCTGGGCGCACGCGGTGCTGCCCGACAGCGTCTGGTTCCACTCGTTCGGCCCGATGACCGTGCCGGCCTCGGGGTTCATGGCCAGCGCGTTGTCGCAACGATCGCCCAGGTTGGTGTCGGTCTCGGAGCCCTTCACGTAGAGCGTCCAGTCGTCGAGGGTGCCCTGGCTCTGGGGCAGCACGTCGCAGACCCGCAGGAGCCAGTCGCCGCTCGGCACGTCGCCGCGGAAGGCGCACATGGGCCGGTAGGTGTCGGCCCAGCTCTGCTCGAAGGTGTTGGCGAAGTCGTCGCGCGAGCCGCCGGCGTTCTCCCACATCTTGACCGTGTAGCCGTCGGGGTCGGTGAGCGAGACGCGCAGGTCGACGATGGAGGTGTGCGAGACCTGCACGCGCGCCTCGACGCGCTCGACGAACCGCAGGTTGGGCGGCAGGGCGAGGGTGAGCGTGCGTTCGACGCAGGAGACCTCGTCGTTGTCGGGGATGGTCTGGGCCAGCTCGGGGTCGTTCGGCGGGATGGCGCGGGCCACGTAGCACGACGCCCCGCAGATGGGCTGGCACGAGCCGGCCGTGGCGCCCGCGCCGCCGACGCACGCGTCGTCGTAGCCGCAGTCGTCGTCGCCGGCGTCGTAGGTGTGGTCGCCGTCACAGGGCCACGAGCAGTGCTGCACGTGGTCGTGGAAGTCGCAGGCCTGGACGAGCTCGTCGCACTTGTTGACCGTGCAGGGGTTGTAGTCTTCGCAGTTCGGGTTGGGGCCGTCCTGGCAGCCGAGCACGGGGTTGCAGATCTCGACGCCGTCGCAGAAGAGGCCGTTGTCGCAGGAGGTGTCGTCGGGGAAGTGATGAATCTGCTCCGCGTCGTTGTCGCACACGTCGATGGTGCACGGGACCCCGTCGTCGATGATCGGGATGCTCTCGGGCACGCACTCGCCGCTCAGCGGATCGCAGGCCTCGACGCCGTTGCACCAGTAGGCGTCGTCGCAGATGTGCTGCACGCCCAGGCACTGGCCCGAGCCGTTGCACACGTCGTTTTGCGTGCAGAGGTCGCCGTCCTCGCAGAGCACGCCGTCGGGGATGAACGCCATCTTGCACTCGCCGTCTTGCGGGTCGCACAGGTGCTTGGCGCAGGGGTCGTTCACGTAGCCGGGGATGGTGCTGCAGTCGACCTCGGTGGCGGGGTCGATGACGCAGGTGTGCAGGCCCACGTTGCAGATGTAGGCGCCCGCGCAGCGGTTGTCGTTGAAGATGCTCTGGCAGTCGGCCGTGACGTTGCACGAGCACCCCGGCTTGGCGTTGGTGGGCACGCCCTTGCACTCGCCCGCGCCGCACTGATCGTTGGTCGTGCAGTAGATGCCGTCGTCGCAGGCGTCGGTGTTGTCGAGGTGCCGGCAGCCGCAGGCGCCGTCGGAGCAGTCGGCGTCGCAGACGTCAGTGGTGCAGGGGTTGTCGTCGTTGCAGTACGCCACGTTCGCCAGGTGGTAGACCTCGTCGTTGTACTCGTCGCAGAGGTCGTCGGTGCAGGGGATGTTGTCGTCGAGCGTGGGCGGTTGGCCGTCGACGCAGCCCGTGTCGGGGTGGCAGAACTCGACGCCGTTGCACCACAGGCCGTCGTCACATACCGCGTCGGTCGAGTTCGAGCAGACCAGCGGGATGTTGAGCTGCTCCTTGGGGTCGCCCGACGTGTTGGCCAGGCACAGGTCGGCCGTGCAGAGGCTGTCGTCGTTGCAGTCGGCGTTGGTGGCGCAGTGGCGCTGCACCATGAACAGCACCCACCCATCGAGGGTGCCCGTGTTGCCCAGTTGGCGGTCCTGGATCGAGAGGTACCAATCGCCGGCGATGGCCTGGCCGATCTGGCCGCCGGGCGCGTCGTCGAGGTTGGTGGCGGGCACGTCGAACGACGCGGCGTCGTTGGAGGCGAACACCCAGTGCGGGCCGCCGGAGCCGGCGTTTTCGGGCAGCAGCACGTACTCGGTGGTGCCGCGCACCAGCTTGATCTCGAGGTCGGTCACGTCTTCGTGCGTGACCCGGACCTTGACGCGCAGCTTGTGGATGGCGCGGTCTTCGACGGCCCGATCGAGCGAGTCTTTGTCGGTGCCGTCGGGGATGTTCAACGGGTACACCTGGGGCGCGCCGTTGTCGATGATGGCCGCGGAGCCGGTGACCGGCGACTCGTAGACGAGGCCCGGCACGATCTCGCAGTGACCCTCGTTGCAGTACTGCAGGTTGCCGCAGTCGGCGTGTCGGGTGCACGGGTTGTAACACTCGGTGGGCCAGTCCTGGTAGCACTCGCCGGTGTCGGTCTTGCAGAGGTCGATGGAGCAGTCGTTGCCGTCGTCGCAGATCTTCTGCGAGAACGTGCACCCGGCCGATGGATCGCAGGCGTCGGAGGTGCACAGGTTCGGCAGGCCCGTGAGGGGGTCGATGTCCTGACAGAGCAACAGCGAGTTCTTGCAGAAGCCGCCGAGGCACTGGTCGACCGTGCAGGCGTTGCCGTCTTCGCAGAGGGACGGGTTGGCGGAGCAGTCGACGTCGTCGGGGGCGACGAACAGCCACCACTCGATCAGCTTGCCGTCGCGCGTGTTAGCCGGCTTGGTGTCGCGGACGGTGAGCGTCCAGGCGCCCTCGATGGCGGCGTTCTTGAACTGGTCCATGCTGCCGGCAGCGGCGGGGCGGCCCCATGCTTCACTCGTGGTGAAGTAATAGGTGCCACCGAACTGCGTCAGATCGGCCAGCTTGGCCGTGACGGTCTGGCTGCCGTGCTGAAGGGTGATCTCGACCTCGCCGATGTAGTCGTGGGTGACGCGCAGCTTGGCCGCCACCTGGGCCACGTTACGGGCTTCCCAGGCCTCGGCGCCGGCGCCGCCGAGCGTGATGACGCTCGTGGCGATGGGGCTCTGCCAGCCGAGCCCGGGGATGAACTCGTCGAACGGGTCCTGGCCGCCGCTGGAGTGCCGGATGTAGCCCGGCAGGGGCTTGCACGTCAGGGAGGTATGGCAGGCGTAATCGAGGGTCGGGAACGACTGGTCGCAGTCGAGATCGTCGAGGCAGTACTCGCAGTTGAGCTGCTCGGTGTTGGAGCAGCGCTTGGGCGAGCCGGCGCAGTTGTCGGTGGTGCACTGTTGCCCGTCGTCGCAGTCGGCGGCCGTCGCGCACGTGGGATAGCCGTGCTCGAAGAAATAGAGGTAGCGGCCCATGAGGTCGACGCGCGTCGACGGGCCGTTCAGCAAGCCGCCGAAGGGGATCGACGAGGCGATGGTGCGGTAGTCGTCGGAGCCGTCGGGGCAGTCGACGTGGTCGCAGTAGCCCACCGTGGTCGGGAATTCGGTCGTGCCCGTGTTCTGCAGGAAGACGCGGCCGCGCGTGTGCTCCTTGACCTTGATGCGGTCGAGGAAGTTGTTCCAGAAGTTGTCGGGGCTCGTGGGGTTGTACGGCAACTGGTCGTAGCCGTAGGGCGTGAGCGCCCGCAGGAAGCCTTCGCCGGCCACGGGGCCGTCGAGCCGCGTGACGCCACCCGAGGTGGCCTCGACGCGCATGTAGTCGTGCAGCGCCGTCGGTACGTCGTCGTACCAGGTCTCGCCGCCTTCGAGGTACAGGCGTCCGCCCCCCTCGAGGTAGATGGCGAGCTCGGAGACCAGCGCCTCCTTGCGGTCGCGCAACTCCTTCAACTCGCCGTCAAGCGCCTCCTCGACGGGGTCGCGCTCCTCGACGATCTCGTAGGCGGCACCCTTGATGCCGAGGCAGCCGAAGATGCCGTCGGCGACGGACAGGTCGGGGTAGGCCGACAGGTCTTCGAGGACCTGCCACTGCCGCTTGGCCGTGGTCTGGTCGGGCTGGCCCGCGATGGCGTCGACGATGCGCTGCGCGTGCAGCGGCGACACGCCCTCGGGCGACCACACCAGGTAGCCGCCGCGCAGGAAGACCCACACCGTGACCTCGCGGTCGGTGAAGAGGCAGCCGTCGGAGATGCGCAGGGTGAACGTGTGCTGCCCGAGCGCCGCCTCGTCGACGGGCGAGACCACCATGTCGGCGACCCAGCGGCTGGTCTGCCAGTCCCACCCGCCGTTGACGATGGTGACGAAGTCGGGGGCGCCGAGCGCCTCGAACGACAGGGGGTTGCTGGTGCCGGAAGAGTCGGGATCGGTCGCACGCAGTGGGAAGTGCTCGCTGTCTTGCAGGAACATGCCGTAGGTGGTCTCGAGGTTGATCCACTCCGGCGCCTGGCCGGCGCAGATGCACACGCTGTCGAGGTCCCACGCGTTGATGTGGGCGGCGCCTCCGTAGACGTTGGCGCCGGCGACCTCGTGCAGCGCGTTCACGTTGAAGGCCACCTTGAAGTAGTCGCCGAGGTAGGTGGCGTGGTGGTGGACCGACTCGACCGAGGCCTCGAGATCGCTCGTGGTGGACTGCGACCAGCGCACGGTGCCGTTGGCGATGGCGCCGTTCGGCAGGATGCTGACGGCCAGGTTGGTCGTTTCGGGGCTGTTCAGGTCGAGGAAGGTCTCCCACTGCACGGTCACGTCGGTGAGCAGTTTGCCGCTGGCGTCGTGGGACTCGAAGGCCGGCGACAACAGGTAGGCGTTGAATTCGTCGAGCGGGAACTTGAGGCCGCTGAAGCGCATGTGGAAGTCGAGGCCCAGCGGCCCCTTGCCGGAGTCTTCCCAGTTGAAATTGGCCGGAGCGCCCAGCGTGTCTTCGCGCTTCCAGCCCAGGAACTCGGGCGGCCAGGTGCCCTGGTTGAACGACTGGCAGTAGGGCAACTGCAGGCGGCAGGGCTCGATGGCCGTGGACACGCACAGCCCGTTGGGGGCGCACTCCTCGAGGGTGCACACGTTGTCGTCGGGTTCGCAGCAGTCTTCGTCGCCGGGGATGCACCCGGGGATGCAGCACGTGTCGGGGATGTGCGCCGAGGCGGGGGCTTCGCCCGGCCCCAGGTGGCGGCAGATGCCGTAGACGCACCAGTCGGCGGTGCACGGGTTGCCGTCTTCGCACATGGGGTGGTCCTGCCCGTCGGGGTAGCAGCAGCCCTGCACGGGGAGGTTCTCGCACTTGTTGTTGATGCACGTGTCCTGCGTGCACGGCATGGTGTCGGTGCAGGCGCCGTCGGTCTCGCAGCAAAGCGCCCCGCTCGGCGTCGAGGCCAGCAGGGAGTGCTGGCACTGGTTGTCGATGCACTCGTCGCGCGTGCATTCTTTGCTGTCGTTGCAGTCGGCGGCCGAGATGCAGCAGTTGGCGTCGAAGGCGTTGTGGCGGCATTTGCCGTTGACGCAGAAGTCGTCGGTGCAGCCGTTGAAGTCGTTGCACTTGGTGTCGTCGTCGGACGTGCAGCAGTCGGGCACGTACGAGTTCTGGCAGATGTTCAGCGACTTGATGCACTGGTAGTTGGTGCAGGGGTCGGGGGTGGCCGGCACGCAGTCGGCCTGCTGCACGCAGCAGTTGGGCTTGGCCACGTACTTGCAGCGCTTTTCATTGAAGTCGCACGAGTCGATGGTGCAGGCGTTGCTGTCGTTGCAGGTGGGGTGCGCCTCGTCGCAGACCGTGGGCGGGTTCAGCGCGCAGGTGCAGCCGGTGCACACGTTCCAGGTGTAGGGGTCGCCGTCTTCGCAGTCGAGCGCCGTGATGCACTGCCCGGGCGGCAGGTTGGTCTTGGGCACGCAGCAGTGGTTGGCGCACGTGAACGGCGTGCACGAGTTCGCGACCTCGCAGTCGTCGGCGCTGCTGTTGCCGTTGAGGTCGGCGTTGCTGTTGCAGCACTTGCCCGACGCGCACTCGGTCGGGTTGACCGCGACGGCGCCGTAGCGGCACTGGTGCGAGACGCACGCCTCGGTGGTGCACACCTTGCCGTCGTAGCAATCGGTCGAGATGTTGCAGCACTTCTTGCCGCCGATGAGCTCGATGACCTCGTGCGAGCACGTGTGGAGCAGGGGGTCGCACACGTCGGTGCTGCAGTAGTCGCTGTCGTCGCAGTCGTCGTTGTCGAGGCAGCAGCCGGGCACTCCCGTGCCATCGCAGTGGTTGCTGGCGTCGTTGCACGTGTAGGTGATGCAGGGGTTCGGCGGGGCCGGGCACTCGGCCGGCGGGTCGGCGCCGGGGTCGCAGTACAGAGGATCGGTCTCGTGGTAGCAGAGGTAGTTGCTGCACCAGTCGATGGTGTTGGGCAGGTCGTCGTCGCAGTCGATGGTGTGCTGGCAGCAGTCTTCGTCGGAGGGGTGGAAGGGGTCCCACTGGAACCTGCACTCGTTCTCGACGCAGAGATCGATGGTGCAGACGTTGGCCTTGACGCACTCGCCCGTGCCCGGGTCGAAGTCGGCGCAGTCGTCGCACTCGGCGCCCGTGTTGCAGCAGAGCGGGTTCGGATCCTTGCCGTAACGGCACTGGTTCGAGATGCAGGCGACGTTCCAGCAGGCGTCGAGTTGGAGCTGGTTGTCGATGACGATCAGGTGGTCGGTGCAGTACTCGAGCTCCTTGCCCACCGAGCAGCAGCCCTCGAACGACGAGGGGTCGTAGCCGTAGCCCGTGATGTCGGCGTCGCTGAGCGTGAGGTACGAGTAGAACTTGCAGAAGCCCTGGCCGGCGACCTTGTTCTCGCACTGGTCGATGGTGCAGGGGTCGTCGTCGTTGCAGTCGGCGGTGTCCATGCAGCAGGGCTCGCCCTGGGCGCCCACGATGGGGGCGTGCTCGCAGAAGAAGCTCTGGCCGCACGAGTCGACGGTGCACTTGTCGAGGTCGTCGCAGGCGTCGTCGGCGGTGGCCGACATGTAGTCGCACTCGTAGCACTTGTTGACAAGGTCGTTGTCGAGGCTCGTGTCGGGGTTGTCGTACAGGTAGCAGCGCTGGGGATCGCCGCACTCGTAGTCGGACTGGCAGCACTGCCCGGCCACCGGCCCGAAGCGGCACTCGTACTGGTTGAGACCGCCGCTCGTGACCCACTGGCAGTTGTCGACCGAGCAGGGGTTGGTGTCGATGCAGCAGGCGCCCGGGTGCGCGGGGTCGCAGATGTACTTGGCGGTGGCCGGGTTGTAGATCGTGGGCCAGCAGTCGACGATGGCCACCTTGATGACCACCGAGCCGCACGAGCGCTGGACGCCCACGAGGTTGGGGTCGGCGTCGAGGTAGTACCAGTTCTCGTTGGGGGTGGGGTCGCCGGTGTCGCTCTTCAGCACCAGGCAGGCGACGATGGTGTGCTGGCCGGGCGGAATATCGGCGAGGACGATGGGGTTCACGGGAGAGGTCTGGACGATGGCGAGCTCGGGATGGGACTGGTCCCACTTGTCGAGGATGAACGCGACGCCCTTGGTGGCCGCGGGGTAGGCCCAGTGCGCGACCGAGAACTGCACCGTGACGTCGACCAGGGGATGGTCGGGGTTGTAGGCCGCGTTGCCGGGCGTGTCGCTGGTCTTGTAGTAGGTGTAAGGCTCGGGCGACACGATCGAGACCGCCGGCAGGCCGTCGTCGAGGGCGAAGGACGCCACTTCGGTCGGCAACCCGCTATCGGAGTGGCTCGCAAGCTCCTTCGGACTCTCCTGACAACCCAGGAACACCGGGGTCGACGCCAGGAGCAATCCAAATAGGAAGCGAGGAAGGTTCATCCGGCCCCCCTGCCCGAGCAGACAGTTCGTCGTGGCGAGTATAAGCAAAGAGCCTTCCAATTGGAACCGGGAAACGTGGTTCGAAAGGTCTAGGAAACGATAGAGGTTTTCGGGGCGGGTTTCGGGCCGTCGGGTCGAACGGTCGGGAAAGTTTTTCCGGGGGTGACGAAAAGTGCCTGCCCGCGGGGAGCGAGCAGGCGCGAGCGAAAGCGGTGGACCCTCCGGTTGTGCCGTAGCGACGGGTGGAGATGAGCCCACCCCTGGAACCTCTCGCCGGCCTGGCGCCATCCCGTCTGTTTACGAACACCCCAGACGGTCCACCGAAACCGCTCGCACCCTGGGCCATTGCAACGCCCGTACCGAAGTGGGCTGGAGGGGAGGGGACCGGCCCTACAGGCCGAGATACCCTGGACGGGTCGCGGCGCGGAGGCGGGCTCGGTCGGCGAGTCGCGGGCGGCGGGGCGCTGCGACGTGGAAAAGAGTTCCAGGTGTGGCCGAAAATGGTCGCTTTATTGACATCGGCGTCACTTGGGGTGGGATCGTACGAAGCTCTGGAGGCCTCGCCGATGGTTCGCCGGGTCGCGCTCGCCATCCTGGCGCTGGCGCTGGTGCTGCGCGTCGCCGCCGACTACGTGCCCTACACGTTCCTGCACGCCGATGGGACCTTCTACGCCAACGTCAATCGGTCACTGACGCAAAACGTCACTTTCCGGCAGGACGGCCTGACCGCCCGGTCGTGGTACTTCGACGATCTGGGCTGGAACCGATCGCTGGGTCAGGACTGGAGCAACGTGGCGCTCGGGGTCGACGGCGGGCTCTACCCCAAGCACCCGGTGTTGATGCCCCTGGTCGCCGAGCCGTTCTTCCTGGCGCTCGGGTACGACGGCCTGCTGGTGTTCAACGTGCTCGCCGTGCTGCTGGCCGCGTGGCTGGCGCTCCTGCTGCTCGATCCGAAGCAGCAGCGGCCCTTCGTGGCGCTGGCGGTCGCGGCCACCTGCCTGTCGCCCGTGGTCGTGCACTACGCGTACGGGTACTCGAACGACCTGTTCTCGGCTTTGCCGCTGCTCGCCGGCATGCTGGCGCTGGCGCGGGGACGGCCTGGCCTGGCCGGGGCGGCGCTCGCCGGCGTGATCTGGGCGCGGCCCGCGCAGGCGCTGTGGGTGCTGGTGGTCGCGGCCCCGTACGTGGTGCATCGGGCCCGCCGGACGGCGTGGCGTGATCTCGGCCGGCTGGCGCTGGGGTTCGGCGGCGTACTGGCGATTCCGGCTGGGCTGCAGTGGGCGTGGTTCGGCTCGCCCTTCGTCAGCGGGTACGATCGCATCGTGGTGCGCGAGGCCGGGGTCACGGCGCTCGACACGGCCCGCGCGGCCTTCGACTGGCCGGGGTGGGCCGACGTGACGCGCGTGCTGGTCTCCGACGAGCAGTCGTTCCTGCGTGGGTTCCCCTTCCTCGCTCTGGTGCCCCTGGGCTGGCTGGCGCAGGCCTGGCGGGGGCGGGTGGGCGAGGCGGCCTCGTCGGCGCTGGTGTTGGGGGGGACCACGCTGGTCTACGCGAGCTACGCCTATCCGAGCTCGCGCTTCCTGATCCCGCTGCTGGCCTTCCAGGCGGCGCCGCTGGCGGCGTTGCTCGAGGTGCTCGCCGAGGGGGCCCGCCGCGTCTGGGACTTCGCGATCCGTCGTTGGTCCCGTCGGGTGCGGGTGGGCCTCGCGGCGGCGTTGGTGGGCCTCGCGGTGCTCGCCCTCGGAGGGGGCCTGCGCCTGGCCGCACCGCGGGCCGACGCGTCGCTCGCGGAGGGCGTGCGGGTGAGCACGCTCGACGGGCGCACCTGCGACTTCTGGAACCTGAAGTGGCGGCGCTGGGAGTGCAGCCACCTCGATCGAGGCGCGCCCGACATGGTGGGCGCGCCGCTCGCGGGTGAGTGCGAGTTGGCCGGCGGGCGCTGGGTGCGCGTGCCGACGGCGGGGCCGTTCGCCGGAAAGGTGCTCGAGGCGACGCCGCCGGTCGGGGCCACGGCGCTGGAGTGGGAGGTGGCGGCCGACCCCTCGGACCGTCCGCGCGCGGCGGTGGAGTTCGGCGTCACGGGCCTGGCGACGGCCGCGAGGGCGAGGGTGGCGCCGGGCGCCGGCCCGTCGACGCGCCGGGCGCTGCTGGCGACGGGGCGGGCTCCGGTGCGCTTCGAGGTGCCCGCGCTGGCGCCCGACGCGCGGAGCGAGGCGATCTGTTTGCGGTGGGCGTGGAGGTGAAGGGCGCCCCGGCGGGCGCAGCGAGCAGCGCCCCTACTTGTACTTGGCGACGACCTTGGCGGTGAGGTCGAGCTGGGGCATGGCATAGAGCACGCCGTCCTGGCGCTTCTCGAGGATGATGGTGTAGCCCTCCTGGAGGCCGATCTCCTGGATGACGCCGCGCAGCTTCTCGAGGATGGGCGCGAAGGCTTTCTCCTGCTCCTCGAGCAGGCTCTTCTGGTGCTCCTGGTACTTCTGCTGCAGCTCCATGCCCTTCTGCTGGTACTCCTGCAGCTTCTGGCGCTTCATGTCTTCGGACATGAGCTGGACCTGCTTCGAGAGCTGCTCTTCCATCTCCTGGAACTTCTTCAGCTGGTCCTTGAACTCGCCTTCGCGCTTGGCGACTTCCTTCTCGAGCTTTTCCTTGGCCGCCTTGCCCTGGGCGGTGCCGAGGATGGCCTTCTCCATGTCGACGTAGCCGATCTTGACGTCGGCGAACAGGGGAGAGGCGGCGAGCAGCAGGGCCGCCGAGAACGCGAGGATGAACCGCTTCATGAGAGCCTCCTTAGAACGGGTTTCCGATGGTGAACTCGAACACGATGGCGTCTTCGCCCGGCTCCGGGGCCAGGGGGAAACCCCATTCGAAGCGCAGCGGGCCGACCGGTGACCACCACCGGATGCCGAAGCCGACCGCCGTGCGCAACTCGAGGAAGTCGATGGCTTCGTCTTCGTTGAAGGCGTTGCCGGCGTCGAAGAAGAGCACGCCCTTGATGCCCACCTGCTCGAGGATGGGGAACTCGAGCTCGGCGTTGAAGATGAGCTGCTTGTTGCCGCCCACCACGAACTTGGTGAGGGACGAGTCGGGGCTGTAGACGCGGGCCACGTCGATGTAGGGCCCCAGGCTGTTCCGCTGGAAGCCGCGCACCGTGAAGATGCCGCCCACCAGGAAGCGCTCGGTGATGGGCACGCCCGCCGGATCGGGGGTGTAGATGTAGCCGAGCGTGCCGTTCAGCTTGGCCACGACCTTCCAGAAGATGGGGAAGAACCAGCGCGTGCGGAGCAGGAAGCGCGTGAAGTCGGTGTCGGAGCCCGTGTAGGCCGCCGCGTGCTCGACCGAGGCGCTGGAGTACTGGCCGCTGGTCGGGAAGATGACGTTGTCGCGCGAGTCGTAGCTGAGGTTCAGCTGGAAGCTGGAGGTGATGCCCGTGCCGAAGATGCGGCTGATGGGCACCGTGGAGCTCTGGCTGTAGCCGCCCACGGACGTGCTGACGTGCTCGAAGCGGTAGTAGAGGCTGAGGATGAGGTCGCGTGTCAGGCGGTAGCCGAAGCCCACCTCGCCGCCGGCCGACGACTTCGAGAAGTTGGTGAAGTCTTGCACGTAGTCATAGACGTTCAGCGAGAACGTGAGGTCGGAGTCGAAGAAGTAGGGCTCGAAGAACTGCAGGGTGTAGATGGATCGAAGGCCCGAGAGGATGATCTGGAGGGTCACCGTCTGGCCGCGGCCGAGGAAGTTGTACTTCGAGACCTGGGCCGTGAAGACGAAGCTCTCGAGCGACGAGAAGCCGGCGCCGAGTTGGAACGAGCCCGTGTCTTTCTCGGTGACGTGCACCGTGAGGTCGACGTAGCCGTCCTGGGCCGAGCGGCGGTGCTCGACGCGCACGTTCTCGAGGTAGCCCAGGCGCGTGACGCGGTTCTTGGACTCGTCGATCTTGGAGGCCGAGAACCACGCGCCTTCGCTGATCTCGAGCTCGCGCCGGATGATCTTGTCGGCGGTCTTGTCGTTGCCCGCCATCTCGATGCGGTTGATGCGGTACTTGTCGCCCTTCTGGATGACGTACGTGAAGTCGATGACCTTCTGCTCGGGGTGCAGCACGTTGGCGTTCGACACCGAGACGAAGGCGTAGCCCTCGTCCTGGTACGCGCGGTTCAGCATCATGGTGTCGGTGCGCACCTCGTTCGAGCTGAACGGGTTGCCCTTCACGAGCTTGAGCTGCGCGACGAGGTCTTCTTTGCGCTTGCCGTCGAGGTCGAGGAAGTCGCCCTGCACGTCGACGTCGCCCACGGTGAACGCGTCGCCCTCGTCGACCGGGATGGTGATGTACATGTACTCCTTGTTCCGGTCGATGCTGACGACCGGGGAGCCCACCGCCACGTTGACGAAGCCCTTGGTGAGGTAGTACTCGCGGACGATCTCGAGGTCTTGCAGGAAGGTGTCGTCGTTGTACTTGCCCGACTCGGTGAGGAACGAGAAGTAGCCGACCTCCTTGGTCTGCAGGAACTGCTTGACCTCGTCGTCGGGGAGTTGGCCGTTGCCGACCAGGTCGATCTGCTTGACCTTGACCTTGTTGCCCTCGTGGATGCGGAAGGTGAGGTCGACCAGGTTGCCGGGCTGGGGCGTGATCTCGGTGTCGACCGTGGCGAGGTAGTAGCCCTCTTCGCGGTACTTCTTGCGCGTATTGGCCACGGCCTCGAGGATCTTCTTGCGGTCGAGGATGCTGAAGGCCTTGATGTGCACGCCTTTGTTGAGATCGTCGAGCTCGACCGCGTCGTAGCCCACCAGCTCGACCTTGCGCACGGCCGGGCGCTCCTTGACTACGTAGACCACGCGCACGCCGTCGCCCGCGACGTTGCTCGGGGTCGAGGGGGCCTCGGGGCGCGAGACCGCGCGCACGTCGTCGAAGAAGCCCGTGCCCCAGATGCGCGAGATGGAGCGCGAGAGTTGGTCGCGGTCGAGCGGGGCGTCGAGCGTGAGCAGCGAGAGATCGAGCACCGCGCGTTCGTTGACGCGGGACAGCCCTTCGACCGCCACGGCCTTGACCACGGGCTCGGCGAAGAGCGTGGGCGGCAGCGCCAGGAGCGCGAGCACGAGGGCCGCGTGGAAGCGGGCTCTGAACATCACTTCACGACCTCGAACTGGCCTTCGTGCAGCCGGAGGATGCGGTCCATGGTGGCGGCCAGGCGCGGGTTGTGGGTCGTCACCACGAAGGAAACCCCGGTCTCCCGGTTCAATTCCAGGAGGAGGCAATGTACCTCATCTGCGGTGCCTTCGTCGAGGTTTCCCGTAGGCTCATCGGCCAGGACGACCGCGGGCTTGTTCACGAGGGCGCGCGCGATGGCCACGCGCTGCTGCTCGCCGCCCGACAGCTCGGTGGGACGGTGGGTGCTGCGCGGTTCGAGCCCGACGCGCGCCAGGAGCGCCCGGGCCTTGCCCGTGGCGACCGTGCGCGAGTCGCCGGCGATGAGGGCGGGCAGGGCCACGTTCTCTTCGGCGGTGAGCTCGGGGATGAGGTAGTGGAACTGAAAGACGAAACCGACCAGGCGGTTGCGGAAGGCCGAGAGTTCGTCCTCGCCCAGGCGGAAGACGTCGCGGTCGTTGTAGAGCACGCGCCCCGCGGTGGGCTGATCGATGGTGCCGAGCACGTGCAGGAAGGTGCTCTTGCCGGTGCCGGACTCGCCCGTGATGGCCAGGCACTGACCGGGCTCGAGGACCAGGTCGAGGCCGCGCAGGATCTCGAGGGTCTTGCCCTTGTGGTAGAAGTGCTTGCGGAGCCCTTCGACGCGTACGGTGACCGGGCTACTCATAACGCAGGCCCTCCGTGGGCGCGAGCGCGGCGGCGCGGTGGGCGGGCACGAGGGTGGCCACGTAGCTGAGCGCCACCGTGGCGGCGGCGATGGCCAGCACGATGAGGGGCTCGAGATCGACGGGCAGCTTGTCGAGGTAGAGCTGCACCGGCGGCCGGATGCCCCAGGCGTCGATGAACGAGCAGGAGACCCAGCCGAGCGCCGAGCCGCCCACGGCCCCGAAGAGCCCCACGACCAGCCCGATGCGTCGGAACGTGCCGAGGATGGCGGCGCGGCTCATGCCCATGGAGCGAAGGATCGCGATGTCGCGCGTCTTTTGCAGGATGACCGTGGCGAGCGAGCTCATGATGTTGAACGACGCGACCAGGATGATGAACCCGAGCACGATGAGCATGGCCAGCTTTTCGAGGGCCAGGGCCGAGAACAGGTTCTTGTTGAACTGCTTCCAGTCGCGCACGATCACCCCTTCGGGGACCAGCGCGGCCACGGCCTGGTGCACCCGATCGGTCTCGGAGAGGTCGCCGAGGCGGGCCTGCAGGCGGTTGACGCCCACGCCGAAGAAGCGCGCGGCCTCGTCACGGGCCACGAACACCGTCTTGAGGTCGTACTCGTAGAGGCCGGTGCCGAAGATGGCCACCACCTCGAACGAGCGGCTGCGGGGGATGAGGCCGGCCGGGGAGAGCTCGCCCTCGGGCGAGATGAGATCGACCAGGGAGCCGGGCTCGACGTGCAGGCTGCGCGCCAACTCGACGCCGATGACGATGCCCGGGCGCGGGCCCTCGGCCTTGGGAGCGTCGGCGAAGATGGAGCCGGGGCCGGCGGGGGCAGGGGCCTCGGGGTCGGGGCCGGACCCTTCGACGGGGGTCGGGGTCGCGGCCTTGCCGGGCCTCGACAGAAGATCGTCGAGGCGCGTGTCGGAGAGCCGTCGCTCGGGCTCGGCCAGGTCGCGGAAGCGCCCTCGTCGCAGCTCGCCCCGCAGCGGGCCCGAGGCCTCGTAGGCCAGCGGGTCGACGCCGTTGACCGTGATGTTCACGTTGAGGTTGCTGGGCGAGGCCACCATGGCCTCGGCGCCCACGAGGGGCAGCACGGCCGTGACCGCGGGGTCGGCGGCCAGGCGCCGGGCCAGGTCCTCCCAGTCGGGCAGGCCGGCGTTGGCCAGGCGCGAGCTGACCTCGAGGTTGGGGTGGTGGCGGATGAGCTTGTCCTTGAGGTCGTTCTGGAAGCCCGACAGCACCGAGATGACCACGACCAGCGCCCACACGCCCACGCTGATGCCCACCACCGAGACGAAGACCGAGACGGGCACCGAGCGGCGTGTTCGTCCGCCCGACAGGCCGCGTGCGGCCTCGAGGTGCTCGCGGCGCAGGGCGGCGGTGGCGGGGCGGAGGACCAGGTGCGCGAGGGCCCGGAGCGCCAGGGGCACCGCCACGAACAGCGGCAGGCGGGCCAGCCAGCGCGTGGCGACGGGATCGTAGAGGGGGACGCGCCCGACCAGCGGAATGGCGGCGCACAGGGCGGCCGCGCCGAGCAGCAGCCAGGCTGCTTGCGCGGGCACGGCCAGGTCGTCGCCGAACCAGGCGTCGCGGAGGGCGCGCAGACGGAGGCGCCACGGAAAGCGGATGCGCGTGGTCTGCAGGAAGTTCCAGCCGATCAACAGGCGCACGTCGCTCTGGCGGGCGCGGCGCAGGCCGGCGTCGAGGCCCCAGAGGCAGAGGCGTATGACCAGGGCCACGAAGAGCACGATGGCGAGCACGAGGCCGCTGAACCGGAGCGCGATGTCGGTGTAATAGGCCACGTCGCGGCCGGCTCCGTTGAGGAGCCAGTCGAGCGTGCCGGCGATCGCGCAGAGGAGCGCGGCCACCCCGACGTCGCGGGCGAGGGTCATGCCTGGGGTTTCTCCGGGGCATCGGCGGGGGCCTCGGTCGCGTCGTCGGCGGTCTCGTCGAGCAGCCGGCCGGCCTCGGGGCGGAGGTGCGGGAAGAGGATGACCTCCTTGATGGAGTCGCCGCCGGTGAGCAGCATGACCAGGCGGTCGATGCCGATGCCCTCGCCGGCCGTGGGGGGCATGCCGAATTCGAGCGCGCGCACGAAGTCGAGGTCGATGCGCTGCTCGTCCTGGAACTCCTCGTGGCCTGCCGCGAGCTGGCCGCGGAAGCGCTCGGCCTGGTCGATGGGGTCGTTCAGCTCGCTGAAGGCGTTGGCGACCTCCATGCCCGCGACGATGAGCTCGAAGCGGTCGACGACGGTCGGGTCGACGTCGTTGCGGCGCGCCAGGGGCGAGATATCGACGGGGAAGCGCGTGACGAAGGTGGGGTTCACGAGCTTGCCCTCGCAGAGCACCTCGAAGGCTCCGGCCAGGAGCTCGCCCCAGGTGGCGCCGGGGCGCGCGGGCTCGTCGTGCTGGACCAGCAGCGCGCGCAGGGCGTCGTGATCGTGCAGCTTGTCGCGCGGGAAGCCGCCGATCTCGACCACGGCGTCTTCCATGGCCACGCGCTTCCAGGGGCGCGCGAAGTCGATGGTGATGCCGTTCCAGACCACCGTGGTGCCCCCCGTGATCTTCACGACCAGGTCGCTGATGAGCTCTTCGGTGAGCTCGATCATGTCCTCGTAGGTCGCGTAGGCCTGGTACAGCTCGATCATCGTGAACTCGGGGTTGTGATTGCGGTCGATCCCCTCGTTCCGGAAGTTGCGGTTGATCTCGTACACGCGCTCGAGGCCGCCCACGATGAGGCGCTTCAGGTACAGCTCGGGGGCGATGCGCAGGTAGAGCTGCATGTCGAGCGCGTTGTGGTGCGTGACGAAGGGACGGGCGCTCGCGCCGCCGGGGATGGGGTGCATCATGGGCGTCTCGACCTCGAGGTAGCCGTGGCCGTCGAGGTAGTCGCGCACGCCCTTGATGATGCGGTTGCGCTTCAGGAAGATGTCGCGCACGTCGGGGTTCACGATGAGGTCGACGTAGCGCTGGCGGAAGCGCTGCTCCTTGTCCTTGAGGCCGTGCCATTTCTCGGGCAGCGGGCGGATGGCCTTGGCGAGCAGGCGGATGGACGTGGCGTTCAGCGTGAGCTCGCCGGTGCGCGTGCGGAAGGGCACGCCCTCGACGGCGATGAGGTCGCCGATGTCGAAGGTCTTGTAGGCCGCGAAGGCCTCGTCGCCCACGCCGTCTTTGCGCACGAAGACCTGCAGGCGGCCCGCGCGATCCTGCAGGCGCAGGAAGGCGGCCTTGCCGAAGAAGTTGTTGGCCATCAGGCGCCCGCCCAGCTTGTAACGGCGCGGCGCGTCGCTCTTCGAGAGGGCGTCGAGCTCCTCGGCCGAGAGCGCGTCGTTGTCGGTGGCCACCTTCGCGGTGTCGGCGTCGGGCTTGAAGTCGTTCGGCCAGGGGTTCTTGCCGGCCGCGCGCACGGCCTCGATCTTCTCGATGCGCTGCAGCACGAGCTTGTTCCACTCGCGCTCGGTCGACAGGTTCTCGTTGCGGGCGTCGTCGCGGGGTTCGGTCATGGGGTGACTCCTTTTCGCTCGGGACGGCGGGCGCCCCACGCGGCCAGCGCGAGAAGGGCGGCCCCCAGCCCCAGGTAGGCCAGGAAGACGTTGCCGGCGTGCACGGCGGCGTCGCGCCGTTCGAGCAGGCGGGTCCAGAGGCTCGCTTCCCGCGGGTCGACCGGGCGCTCGGCGCGCCCGGCGTCGAAGGCCAGCCACAGATCGGGCCGGCGGGTGAACAGGCCCGCGTCGTCGGCCGACAGGGCCTTGCCGGCGTCGCGTGACGCGATCGCGAGGGCGAAACGGCGCTTGTCGCGCGTGGCCGCGGCCTCGTAGGGCTCGGCCTTCGGCAGCGCGCCGGCCTCGGCCAGCACGTCGGCGGCGTCGGCCGCGCCGCTCCAGCCCTCGAAGGGGTGGGGCGAGCCCAGGTGGCGTCCCCGGGTGCGCACCGCGGCCGGTTCGGCGGTGATCTCGAGGGCGTTGCCAAGGCGCAGGGCGGCGGGCAGGTGCAGGGCCGTGAAGAGCAGCATGGCACCGAGCCAGCCGAGCAGGACGTAGAGGGAGAAGCGGCGCTCCCAGGCGCGCTGCTCGTTCATGCCGAGGCCGCCCGGGCGGCTCCGGCCGCCGCGTCGAGCACGCGCAGGAAGTTGCCGCCCCAGATGCCCGCCACGTCGGCTTCGGAGAAGCCGCGGGCCAGCATGCGCGCCGTGAGCACGGGGAAGTCGCGCACGTCGCGCAGGCCCTCGGGGGCCCAGGTGGGACCGTCGAGGTCGGAGCCGATGCCCAGGTGCTCGGGGCCGACGCGATCGGCCAGCCAGGCCAGGTGATCGACCACCGTGTCGACGGTGGCGCCCCCCTTGGCCAGCAGCATGGGGAAGAGGATGACGCCGACGAGGCCGCCACTCTTGGCGATGAGGTCGACGGACTCGGTCGAGAGGCTGCGTTCGAGGTCGCGCAGGGCGCGCACCCCCGCGTGGGAGCAGACGAAGGGCGCCTGCGCCACGTCGGCCACGCGTGCGATGCCCGGGTCGGTCATGTGGGCCACGTCGACCACCAGGCCCAGGCGGTTCATGCGCAGGACGACGCGCTCTCCCAGCTTGGACAGCCCGCCGTGGGGCCGGTAGGGCGATTGGGCGCTGTCGGCCACGTCGGTGGCGACGAAGTGCGTGAGCTGCATGAGCCGCACGCCGCGCGCGAAGAAGTGGTCGAGCGCGTCGACGTCGCCGTCGAGGTGATGGCATCCCTCGATGGCCGCGAACGAGGCGAAGCGCCCGGCGGCGCGGGCGGCCTCGAACTCGGCGGCGGTCGTGCACGGCGCGACGGCGCCGTCGCACGCGCGCACGATGCGCTCGTAGAGGTCGAGCTGCTTGTCGGCGCGCTCGCGGTTCGCGAAGAAGAGCGGCTTGCCCGGCACGTAGACCGTGAACACCTGTCCGCTGACGCCCCCTTCGAGGAGACGCGGCAGATCGATGCTGCTGCGGAAGGGCTTGGGCCAGCGCCGGGGAGTGTGCGCCTCGTGGAAGCGTCGCCGGAAGATCGTGGCCGACAGCAGGAAGTGAGAGTGCAGATCGATCACGGGCATGCGGGCATGAAGCGCGCGGGCGCGATCGAGGAGTTCTGCTTGTTCCACGGGAACTTCCTGGGGTTGCTGCATCCGGGGCGGCCGAAGCCCGCAACACTATCCATATCGGAGGGGGGGATGTCAACGACGGAGCGCGGCTCCGCCCCGGCCTCAATCCTGGCACGCCGTGGCGTAGCTCACGGTCAGGGTCTGCCCGGGGCCCGGCAGGCAGGGGCCCTCGAGGTCGACCACCACCTGCCCGGTGGCCTCGACGTAGGTGTAGCCCTCGCCGCAGGCCACGCCGCCGATGGCGACGCTGACGCTGGCGGGCTCGGCGGGCTGGCTGAGGGTCCAGGCCGTCTTGAAGGCGATTCCCACGTCGCCGATGTCGGCCAGCAGGCCCTCGAAGTCGTTGGTGCAGATGTCGCCGGTCTTGCCGCCGGTCTGGGCGGCCACCTCGCGGTAGCGCAGCCCCGGCTCGGCGTAACTGCCGTCGGGGCAGTTGGTCTGGTTCGGCTTGCCCACGATGGCGTGGAAGCGGAACAGGTCGGGGTTGGCCGGGCCCTTGATGGCCCGGAAGCCGTTGCCGTAGGACTCGACGGTGCCGGGCGACTGGTCGTCCTCGTCCGAGATGACCAGCACGTGCAGCGCGGCGTCGGCGCGCAGGAAGCCCCGGTTCGGGCCGCCGCACAGCCCGTCGACGCAGACCAGGCCCGGCCCGCACTCGAAGCCGAAGGTGCATTGGGACGAGGTCTCGGCGGTCTTGGCGGGGGAGAGGGCCAGGGAGGCGGCGGCGAGCCCCTGCTCGGACCCGCTGTTGGCACACGGGTCGTCGACCGAGCCCGCGACCACGTCGTACAGGCTCGGAGACGAAGCCGCCGTGAGGTAGGGCGGGTCGCCGATCAGGTCGCCCGCGGTGGCGCAGTCGTCGACGCCCGAGATGCCCACGACCCCCAGGTGGAAGTCGGTGCCGTGGGCCTGGAAGGCCTGCACGAGCGCGTCGGCGTCGGCGGCCAGCGCCTCGACGTGCTCTATCATGGAGCCCGAGCCGTCGACCACGAAGAGCACGTCGGCCTTGTTGCCGGGTACCTGGTGGAAGCTGTCGGTCACGAGGACCGCGCCCCCGACGCCGCTTCCCGCGAGCGCGACCTCGGGGTCGGGCGCCTCGAGCGAGGTGGCCAGGGCCAGCTTGCAGGCGTCGGCGCCCGGGCTCTGCGGCCGGTAGCGCACCTGGAACTGCAGCGTGCCCCCGGCCGCGACCGGGATGGGGCCCCCGGGGACGCCCTGGACGCTGAACTCGAGGGTGCAGGGCTCGCCGCCCTTCACGCGCACCTTGGTGACCACCACGGCGTCGGGGCAGGGGTTCGAGAACGACGCGGTGCGGACGGCCTCGTCGCAGCCCACCTCGACCGCGCCGAAGGCCAACTCGGCCTGGTCGGCGGTCAGCGTGCACACGGCGGTGGTCACGACCTTGGCCTTCAGCGGCACGTCGAGGTGCGGTGTGACGGGGTCGTCGGACGAGAAGCGTAGCTTGCCCGCGACGGGGCCGGCCGGGAGCGCGCCCGGGTCGAAGGCCACGACGAGCAGCCGGGACTGGCCGGGCTCCAGCGCGAGCGGCGGCTCGCCCTCGTCGGCGGGGTCGTCGAGGAGCACGAAGTGCGTCTCACCGCTGACGAGGGCCCAGGCCGACACCGTCAAGGTGGTGTCGCCCACGTTCTCGAGCGTGAGCTCGCGCTGCGCCAGGCCCTCGGACGCGACCTCGCCGAAGTCGAGCGGGTTCGGCGTGACCTTCAGGCGCGGCTTCCCCGACGCGTCGAGCGGGTCGGGGTCGGCGGTATCCGGGGCGAGGTCGGCAGTTCCGTCGGGCGTTCCTTCGTAGTCCGGAGCGTCCGAGGCGCCGTCGAGGAGCGTGTCGGCGAGGTCCGGGGCCGGCACGTCGGCCGCGATCGCGTCGGCTTCGTCGACGTCATCGGGCGTGGGCGTGTCGAGCAGGAAGCCGACGTCGTTGCCCGTGTTCACGTCGACACGGCCCAGGAAGCGGTCGCCGCCGCCGTCGCCACCGCAGGCCACGACGAGAGAGAGGAGCGCGACGAACCACGAGGCACGCAGGAGGACTGGCATCGGGCGTTTCTCCAGGATGCGTTCAGGCGCGTAGCATAGCCAAAGTCAGCCTGGCTCTGCAACCTTGCGCCAGCGCTTGCGAAAGCGCTCGAAGCTGACGTAGAGCGACGGGATGATGACCAGCGTGACGGCCGTCGAGAGCGTGAGGCCGCCCACCACCGTGATGCCGATGGGGCGCCACAGCTCGTAGCCCTCGCCCGACGCGAAGGCCAGGGGCAACGTGCCGATGGCGGTGGTGAGGGTGGTCATGAGGATGGGGCGCAGGCGGCGGCGCGTGGTCTCGACGACCGCCTCGACGAGGGGCAGCCCCTGGTCGCGCAGCAGGCCGATGTAGTCGATGAGCACGATGGCGTTGTTGACCACGATGCCCACCAGCATGATGAGCCCCAGGAACGCCAGCACGTTGAAGTTCTGGCCCATGGCGGCCAGCAGCAGGAACGAGCCCGTGAAGGCGAAGGGCACCGAGAACATGATGACGAAGGGGTCGAGGAACGACTCGAACTGCGACGCCATGATGAGGTAGGTGAGCAGCACGCCGAGCAGCAGCACCAGTCCGAGCAGGGCCGAATTTTCGCGCTGCTCCTTCACCTGCCCGCCCCAGCGGAAGGTGAGGTCGTCGTACTTCAGCTTGAGCTCCTTCGACTGCGCGTCGAAGTCGGCGGCGATCTCGCCGAGCGAACGATCGAAGACGTTGGCGCCCACGGCCAGCACGCGGCGCTGCTCGGCGTGGTCGATGGCGATGGGCGAGAAGCCGCTGCCCACCTTCGAGAAGTTGTTGAGCGCGACGGGCGGTCCGAGGAGCGACGGGGCCTGCACCCGGCCCGTGGCCTCGGTCGTGCGGCGATCCTCGTCGCGCAGCCGGAGCACCACCTCGATGTCGCGGCCCTGGCCGCGGAAGCGCGTGACCGTGGTGCCGTTGATGGCGGTGCGCAGGACGTTCGAGGCCTGGTAGGCGTTCACACCCAGCAGCGACATGCGGCGCCGGTCGAGGTCGATCTGCACCTCGGGCTTCTCGTGGGGGATCTCGGCCGCGACGTTGCGCGTGCCGGGGATGGCCTGGAGCAGCTTTTCGGTCTCCCACGCGGCGGCCTTCAGGCGGGCGTAGTCCTGGCCCAGGAGCTGCAGCATGAGCGGCTTGGAGCCGAACATGGCGCCCGGGCCGCCGTCGCTGAGGCGCACGTCGAACGACGTGAGGTTGGGCGTGGCCTCGAGGATGCGCCGCACGTCTTCGGACACCAGCTTCACGCCGCGCCGACCGTTGTCGATGCTGGGCAGCTTGACGTTGAGCTCGAGCACGTTGGTGCCCTCGTTCTGGCCCATGGCCGCGCCCCAGCCGCCCTCGGAAAGGCCGGCGCGGTAGAACACGCGCTGCACCTCGGGGATCTTTTTCAGTTCGCGGTTCAGGTGCTCGCCGGTCGCGGCGGTCTCGGCGATGGAGCTGCCGAGGGGGAGTTCGGCCATGACCTGGATGTCGCCCGAGTCGAACTGGGGCAGGAAGTCGAAGCCCAGCGACGCCATGCTGCCGGCGCTCGCCAGGAGCAGCAGGGTGGAGACCA
>CAZBRS010000023.1:33958-36825 GCA_964494475.1 uncultured Myxococcales bacterium | reverse complement strand
AAGCCCAGCGACGCCATGCTGCCGGCGCTCGCCAGGAGCAGCAGGGTGGAGACCACGTAGACCAGCCAGCGGCGCTTCAGGCTGGCGCGGATGAGGCTCGCGTAGCCGTCGTCCAGGCGATTGAGCCACGTACGCCTGCGAGCCGCGACGGCCTCGGCGGCGGTGGCCTTCAACAGCTTGGAGGTGAGCATGGGCGTCAGGTGCAGCGACACGACCAGCGACGCGACCAGGGTGACTACGATGACGAAGGCCAGTTGCCCGAACAGGATGCTCACCAGACCCTTCACGAAGATGATGGGCAGGAAGATGCCGATGGTCGTGAGCGTGGACGCGATGACGGCGACGCCCACTTCGGCGGTGCCGCGGTTGCTGGCCTCCTTCGGGTCGATCCCGCGATCGAGGTGGCGCGTGATGTTCTCGAGCGAGACGATGGAGTTGTCGACCACCATGCCGACCGCCAGGGCCATGGCCATGAGCGAGACGGCGTTCAGGGTGTAGCCCTTCAGGTACATGAGCAGGAACGCGATGATCATCGAGCCGGGTATGGTGAGGGCGATGATCAGGCTGGCCCGCCAGCGGCGCAGGAAGACGACCACGACCAGGATGACCAGCAGGCCGCCCATGAAGATGCTGTGGTACAGGTTCGAGAGCATGGTCTCGATGAAGCGCGCCGCGTCGAAGATCTCGATGAAGCGCACGTCGCGCGTCAGCTCCCGCTCGAGTTCGGCGATCTTGGCCTTGACGGCCGTGGCCACCTGCACCGTGTTCGCGCCCGACTGCTTCTGCACGAAGACGACCGCGACGGGTGTGCCGTCGAGGCGCGCCACGTTGCGCATGTCCTTGTGGGCGTCGACCACGTCGGCCACGTCCTCGAGCGCGACGGGCGCCGAGGGGGTTCCTCCGACGATCTCGTCGGCGATCTCGGAGATGCTGCGGTACTCGGCCGGGATGCGAACGGGCAGATCGTAGCGGGCGTCCTCGAGGGCGCCGGCGGGCGTGGCCACGTTGGCGGCGGCCAGCGCCGTGCCGATCCGGTCGAGGGTGACGCCGGTCTTCTCGAGGTCGGCCTGGCGGGCGAGCACGTGCACCTCCTCGGGGTGCACGTTGAACATCTGCACCGAGCCGACGCCCGGCAGGCCCTGCAGGTTCTGCAGCACGTGGTCGTCGAGCCACGTGCCCTCCTTGGTCAGGTCGGAGGTGTCGCTGGCGATGGCCGCGAAGTAGATGGGCATCATCGCCGTGTCGAACTTGAAGAGGATGGGCTCGTCGACGCCGTCGGGCAGGATCTGCTTGGCCCAGTCGAGGGCCGTGCGCAGGTCGTTGCTCGCCTCGTCGAGGTTGGTGTCGTAGTCGAACTTCAGGAAGACGGCCGAGACGCCCTCCATGGATTTGGACGTGAGCTCGTCGATGCCCGGCAGGATGGCCAGGCTCTTCTCCATGGGCTTCGTGACCTTCTCTTCGACGTCCCACGACGAGGCGCCGGGGTACCCCGTGACCACGGTGATGACCGGATTCTGCATCTCGGGGTAAAGGTCGATGGGCAGGATGTGGAGCGCATAGAGGCCGAAGAGCGTGACGGCCAGGTACACGACCACGGTCGTGACGGGGTTCTTGACGGCGTGTCGGGTGATCCACATGACCGGCCCCGCGCTACTCGGGCTGCGCGTCGACGGCGGCGCCGGCCTGCAGGTCCTTGGGCGCCGACAGCACCAGGCGCTCGCCCTCGGCCAGGCCGTCGAGGGCCAGGAACGTGAGGCCCTCCTTGCGCAGGGGCGTGAGCCGGCGTTCGGCCACCTTGCCGCTCTCGTCGACCAGCAGCACGACCAGTTGTTCGCCTTCCTGGCGGCGCACCGTGTTGAGGGGCAGCACGAAGTAGCGTCCCTCGGCCGGCACCAGCTCGATGACGCCCGAGAGGCCCGGGGCCAGGCGGCGGCGCCCCTCGACGACGGGGTTCGGCACTTCGGCGCGCACGCGCACCGTCTTGGCCAGCGGATCGACGGTGGGACCGATCAGCTTGACCGTGCCCTCGAAGACCTCGCCGGGCAGGCCGTCGAAGGTCAGGCGCGCCGGCATGCCGGCCCGCAGGCGGCCGAGCACGTGCTCGGGGGCGTTGCCCTCGACATACAGCGGCTCGGCGCTGGCGAGCACGAAGAACGGAACGGGCGACAGGGGGATGGCTTCGTCGCCCACGTTGAGGGAGCGCTTGACCACCAGCCCGGCGATGGGGGCCGTGATGCGTGCGTCGGACAGGGCCTCGTCGACGGTCGCCAGGGCCGCCTCGGCCACGCTGACCTGGGCCCTCGCGAGCCCCAGCTGTGCCTCGGCCGCGTCGAAGCCGGCCTTCACGTTGTCGTACTCGGCGTCGGCCACAGAGCCGGCCTTCTTGAGCGCCTCGAAGCGCTCGAGCTGGCGGGCCAGGTTCTGGCGGTTGACCGTGGCGGCGGCCATCCCCGCGCGGGCCATGGCCACCTGCCCGGCGGCCTGGCGGCGCTGGAGGTCGACGTCGTCGGTGTCGAGCACGGCCAGCAGCGCGCCCTGGGCCACCTCGTCGCCCTCGTCGACGTGCAGCTCGCGCACCCGGCCCCGGGTCTCGGGCAGCACGCTCACGAGCGCGGTCGGCACGACGGTCGCCGGCACGCGAAGCTGCTCGGACCACGCCTGCAGCGCCAACGGGCGCACGACCACGCGCGGCGTCTTCGGGGCCGTGTCGGGATCGGCCTCGGTGGGCGTGGAGCACGCGGCGAGGAGGAGGAGCATCAGCACCCCCCTCGCCTGCGAAGCGGGAGAGGGGCGGGGGGAGAGGGCCGCCACTGGAGAGGGGCGGGGGGTGAGGGCCAGGACGTTCATGGTGTCTTCCCCATCGCGTC
>CAZBRS010000023.1:0-33858 GCA_964494475.1 uncultured Myxococcales bacterium | reverse complement strand
GGAGAGGGGCGGGGGGTGAGGGCCAGGACGTTCATGGTGTCTTCCCCATCGCGTCGAGGAGCCGCGCGCGGGCCAGGGCGTAGCCGTAGATCGCGCCGGCGTGATCCTTCTCGGCCTGCAGCACCACGGACTCGGCGTCGAGCACGTCGGTGGTGGGGGCCAGGCGTTGTTCGAAGCGCGCGAGCTGCAGCCTCAGGGCCTCGCGGGCCTGCTGGACGGCGCGCTCGGTGCGCGCAATGTTGCCGTGGGACGTGCGGGCGCCGAGCCACGCGGCGCGCACCTCGAGGCGCACGGCCTCGGTGAGCTGCTTCACCGCGGTCTCGGCCTTCAGCACGTCGACGCCGTTGGCGCGCAGGCCGTGGTAGCTCTTGCCCCACTCCCAGAGCGTCCACTCGGCGTTCAGGCCCACGAACCACTGGTCGGGGGCGCCGAAGCTGCTGGCCGTGGCGCGGCTGTAGTTGAACAGCGCCGAGACGCTGGGCGCGAAGTCGATCAGCCGGAGCGATCGGCCGAGGCGCGCCATGCGCACGGCCAATTCGGCGCGCTGCAGTTCGTGGCGGTTGGCCAGCGCTTCTTCGGCTGCGGCCTCGATGGACCAGGTCGTGGGCTCGGGCACGGGCGGCTCGATCAACGCGACGTCAGGACCGACGGGGCGGCCGAGCAGCAGGGCGAGTTGCTCTCGACCGATGTCGCTGCCGGTCTCGGCCAGCGCCCGGCCCTGGCGTACCTGCTCGAGTTGCACCTCGACCCGCAGCAGGTCGGCCCGCTGCAGCAGGCCCGCCTCCACGAAGTCGGCGGTGCGCTTGCGGTGGCCCTCGACGGTCTGCTCCATCTTGGCGAGCACCGCGGCCTCGCGCGCGGCGCCGAGCACGCCGAACCAGGTCTCGTGCACGGCGAGGCGCACGCGCCGCTGCTCGACGACCTCGGCCAGGTTCGTACCGTCGAGGTTCAGGTCGGCGATGCGCGCGGCGTGCCACACCGTCCACAGGGGGGTGAGGGGCTGCAGCACCGTGACGCCCCAGGTGTAGGTGTGTTGCTTGCGGATGACGCTGTCACCCAGGTCGCCGGCCAGAGCGGCCACCTCGGGGGGCAGGTCGAGGGTGAAGCGCAGCTCCTTGTCCCAGCGCTGGTATTGCAGGCTGGTCTGCAGCTTGGGACCGAAGTCGCCGAGCGCCGCACGGTAGTCGTAGCCGGCCTTCTGTCCGTCGAGGCGGGCCTGGACGAGGCTCAACGCGTTCGTATCGGCCAGCCGGAGGGCCTCGTCGAGCGAGAGCGTCTCGGCTCGGGCCGTGGTCGCCACGGCCAGCGCGAGGAGCAGCGGGAGCAGGGTCCGTTTCACGCGTCGATCTCCAGCGAGGGTTCACGCGCTCGCGGCGAATGTAGTGCCGCGGCGCACCGTTGTCGACCGGAAATGACCGATCGGTCGAAGCCTATCCCTGGTGATGCCCGGGCGTTACATCGGGGGAGGCTCGTTCTCTCCACGTTCGTCCGTCGGCCGACCACTGCGGGTCGGGGACCCACCCCGAGAGCGCCCGCGCGAGGGCCTCCAGCACCTGCCGGCTGGCCTCGCGGGGCATGCCGAACAGGCGCGCGCTCGAGCCGCGGACCTCGAGCTCGATGGCGTCGCGGGCGTCCTTGCCCCGCCGCACGATGACGGCGAAGCGCAGGCCCGAGACGTTGCGGTCGCGGCGGTATTCGACGGCCACGCGGATGGGCCCCGGCGGGCCCGCAAGGCCGCAGCTCACCACGTGGGGCGCGTCGAGGGCGCGGAGCCGGCGGGCGAGCTCGTCGGCCAACTCCTTGGGGCCCGAGGATCTGGAGCGGAAGCGGACCAGCCCCGTGAACCCCCGCGGCATCCGGGCGCGCGGCCCGCGAAGCTTGTACCGGATCCAGAGGATCGGGACGCCGACGAGCAGGGCGGTGAGGAGAGCAGCGTACAGCAGACCCATCGATCCTCCGGTAACGCGTTGATTCTACGCCCATGGTCGGCCGACGGGAAGGGCCAGTTCCTGCGTCGGCCCGTCGACGCTCGGGCTCCTTTGGTGTAATGTCCCCCGGACGGCGCTCCGGAGGCGCTCCCGATGGTTGGTGTCTCGAAACCTGTCCTGCTGCGGCTGCTCGTGGCGTTGGCATGCCTCGCGGGCGAGGCCGCGGCCGAGCCCCGCGTGCTCACGCTCGACGAGGCCGTGGCGATCGCGCTGCGTGACGCGGCGGCCGTGCGGGTCGGCGCTTCGGCGGTCGACGCGACGGACGCGCGTCGGGGGGTGGCCGAGGCCGCGTACCTGCCCTCCCTCTCGGCGGCGGTCTCGTACGCGCGCCAGACCGGCAACACCTCGCCGCGACCTGGGTTCCTGCCCGCGTCGTTCACGCTGGCCGATCCCACGGGCACGTCGTACAACGCCTACAACTTCTCGCTGAGCCTGGCCCAGCCCGTGTACGACTTCGGTCGCACGGCCGGGGTCAACGACCAGGCCGAGGCGTCGGCCGCGGCCGCCGACGCCGAACTCACCGTCCGGCGGTTGGCCGTGTGCCACGAGGTCGTGGGGCGCTACCACGGCGTGCTCGCGGCCGATGAGATGGTGGGAGTGGCCGAGCGTGCCCGCGACCAGGCCCGGGTGCACGCCGAACGCGCTCGCTCGTTCTTCGCGGCGGGCTCGCGGCCCAAGATCGACGTGTTGCGCACCGAGGCCGACTTCCAGAGCGCCGAGGCCGCGCTCCTCGGCGCGCGCGACGACGCGACGGTGGCCCGCGTCGGGTTGCTGGCGGCCATGGGCGCGCGCGAGTGGTTCGAGGTCGCGGTCGTCTGGCCGCCCGAGCCCTCCGAGGCGGAGGACGGGACCGCGCCCTCGTCCGGGGTCGCGGACGAGGCGACGATGGCCCAGGCGCTGGGCGCGCGGCCCGAGCGCCAGGCGCTGCTGGCGCGCATCGAGGGCCAGGAAGCGGTGGTGCGCACGCTGCGCGCCAATCTGCTGCCCACGCTGGCGCTGTCGGCCTCGTTCACCGACGTGGGCACGAGCCTGTCGGAGTGGCGCTACTGGAACTGGGCGGCCGGCCTGACGCTGACCGTGCCGTTGCTCGCGGTGCTGCCCACGCGGCACCAGGTCCGCGAAGCGCGCGCGCTGGCCACGGGCCTCCGGGCCACCCTCGATGGCACCGACGTGGCCCTGCGCGCCGAGGTGCTGCAGGCGGCAGCGCGGCTGCGCGACGCGCGCGCGCGCCTCACGCCGGTCCGGGCGGCTCTCGCGGCCGCGAGAGAGGCTCTGCATCTGGCCCAGGGGCGTTACCAGGCTGGCTCGGGGAATTACGTCGAGCTGCTCGACGCGCAGGCGGCCTCGGCCAACGCCGAGGCCGCCCTGGTGAGGGCGCGGCTCGACGTGGCGACGGCCAGGGCGGCCTGGCGCCGTTCGATGGGCGCCTGCGCTGCGGCAGCGGAGGAGGGGCTTCGATGAGGACGTGGTGGTCGTTCTGGGCGCTCGCGGTGCTGGCGGTCGGGTGTGCGGCCGAGAAGGCGCCCCCGGGGCCACCGGCCAAGCGCGTCCGGCAGGTGAAGACCTGGGTCGTGGAGCGCGAGAGCGTCGATGTCACGCGCTCGTATCTGGTGACGTTGGCGCCCTGGCAGAAGGCGGGCGTGCTCTCTCGCGCCTCGGGCTACGTGCTGGCCTGGGAGGCCGAGCGCGGCGACCCGGTCACGAAGGGCCAACGCCTCGCGCTGGTCGAGCGGGGCGTGCTCACCGAGCAGCAGACCCAATCGGCGGCGCGCCTGACGGCCTCCCTGGCCGCGCGCAAGCAGGCCGACGACACCCTGCGTCGCGCGCAGGCGCTGAGCCAGGGCGAGTACATCGCCCGGGCCGAGCTCGACGCGGCGACGACGGCCCTGCAGGTAGCTGACGCCCAGGTGGCGGCGGCTCGCGCCGAGCTCGAGATGACGCGCACGAACCTCGGCTACACCGAGATCGTCGCGCCTTTCGACGGCGTGGTGCTGGAGCGGCGGGTCGAGGTGGGCACCCTGGTGGGGCCCCAGGGACCGGCGCTCTTCGAAGTGGGCGAGGTGGTCCGCCTGAAGGCCGAGGCGTCGGTGCCCCAACCCGACGTGCCGCGGCTGGCGGTCGGGGCGGCCGTCGAGTTGGCGGTCGAGGGGTTCGCCGGGCGCTCGTTCGCCGGGGCCATCACGCGCCTCGCTCCAGCGCTCGAAACGTCCACGCGCACGTTGCCGGTCGAGATCGGCGTCGACAACCCCGAAGGAGCGCTCCGGCCGGGCATGTTCGGTCGCGCCACGTTGCGGATCGATCGGGTCGAGGCCGCGATCCTCGCGCCGCCTTCCGCGGTGACCCGCCACGATGGCAACGGAGGCGCGTTCGTGGTGCGCGACGACCGGGCGGTCGCCGTCGTCCTCGAGCTCGGGCGTACGCTCCCGGACGGGCGCGTCGAGGTCCTCGGCGGGCTGGCCGACGGCGACGTGTTGATCGTGGCGGGACGCGAGCTCGTGAGCGACGGGGCCGAGGTCAAGGCGGTCGGAGGCCCGAAGTAGCATGCTGACCCGCGCGGCGCTCAAGAACCCGGTGGCCGTGCTCATGGCGGCCCTGGCCGTGATCGTGTTGGGCGTGCAGTCGCTGCAGCGCATCCCCGTCGACCTCTTCCCGAACATCACCATCCCCATGGTGATCGTGGGCGTGGTCTACCCGGGCGCCGGGCCTCGCGACATCGAGGCCTCGGTCACCATGCCCCTCGAGCGCGCCATCTCGTCGGTGCCGAACATAAGCTACATCGAGAGCTCGTCGCGCCAGGGCATTGGCACGGTGCGGGCCTACTTCGGCTGGGGGGCCAACGTCGACGTGGGCGCCTCCGATTGCGTGCAGAAGGTGCAGCAGATCATGAGCTCGCTGCCCCAGGGCGCGCAGTCGCCGTTCGTCATCAAGATGGACATGACGAACTTCGCGGTGGTCGGGCTCACGCTCTCAGGGGGAGGGCTCGACGACCGGGGCCTGTACGACCTGGCCTACAACGTCATCCAGCCCCAGATCGAGCACGTGGCGGGCGTGTCGAACGCCACCGTAACGGGCGGGGCGGTCCGCCAGATCCAGGTGCTGGCCGATCGCGACGCCCTCGAGGCGCGTGACCTCTCGGCCAGCGATCTGGTCGGGGCCCTCTCGAACGCGAACTTCCTTCTGCCCTCCGGCAACCTGCGCGTGGGGCCGGTCGACTACAACGTGTTCGCGCGTACGCAGATTGACGAGGTCGAGCGCTTCGGCGACCTGGTGGTGAAGCTCGGTGCGGACCCGGCGAGCCCGGTCTTCGTGCGCGACGTGGCCGAGGTGGTCGACGGCGCCGAGGAGCAGACCAACCTGTTCCGCGTGAACGGGAAGAGCGGGGTGGGCCTGTGGGTGCGCAAGCAGCCCGGCGCCAACACCGTCGACGTGGTCGATCGCGTGCTGGCGTCGCTGCCGAAGCTTCACGGCCTGCCGCCCGGCGTGGAGTTGACCCCGACCTTCGACCAGTCGACCTACATCCGCAACTCGGTCAAGAGCCTGGTCAACGAGGCGCTGATGGGCGCGCTGCTCGCGGTGCTCGTGATCCTACTCTTCCTGCGCGCGCTCCGCTCCACGCTGGTCATCGGGTTGTCGATCCCGCTCTCGATGCTGGCCACGTTCATCCTGTTGTACTTCGTGGGCGGCCAGAGCCTGAACATCTTCACCCTCGGCGGCCTGGCGCTCGGCGTCGGGCGGTTGGTCGACGACTCGATCGTCGTGCTCGAGAACGTGTTCCGGCACCGCTCACGGGGCAAGTCGCCGCTGCAGGCCGCCGCCGACGGCACGGCCGAGGTGGCCATGCCCGTGCTGGCGTCGACCGTCGCGACCATCGCCGTGTTCTTCCCCGTGGTCTTTCTCACGGGCATCTCGAAGCAGCTGTTCATCCCCCTGACCGTCACCATCGTGTTCGCGCTGGCGGCCTCGTACGTCGTGGCCATGGCGGTCATTCCGCCGCTCACGCTGCGCTTCGTGCGCCCCGAGGGGGACCACCGCGTCGACTCGCCCCGTCTGCGTGACCGCGCGCTGGCGCGCTGGCGCCTGGCCTTCGAGGCCCTCGATGCCGGCTATGCCGCCGTCCTCCGGGCCGTGCTGCGTCACCGCCTGCTGGTCCTGGTGGTCATCGCCGCCGCGTTCGCGGGGTCGATGAACCTGCTCGGTCGGCTGGGCACCGAGTTCTTCCCCAAGACCGACGAGTCGCAGTTCTTCGTGGGCGTGAAGGCGCCGGTGGGCACGCGCGTCGAGGCCACCTCGGCGATGGTCAACGAGATCGAGGCCGTGGTGGTCGAGGCCCTGGGCCGCGAGAACCTGGTCGCGGTGCTCGCCGACTGCGGCGTGCGCCAGGCGGGCATGGGCGCCATGTTCGGAGGCAACTCGGGCCCCCACGCGGGCAACGTGCGCGTGCGCCTGGTGGCGCCCGAACTTCGGCCCTTCACTGATCGCGAGGCTTCCGAGCGCGTGCGCGCGAAGCTGGCCGGTCGTCTGCCCGGGGTGCAGGTCACCATCGACACGGGCGGCATCGTGCAGCGCATCATGAACTTCGGCGCCGAGGCCCCCCTCGACGTGGAGATCCTCGGCCACGACGTCGAGGTGGCGCGCGACCTCACGCGGCAGGTCCGGGCGGCCATGGAGTCCACCGACGGCGCGACCGACGTGCGCGTGAGCCGCGAGGACACGTACCCCGAGCTCGGCATCGACATCGACCGCGAGAAGGCGACCCGGCTCGGCCTCACCACGCGAGAGGTGGCGCAGACGGTGCTCACGTCGGTGTCCGGCAACGTGAACGTGCCGGGTGTCTTCACCGACCCCGTGACGGGGCGCGAGTACTGGGTGGTGGTGCGCCTGCAGGACTCCGACCGCGACACGCTGACCGACCTCGAGGACCTGCCGCTCACGACCAAGGCCCACGATCGCTTCCCGTTGCGCACCGTGGCGAAGGTGACGCCGTCGGTGGGCCCCATCCAGATCGACCGCAAGTACCAGGAGCGCGTCGTGCACGTCACCGGCAACGTGAAGGACCGGCCCCTCGGCGACGTGGCGGCCGAGCTCGAGGCGAAGCTCGACGGGATCGAGTTGCCCCGGGGCTTCACGGTCCGGCTGGGCGGCGAGCGCGCGCAGCAGGCCGAGAGCTTCAAGAGCCTGTTCACCGCGCTGCTCCTGGCCCTGATGCTCGTCTACATGGCCCTGGCCGCGCAGTTCCGCTCGCTGCTCGAGCCCTTCATCGTCATGTTCTCGGTGCCCATGGGCATGATCGGCGTGGTGCTGGCCCTCTACCTCACCGATACGCCGCTGTCGGTCAACGCGTTCATGGGCGTCATCATGATGGTGGGCATCGTGGTGTCGAACGGCATCCTGCTGGTCGAGTTCGCGAACGTGCAGCAGGCGCAGGGGCTGTCCGCCGTCGAGGCGATCGTCGAGGCCGGCCGCACCCGCCTGCGGCCCATCCTCATGACCACGCTGACCACGCTGCTCGGCCTGTTGCCCATGGCCATCGGCGTGGGCGAGGGCAGCGAGTCGAACGTGCCCCTGGCGCGCGCGGTCGTGGGTGGGCTGGCGGCGTCGACGGTGTTCACGCTGCTGCTGATCCCGGTGCTGTACACGCTGCTCCGGCGCCGCGCGCGGTTGCTGGTCGAGGCGTAGATTGGGGGCCCCGATGAAGCGTGGCGGCTCGTGGGTGCGCGCGGCGATCGTGCTCGTCGGGCTGGGGATGGCGTGGCCCGCGTGGGGCGCCGACAGCCCGCGCGAGAAGGCCCGGCTGCTCGGCAAGACGGCCACGATGCTGGCCCGAGACGGCAAGTACGCCGAGGCCGCCGCCCTCTACGAGCAGGCCTATGCCGTGGACCCCGACGCCATCCTGCTGTTCAACCTGGGCGTGGTGCTCGAGAAGCAGGGTGACCTGCCGCGCGCTCGCGACTTTCTGCAGCGCTACCTCGACGCCGAGAGGGACGCGAAGCTGAAGGAGAAAGGCGCCTTGCGGCTGGCCAAGGTGCTGGCGAAGCTCGGCCGGGTGCGCCTCGAGGTCGACGTGGCCGGCGCCGGCGTGAGCGTCGACGGCACGCTGCGTGGCGAAACGCCGCTCGCCCCCATCGACCTCGCGGAGGGTCGCCACCGCGTGGTCGTCAGCCGCGTGGGCTACGAGGCCTTCGAGCGGGAGGTCGACGTGCGGGGTGGCGTCGAGACGCCGCTGATCGTCACGTTGGTCCCCGCGCCGCCGCACGTCCCCGTGGTCGTTGCGGCCGTGCCGGAGCCCGCGCTCGCGCCGCCGCCCGTGGACCCCGTGCCCGCCGACCTCGGCGCTGCCGAGCCGGGGCCGGGGCCGGCGATCCTGGCGGCCGACGCGGTCGTGCCCGGACGGTCGCCCCGCTTCACCTGGGGCGTGGTGGCGGCGTCGAGCGGGGCCGTGATCGCGCTCGGGGGCGGCGTGCTGTCGTGGCTCGCGCGGAGCGATCGCGCTGCCGTCTCCGACGCCCGTACCAGCGGCGGCGTGGTGACGAGCATGACGCAGCGCCGGGCCGACGAGCTCGAGGACCGCGCCAACCGCTTCACCGTGGGGAGCTGGGTCCTCTACGGAGCGGGCGCGGCGGCCGTCGCCACGGGCGTCACGCTGCTGCTGTGGCCGGATGAGTCGGCCCCCGCGACCGCGTTCGTCGTCCCCATCCAGGGCGGAGCCGTCGTCGGCGTGTCCTTCTGAATCTGCTGACCGGGGGGAGCCCATGCGTGCCGTCCTGCTCTCGATCCTGATGCTCCTGGCTGCCCTCGCCTGCCTGCGCGACCTGGGCGTCGACGAGCGCCTGTACGCGTGCCAGACGCACGACGACTGCGCCGAGGGGTTCACCTGCGTTCCGGTGACCGGGCAGTCGTACGCGGGCGTGTGCGAGCGCGACGACGACGTGGTCGACGACGGCGTGACCCCCGAACCCGCCGATCTGTGCCGTCCGTGCGCGGGCGATGCCGAGTGCGACCAGGGCCGCTGCACGCAGCTGCCCGCGGGGCGATTCTGCACCAGCGCGTGCTCCACCAACGACGACTGCCCGTCGGGCTACTTCTGCTTCGCGCTCGGCGTGGGCGAGCCCCGCTGCGTGCCGGCGCTCGTGAACACTTGCGCGGGGTGTCTGCAGCAGCCCTGCGACGCGGGCAGCTACTGCGACCAGGCCGCCGACGCGTGCCGCCCGGTCGTGCCGGCCTGCGAGGCCTGCGTGCACGACCCCGAATGCGGGTCGGGTGCGCGCTGCCTGGCGTTCGGCGCGCTGGATCGACGCTGCGTGCCCGACTGCGGGGGGGGCTGCCCGGACAACTCCACGTGCCAGGTCCTGTCGCGCGAGCAGGGCACCGAGGGCGCGCGGGCCTGCGTGCCCGACACCGCGGCCTGCTGCCTGGGGCCCGACTGCGGCGGGTGTGACTGCGGGGCGGGGCAGATCTGCCTCGACGGCGCGTGCGTCGAGTGCGTGACGGATCTGCAGTGCCCGCTCGAGCGGCCCCTGTGCGAGGGCGGCACCTGCCGTGCGGGCACGTGCGAGGGCGAGGCCTCCTTCGCGTGCTGGCAGGCGACCGACGGTTGCTGCGAGTGCTGGCTCGACTCCGATTGCCCTCCGGGCGGTGTCTGTGATCTGGGCACGGGCACGTGCGGGGTCCTGCCCCCCTCGTGCGACTGCGCGCCGCCCTATGGGCAGTGCGCGCTGGTCAACGGCGCGACGACCTGCCTCGAGTGCACGGCGAACGACGACTGCGCCGGGGGCTGCTCCTGCGACAGCGTCGTGCACCGCTGCCTCGACGTCGCGAGCGGCGGCTTCTGCGCCAGCACCTGCGTGTCGTCGTGCGCCTCCGACGCCGACTGCGTGGCGGGCCCGATGTTCTCGTTGGCGTGCGACAACGGCTGCTGCCGCGACGTGGGGGGGGCCTGTGACAACGTCGCGGCCTTCTGCACCGTGTCCGGCTCCGAGTGCGTGGCCCTCTACGATGCCCTCGTCGAGGCCGGTGGCGGGGGTGCGGCCATGGCCACTCCCGGCGGCGGAGACCTCGACGGTGACGGGATGATCGACGACACCCTGCCCGCGGGCTTCTGTTCGTGCACGCGCTCGCTGGCCTGCGGTGGGGTCGACTTCGAGGCGGCTCCCGTGAGCCGTGGCGACGGCCTCGGCCAGCCCGTCTGCTGCCCCGCCGGCCAGCAGTGCCTCGAGCTCGGGCAGGTGCTCGGCTACCTGCAAGGCGCGCTCTTCGACCTCACGCCCGCGCTCGACGACGGCCCCGGCGTCTGCTTCTCGAGCGGCGGCTACGGGCCCCTGCGCGGGCAGTAGTTCCCGCGCGGGCGCGCAGATCAGGCGCCGCCGGGCCTCGCGAGCAGGCCGACCGCCGTGAGGCCGAGCACGAACGCCAGCGCCGACAGCACCAGGGTGCCCATCACGTAGCCCGCGGCCGCCACCTGCTGGCCGTCGCGCGCGAAGCCTGCGGCCTCGTAGATGAGCGACGAGAGCGTGGTGAAGCCCCCGCAGAAGCCGGTGGCGACGAGCAGGCGTACTTCGAGCGAGAGGGTCGCGCCGCGGTCGAGCAGGCCGGCCACGACGCCGATGACCAGCGAGCCGAGCACGTTCGACGCCAGCGTGCCCCACGGCCACTGCAGGCTGAGCGCCTGCGCGAGCACGCCCAGCCCGTAGCGGGCCACCGAGCCGACGAAGCCGCCGACGCCCACGAGCAGGGCCGAGCCGAGGAAGTTGGCCTCCATGGTGAGCCTCCGTGCCGATACGGGCCGGTCTCACGTCGTCGACCCGCGTGGGTTATCGATCGCGCGAGCGCGGACGTCAAGGCGGCGCGCGGACCCCTTGCGGGCACGGGTGGCGGGGTGGCAGGTTCGGGGTGGATCCGGAGAGACCGGTCCTACACGTCGTAGTACAGCTCGAACTCGGCCGGGACCGGCCGGCTGATGACCATCGCGACCTCCTTCGTGCGCTTCTCCTCGATCCAGGTGTCGATGACGTCGCGCGTGAAGACGTCGCCCTTCAGCAGGAAGTCGTGATCCTTCTCGAGCTCGTCGAGGGCCTCGGACAGGTCGCGCGGGGCCTTGGGCACGTTGCGCAGCTCGTCGGCGGTCATGCCGTAGATGTCCTTGTCGAGGGGCTCGCCGGGCAGCAGGCCGCGCTCGATGCCGTCGAGGCCGGCCATGAGGATGGCGGCGAAGGCCAGGTAGCCGTTGGCCGCGGGGTCGGGGGTGCGGTACTCGATGCGGCGCGCCTTGGGGCTGGCCGAGTACATGGGGATGCGCACGCACGCGCTGCGGTTGCGGCCCGAGTAGGCCATGTTGATGGGCGCCTCGAAGCCCGGCACCAGGCGCTTGTAGCTGTTGGTGGTGGGGTTCGTGATGGCGCACAGGGCCTTGCCGTGGGCCAGGATTCCCGCGATGAAGTGCAGCGCCATCTCGGACAGGCCGCCGTACTGGTCGCCGGCGAAGAGGGGCTGGCCCTCCTTCCACAGGCTGAAGTGGATGTGCATGCCCGAGCCGTTGTCCTGGTACAGGGGCTTCGGCATGAAGGTGACGGTCTTGCCGTTGCGCCACGCCACGTTCTTGATGATGTACTTGAACCACTGCAGGGTGTCGCCCATGCGCAGCAGCTCGTCGAAGCGCACGTCGATTTCGCACTGGCCGCCCGACGCCACCTCGTGGTGGTGCTTCTCGACGTAGATGCCGATCTTCTCCATCTCGAGGGTCATCTCGTTGCGGAGATCCTGCAACTGGTCGCTCGGGGGCACGGGGACGTAGCCCTCCTTGTGGCGGATCTTGTAGCCGAGGTTGGGCATCTCGTCGGTGCCCGAGTTCCACATGCCCTCGGACGAGTCGACGCTGTAGAAGCCGCTGCGCTTGTCCTGGCCGTAGCGCACCTCGTCGAACACGAAGAACTCGGCCTCGGGTCCCACGAAGCACGTGTCGGCGATGCCCGAGAAGCGCAGGTAGGCCTCGGCCTTCTGGGCGATGTAGCGCGGGTCGCGGCTGTAGGGCTCGCGGGTGATGGGGTCGAAGATGTTGCCGATCAGGCTGAGGGTGGGGACCTCGGCGAAGGGCTCGACGCGCGCGGTCTCGGCGTCGGGGATGACCAGCATGTCGGAGGCGTGGATGGGGGCCCAGCCGCGAATGGACGAGCCGTCGAAGCCGAAGCCCTCGTCGAAGCAGTCTTCGGTGAGCTCACGGATGGGCAACGTGACGTGTTGCCACACGCCGGGGAAGTCGACGAACTTCACGTCGACCATCTGCAGCGAGTGCTGCTGAACCAGCTTGAACACGCGCTCGATCAGCTTCTTCTGGTCGTCCCGATTCATGGGGCCTCCTTTCTGCGGTTTTCTAAAGGGCGGCGTCTCCGTGTTCGCCCGTGCGAACCCGGATGGCGTCGTCGACAGGTGAGACGAAGATCTTGCCGTCGCCCATCTCGCCCGTGGCCGCCGTGCGCACCAGGTGCTCGACGACGGGCTCGACCAGATGGTCGGGGACGACCAGCTCGATCTTGACCTTGGGTACGAACGCTACGACGTACTCGACCCCGTGGAAGATCTCGGTGCGACCGCCGCTGCGGCCGAAGCCGCGCACCTCGGTGACGGTCATGCCCGGCACGCCGAGCTCGCCCAGGGCCTCGCGCACCACGTCCAGCTTGAAGGGCCGGAGGATGGCTTCGATCTTCTTCACCTGGGCAACCGACGCGGTGGATACCGAAGTATGGATCGGCGCCTGTAGCGTGCAACCATGATCTACGCGGTCGGCCTGGAGAGAGGAGATCAGCGCTGTAGCTGCCCGTTGCACAGGGCTCGAGTGTCAAGTGATAATTGACATGTCACGCAATTCGGTCTAGCCTGGGCCCGATTCCACCGCGAGAGGGCCCTCGCGATGAACGCCCTGCGGGCGCGGCTGAGACGGGACGGGCGCGACGTGACCGCGGTCGCGCGGGAGGCCGGGCTCAGCCGGCAGGCGATCTACCGCATGCTCGACCCCTCGTGGGATCCGCTTCCGGCCGGCTTTCGCGCCGTCGCGCGCGTGCTGGGCGTCGACCCGGTGGCGCTGCTCTCGGGCGCGTCGGGCATCGCCGTCGCCGAGGCCGTGGCCACGCTGCGCGAGGCGGCCGGGGGTGACGCCCGCGCGTTCGAGCGGTTGCCGATGCAGTTGTCCCGGCCCGACGTGGCCACGGCGACGTGGCAGGCGGCGTTCGGCGAGGTGGAGCAGCGCCTGGTGCTGGCGGCGGCGGCGGCGGCGGCGGCGGTGTGGCCCGGTCGGCGCATGGCCGCGTGGGTCGCCGTGCGCGCGCCCACCCTGTCGCCGTCGAGCGCGTTCTTCTTCGGGGTCCCGGGCCTGCCCCCCGAGCGCGTGGTCGAGGCCACCCCTGAGTCCATGAAGCGGCTCAACGTGTTCGGTGTGTTCTCGTTGCGTCAGTTCGCGGCCGAAGAGTTGGCAGAGCCCGCTGGCCGGCGGCCGAGAGGCAAGAAGGCCTAATCGGAGGTGGCGCTCGCAGCGTTGGCGGCGGCGCAGCGCCTGGCGATGTGGGCCAGGGCCTCCTCGACCTGATCGACCAGGATCAGGGCCAGGTCGCCGGGCTCGAGTCGGGCCAGGGCCGTGTCGATGGCCAGGAACTCGCCGTGCAGTTCGACCACGTCGCGGGTGCGGCGCGCGTTGGCCAGGCCCTCGCGCAGCAGGCCGAGCACCTCGCCGTCGCGGCGGCCGCGCTGGCAGGCGTCCTGGAACAGCACGGCCACGTCGAAGGCGTCGCCCAGGATCTCGGTCTGGCGGCGGATGTCGACGTCGCGCCGGTCGCCGGCGCCGCTGATGACCACCACGCGCTGCTTGGCGGGCAGGGCCTCGACGGCGTGCACCAACGCCTGAACGGCGTCGGGGTTGTGACCGTAGTCGGCGATGACCGTGGCGCCGCGGTGGTCGAACATGTTGAAGCGACCCGGCGTCGTGGCGGCGTCGCTCACGAAGGTAGCGAGTCCGCGGCAGATGATCTCCCAGTCGAGGCCGAGCGCCCACGCAGCCCCAACGGCGGCCATGGTGTTCTCGACCTGGAAGCGGATGCGCCCGCCCTGGGTGAGCGGGACGTCGGACAACTCGATCCGACGCGTGAACTCGCCCTGGACCGCCAGGACGGTCGCGCCCTCGACGTAGACGACGCGCCCGCCCTTGGCGCGATGGGCCGCCAGCACGGGCTGCGCGGCGTCGTGCGCGAAGAAGATGACGCCGCCCGGGCACACGTCGGCGCGCGCCGAGGCCAGGGGATCGGCGGCGTTCAGCACCGCGTAGCCCGAGGGGACGACGTTCTGCACGATGACGCGCTTCACGACGGCCAGGTCCTGGACGGTGGTGATGAACTTCAAGCCCAGGTGGTCGCCCGTGCCGATGTTGGTGACCACGGCCACGTCGCAGCGGTCCCAGCCCAGGCCCTCGCGCAGGATGCCGCCGCGCGCCGTTTCGAACACGGCCGCCTCGACGCGCGGGTTCAGGAGCACCGAGCGCGCGCTGCGCGGACCGCTGCAGTCGCCGGTGTCGAGGCGCCGACCGCCCACGTAGATGCCGTCGGAGCACGTCATGCCCACGCAGCGGCCCCCGGTGGCCAGGAAGTGCGCGATCAGGCGCGTGGTGGTCGTCTTGCCGTTGGTCCCCGAGACCGCGACCAGCGGGATGCGACCGTGGTGCCTGGGCTCGAACATGTTCTCGATGATGGCCTCGCCCACGGGGCGGGGTTTGCCGTACGAGGGATCGAGGTGCATGCGCAGGCCCGGGGCCGCGTTGACCTCGACGACCACGCCCCCCTGCTCCTCGAGCGGCAGATCGATGCGGTCGGCCACCACGTCGACGCCGCAGATGTCGAGGCCGACGACGCCGGCCGCTTCGCAGGCGCGGAAGGCGGTGTCGGGGTGCACCTCGTCGGTCACGTCGGTGGCCGTGCCGCCCGTGCTCAGGTTTCCGTTGCCGCGCAAGAGCACCTCGGCGCCCGCGGGGGGCACGGACTCGGTGGTATAGCCCTGGCGCGCCAACTCGGCCTGGGCGATGTCGTCGAGGCGGATCTTGGTGAGCGAGGTGGCGTGTCCGTCGCCGCGGCGCGGGTCGGCGTTCACGGCCTCGACCAGCACGCGGACGGTGTGCTCCCCGTCGCCGATGACCTTGGGCGATTCGCGTCGCGCGGCGGCCACGAATTTGCCACCCACGACCAGCAGGCGGAAGTCGCGGCCCTGGGCGTGCTTCTCGACCATGATCTCGGACTTGAAGGCCTGCGCGTTGGCGAAGGCCGCCACGACCTCCTCGCGGGTCGTCAGGTTCACGATGACGCCCTTGCCCTGGTTGCCGAAGCGCGGCTTGACGACCACGGGCACGCCGATCTCCTCGGCGGCCTCCCAGGCGTCCTCGGCGTCCGTGACCGGCCGGCCCTTGGGCACGGGCACGCCCACGGCCTCGAGCAGGATCTTGGTCAGGTCCTTGTCTTGCGCGATGGACTCGGCGATGGCGCTGGTGGTGTCGGTCTCGGCCGCCAGGATGCGGCGTTGGCGGACGCCCCACCCGAGCTGCACGAGGCTGCCCTTGTTCAGGCGGCGGTACGGGATGTCGCGGTCGAGCGCGGCGCGGACGATCGCTGCCGTGCTCGGCCCCAGGCGGATCTCTTCGTCGATCTGCCGCAGGCGGGCCACGGTGGCGTCGGCGTCGAAGGGCCGATCCTCGAGCACGTCGACGCAGAGCGCCTGGGCCTGCTCGAAGGCGTGCACGCCGACCTCCTCGATCGAGTACTGCACCACGACCTGGTACACGCCGTTCTCGACGGTCGGCACGACCCGCCAGAACGACACGGGGCAGCCCCCTTGCACCTGCAGCTTGAGCGCCACGCGGGCCAGCACGTGCGCGAGGCTGAGCGGGCCCTCGCTCTCGAGGGGCCGCAGCGGTCCGAGGGCCGGAAAGCGGGACAGGAGGCCGTCTTCGAACCCCGGGATGCGCCGCGCGGTGAGCTCCAGCTCGGACAGCGAGACGATGGCCTCGAGGCACGTGGAGCGGGACCACAGGTTCGGGCCCCGCAACGGTCGGACGCGGCTGACTTCCATGACACTACCCCGGGAAGATCATGATGGAAGGATCCCTTGGAACGTCTCGGCCGAGACCCCCTGCGCCCACGCCGCCGCCACGCCGGCCAGCGTGGCCTCCGGATCGGCGGGCGCGCCGTCGGCCCCGGAGGCCTGGAACGCGGAGAGCGGACCGACCGGCTGCTCGGTGTCGCCCGAGACCAGCACGACCTGCGCGCCGCGCAGCGTGACCGCGCGCTTGCCGGCGGCGCGATGCGCCGTCAGCACCGGGTGGTCGGGAGCGGCGGCGAAGAATACCACCTCGCCGTCGCACAGGCGCGCCAGGTCGGCCACCTGCGGGTCGGCGGCGTTCAGCACGGCGGCGCCCTCGGGTACCACCAGGTCGACCGCGCAGCGGCCCACCTTGAAGCGCTGCTCGGCGTCGGCGATGAAATAGGGCACGAGCTCGGGGGCCTCCCCCAGGCGCGTGACCACGCCCACCCGGCAGCGCTCGAAGGCGATGCCCTCGCTTACGATCGTGAGGGGCGGCACCTCGCACACGGCGGCCTCGAGCCCGGACTGGAAGAGCAGCTCGCGCGCGTTGCTCCACGAGGTGGCGGGGCCCTCGCGCAGGGTTTGTCCGGCCACGCGCAGCCCGTCGGCGCTGGCCACGCCCGCGCGCCGGCCGTCGGCCAGCAGCAGGCGCTCGAGCACGCGGGCCACCTCGGCGCGGCCGCTGGTGCCGGTCACGAAGGTGATGGGCAGGTTCGCGGCGCTCTCCTTGTCGAAGGGGAGCTCGTCGGGTCGGGGCGCGTGCGTGGCGGCGATGGTCTTCAACTCGGCCACCCGGGCGGCCACGTCGAAGAGCGTGTCGTCGATGGCGGCGCGGATGAGCGCGTGCGCGGTGGCCAGGCAGGCGCGGGTCAGGGTCTCCTCGGGGCAGCTGACCACGACCTTGTAGTAACCGCGACGCTCGTGATCGCGCGCCCGGCCGAACCCCGCGGGGCGACCGCACAGCGACAGCAGCTCGAGCGTGACGTGCTCGAGGATGTGCCCGCACCACGTGCCGTCGTGCACGCGCTTCAAAAAGCCGCCGCGCTCGCCGGGGGTGCAGCGGTGCTCGACGAGGGTGGGCAGCCAGGCCTCGAGCCGCGCTGGGAAGCCCGGCAGCTTGTTCGACGGATAGTCTTCGAGCACGCCGAGGTCGACCCAGGCTTCGAGCACGGGCTTGTACGTCCAGATGCTCGGGCCGCGCAGGACCATGATGCGCAGGATGTCCATGGGCTCACCGCCCTCTCGGGCTCCCCGGATGCGGGCGGTACTGTACTCCGGCTTCGTGTGCAAGTAAACTCCAGCCGGCCGGATAGGGGGCGCCGTGAACGAGTCGAACAACTCCCGAGGGAACGAACCGATCGATCCGGGTCGCCTCTCTGCCGCGCTGCTCCCCGGCGAGCGCGTGGTGGCCGTGCTGCGGCCCGACCTCGACCCCAAGCTCGCGTTTCGCGAGGGCCTGGTCGCGCTGACCGAACAGCGCCTGCTGGCCTTCGACCTCGACCCCGACGCCCCCCTGCGCGCGTGGACGCTGGCCGAGGTCCACCGCGTGACGGCCTACGACCGCGGCGGCGTGGGGCGGCTCGAGGCCCTGGGCGAGCACGAACTGCTGGGGCGTTGGCACTACACCGTGGGGCGGGCGCGCGACGCCATCGCGCTGGCCGACGCCTTCCAGGCGGTCCGCTCCGGCGCGGCCGGCGAGGTGGCGGCCGTCGAGATCGAGCCCGAGGCCCCCGAGGCCGTGCAGCCCGAGGTGGTGGCGCGGGCGGGCACGCTGTGGCGCCTTCGGCGCTTCGCGCGCCCGCACCTCAAGTGGCTGCTGCTCGGCATGGCGCTGACGTTCGCCTCCACCGGCGCCGGTCTCATCCCGCCGCTGCTCACGTGGCCCCTGGTCGACAACGTGCTGGCCCCCTACCAGGAGAAGTGGAAGTCGACGCGCGACGACTACAAGGCGATCGAGCATCGGGCCGACGCCGAGTACAACCGCAAGAAGGACCTGCTCGACGACGACGAGACGATCTCGTCCGACGAGTACGACACGAAGCTCGACGAGCTCGAGCAGGAATGGGACGACGTCACGGATCGCGCGGTGGCCGTACGCAACACGCGCCTCGACCAGTTGCAGAAAGAGCACGATCCGCTCTTTGCGTCCGTGCCGTGGCTCCTCCTCGGCATGTTGGGGGCGGCCCTGGCGGCCTGGGGCCTGGGTTGGGGCCAGGGCTGGATGCTCGCGCGCCTGTCCGAGCGCATCGCCGCCGACTTGCGCAACGCCACCTACGCGCACATGCAATCGCTGTCCATCGACTACTTCAGCGGGCGGCGCACCGGCGACCTGGTCGCGCGCATCAGCAGTGACACCGACCGTATCTGCAACTTCCTGTCCGACACGCTGACCGACTTCGTCACCGACGTCCTGATGATCTTCGGCTCGGCGGTCATGCTGTTCTACATGGACTGGGTGCTGGCCCTGGCCACCCTGTGCACGTTCCCGCTGGTGGCGTGGCTCACGCTCTACACCCGGCAACGGCTGCAGGTCGGCTTCCTGCGGGGCTCGCGAGCCTGGGGCGACATGACGGCCATCCTGGCCGACACCATCCCGGGCGTGCGCGTCGTCAAGGCCTTCGCCCAGGAGCCCCGCGAGGTCGAGCGTTTCCGGGCCGTCAACACCCGCATCGTGCAGGCCAACGACCGCGTGAACCGGCTCTGGACCTTCTTCTGGCCCATGGTCGCGCTGCTGAACCAGCTGGGACTGCTGGTGGCCTGGGCCTTCGGCACGTGGCGCGTGTACGAGCAGGCCATCACGGTCGGCGTGCTCACCGCCTTCCTGGCGTACATCGTGCGCTTCTACAGCCGCATCGAGTCCATGTCGCGCATGACGAGCCGCACGCAACGCGCGGCCGCCAGCGCCACGCGCATCTTCGAGGTGCTCGATCGCACGTCGAGCGTGCCCGAGCCCGCGCACCCCGTGGCGCCGGGCCGCCTGCGCGGCCGGGTCGAGCTGCGCAACGTCAGCTTCCGCTTCGGCAACCGGCGCATCATCGACGAGGTGAACCTGGCCATCGAGCCCGGCGAGATGATCGGCGTGGTCGGGACCACGGGCGCGGGCAAGAGCACGCTCCTCAATCTCATCTGCCGCTTCTACGACGCGAGCGACGGGGCCGTGCTGGTCGACGGGGTCGACATCCGCTCCTACCCGACCCTCGACTACCGGCGCAACATCGGCATCGTGCTGCAGGAGCCCTTCCTGTTCTACGGCACCATCGCCGAGAACATCGCCTACGGCCGGCCCGATGCCTCCCTCGAAGAGATCATCGGGGCGGCCCGCGCGGCGCGCGCCCACGAATTCATTTTGCAGCTGCCCGACGGCTACGACTCCATCGTGGGCGAGCGCGGGCAGACGCTGTCGGGGGGCGAGCGCCAGCGCATCTCGATCGCCCGGGCCCTGCTCATCGACCCGCGCGTGCTCATCCTCGACGAGGCCACGTCGTCGGTCGACACCCAGACCGAGATCCAGATCCAGGCGGCCCTCGACAACCTGGTGAAGGGGCGCACGACCATCGCCATCGCCCATCGCCTCAGCACGCTGCGGAACGCCGGTCGCATCCTGGTGCTCGACCGCGGGCGCATCGTCGAGACCGGCAGCCACGACCAGTTGCTGGCGCAGGGGGGTGTGTACAAGCGCCTCTACGACGCGCAGCAGACGCACAAGGAGCCCCCGGTCGAGGGCGCGCTCGAGGCGGGAGGTGTGGCATGAGCGAAGCCCTCGGCCTCCGCGTCGACGACTTCGGGCGCCTGGTGCTCGAGCGCCCCGGCAGCGAGCCCGTGGCCGGCGTGGTGCCTGTGCGCTGCTATCCGTTCGCCGAGCCCCGCGAGTGGATCTCGCTCTGCGACGATCGCGGCCGCGAGCTGGTCTGCCTGCGGCACCTCGACGACCTGGCGCCGGCCGCGCGCGAGGTCCTCGAGCACGAGCTGTCGCTGCGCGAGCTAGTGCCGGTCATCCGCCGCATCCACGACATCTCGCCGCCCCCCGAGCCCACCACGTGGCACGTCGACACCGACCGCGGCGAGACCCGCTTCAAGCTGCCGGGCGAAGACCACGTGCGACGCCTGGGCTCCGGCAGCGCCATCATCACCGACGTTCACGGCGTGCGCTTCCGGGTGGCCGACCTGAAGAAGCTGGACGCCCACAGCCTCAAGTTGCTCGAGCGGTACCTCTGAGCCCGCCCATCTGACCCGGGGGAGCCATGCGACGCTGCTTCGTCCCCATCCTGGCGCTGGCGATGCTCGCGCTGGGCCCCTCACCGGTCCGGGCCGACGACTCGGGCGGCTCGAGCTCCGAGGCCGGCGACCGGTCGACCAGCGCCAAGGCGCGTCAGCTCGTCGAGGCGCTGGCCGCGCGCGAGACGGCGCTGCTGGCCGAGCAGCCCGAGCTGCTGCGCTGGCGCGACGACCAGGCCGCGGCGACCGCGCGCGTCAAGCAGCTCGAGCGCCGCCTGGGCGAGCTGAAGGGTGGCGATGCGGGGCTCGATCCCGAGCTGGTGCCGCAGTTGGAGCGTCTGGTCGACCTGACGCGCGATCTGGTCGACGACCTGGCCTCCCTGTCCGAGACCTTCCGCCAGGAGCAGCAGGACGCGCGCCGCGGGCTCGAGGACGGCAAGCGCCTGCTCGAGATCCTGGAGGCCCCCCCGCCCCGCCCCAAGGCCGTCGACCACCGCACGCTCGACGAGTTGGTGGCGTACGAGGCCGACCTGCACCGCGAGCGCATCGGGCTGTCGCTGCTCCGGGCGCGCCGGGCCGGCCTGAACGAGGAGGCCAACCAGAAGCTGAAGGAGCTGAAGCCCCCGAAGCCGCAGGGCGACCTGCCCGCGTGGTCCGGCGACGCCGACAGCCGCGCCGAGACGGTGAAGCTGCGCGAGGAGTACGCGCGCCGCCTGGCCGAGCGCGTGTCGATCCGCAACCTGCTGCGGGCCCACGTGGCGTCGTCGGTGACCACCCAGCTGCAGCGCCTGCGCCTCGAGATCGCCGAGCGCATGGAGGCCCGCGCGCTGCTGCGGGGCCAGCGCTCGCGCATGTACGGCGCGTTGAAGGTCACCGAGGCCGACGTGACCGCGGCCGAGAAGCGCCGCGACGACGCGCTGACCGAGCTCGAGAAGCGCGAGCGCGACGTGCAGCGCGAGCTGAAGGCCCTGCGCCTGAAGAAGCCCACCGACGTCAACGACGAGTCGCCCTTCAGCGCCGTGCGCGAGTGGCAGCTCTCCATCGAGCACCTGCAGCACCGCCTGTACGTGGTGAGCCTCGAGCGGCAGCTCGAGTCGTTCCGCGCGGCCGCGACGGGCGCCCTGGTGCCCCTGGTCGCCGGGCGAGCCCCGCCGGAGGGCTTTGCGAGCGAGCACGCCTACCTGCTCGACGAGGAGCGGCAGGACGCCGCGCGCGAAGAGCTGACGAAGCGCCGCGAGGCCTGGCGCCAGGAGTACGCCGCGCTGTCGCTCGAGACGCCGGCGGGCGGCCAGGAGGTCGCGGCGCGCCGCGTGCTCGGCGTCTACCAGCAGATCCTGGACCAGTACGACCAGGTCGACGCCGCCAAGTGGGAGATGGCCTGGGTCGCCGACGTGGTGCGCCATTTCCAGGACCGCTACGATGCGGCGCAGCGCGGCCCCGGCTGGTACGCCACCCGCGTCGCGCTGTCGGTGGCGCTGCTGATCCTGGCGCTGACCGGCTCGATCTTCCTGGGGCGCTGGACGCTCGCGCCCATCCGCCGCCGACCCACCCTTCGCGCCTGGCTCCGGCCCGTGCTGTTCGCGTCGTACAGCGTGGCCGCGGTGACCCTGTGGCTGGCGGTGGCGGTGGTGGCGCTCACCCAGGTGTGGGGCACGGTCTCGGGCTTCGAGCGCCTGGGCGAGGTGATCACCGCGCCGCTCTTCGTCCTGGGCGAGAAGGAGGTCACGCTCGCGGCGCTGGCCAGCCTGGTGGGCGTGCTCGTGCTCACGATGCTCGCGAACCGGCTGGTGGGGATCTGGCTCCAGCGTCAGGTGTTCCCCTACTTCACCTGGGACCAGGGCGTGCAGCACGCCGTGGCGTCGGTCGTGCGCTACGTCATCCTGTTCGCGGGCGTGGCCCTGGGCCTCGAGTACGTGGGCATCGGCATGCAGGCCCTGGCGCTCTTCGCCGGCGTGATCGGCATCGGGATCGGCTTCGGCCTGCAGAACATCGCGTCGAACTTCATCTCGGGCCTCATCATCCTGTTCGAGCGACCCGTGAAGAAGGGCGACTACGTCGACGCGGGCGACCTCGAGGGCCGCATCGACGAGATCCGCGCGCGCGCCACCACCATCGTCACGCGCGACAACGTGACCGTGATCGTGCCGAACAGCGAGTTCGTGGCCAGCCGCGTGGTCAACTGGAGCCACGGCGACGAGACCGCGCGCATCCACGTGCCGGTGGGCGTGGCCTACGGAAGTGACGTGGCCCTGGTCACGCGCGTGCTGCTCGACGTGGCGGGCAAGCACTCCCGCGTGCTCGCGACGCCGGCCCCCCTGGTGCGCTTCGTGGCCTTCGGGGCCAGCAGCCTCGACTTCGAGCTGCTGTTCTGGACGGCCGACGTGCCCCTGAAGAACGACACCCGGAGCGACCTCAACTACGCCATCGACGCGGCCTTCCGTGAGCATCGCATCGAGATCCCCTTCCCGCAGCAGGACGTGCGGGTGACCCTGACGAAGCCCGAGTAGGCCGCGCGCCGACCCGTTCCGGGGGGCGAGGAATCTACGTTCTTCGAAACCGCCAGGTGCGATGGATGCGCGGGTTCCGCGCGAAGTCGTGGGGCTGGGTCTCGGCCGTGACGTCGACGATCTCGAGCCCCGGCAGCGCCGCCTCGTCGAGCTTGAAGCGGCGCTGGTTGATCGAGAAGTAGAGCGTGCCCTTGGGGGCCAGGCGGCGCAGCGTGGCGCGGAGCAACTCGACGTGGTCGCGCTGCACGTCGAGGGTCTCGTCCATCGACTTCGAGGTCGAGAACGTGGGCGGGGCCAGCAGGATCAGGTCCCAGCGGCGGGTCTCTTCGGCCAGCCACTTCAGGCAGTCGGCGCGCAGCAGCTCGTGGCGGCCGCGGGGCACGTTGTTCAGGCGCAGGTTGCGCTCGGCCCAGTCGAGGTAGGTGTTCGACAGGTCGATCGACAGCGTGCTGGCGGCGTCGCCCGAGGCGGCGTGCACGGTGGCGGCGCCCGTGTACGAGAACAGGTTCAGGAACTGCTTGCCGGCGGCCTCGGCGCGCAGGCGGCGGCGCAGCAGGCGGTGGTCGAGGAAGAGCCCGGTGTCGAGGTAGTCGGACAGGTTCACCTCGAACTTCAGCCCGTCTTCGGTCACGATGCGCCGCGCGCGATCGTCGGACTGGCGCTCGTACTGCGAGTGCCCCTTCTGGCGGCGGCGCACCTTGAGGAACACGGCGTCCTTCCGGACGTCGAGCACGCCCGGCACGACCTCGAGGGCCGCGGCCAGGCGCAGGGCCGCCTTCTCCGGGTCGACGGTGGCCGGCGCGGCGTACTCCTGCACGTGCACGGCGTCGGCGTAGCGATCGATGGCCAGCGAGAAGTCGGGCAGGTCGGCGTCGTACACGCGAAACGCCGTCGTGCCCTCGCGGGCAGCCCACTTCTTGCGCTCCTTCCACACCTTGGCCAGGCGGTTCGTGAACGCCGACAGCTCCTCCTCGGAGGGCCCGCGGTGGCGCCACGACGGCGCGCCGGCCGCCACCGGGGCGGCGCTGATGGGGATCTCGAGCAGGCGGCACTCGAGGGCGCCGTTGAAGATGAGCGTGCGCGAGCGGGGGCGCAGGCCCACCTTCTTCTCGAGCTCGCGGTCGCCCACCAGCACGTGGGCGCGCCAGCCCGGGAAGCGGCGCTTCAGGGTGTCGCCCAGCGACGCGTACAGGGCGGGCAGGTCGTCGCCCGCGCCGAGGCGCTCGCCGTAGGGCGGGTTCGTGACCACCAGCCCGCAGGGGTCGCCGGCAGGGCTTACAGGCCCATCTGAAGCACCATTCTCGGGCCTGTGAGGTTGTTGTTTGCGCAGAACGCACAGGGCGTTCTGCGGTAGCGGCGCCTGGCGGTCGGCCAGGGCCACGTGCTCGAGCGTGATGCGGTCGAGCACGCCCGCGCGCCGGGCGTTGGCGTACGCGATGTTCAGGACGGACACGTCGGTGTCGGAGCCGAACAGCAGCCCGGCGCCGATCGTGCCGCGGGCGGCGCGCTCGCGGGCCTCGGACACCAGGGCCTCCCAGCGGTGCGGCTCGTGGCCCGACCAGCCGGTGAAGCCCCAGCGCCTGCGATCGAGCCCGGGGGCGCGATCGGCGGCCATCCAGGCGGCCTCGATCAGCAGGGTGCCCGAGCCGCAGAAGGGATCGAGCAGCGGGAGGCCCTCGGTCACCAGCCGCGGCCAGTCGGCCAGGACGAGCAGGCCGGCGGCCACGGTCTCGCGCAGCGGCGCCTCGCCGGCCTCGGTGCGGTAGCCGCGCAGGTGCAGCCCCTCGCCCGCCAGGTCGAGCGAGATGAAGGCGCGCGTCTGCTCGAGGCGCACGCGCAGCGCCACGTCGGGCGCGGCGGGGTCGACGTTGGGGCGCTCGCCGCGCCGGTCGCGCAGCCGGTCGACCAGGGCGTCCTTCACCCGCAGCGCGGCGAAGCGCGTGTCGCGGAAGGCCGGGTGCCGCCCCGCGGCGTCGACGGCGAAGGTCTTGCCCGCCGGCAGGTGATCCTCCCAGCGGACGGCCTTGGCCAGTTCGTAGAGGTCGTCGGCCTGGACCACCGACCCCTCGGCCAGCGGCAGCAGCACGCGGCTGGCCACCCGCGACCACAAGACGGCGCGGTACCCGGCGTCGATGCTGCCGCGAAAGCCCACCGCCGCCACGCGCTCCTCGACCGCCTCGGCCCCGAGCGCGGTCAGCTCGCGGGCCAGCGCCCCCTCGAGCCCGCGCCCGCAGGTGGCCACGAACGCATGTGTCTCCGCCACGCGCCCGGTCATGGATTCTTCAGCTTGAACAAGTTGCTCCAGTCGTCCTCGGGGGGCGCCTCGGCCTCCAGCGGCGCCGGGGTCACGTGGATCCACCCGTTCTCGACCTTGAGGCCGTGGGAGCGAAGCGGCAGCGAGCTCATGTTGGTGCACTCCCCCGTGCGCAGGTCGTACTCCCACCCGTGGCGAGGGCACGTGACGCGCGACCCCACGAGCTTGCCCATCCCCAGGTCGGCGCCCTGGTGCTTGCACCGCACCTCGCGGGCCACGAACGAGCCGTCGTCGGCGACGAACACGCCCACTTTGCGCGCCAGCACCGAGTACGAGCGAAAGCGGGCGCGCGCGAAGTCGCTGACGGGCGCGAGCTTGATGTAGTCCAAGGGATCCCCCCGTGCGCGATCGCGACCCTGATACCACGGGAACCCCCGCCAATGAAACCTTTTCGCCCCCCGCGCGTCGTAGATCGCATACGATGGCCTATCCCAAGGGGGTCGACATGCAGGCATTCGGTTCGGTCGCGGGGCGCGGGTGGCGAGTCATGACGGTGGCGGCGCTCTTCGTGCTGGCCTGGCCCGCGGTCGGGTCGGGCAAGGTGATGCAGGGCTATCGGCCCTACTGGGGCGGCGAGCTGCCGTCGATCGTCGAGGACGAGCAGCCCGTGGCCGTGCCCGAGGTGCGGCTCGACGCGGGGCTCGGCTTCACGAAGAAGCCCGACAAGGCGCTCTCCGAGGCGAAGAAGGCCTTCGACGACCAGAACTTCCGCCGCGCCGCCGAGGGGTTCGAGGCCTTCCTGGCCGCCCGCCCGGCCGACTACGACGCCTGCGAGGCGCGCGCGCTGCTGGCGCAGTGCCGGGTCAGCCTGCGCGAGTTCGACGCGGCGTTGAAGGTGCTGGACGACGCGCTGGCGGCGAAGCCCGGCGCGTGGTGCGGGGCGCGGCTCGAGCTGGCCTCGGCGCACGTGTGGGAGCAGCTGCCGGGCGTGGCCTACGAGCGCGACGGCGCGCTGTCGTACGACACCGAGGACCGCGACGGGCGGCAGGTGACCACGTGGGAGCGGAACCGGCGCAAGGCCTACCGGGCCAACGAGCGCGCGGTGCTCCTGCTGCTCGACCTGTCGGGCCGGGGCGAGCGGGTGTGGCGGACCCTGGCGCTGCGGGGCGAGGACGTGCAGGACGCGCTGCGGGGCGCGGCGCTCTCGTGGATGGCGCGCGCCCAGGGCCACGGCCAGTCGCTGTCGGACGACTGTTCTCCCGGCGCTGCGGTGCCGCCGCCGACCGACGAGGAGGTGGCGGGGCCCTGGAAGCCCGAATGGCCCGCGCGCACCAAGGCCCTGGTGCTCTTCCGGCGCGTGGCCGAGCTCGACCTGAAGGCCCGCCGCTTCGCCGTGGCGGCCGACGACCTGTACCGCCGCGCGTTGTTCCTGGCCAGGAACCCCGTGTGCCCGCCGCCCGAGTGGGTGCGCGAGCAGGAGGCCGCCGAGGGGCGCGCGGCCGAGGCGCAGGCCGCGCGTGGCTGGACCGTCTCGATCCCGCGCGAGCCCTACGACGCCGGCGCCGAGTGGAGCCCCCAGACGCTCCTGGCCCGCGCGGCCGAGGTCGCGCCCAAGGGCAAGGGCGCCGACCTGTTCCTGGCCACGGGCGCCAAGCTGTGGGACGAGGCCGGGCACCTCGATCGCGCTGCAAAGGGCTACGAGGCCTTCCTCAAGCGTTTCCCGAAGAGTCGCTACGCCGAGGAGGCGCGGCACCGCCTGAAGGAGCTGAAGCACCCGTCGCTGACCCTGAACGCGCCGGTGCTGGTGTACCCCGGCGACCCGCTCGAGCTCGGCCTGTCGGCGTCCAACGTGGGGCAGGTCGCGTTCACGGTCTACCGCGTCGACCTGTTCCAGCTCGTGAAGAACGCGCCGCGCCTGAAGAGCGCCGACGTGTCGCTCAACGATCTGGTCGAGCTGCTGGGCGGCCCCGCCGCGCTCAAGAAGGTGCTCGCGAGCGCCGAGCGCGCGGCCAAGGACCAGCACGCCGCGCACGGTGACGAGGCGCCCTTCTTCCAGGTGGGCAGCACGATCCCCGCGCCGAAGGTGCTCGAGGAGGTCGGGGCCTACGTACTGCACGCGGCAGCCGGCGGCGTCGAGAGCGTGCGCGTGGTCATCCGCACCGATCTCGTGCTGCTCGGCCGCTCGAAGGGCGCCAACGAGACCCTGGCCGCGGTCGACTGGAAGCGCGGCTCGCCCCTGGCCGAGGTCGAGCTGCTGGTCCGCGAGAGCTTCTGGAGCCACGGCTGGCTCCGCGACGGGTACGAGGTGAAGGTCACGGCGGGCCGTACCAACCCCGACGGCGAGTTCGTGCACCCCTTCCTGACGGGCGAGCACGTGTCGGGATCGAGCGTGCAGGTGCTGGCCCGCAAGGGCAAGAGCCTCGCCCTGCTCGGGCCCCAGTACCCCAACACCTGGCAGCGCCACCACGACGACGGCGGCGTGCCCAAGGCCTTCACCTACACCGACCGGCCCGTGTACCGCCCCGGCCACGAGGTCAAGTGGCGCAGCGTGGTGCGGCTGTACCGTGACGGCACCTACGCGCCGGCGGCGCGCCAGGCGTTCAGCGTGCAGATCACCTCGCCGCGCGGGCAGAAGGTGAAGGAGGAGGTGCTGACCACCGACGCGTTCGGCGTGCTGGCGTCGAGCGTGAAGCTCGAGGAGGGCGCCGACCTGGGTGCGTGGAACATCGCGCTGCAGCGCGCCTCGGACGACAACTGGGTGGCGCAGTCGGCGGGTTCTGGTTTTCGCGTCGAGGAGTACAAGAAGCCCGAGTTCGAGGTCACGGTGACGCCGTCGGCCTCGCTCGCGCGGCTGGGCGAGCGCCTGACCGCCAACGTCGACGCGCGCACCTACTTCGGCACCCCGGTGGCCGAGGCGCGCGTGAAGTACACCGTGTACCGCAGCATCTTCTGGTCGTGGTACTGCCCGCCGTCGCGCTGGGACTGGCTGTACGGCGAGGGCTACGGCGCGCTGTACGAGCGCCCCACGGCGCCGGGCGAGGAGCTCGTGAGCGAGGGCGAGGGCAAGACCGACGCCGAGGGGCGCTACCTGGTGACCTTCGACACGGCCGACACGGGCGGCTTCGACTACAGCTACCGCGTGGTGGCCGAGGTCACGGATCTCTCTCGCCGCACCATCGAGGGCGCGGGCAACGTCAAGGCCACGCGCCAGCCCTTCTACCTGCACGTCGACCAACCCGCCGGCTTCTTCAGCGAAGGCGACGACGTCGAGGTGACCTTCCTGGCACGGAACGCCGACGACGTGCCCGTGGCCGTGAAGGGCAGCGCGACGCTGGCCCGCCTCCAGTACGTGTCGGCGACCTTGCCGCCCACCGAGGCGCTGGTCGGCACCGGCGCCTTCGAGACCGACGCGCGGGGCGAGGCGGCCTACGGCTTCCACGCCACCGAGGCGGGCGAGTACGTGCTGCGCCTCGAGGCGCGCGGCCAGGACGGCGTGGCCGTGACCTTCGAGCACCGCCTGCACGTGACGGGCGGCCGCTTCGCGCCCCAGGCCTTCCGCTTCTCCGACGTGCTGCTGCGGCCCGAAAAGCGCGACTACCGTCCGGGCGAGGACGTGCGCGTGCTGGTGGGCGTGCCCGGCGAGGGAGCGCGCGCGTGGCTGACCCTGGAGGCCGACAACGAGGTGCTCGACGAGCGTTGGGTCAGCCCCGAGGGCAGCGGGTTCGTGTGGACCTTCGCGGCCACGGCCCGGCACGTGCCCAACGTGTACCTGGTGGCGTTGTCGGTGGTCGACGGCCGCGTGCACCGCAGCGTGCGCGAGATCTTCGTGCCGCCGGTGGAGCACCTGCTCGAGGTCACGCTGACCGCCGATCGCTCCGAGTACCTGCCCCGCCAGAAGGGGCGCTTCCAGGTCACGGTGAAGGACGACAAGGGCCGGCCCGTGAAGGGCGAGATCGGGCTGCACGCCTTCGACGCGTCGGTCCTCTACATCCAATCCGAGACCATGGGCGACATTCGCCAGTACTACTACGGCAGCCGCCGCGCGAACCTGTTGAACGACGCGCACTCGGGCCAGCTGTGGCTGTCGGGCTGGCAGTACGACGCCTCGCCGCTGGTGCCCTGGGGGGGCGATCTGATCCCGATCTGGGGTTGGGAAGACCCCGACCTCGGGCTGGACGGCGACCTTGGCGGCGCGAAGGGCGGGGCCGGCGGGGCGATGGGCTATGGCGTGACGCGCAACGGCGGCGCCCGGAAGATGAAGATCGCCGTGGCCGAGTCCGCCGTGGGCAGCGCGGGGCTGCGTGCCATGCCCCAGGCGGCGCCGGCGCCCATGGCCATGATGGCCGACGCTCCCATGGAGTCCATGGCCGGCGACAAGGCCGCCGCGACGGGTTCGTCGGCCGAGGCCCCCGTGGCCGTGCGCGAGTCGTTCCCCGACTCGCTGCTGTGGGAGCCCTACCTGAAGCTCGACGCCGAGGGGCGCGGCTCGGTCGAGGCCACCTTCCCCGACTCGCTGACGCGCTGGGAGGGCGTGGCGCTGGCCGTCGACGACGGCTCGCGCGTCGGCATCGCCCGCGTGCAGGTGACCACGGTCAAGAACGTGGTGGCGCGCCTCGAGACGCCGCGCTTCCTGGTCGAGGGCGACGAGGTGACGCTGGCGGCGGTCGTGACCAATCGCCTGGCGCAGCCCGAGCGCGTGACGCTGCGCCTGGCCCTCGAGGGGGGCGCCGAGCTCGTGAAGGCGCCCGACGCCAAGGGGACGATCGACGTGCCGGCCGGCGGCGAGGCCCGGGTCGACTTCGTGGTGCGCGCCCTGAAGGCGGGGCCGCTGGCGGTCACGCTCACCGCGCGGGGCGAGCACGAGTCCGACGCGCTGAAGAAGAGCCTGCCCGTGCTCGAGTACGGGGCCGAGAAGACCGTGGCGCGGGGCGCCGTGCTGCGCACGCCGGGCACCGAACACCTCGATCTCGAGGTGCCCGCCGACGTGCGCGCCGGGACGCCCTCGCTCGTGATCGACGTGGCGCCCACGCTGGCGGGCGTGCTGCTGGGGGCGCTGCCCTACCTGATCGAGTACCCCTACGGATGTGTCGAGCAGACCTTGTCGCGCTTCGTGCCGGCCGTGCTGGTGCGTCGCACGCTCGACGACCTGGGCCTGAAGCTCGACCAGATCGAGCTGCCGGCCTCGGGGCGCCTCGACGCCCTGCGCCCGGAGCGAGCGCCGGTGCTGACCCGCGCCGAGCTCGATCGCGTGGTGGCCGCCGGGCTGCAGCGCCTGGTCGACTTCCAGCGCCCCGACGGGGGCTGGGCCTGGTGGAAGGAGGGCGACTCGGACCCCTACATGACCGCCTACGTGCTGGCCGGCCTGCGGGCCGCCGTGGAGGCGGGCGTCGAGGTCGACGCGAACGTCCTGCAGCGCGGCGCCGCTCGCCTGGAGCGCGCGTTCCGCGAGACCCGGCGCGACCGGGCGTGGTTCACCGACCTGCACACCCGCGCCTTCGCGGCCTACGTGCTGGCCCACGAGGGGCGCCTGAAGTGGGCTGACGTGGCGGGGCTCTTCGAGGAGCGCGCCGAGCTGTCGGAGCAGGCCCGGGCCATGCTCGGGTTGGCCCTCGCGAAGCTGGACCGCGGGGCCGAGGCGGCGCTCATCGCCGAGAACCTGCGCGACCTCGCCTGGATCGACGAGGCCTCGGACACGGCGTCGTTCAAGGATCCGGCCAGCGGGTGGTGGTGGTGGTACCAGAACCGCGTCGAGAAGGTGACCTGGGCGCTGCGCCTGTTCCTGGCCGTGAAGCCCGGCGACCCCATGGCCGACCGCTTCGCGCGCTGGCTGGTGCAGAACCGCGAGGGGAGCCGCTGGACCTCGACGCGCGACACGGCCGGCGCCATCCAGGCCCTGGCCCTGCACCTGCGCGCCTCGGGCGAGCTCGACGTCGACGCGACGGTGAAGCTGCGCCTCGACGGCGAACCCCTGAAGACCCTGCGCTTCACGAAGGAGACCCTGCTGAAGGGCGAGACCCGCCTCACGGTGCCCGCGGAGCAGCTCGGCGCCGGGGCTCACCGGCTCGAGATCCAGCTGGCCGGGCGCGGGCGCGCCTACGTGGGGGCCTTCCTGTCGTACTTCACGAAGGAGGCCCGCATCGAGGGCGCGGGCTACGGCATCACCGTGGAGCGTCGCTTCTACCGCCTCGAGGCCGGCAAGGGCGAGGCCGCGTCGTGGCACGGCACGATCGAGAAGCGCGTGTGGCGCGAGACCGAGCTGAAGGAGGGCGACGCCCTCCGCTCCGGCGACCGTCTGCGCGTGCGCGTGACGGTCACATCGAACAACGACTACGAGTACTTGGTGTTCGAGGACTACAAGCCCGCCGGCACCGAGCCGCTCGAGCTGAAGTCGGGCGGCGTGTGGGAGAACGGCGCGTGGTGGAACCGCGAGTACCGCGACACGCGGGTCGTGAACTTCCTGGGGCGGTTGCCCCAGGGCACGCAGAGCCTCGAGTACGACCTGAGGGCCGAGATCCCGGGGGTGTTCCACGTGCTGCCGCACGCGGCGCACGCGATGTACGCGCCGAGGATCAAGGCCATCTCGGATTCGGCGGTGCTCACCGTCGGGGAATGAACCTCATCCCGTGATCCCCGGAGCGAGCCGACCTCACCCCCTGACCCCCTCTCCATCGATGGAGAGGGGGCGCTGGCGTCGGCCAGCGGTGGTTGGTGTTTTCGGCCAGCGGCGCGGCCAAGCGGAGGCGGGCCCCGTCGGCAGGGGGCTCTCCGTCACTCGGCGCGGCGCCTCCGGGCGGAGAGCCCCACTGCCGCCACCCGCCAGGCGCCTCGCGGCGCCGTTGGAGTTGGCCGGCGCCAATCGCGACCCGAGGCCCGGGTCGCGCTCGCGCGCCGGGGGCCGCGCGGGAGGGGGAGGCGCCGTCGGGTCGCCTGGATGAGCGACAGTTCTCGGTTGCTTGCCGGGTGGGTAGCGCTAGACTCGCGATATCGCGTGAAAGATGCCCGCCAAGTGGCGGTGCAAGGGGGTAATCCGATGCCCGTCCCGAACTACCAGGCTTTCATGCTTCCGCTCCTGAAGTTCGCCGGCGATGGAGAAGAGCACGCACTCCGGGAAGCCATCGAGTCGTTGGCGGCGATCTTCGGGCTGAGCGAAGAAGAGAGGAAGGAACTGCTCCCCAGCGGTCACCAAGCCGTTCTCGATAACAGGGTCGGTTGGGCTCGAACGTATCTCAAGAAGGCGGGGCTTCTCTCGTCACCCAGACGCGGTGTGTTCCTGATCACGGACCGAGGCCGCGAGGTTCTTGAAAGAAAGCCGTCGTCGCTCGACGTGGAGTTTCTGGAACAGTTCGGAGAGTTCAAGGATTTCAAGGCGTCGCGGCACGAGACCGACGACCTTGGCCATGCGCCTGTCGCGGAGCGTATCGAGACGCCGGAAGAAGCTCTGGAGGTAGCGTTCCTGAAGTTGAAGACGGCGCTGGCCGCCGAGTTGGTTCAGACGATGAAATCGTGTTCGCCGTCGTTCTTCGAGAAGCTCGTCGTCGACACGCTCGTGGCCATGGGCTACGGCGGTAGCCGCGCCGACGCGGGGCGCGCGATCGGAAAGAGCGGGGACGAAGGAATCGACGGCATCATCAAGGAAGATCGGCTCGGGCTCGACACCATCTACATCCAGGCAAAGAGGTGGGAGAACCCGGTCGGCAGGCCGGAAGTGCAGAAGTTCGCGGGTGCATTGCAGGGTCATCGAGCCCGAAAGGGAATTCTCATCACGACGTCTGGTTTTACCAAAGAAGCGCATGAGTTCGCCTCGCGCATCGATACCAAGATCGTCCTCATCGACGGAGATTCTCTCTCGAAGTACATGATTGAGCACGACGTTGGAGTGTCCGCCGTGGCTTCGTACCAAGTGAAGCGTATCGACGCCGACTATTTCCAGGAAGCGTAGCCGCCGATTTCTCGGGTTCGGCCTCCTTTCGGCCGCGCCGTATGCTGGAATGCTCCCACCGCAGAGCCGTCTGCGCCGCGCGCCCGCAATAGCGCCCCCTCTCCACTTGATGGAGAGGGGGTCAGGGGGTGAGGTCTCCGGGCGATGGGGTCAGGGGGTGAGGTTTCCGGGCGATGGGGTCAGGGGGTGAGGGCCCCGAGGGAGAGGCGTGACGCCCCCTCCGCCTCACTTCCCCAGCACGGCCCTCCACCACCCCTCGCTGCCCGCCGCGCCCCGGAGGTCGGCGGTGGGCAGGCGCGGTGAGCCCGTGGCGCAGCCGGCGGTGCAGTTGCCCTCGACGGCGGCGCAGGCGCCGCGATCGACGAAGACCGCGCGGCAGTCGGCCGCGGCCTGGTCGCATTCGCTCTGGCAGGCCTGCCAGAGGGCGGCGCCTCCGGCCTTGACGGAGGCGGCGAGGGCGGCCTCGATGGCCTGGGTGGCGCCCTTCAGCTCGGCGAGGATGCCCTTCTCGTCCCAGGCCGCGAAGCCGTGGATGCGTCGCTCGGCGTCGCCACCGTCGGGCAGCACGGCGGTCACGCCGGGCAGGTCGAGGGCGGCCTTCAGGGCGTCGCGCGCCTCGTCGATGTCGCTGAGGTCGAGGGCGGCGCGCGACGCGTCGACCTGGGCTCGCACGGCGGCTCGCACCGAGGCCGCCTGCAGCGAGCCGGCCAGAGCGGTGGGTCCGAGGCGCGCGCTCTCGCCGGCGAGCAGGGTGGCGGCGGCCTCGTGGTCGCCGCCGCGCGCGAGGGCGGCCGCCAGCCGGTGCACGAGCCCGGGGGGCAGGCTGGCGGCCGGCAGCGCCCGGAGCACGGA
>CAZBRS010000022.1:21853-82959 GCA_964494475.1 uncultured Myxococcales bacterium | reverse complement strand
GGGGTCGTGGGTGATGGCGGCCGTGGCCGGGTCGCAGGCGTCGACCGTGCAGGGTGCGCCGTCGTCGATGCCGTCGATGGCGGCGTACACGCAGTCGCCGGTGAGGGCGTGGCAGGAGTCGTTGGTGCAGAGGCTGGCGTCGTCGCAGGCGGCCCCGTCGGCGTTGCAGCCCGCGCCTGCGGGGTAGGCGGCCACCGCGTGGGCCGCGAAGCGCACGCGCAGCCAGAAGCCCTCGACCCCGTCGAAGACCTCGGGCGAGAGGTGCACGAGCGCGTCGGAGGCCATGATGTCGAGGCCGAGGGTGTCGTCCTTCAGGGGCAGGGCGGCCAGGTCGGCCGACGCCACGAACGCCAGCAGGTAGCCGTCGAGGGCCTCGACCGTGGTCGTGGACGTGCCGTCGAAGTGCCCCGTGGTCCAGGAGGTCACGGCCTGCAGGTCGAACACGGGCAGGGGCACGGGCGCCGCGTCGGTCTCGGGGGCGCGGTAGCAGAGCGCCTCGACGAGGGGGTCGTCGCTGCAGGCACCCTCGTCGTCGTAGGCCACGGGGCCCGAGGCGGCGACCGGCGAGGCCGGCAGGATGCCACAATGCGTGGCCGCCAGGTCGCCGTCGTAGAGGCAGGCGCCGCGACCCTGCGCCAGGGTGCCGCGGTCGAAGCTGAACACCGGGGGCAGGGGCGAGAAGACGAGGATGGACTCGCCGTAGCCGTCGGGGCCGAGCAGCGACGACACGAGGGCCCCGAGCGCGTCGTTCAGGTCGACCGGGCCCTGGCCCAGATCGTAGACGAACGCCGGCGCCTCGATCTGCACCGAGGCGACCCGGAACGTGGAGGCCGGAGCCGTCACGAGCCCTAGGCACTCGCCCGCGGCGCAGGCGTCGCCGGCCGTGAAGTCGTAGCCGTCGTCGCACGGGCCGCCGTCGGCCGCCGCGTCGTCGAAGACGCACGCGCCGTCGGCGGGGTCGCACCCGTCGAGGGTGCAGACGTTGAGGTCGTCGCAGAGGACGGGCGGATTGGAGCACTCGGCCGTCAGGGGATCACATGCGTCGAGGGTGCACGCCAGGCCGTCACCGCAATCCTTGGCCACGTGCGACACCACGCCCGTGTCGGGGTCGCAGGCGTCGGTCGTGCAGGCGTCGGCGTCGTCGATGGGCACCGCCGGGTTCGAGCACTCGGCGGTCAGGGGGTCGCACACGTCGGTGGTGCACGGCAGGCCGTCGCTGCAGTCCTTCGGCGCGTGCGTGATGTCGCCCGTGGCCGGGTCGCAGGAGTCGACCGTGCAGACCTCGCCGTCATCGACCGCGACGGGCGTGTTCGTGCAGTCGCCCAGGAGCGAGTCGCAGGCGTCGGCCGTGCACGCGTCGCCATCGGCGCAGTCCTTGGGAGCGGACGCGCAGAGCCCGGTCGCGCCGTCGCAGGCGTCGTCGGTGCAAGGGTCGTCGTCGGTGCAGACCACGGGAGCGTGCTCGCACGCGCCGTTGTCGGGCCGGCAGGCGTCGGTCGTGCAGAGGTCGCCGTCGGCGCAGGCCTTGGGCGCGAACACGCAGCCCACGCCCGGCTCGCACGAGTCGGTCGTGCAGAGGTCGCCGTCGCCGCAGAGGAACGGCTTGTACGTGCAGGCGCCGGTGGCTGCGTCGCAGAGATCGACCGTGCACACGTCGCCGTCGCTGCAGTCCTTGGCCACGTGCTTGCACCCGGTGGTCGTCTCGCACGAGTCGGTGGTGCAGGCGTCGTTGTCGTTGCAGCTCTTCGGGTTGTTGCCGCCCAGGCACATGCCGAACTGGCACGTGTCGCCGTCGAGGCACTTGTTGTAGTCTTCGCACGGGCCGTTGTTGAAGACGTACGTGCACTTCTGCGCGAACTTGTCGCAGCCGTCGTTCGTGCACACGTTGCCGTCGGTGCAGTCGCGCGGCTTGCCGCCCTTGCACACGCCGTCGCCCGTGTCGCCGTCGATGGCGCAGCCGTCGTCGTCGGTGCAGAAGTTGCCGTCGTCGCACACCGTTCCGGTCTCGGCGGGCGCCAGCGCGCAGCCTCCGGTGGCCGGCTCGCACTGGTTCTTCATGCAGTCGGTGTCGTTGGTCGTGGGGCAGGTGACGGTCGAGCCCGCGGCCAGGATGCACGTGTAGGGCAGGGCGGCCGTGTCGCAGATGTAATAGCCGGTGCACAGATCGCCGTCGTCGTAGGGCAGGCAGTCGAGGTCGTCGGTGCACTCGCAGCCGAGCTCGGTGCCAAGGCACGCGCCGGCCTGGCACGTGTCGGGGCCGGTGCACACGTCGCCGTCGTCGCACCCGGTGCCGTTGGTCACGGGCGTGAGCGAGCACTCGCCGGTGCCCGGGTCGCACTCGTTGGTGGCGCACGTCGTGTCGGCGGCGTGGGGGCAGGTGACCACCGTGGTGGTGTCGAGCACGCATTTGAACGGCAGGTTGCTGACGTCGCACTTGAGCGTGCCGTTGCAGAGGTCGCCGTCTTCCTTGGAGAGGCACTGCAGGTCGGCGCGGCACTCGCACTCGTCGGCACCGGCCAGGCACGCCCCCGCCGCGTCACAGGCGTCGCCCTTGGTGCAGGGGTCGCCGTCGCTGCACTTGGTGCCGACCTCCTTGGGGGCGCGCTTGCACGTCCAGTCGGCCTCGTCGCAGATGAGGTCTTCGCACTGGTCGGCGGCGCCCAGCACGGCCAGGCAGTCGTCGGCCTTGGTGCACTCCTTGACGACGACCTCCTCCTCCACGTCGGGCGTGTCGTTGCCCGCGTCGATCGTGTCGTCGATTCCCGTGTCGTCGGAGCCGCTTCCACCGCACGCGACCAGGGCACTCGCGACCAGCAGGACCAGCCAAGCCTGTTTCATGGAGACCTTCCCCCGGGGACAAATTCCGCACCATCCTAGTGAAACGGGCCGCCGGGCGCAACAAACGGCGTGAGCCCCGGGCGCGATCGGGCGAATCGGGTTGATCCGAACCGCTCGATGGCCAAAGATCGAGGCCGTCGACGGGAGGTGCTCATGAATCGCGCGGTGGCCGTGCTCGGCCTGTCGCTGCTCCTCGTCCCCTCCGGGGCGAGCGCCGCCGAGGTCCTCACGCTGCGCCTCGAGGGCCCCATCCACGAGGTGCAGGCCGAGATCCTGGCCGATGCGCTCGCCGAGGCGCGCGAGTCGGCTGCCGATCTGCTCGTGCTCGAGCTCGACACGCCCGGAGGGCTCGAGAGCTCCATGCGCGCCATGGTGCAGGGCGTGCTGGCCAGCCCGGTCCCGGTCGCCGTGCTGGTCGGGCCCGCCGGGGCGCGCGCGGCCTCGGCCGGCTTCTTCCTGCTGATGGCCGGCGACGTGGCGGCCATGGCCGACGGGACCACCACCGGCGCGGCCCACCCCGTGCTGGCCATCGGCGGCATCTTCCCGGTGAAGGCCGACGACCTCGACCCCACGCTGCTCGAGAAGACGACCAACGACTCGTTGGCGTTCCTCCGCGCGACCGCGGCCGGGCGCGGCCACGACCCCGACGAGGCCACCCGCGCCATCACCGAGAACCGCAGCTGGACGTGCACCGAGGCCGTCGACGCCGATCTCGTCGACCTGGTCGCGCGCGACACCCCGGATCTCGTCCGCCTGCTCGACGGGCGCACCCTGGCGCGGCTCGACGGAGCCCCGACCGTGCTCGCGCTCGCGGACGCCACGCTGCGCCGCCTCGAGCCCACGGCGCGCCAGCGGCTCCTGCTCTTCCTGGCCGAACCCATGCTGGCCTTCCTGCTCGCCCTCGCGGGCGTCGCCCTCCTGTACGTCGAGATCACCCACGCGGGGGCGGTCGTCCCCGGCGTCGCGGGCGCGCTCTGCCTGGTGCTGTCGCTCGTCGGGTTCTCGTTCCTGCCCATCAGCGCGGTGGGCGTCGTCCTGATCCTGGGCGGTCTCGGCCTGCTGGCGGTCGAGGTCTTCGTGCCGGGGTTCGTCGTGTTCGGCGTGGGCGGCGCCATCGCGCTCGCGTTCGGCGCGGCCATCCTCGTGAAAGGACCCATCCCCGAGATGCGCATCCCCCTGGCCGAGATCGTCGCCCTGGTGCTGCCCTTCACGCTGCTGATCGTCTTCCTCGGCCGGCTGGCGTTGAAGGCCCACTCCCGGCGCGCGGTCACCGGCGCCGAGGGCCTCGTGGGGCAGGTGGGCACCGTCGAGCGGGCGCTCGCCCCCGAAGGGCTGATCTTCGTCGAGGGTGAGCTCTGGCGCGCGTGCACCAACTCCGCTGTCGTCCTCGAGCCTCCCGCCCGCGTCGTGGTGCGACGCGTCGACGGGTTGTTGCTGACCGTCGAACCCGAGCCGATCGAGTCGAAGGAGTTCCGAGCATGAGCCTCTACACGCTGATCGCCATCGTCGTCTTCGCCGTCTACTACCTGGTGAACACGCTGCGCATCGTCAAGGAGTACGAGCGGGGCGTCATCTTCCGCCTGGGACGCCTGCTGCCCGAGCCCAAGGGCCCGGGTCTCATCGTGGTCTTCTGGCCCATCGACAAGATGGTCAAGGTCGACCTGCGCGTGGTCACCCTCGAGATCCCGCCACAAGACGTCATCATGCGCGACAACGTGGCCGTGAACGTGAACGCGGTGTGCTACTTCCGCGTGGTCGACGCCCGCAGGGCCGTGGTGACCGTCGAGAACTACCTGCACGCCACCTCGCAGCTCGCCCAGACCACCCTGCGCTCGGTGCTGGGCGAGGTCGAGCTCGACGACCTGCTCTCGGACCGCGAGCAGATCAACCAGCGCCTGCAGGCCATCCTCGACAAGCAGACCGACCCCTGGGGCATCAAGGTGTCGCTGGTCGAGGTCAAGCAGGTCGAGTTGCCCGACGAGATGCGGCGCGCCATCGCCAAGCAGGCCGAGGCCGAGCGCGAGAAGCGCGCCAAGATCATCCACGCCGACGGCGAACTGCAGGCCTCGATCAAGCTGGTCGAGGCGTCGCACAACATGGCCGCCGAGCCCATCTCGGTGCAGCTCCGCTACCTCCAGACCCTCACCGAGATCGGCGTCGAGAAGAACACCACCATCGTGTTCCCCCTGCCCCTCGAGTTCGCCGAGTTCTTCACGAAGCTGCGCACTCCCCACACATAGCATTTGACAACCGGCCCCGGCAGGTTCAATACCTGCGCCAATTCGTGAGCCTTCCGCCTGGCGGGGTTTCATGACGCTGCTCTTGCTCTCGATCGGGGTCCTGGTGCTCGGAGGGGCGTCGGCCCTGGCCCTCAGCCGCGCGCCGCGGGCCGCCACGCTCGTGGGGGCCGGCGCGGCCGTGGTCGGCTGCGGCCTCGGGCTCGTCAGCGCCGTGGGCTGGCTCGGCGACCCGGGCGCCGAGACGCTGCGCTGGTCGTGGGGAGCCTACGGGGCCGTCTCGCTCGGCGCCGACGCGCTGTCGGCCTTCTTCCTGCTGCCCATCCTCGGCCTGTCGCTCCTGGCCGCGATCTACGGGACCGAGTACCTCGATGCCCGCCGCCCGGGTCGGCTCGCGGGGGCGCCCTGGCTGTGGTTCGATCTGCTCGTGGCCAGCATGGTGCTGGTCGTGGTGGCGAAGAACGCGCTCGTCTTCCTGGTGGCCTGGGAGACCATGTCGCTGACCTCGTTCTTCCTGGTGGTCCACGACCACGAGAAGCAGAGCGCGCGCGACGCCGGCTGGCTCTATCTGGTCGCCACCCACCTCGGCACGGCCTTCCTGCTGGCCATGTTCCTGCTCATCGGCCACGCGGCGGGCTCGCTCGAGTTCGACCGCTTCGGGCAGGCGGCCGCCCTGGCCCCGGCGTCGGTCGGCGCGTGGTTCCTGCTGGCCGTGGTCGGGTTCGGCGCCAAGGCGGGCTTCATGCCCTTCCACGTGTGGCTGCCCGAGGCGCACCCGGCGGCGCCCAGCCACGTGTCGGCGGTCATGTCGGGCGTGATGATCAAGACCGGCATCTACGGACTGGTCCGCGTCGTCTCGCTGCTCGGACCCCCGCCGCTCTGGTGGGGCTGGCTCCTGATCGGCGTCGGCCTCACCTCGGGTGTGCTCGGCGTGCTGCTCGCGCTCGCGCAGCACGACCTCAAGCGACTGCTGGCCTACCACAGCGTCGAGAACATCGGCATCATCGCGCTGGGGCTGGGGGTGGGCCTGCTCGGGTGGTCCACGGGCTCGACCTTCCTGATGGTGACGGGCTTCGGCGGGGGCCTGCTGCACGTGATCAACCACGCCCTCTTCAAGGGGCTGCTCTTCCTCGGCGCGGGCGCGGTCCTGCACGCCACGGGCACGCTCGACCTCGAGCGCCTGGGCGGCCTGTCGAAGCGCATGCCGCAGACGTCGTTCGCGTTCCTGGTGGGCGCCGTCGCCATCTGCGGCCTCCCGCCCCTGAACGGCTTCGTCAGCGAGTTCCTGGTCTACGTGGGGGCGTTCCGCGGGGCCGGCGCCTCCTCGCCCGCCGTGGTCGTGCCGGCCCTCGCGGTCCTGGCCGGCCTGGCGCTCATCGGGGGCCTGGCCGCCGCCTGCTTCACCAAGGCCTACGGCATCGTCTTCCTCGGTGAGCCCCGCACCCAGGTCGAGGCCCACGACCCCGGGCCCGCGATGCGCCTGCCCATGCTCGCGCTGGCCGCGGCGTGCGGACTGCTCGGCCTGGGCGCGCCCCTGGTCGTGCCCCGGCTCGGCGGCGTGGTGGCGACCGTGACCGGGCTCCCGCTCTCCGACGTCGCCCCGCTGCTCGTCGAGCCCGCGCGCTGGCTGACCGTCTCGTCCGTCGCCTCGCTGGCGCTGCTCGGCCTGGTGGGCGCGCTCGCCCTGCTCCGGCGTCGGCTGCTGTCGCGCCGCGTCGTGGGACAGGCCGGCACCTGGGATTGCGGCTACGTGGCGCCCACGGCCCGCATGCAGTACACGGCCTCGTCGTTCGCCCAGCCGCTCCTGCGCCTCTTCCAGCGGGCGCTTCACACGCGCGTGCACCTGAAGGCCCCCGAGACGCTGTTCCCGTCCGAGGCCTCGCTCGAGACGCACACCCCCGACCTGGCCAGCGAGAGCCTCTTCCGGCCGCTCTTCGCCGGGCTCGAAGGGGCGCTGGCACGCCTGCGTGCGCTTCAGCAGGGCCGCGTGCAGGTGTACGTCCTGTACATCGTGCTCACGATCTCGGCGCTCCTCCTCTGGAAGTTGGAGTAGGCCATGCAGCCGGCCTCCCTCGTCCTCCCGTCCCTCGGCCTCGTGCTCTCGCCCCTGTTGTTCGGCCTCATCAACCGCACCAAGGCGTTGTTCGCGGGGCGCACGGGCCAGCCGTTGCTGCAGGCCTACTACGACCTCTGGAAGCTGCTGCACAAGGGCGCCGTCTACAGCCGCACCACGACGTCGATCTTCCGGGTCGGGCCCATGGTGGGGCTGGCGGCCGGGCTGGTGGCCCTGTTCCTGTTGCCGGCCGCGGGCCTCGACGCCCCGGCGGCCTTCGGCGGCGACGTGGTCCTCTTCGCCTATCTGTGGGCCCTGGCGCGCTTCTTCACCGTGCTGGCCGCGCTCGACACGGGCTCGGCCTTCGAGGGCATGGGCGGCAGCCGCGAGGTGCAGTTCTCGGCCCTCGCCGAGCCCGCGCTCTTCCTGTGCCTCGGGGCCCTCGCGCGGGTCAGCGGCGAGCTCTCGCTGTCGGGCCTGTTCGGCGGCGTGACCTCGGCGGCGTGGGGCGCCCAGGGCGCCTCCCTCGCGCTGGTCGCGGTGGCGCTCTTCGTGGTCGTGCTGGCCGAGAACGCACGCATCCCGGTCGACGATCCGACCACGCATCTGGAGCTCACCATGATTCACGAGGTCATGGTGCTCGACCACGGCGGCCCCGACTTCGCCTTCGTGCTGTACGGCTCGGCCCTCAAGCTGTGGATCCTCTCGGCCCTGGTCGTCAACGTGGCCGTGCCGGTGCGGACGGGGCAGCCCTGGCTCGACGGGGCGGCGTTCCTCGGCGGCATGGCCGTGCTCGCCGTGATCATCGGCGTCGTCGAGTCCACCATGGCGCGCCAGAAGCTGCTGCGCGTTCCCCACCTCCTGCTCGGGGCCGGGGCCATGGCGGCCCTGGCGCTCGTCTTCCTGGTGAGGTAGCGCCATGTCGACGACGGCCGAGCTGTTCGCGGTGGGCATCGTCCTCACCGATCTCGCGCTGCTCTCGTCCAGCCGCATGGGCGGCCTGGTGCGGGCCATGGTCGTGCAGGGCCTGGCCATCGGCCTGTACCCGCTGCTGGCCTGGGCGTCGGGCCTGTCGGCCTGGGCGGTGGCGTTCGGGCTGGCCGCCGGGGCGGTCAAGGGCGTCGTGTTCCCCTGGCTGCTCATGCGCACGCTGCGTCGCACGGGCGTCTCGCGCGAGGTCGAACCCTTCGTCGGGGTGGGCCTGTCGCTGGTGGTGGGCCTCGCGGCCTTCGCCGTGGCCGTCTGGATGGGCAGCCGCTTCTCGCTCGCCGACCTCGACGCCGCGTCGCGCCTGCTGGTGCCGGTGGCGCTCTTCACGGCCTTCGTGGGGCTCTTCCTGATCGTCAGCCGGCGCAAGGCGCTGACCCAGGCCATGGGCTACCTCGTGTTCGAGAACGGCATCTACCTGTTCGGCGTCGCGCTGGTCGGCGAGTTGCCGTTCCTGGTCGAGTTCGGCATCCTGCTCGACGCCTACGTCGCCCTGTTCGTGATGGGCATCGCCACGTACCACATCAACCGCGAGTTCCATCACATCGACACCGACCGGCTCAGCAGATTGAAAGGCTGACCGCGAATGGACGGAGCGCTCCTCCTCATCGCCCTGCTCGCGGTGCCCTTCGCCACGGCGCTGGCGTGCCTGGTGCTCTGGTCGCCGCGGGCGGTGCTGGCTGTTCTCGCGGCGAGCGGCGCGCTGGTGGCGGCGCTGGCCGGGCTCGCGTCGTGGCTGGTCTTCACGCGGGGCCCCCTGTTCGCCGCTGCGTCGTGGCTGTTCCTCGACCCTCTCTCCGCGTACAACCTCCTGCTGCTGGTCGTCGTCTACCTGCTGTGCACGGTCTACGCCTTCGGGTACTTCGGCCACGCCAGCGCCGCCGCCGACTGGACCCGGTCGAAGGCCCGGCAGTTCGGGGCGCTCTGGGCGGGCGCCCTGGCCGCCATGATCCTGGTGCTGCTGTCGAACAACCTGGGCATCCTGTGGGTGGGCATCGAGGCGACCACCGTGCTCACGGCGTTCCTCATCTGCCTGCACGTGTCGTCCGAGTCGCTCGAGGCCATGTGGAAGTACCTGCTCATCTGCTCGGTGGGCGTGGGGCTCGCGTTCATGGGCACCCTGCTGGTCGCCCGTTCGGCGGTGCCCCTCGGGCTCGACCCGGCCGAGGCGCTGCTCTGGACCAGCCTGCGCGAGCACGCGGCGGCGCTCGATCCCACCACCGTGAAGGCCGGGTTCCTTTTCGTCCTGGTCGGCTACGGCACCAAGGCCGGGCTCGCGCCCATGCACAGCTGGTTGCCCGACGCCCACAGCCAGGCGCCGGCGCCGGTGTCGGCCCTGTTCTCGGGGTTCATGCTGAACGCCGCGTTGTACTGCATCATGCGCTACCTGCCCCTCGTCGAGGGCGCCACGGGCCAGGCGGGCTGGGGGCGCGAGCTGCTCGTGATCTTCGGGCTGGCGTCCATCCTGGTGGCCGCCGCGTTCATCCTGCTGCAGAGCGACGTCAAGCGCCTGCTCGCGTACTCCAGCGTCGAGCACCTGGGCATCGTCACCCTGGGCCTGGGGCTCGGGGGGCTCGGCACCTTCGCCGCGCTCTTCCACATGGCCAACCACTCGCTGGCCAAGACCCTGGCCTTTTCGGCCGCCGGCCGGCTGGGCCAGGCCTACGGCTCCCACGACCTCGGCGTGCTGCGCGGCACGCTGCGTTCCCGGCCGCTCTGGGGGCTGGGGCTCCTCGGCGGCCTGCTGGCCCTGATCGGCATGGCGCCCTTCGCGGTGTTCATGAGCGAACTGCAGATCGCCCGCGCGGCCGTCGCGAGCGGGTCGATCGTGACGCTCGTGCTCTTCCTGGCCGGGCTCGGCGCGGTCTTCGTGGGCGCGCTCCGCTACGCGCTCTCGATGGCCTGGGGCACCAGCGATGCGGCGCCGCCGCCCGAGCGGCCGAGCGCGGTCGAGGGGCTGCTGGTCCTCGGTCCGTTGCTCGTGCTCCTGGGGCTCGGACTGTGGATGCCCGCGCCGTTCCAGGCCGTCCTGGAACAGGCCGCGGCGGTCATCGGAGCCACGCCATGAGCCGCGAGACCGTGCTTCGCAATGGGCAGGTGGTCCGGCTGGCCGACGTGGCTGCGCTGCCGGTCGAAGCCTTCCGCGCCGAGGCGCTCCGCCTGGCGGGGGAGGGCGGGCGCCTGGCGGCCTTCTTCGGCGTGCCGGCGCCCGAGGGGCAGGTGCGGCTCTTCGCCGTGCTGGCCCACGACGCGCGCCGAACCCTGGGCGTGCTCTCGACGCACGTCCGCGACGCCTGGCCCTCGTTGACGCCCGACCTCCCGCAAGCCAACGCGTTCGAGCGCGACGTGGTCGAGCAGTTCGGGCTCCGCGCTGAGGGGCACCCCTGGCCGAAGCCCCTCCGCTTCCCGAAGGGCGGCGTCGGCGAGGCCGACTTCTTCGGCCTCGCGGGCGAGGAGGTGCACGAGGTCGCCGTGGGGCCCGTGCACGCGGGCGTCATCGAGCCCGGCCACTTCCGCTTCCAGTGCCACGGCGAGCGCGTGCTGCACCTCGAGATCTCGCTCGGCTACCAGCACCGCGGCATCGAGCGCGCGCTGGTGGGCGGGCCCGGCAAGCGCGCGCTGGTCCAGATCGAGACCGCGGCGGGCGACACGACCATCGGCCACGCGACCGCTTACTGCCAGGCCCTCGAAGCCCTCGGCGGCGTCACGGTGCCCGCGCGCGCCGAGGCCCTGCGCGGCGTGGCGCTCGAGCTCGAGCGCCTGGCGAACCACACGGGCGACCTCGGCGCGCTGGCCAACGACGTGGGCTTCCTGCCCACCGCGGCGGCCTGCGGCGCGCTGCGAGGCGACTTCCTCAACCTGTCGGCCGCCCTCTGCGGCAGCCGCTTCGGGCGCGGCCTGGTGCGGCCCGGCGGCGTGGGCTTCGACGTCGACGCCGCCCGCGCGGCCGACGTGGTGCAGCGGCTCGCGCGCATCTACGAGGGCGTGCAGTCCGCGGCCAAGCTGCTCTGGAACACGGCCTCGGTGGCGGGGCGCTTCGAGGGCTGCGGCGTGGTCTCGCCCGACGACTGCGAGCGCCTGGGCCTGGTCGGGCCCGCGGCGCGCGCCTGCGGCTTCGAGCGCGACGTGCGCACCGATCACCCGGCCGGCGTGTACGCGCGGCACCCCGTGGCGCCCTCGATCTGGCGCACGGGTGACGTGTTCGCGCGCGCCCTGGTCCGGTACTACGAGATCAAGACCTCGGTGGCGTTCCTCGAGCAGCAGCTGGCCGGGCTGCCCGAGGGCCCCGTGCGGGCCGACCCGGGCGCTGCGCCGGCGCTGGCGCCCGACAGCCTGGTCGTGGCGCTGGTCGAAGGCTGGCGCGGCGAGATCTGCCACGTGGCGGTCACCGATCCCGAGGGTCGCTTCGCCGCGTACAAGCTCGTCGACCCCTCGCTCCACAACTGGACGGGGCTGGCGCTCGCGCTGCGAAACGGCCAGATCTCGGACTTCCCCCTCAACAACAAGAGCTTCAACCTGTCGTACTGCGGACACGACCTGTAACGGGGAGGGGCGTCATGTTCGACATCGTGCGTGCCCGCCTGCGCCAGGGCCGGCGCACCATCCCCTTCCCGAAGGCCGAGCCCACGCTCCCCGACCGCTTCCGGGGCCGGCCCGAGCTCGACGCGTCCAGGTGCCCCGCGGGCTGTCGGGCCTGCGCCGACGCCTGCCCCACCGACGCGGTTCGCCCCGACCCCGTGACCGGCGCGCCCGCCGCGATCGACCTGGGCCGCTGCCTCTTCTGCACCGAGTGCACCGCCGCGTGCCCCACGGGGGCGCTCCGCTTCACCACCGACTACCGCCTGGCCACGCGCACCCGCGAGGCGCTGGTGACCGACGGCGCTACCCTCGAAGTGGCCCGGGCGCTCGACCGCGAGGCGCTGCGGCTCTTCGGGCGCTCGCTGCGCCTGCGCCAGGTGAGCGCGGGGGGCTGCAACGCCTGCGAGGCCGACGTGAACGTGCTCGGCACCATCGTGTTCGACCTGGGCCGCTTCGGCATCCAGTTCGTGGCCTCGCCCCGCCACGCCGACGGCCTGCTCGTCACGGGCCCGGTCACCCAGAACATGAGGCTCGGGCTGCTGAAGACCTGGGAGGCCGTGCCCACTCCGAAGATCGTGATCGCGGTCGGCGCCTGCGCGATCAGCGGCGGGCCCTTCGCGGGCCACCCGGAGCAGCACGACGGCGCCGCGGCCTTCGTGCCCGTCGACCTGTTCGTGCCGGGGTGCCCGCCGCACCCCCTCACCATCCTCGACGGCCTCCTGCGCCTGTTGGCGCGACGTTAGTCGAGGCCCCCGCTTTCCATCTTGCCAGGATCCCGGTTTAACGTTTAATGTCGCGCGGGGTTTCCGGGTGCCTGGTTGCGTACAACCTACCTAGAGGGGGAATCATGGGCGGCCTTGACTTCAAGTCCGACGCACCGCGTGAGCGTGAAGACGCCGCGCTGGTGGCCTACAACACGAAGATCGCGTTGTGGTTGTTCCTGGTCTACGTGCTGTTCTACGCGGGCTTCATGGCCCTCAGCGCGTTCTGGCCCACCGTCATCGGCAGCCCGTTCATGGGCGGGGTCAACCTGTCGATCATCTATGGCTTCGCCCTCATCGCGGCGGCCATGCTGCTCGCGCTCCTCTACATGAAGATGAGCCGCAAGCCGAGCGTCGGGGGGACGAAATGATTCACGAAACCTCCGTCATGGCGGTGCTGGTCTTCCTCTTTTTCGCCGGTGCCGTGCTCTTCATCAGCTTCTACCTGGGCGCCAAGGCCAAGTCGGCCCAGGGCTACTTCGCGGCCGGGGGCAACATCCCCTGGTTCGTGAACGGCGTCGCCTTCGCCGGCGACTACCTGTCGGCCGCGTCGTTCCTGGGCATCTGCGGCATGATCGCGTTCTTCGGCTACGACGGCTTCCTCTACTCCATCGGCTATCTCGCCGGCTGGATCGTCGCGCTCTTCATCATCGCCGAGCCGCTGAAGCGCCTGGGGCGCTACACGTTCGCCGACGCGCTCGACAACAAGTTCAACTCGCGCGGCATCAAGCTCTCGGCCGCCATCAGCACGCTGGTCGTCAGCTGCTTCTACCTGATCCCGCAGATGGTGGGCGCCGGCGCCCTGGTCCAGCCCCTGCTGGGCTTCCCCCACTACGTGGGCGTCCTGGTCGTGGGCACCATCGTCACCCTGATCGTCGTCACCGCCGGCATGGTCTCGACCACGTGGGTCCAGTTCATCAAGGGCTCGCTGCTCGTCACGCTGTGCCTGTTCATCGTCGTGCTCCTCATGTTCCGCGGCTTCTCCACGGCCGACGCCGAGGGCGGCCGCACCATGCGCACCGGCGTCCCGATCGCCGAGGTCACCGGCGCCGCGGGCGTCGAGGTGCTCCCCAACGAGGGCGCGTGGGCCAAGACCACCGCCAAGTTCGTTCGCGTGCGCGACGCCAAGGGCGTGGTCACGGTCTGGAAGAAGGACGGCGAGCTGCTGTCCGAGGCCCAGACGCTGGCCGTGAACAAGGACGGCGCCAAGTTCGCCAACGGTCTGCCCCGCGGCAAGGGCGAGGGCCAGGGTGACCTGGTCCCGGTGGGCTATGTCTCCAAGCTGCCCGGCGGCGTCAAGGAGACCGGTCCCGTGGGTCCCTTCGAGTTCTTCACCACGCTGCAGGACTCCGAAGTCGTCCTGTGGGGCAACGAGAAGGTCGTCGACGCCGAGGGCACCACGACCACCGTCTACTTCCAGAAGCCGACCATGGGCAAGGACTTCATGGCGCCGGGCTCCAGCCCCACGTTCTCGAAGGTGCGCTCCGAGAAGTGGACCGACAAGCTCGACTTCCTGTCGCTCATGCTGGCGCTCTTCTGCGGCACCGCCTCGCTGCCGCACATCCTCATCCGCTACTACACGGTCAAGGATCAGGTCAGCGCCCGCAAGAGCACCGTGGTCGGCATCGCGGCCATCGGCTTCTTCTACGTGCTCACGTTGTACCTGGGCCTCGGCGCCATGACCAGCGGTGGGCTCGACGTGACCGACTCGAACATGTCGGCCCCCCTGCTGGCCAAGACCTTCAACTCGTTCCTGTTCGCGGTGCTGTCCGCGGTGGCCTTCACCACCGTGCTCGGCACGGTCTCGGGTCTCATCATGGCGGCCTCGGGCGCCGTGGCGCACGACCTCATGACCAACTTCTTCAAGATGCAGATGGACGACATGCGCAAGGTCAAGTCGGCCAAGATCGCGGCCGCGTGCGTGGGCGTGCTCGCCATGGCGCTCGGCATCGTGTTCGCCAAGATGAACGTGAACTTCCTGGTCGGTTGGGCGTTCAACATCGCGGCGTCGGCCAACCTGCCCGCGCTGCTCATGCTGCTGTTCTGGCAGAAGACCACCAAGCAGGGCATCACCGCGGCCATCATCGTGGGCATGCTGTCGTCGCTGGGCTGGATCCTCCTCAGCGCCCAGGCGTACAAGGACGTGTACGGCCTCGATCCGACCACGGCCCTCGTGCCCTTCAGTCAGCCCGCCATCGTCACGATCCCGCTCGGCTTCGTGGTCCTGGTGGTGGTCTCGCTCCTGACCCAGGCCAAGGGCCGCTCGACCGTAGCCGCCTGATTCCCTTCGCGTTTCAAGCCCTCTTGTGCTAACGATCCTCCGGGTGGGGGGTTCATGGGCAAGCTGAAGATCCGCTGGAAGCTCCTGACCATCACGCTGCCGTTGATGGTGCTGCCGCTGGTCTTCGTGGGCCTGATCGCGGGCTACATCGCCCACGAGCACGCGCAGCAGGGGGTCGTCGAGGCCAACCGCACCGATCTGGTGCACATGGTCGACTTCACTCGCGACCTCTTGCAGAACCACTACCAGCAGTTCGAGGTCTACAAGGAGGACAAGCGGCAACTGGTCGTGCGCGACCTCTCGACCCTGGCCGAGTTCGCCTACAAGCTCGTGGCGACCCAGGCCAGCCAGGTCGACGCCGGCCTGATGTACCTGGCGACCGCCCAGCACGACGCCCGCGAGGCGCTGAAGGCGGTCAACATCGGCGAGACCGGGTACATCTACGTCATCAACACCAAGGGTGACCTGATCGTGCACGTGGCCCTCGAGGGCCGCAACATCCTCGACGCGCGCGACGAGAAGGACCGCCCCTTCATCCGCGAGATGATCGACACGGCCCTCAAGGGCAAGGCGGGCCAGGTGCACACCATCGTCTACCCGTGGCGCAACGAGGTGCTGGGCGAAACGCGCGCGCGAGAGAAGGTGGTCGCGTACCGCTACTTCGCGGCCTGGGACTGGATCGTCGCGGCGGGGGGCTACCTCGACGAGACCTATGAGGAGACCTCGTTCGAGAAGCGCGCCTTCGACGACCTGGTCTCGCGCATCGTGGCCAAGAAGGTGGGCGAGACCGGGTACATCTACGCCATGAAGCGCGATGGCACGCTCGCGATCCATCCCTTCCTCGCGGGCCAGTCGGTCTGGCTCGAGCGCGACGGCGCGGGCAACGCGTTCATCCAGGAGATCTGCGCCAAGAAGAAGGGCTGGATCCGCTACCCCTGGAAGAACAAGACCGACAAAGAGTACCGCATGAAGCTCGTCTACTACGACTACTTCGAGCCCTGGGACTGGATCGTGGCGGTGGGCTCCTACGAAGACGAGTTCTACCGGCCCTCCACGTCGGTGGGGCAGCGCATCCTGTTCGGGGTGGGCACGCTCACCCTGTTCGTGGCCCTCATCGCGGTGGTGCTCGCGTTCCTGGTCTCGAAGCTCCTGACCGATCCCATCCGGGCGCTCACGCGCGCCATGGCCGACGTGAAGCGCGGCCGCCTCGACAACCGGCTCGAGGTCACCTCCGAAGACGAGATCGGCCAACTCGCGCGCGACTTCAACCTCATGACCGACGTGCTGCGCGAGAACAAGGAGCTCGGGGCCAACCTGGCGCGCCTCGAGAAGCTGTCGTCGCTCGGGGTGTTGTCCTCCGAGGTCGCGCACGAGATCAACAATCCCCTGGGCGTCATCCTCGGCTACGCGGCGCTGGTCGAGGGAAGGCTCGGCCCCGACGACCCCAACCTCGAGCCGGTGCGCGCCATCAAGAGCGAGACCCACCGCTGCAAGGACATCGTGCAGGATCTCTTGAGCTTCACGCGGGTGCCCCAGCCGGCGCTGCTGCGCACCGACCTGAACGCCCTGCTCGAGCAGACGGTGACCTTCGCGGCCAACCACATCGATCTCGACCGCATCCAGGTCGAGCGCGGCCTCGACCCCGACCTGCCGCACGTCGTGGCCGACCCCGACCAGATCCGCCGGGTCGCCATCAACCTCATCCTGAATGCCGGCGCGGCCATGGAAGAGGGCGGCAAGCTCACCATCACCACGCGGCGCGCGGGCGCACGCGCCGTCGAGATCGCCTTCGCCGACAGCGGCGCCGGCATCGCCTCCGAGCACCTCGAGAAGGTGTTCGAACCCTTCTTCAGCACGCGCAAGAAGGGCACGGGCCTGGGGCTCGCCATCTCGAAGACCATCGTCGAGCAGCACCAGGGCAAGATCCGCATCGAGAGCCAGGTCGGCAAGGGCACCGTGGTCACGGTCACGCTGCCGATCGACCGGGAGTCCGGCCGATGAGCCCCGAGCCGCGGCGCGTGCTGCTCATCGACGATGAAGAGGCCATGGGCCGCATGCTCAGGGCCGTGCTGACCGATCGCGGGTACCAGGTCGTGGGCCACACGAAGCCCGCGGAGGCCGTCGAGGCCTTCGCGGTGGGCGGCTTCGACATCGTGATCACCGACGTCAAGATGCCGGTCATGGACGGCCTCGAGGTGCTCGAGCGGGTGCACGCCATCGACGCGGGCGTGCCCGTCATCATGATCAGCGGGCACGCCACGGTCGAGATGTCGATCCAGGCGCTGCGCCGGGGCGCCTACGACATGCTCGTGAAGCCCTTCGAGCCCGAGGAGCTCCTCTCCCGGGTGCGCAACGCGCTCCGGCAGAGCGACCTCGTGGCCGAGAACCGCACCCTGAAGAACGAGCTCGAGAGCCGCTTCGGCACGCTCGTGGGCAGCTCGCCGAAGCTCCTGGCCGTGCTCGAGACCGCCCGCAAGGTGGCCCTGCGCGATCTCCCGGTCCTGATCACCGGCGACTCCGGCACGGGCAAGGAGTTGCTGGCGCGTGCTCTCCATCAGCACTCGAACCGCCGCGATCGGCGCTTCGTGGCCATCAACTGCGGCGCGCTGCCCGAGTCGCTGCTCGAGAGCGAGCTGTTCGGGCACCGCAAGGGCGCCTTCACTGGGGCCGACCGCGAGCACACCGGGCTCATCGAGGCCGCCGACCAGGGCACGCTCTTCCTCGACGAGATCGGCACGCTGCCGTTGGCCGTGCAGTCCACGCTGCTGCGCTTCCTGCAGGAGCAGGAGTTCTACCGGGTGGGCGACACGTCGCCCCGGCGCGTCAACGTGCGCGTCATCTCGGCGACCAACCTCGATCTCCAGGCCGCCATCCGCGACGGCGCGCTGCGCGAAGATCTCTACTACCGGTTGAACGTGGTGCGCCTGCACCTGCCGACCCTGCGCGAGCGGCGCGACGACATCCCCCTGCTCGTCGCCCACTTCGTGGGGGAGCAGAACCTGCGCTTCGGCACGCACTCGCGGGGCTTCACCCCCGAGGCCATGAGCGTCCTGTGCTCGCTCGACTGGCCCGGCAACGTGCGGCAACTCGGCAACGTGGTGCAAGCGGGCATGGCCATCTCGGGCGACGATCCCATCGACGTCGACATCCTGGCCCAGGTCATCGGGGCGACCGGCGCCGTGGCGCCACGGGCCGAAGCGCCGCCGCCGGTCGACTACGAGGAGGCGCTGGCCCGCTTCGAGACGGAGTACCTGGCTCGCTTGCTCGATCAGGCCGGCGGCAACATCGACGTGGTCGCCGAGCGCGCCGGCATGAACGCAGCCACGATTTATCGCAAAATCAAGAAATACGGAATCCGATAGCCGCGCGCGTCGCGGCCGTCGGCGTTTCGCGCCGGCGCGAATCTCAGTTGCAGCGGCGCGAATCCAAGGCCCTCCGGGGCGCGCAGGGAGCGCGCGCCCGTTCGGAGAACCAGGGCATATCTCTTGTGACGGCGAAGGGTTGCGCCAGAGGAGGGCGCTCCTTCTTGGATTGGCACGCTGATTGCTTTATAGCCTAGCGACTTTGTGGGAGGCACCCTTGGCAGCTACCTCGACCCCGAATCGCTGGACCGTCGTGATGGCCGGCACCGGCATCAACCTGGCCCTCGGCGTCCTGTACGCCTGGAGCATCTTCAAGGTCGCCATCCAGGCGTCCATCACCAAGGGCGGCGTGGGCGCGTTCGACTGGGATGTCTCCAGCGTGAACGACCCCTACGCGTTGGCCTGCCTCGTGTTCTCCTTCTCGATGATCTTCGCCGGGCGCATCCAGGACCGCTTCGGGCCGCGCGTCACGGCGCTGCTCGGCGGGCTGCTGGTGGGCGCCGGCTTCGTCATCCTGTCTCAGACCACCAGCTACGTGCTGTGGCTCGTGGGCTTCGGCGTGCTGGCCGGCGGTGGCATCGGCTTCGGCTACTCGGCCGCGACGCCCCCCGCGCTCAAGTGGTTCCCGCCCGCCAAGACGGGCCTGATCGCGGGCATCGTGGTCTCGGGCTTCGGGCTCGCCTCCGTCTACATCGCGCCGCTCTCGTCGTGGATGCTCGGCGCCTACGGCATCCACACCTCCATGCTGGTCCTCGGTATCGGGTTCGCGGTGATCGTCAGCCTGTTCTCGACGCGCCTCGTCAACCCGCCCAAGGCCGCCGCCGCCAGCCCGGCCGCCGCCCAGGCCGCCGCTGCCGCCGACACCAGCGTGGGCCCCGCGACCATCATCCGCACGGGCACCTTCTGGCTGCTCTGGGCCGTCTTCTTCGTGGGCGCCGGCGCCGGGCTCATGGTCATCGGCAGCGTGGCGGGCATGGCCAAGGCCAGCCTGGGCGAGATGGCCTTCGTGGCCGTGGCCATCATGGCCATCGGCAACGCGGCCGGCCGCGTGGTCGCGGGTGTGGTGTCCGACAAGCTCGGTCGCGTGCAGACGTTGTCGATCATGCTGGTGGCGCAGGCCGTGCTCATGTTCGTGGCCATCCCCGTGGTCGGTCACGGCGGCCCCGTGTCGCTGGTGCTGCTCGCGACCTTCATCGGCTTCAACTACGGCACCAACCTGGCCCTCTTCCCGGCCATCTCGAAGGACTACTGGGGCCTGAAGACCTTCGGCGCCAACTACGGCGCGCTCTTCACGGCCTGGGGCGTCGGCGGGCTCGTGCTCGGCCGAGTGTCCGAGATGATCAAGGCCCAGACGGGCTCGTTCACGATGTCGTTCGCCCTGGCCGGCGCCCTGCTGGCCGGCGCGGCGGGCCTCACGTTGGTCCTGCGCTTCCTGGGCGCGCCCGAGCGCAAGGCCGCGCCGGCCGCTGCCAAGAACTAGCGCGGCTCTACCGATTCCCGGGCGGCCCGGCGCTTTCCCCCCCAGGGAAACCCCAAGCGTCGGGCCGCCCTTCTTTTTTCTCCCCCCAAAGCAATAGGAAGCTTGCGCACCGGCGTTGTCCGGATAAACTCGCGCCAAACCATCCCTGAGGGGGGATTCATGAGGCTCGCGAAGGTCCTGTTCGTGCTCGGCACCCTGCTGGCCGCGTCCAGCGCCCAGGCCATCCAGACGGTGTGGGAGAAGGACGACGCCAAGCTGCAGCTCGGTTACCTGCTGCAGTTCCAGGCGGCGTTCACGGAGAAGGAAGCGCCCGCGGGGGACACGTGGGGCAAGGACTTCTTCATCCGCCGCTCGCGCATCATCATGGCCGGCAACGTCACGAAGAACATCTCCTTCTTCATGGAGACCGACTCGCCGAACCTCGGCAAGAACGGTGACTGGGGTGCGGCCTTCTTCGTGCAGGACGCGTTCATGAGCTTCAAGCTCTTCCCCGAGCTCATCATCGACACCGGCATGATCATCGTGCCCTTCACGCACCACTTCCTGCAGGGCGCGACCAACCTGAACACCCTCGACTACCACGCCAAGCTCGCCAAGTACCCGGCGGGCTCGCACAAGGTCTGGCGCGACGCGGGCGTCCAGTTCCGCGGCTACGCCCTCGGGAACAAGCTGCACTACCGCGTGGGCATCTTCAACGGCGTCGAGGGCGTGGCCGGCCAGGTCGACGCCGCTGGCGCGCCCATCCCCGCGCTGAACGAGTCCGACCTGCCCCGCTTCACGGGCACCGTGCGCTACTACGTCTTCGGCCAGGAAGACGGCAAGGGCGCCGAGACGGGCTTCTTCCTCACGGGCATGAACTACCTCGGCGACAAGGACGACGACGTCCCCATCCTCAGCTTCGGCGTGGCCGGCGACTTCCAGGGCAAGGCCTTCCTCGGCGCTGACGGCAAGCCCGCCAACTACATGGCCTTCGGCGGCGACGTGTTCGTCGACTACCCGCTGGGCAAGGGGCAGGAGTTCATCGCCCAGGTCAACGCCATCTACTACAACTACGGCTCCAAGGCCGCCAACACCGGCATCGCCATCCTCTCCGAGGTCGGCTACCGCTACCTGCAGTTCCAGCCCGTCCTCGGCTTCGACTACTTCAAGAGCGACGCGGGCTCGGCGGCCAACTGGCAGCAGATCCAGGCCGGCTTCAACTTCTGGATCAAGGCGCACACGGCCAACGTGAAGGCCGCCTTCACCATGGACAAGACCGGCAGCGGCGACTACATGAAGGGCATCCTCGTCCAGACGCAGTTCCTTTTCTAACGGTTGCATGTCCGAAACCACCCGCGTCGACTTCCACTGCCATTCCAGCCACAGCGACGGCTTCTACGAGCCCCACCAGCTCGTGGCGCTGCTCTCGGGCACGCACGTCCGCTACGCGGCTCTGACCGACCACGACACCACGGCCGGGCTCGCGGGCTTCACCGAGGCGTGCGCGCGCCACGGCATCGCGTGCATCTCGGGGCTCGAGCTCAGCGTGGGAGACGACCGCGACCTGCTGCACCTGCTGGCCTATGGCTTCGACCCCGCGAACGGGCCCCTGCAGGAGGCCCTGGCCCGCACCCGGGCACGTCGCGAGGGCAGGGGGCCCGCGCACGTCGACCCCGCGCACGGGGCCGAGGGCGTGGGGCCCCTCGGGCCGGCGAGCGAGACGCTGCAGGACCGCTCGTGGCTCCAGGATCTCGAGCGCGCCATCCACCTGGTCCACGACGCCCAGGGCCGGGCGTTCCTGGCGCATCCCCTGGCCCTGGTGCAGGACCCCGTGGCCCTCGACGCGCTGCTCGAGCAGGCCAGGGGGGTGGGGCTCGACGGCATCGAGGCCTACTACTGGCGCCACTCCGACATCGAGCGGCGCACGCTCGCCCAGTTGGCCAGGAAGCACGGCCTGCTGGTCTCGGCGGGCTCCGACTACCACGGCCCCGAGCGCGCCGGCCCGCTGAAGCCCGGCATCGACCTGCCGAGCCCGCTCTGGAAGGCCTTCCGCGACGCGGTCATCGCGTCCAGCCCCAACCGGGCCGTCGACCGGGCGCCCCGTACGTCGGCGGCGAGCACCGGCCTCGAGACCCGCGGCTTCGTGCTCCGCATCCTGGTGCCCGCCCTCCTGGCCATCGCCCTGTTCGTGGCGGCAACCTTCGCCATCATCCTGCCCGAGACCGAGCGCCAGCTGCTCGATCGCAAGCGCGACATGATCCGCGAGCTCACCCGCTCGGCCTGGAGCGTGCTCGAGGAGTACGAGAGCCTCGAGAGGAGCGGCGCCATGACCCGTCAGGCGGCGCAGAGCGAGGCCATCGAGCGCATCCGCGGTCTGCGCTACGGTCCCGAGCGCAAAGACTACTTCTGGATCACGGATCTCCACCCGCGCATGGTCATGCACCCCTACCGGGCCGACCTCGACGGGCAGGATCTCTCGGACCTCGCCGACCCGAACGGCGTGCGCCTCTTCGTGGAGTTCGCCCGCAAGGTGCGCGAGGCCCGGGAGGGCTACGTCCAGTACGTCTGGCAGTGGAAGGACGATCCGGCGCGCCTGGCGCCCAAGGAGTCCTACGTCAAGGGCTTCGAGCCGTGGGGCTGGTTGATCGGCACGGGGCTCTACGTCGAAGACGTGCGCACCGAGATCGGGCGCCTGTCGTCGCGGGTCATCGACGTGTCGGCCGCCATCTCGGGCATCGTCGTGCTCCTCCTGCTCCTGATGCTGCAGCAGAGCGTGCGGCTCGAGCGCCGCCGCCGCAGCATCGCGCGGGCCCTCGACGAGTCGTACGAGAAGTACCGCGCACTCGTCGAGGCGTCGAGCGAGGCCACGCTGCTGGTCCTCGACCACCGCTGCACCTACGCGAACGCGGTGGCGCAGGAGATGCTCGGCTACGCGCCCGACGAGTTCGCGCTGCTCGACATCGCCGACCTGCTGCGCGGGCAGGTGCCCGGGGCCGACTACGCCGCCGATCCCCTGGAGCGCGTGCTCGACGGCCAGGAGTGCCCCGTGCCGTTCGAGGCCCAGCTGCGCCGCAAGGACGGCACCCTCCGCGACGTGGTGCTCACCGCCTCGCGCGTCTCGTTCGCGGGCCGCGAGGGGCTGCTCGTGAACGCGCGCGACGCGGGCCGGCAAGAGAAGATCGAGGAGGCCCTCGACGTGACGCGTGGCCGGTTCCGGGCCCTCTCCGAGAACCTCGACCTGGGCGTCTTCCACGCCGAGATGCGCGAGGGCGGGCGCCTGACCGAGCTGAACCCGGCCGGGCGCCGCATCCTGGGTTTCCCCCCCGACGGCGAACTGCCGCGCAGCAACCTGGTCGACTTCTTCCGCGACGAGGACGAGGCGCAGAACTTCGTGAAGACCCTGCGCGAAGACGGGGTGGTTCGGCGTCGCGTGCTGTGGCTTCGACGCGACGACGGCGAGCAGGTGCTCGTGTCCCTGTCGGCCGCGCTCGGCAGCTATGGGCAGCGCGGGCGCGAGTACTACGACGGCGTCATCGAGGACGTGACCGAGCGCAAGCGCGCCGAGGCCGATCGTGAGACCCTGATCGCCGAACTGCAGTCGTCGCTTCTATTCTTGAACGAGCCGCTGCGCCGCTACGTGACCCGGCTCGACGCCTGCGCCCTGGGCGACTCCATCGAGGCCGTGGCCGCCCGCATGACCCGCGAGCACTGCAACGCCATGGCGGTCACGGGCGAGGGGGGCGTGGTGGTCGGCATCGTCACCGACCACGACTTCCGCGAGCGCGTCGTGGTCGCCAAGCGCGATCCCCGCCGGCCGGTCCACGAGATCATGAGCGCGCCCGTGATCTCGGTCTCGCAGCGGGCGCTGGTCTACGAGGCGGTGCTGCTCATGCAGGAGCACGGCATCGTGCACCTGGCCGTGCGCGACGAGGAGGAGCGCGTCATCAGCCTGGTGCGCGCCAAGGATCTGGTGCGCTTCGATCGCTACTCGGCGTCGGTGCTGACCGACCAGCTCCGCAAGGCCACGAGCGTCGACGAGCTCGCCGCCGGGCAGCGCCGGCTGCCGGTGCTGGTCAAGGGGCTGATCGACAGCGGCACGAACACCCGCGCCGTCACGCGGATCGCCACCACGGTCTCCGACACCATCGTCGAGCGCCTGCTGCACCTGGCCACCGAGGAAATCGGCCCCCCCCCCGTCCCCTTCGCGTTCCTCGCCCTCGGCAGCGAGGGGCGGGGCGAGCAGACGCTCGTGACCGACCAGGACAACGCGATCGTGTTCGCCGACGCCGAAGGGAGCTCCGTCGACGAGCACAAGGCGTACTTCCTGCGCCTCGGCACCCTGGTCTGCGACGGGTTGAACGCGGCCGGCTACGCCTGGTGCAAGGGCGAGCTCATGGCCAAGAACCCCCACTGGACGCAGCCGCTGTCGGTCTGGAAGCACACCTTCGACGACTGGGTGGCCACGGTCGGGCCCCAGGAGCTCATCGAGATCAACAAGTTCTTCGACTTCCGCGGCGTGCAGGGCGACCTCGAGCTGGTCGCCGAGCTGCGCGCCCACGTGGAGCGCGTCATCCGCTCCGACGCCTCGTTCTTCAAGTTCTTCGCCGAGAACGCCCTGATCCAGCGGCCCCCGGTAGGCGTGTTCGGGCAGGTGCAGTCCGGCAGCGGGCGCAGCCGCCCCGGCACCATCGACCTGAAGTTCATCCAGATGCTCATCGTCAGCTTCGCGCGGCTCTACGCCCTGAAGCACGAGCTCCGCGAGACGAACACCGTCGACCGCCTGCACCGCCTGCACGAACTGGGCGTCACGTCCACCGTGCAGCATCGCGAGATCGTGCAGGCCTACGACTTCCTCATGCGCCTGCGCCTGGCTCACCAGGCTCGCGCCATGACCGAAGACGTCGCGCCCGACAACGATCTCGACCCCCGCGAGCTCACGCTCATCGAGCAGAAGATGTTCAAGCAGATCCTGCTGCAGATCGTGGGCATGCAGACCAAGATAAGCCACGACTTCGGCCTCGTGTCCTGACGTCCGGTCCCGAGGAGGGCCCGCGCGGCCCCGCATTTGACCCCCGCCCGTGCGCTCCGTACAATGTTCTCGCTCCGCATCACCGGGGAGGGTCCATGGACCCCAACATGCCTCGCACCATCGCCCAGCGCTTCCCGGTCACGCTGCGCTGGAACCGCAAGCTCCACGAGGGCTTCACGCGACACCTGTCCGCGCGCGGGTTCAGCGTCACGCTCGCCGAGCCCATCCCGGCCGGCCAGACCCTGGCGGCCTGGCTGCGCGACGAGGCCATCGCCGACTACCCCACCGATGGCATCGTGCAGTGGGTGCGCAAGCTGCCCACCTGGACGCGCACGGGCGCCGAGTGGGAGATCGGCCTGCGCTTCCTCATGTGGAGCGACCCCTACTTCCGCTTCCTCGAGCGCTTCATCCGCGAGCACGTCGAGCGCCGCAAGTTCCAGCGCTACGAAGACGAGTTGAAGGTCGTGCTGGGCAGCGATCGTCGCCGCACCGAAGAGGTCACGCGCAACGTCAGCCGGGGCGGCATGCTCATCGAGACGAAGCGCGACCTGAAGGTGGGCGACGAGGTGCTGGTGGGCCTCACCATCCCCGACCTGCTCGACCAGATCCAGGTGTGGTGCCAGGTCGTCCAGGTCACGGCCGACCCGCGCGTCGACAGCTTCGTGGTCTCCCTCAGCATCGTCGCCTTCGACCACGACGACGGCGCCACCTTCCACCGCTACGTCGAGCACTTGAACACCCTCTACGCCTTCGACGAGCGCCCCGAGACGCCGCCCTTCGCCTGACGCGGCCGTTGCCGTCGCGTTCTCCGATTTCCTGTGGCGCGACCCTACGGGCGTCGTTACTATTCCCGGGCGGCGGAACCCTTCCCGCCCCAGGAGGTCGTCCATGCAGAGCCCCGCGTCGCGCCGGTCGTCGTTCATCCGTCTGTTCGTGCTCGTCGCCGCGGTCGCGCTCGGGCTGGCGGCCTGCTCCGATTCGAACCCGCACGAGGCCGACGTGCCGGCCGACGTCGCCGTCGACGCACCGGCCGAGGCCTCACCCGAGGCCGTGGCCGACACGCCCGCCGATCCCGGCCAGCCCGAGCCCGAGGCCGTGGCCGACGTTCCCGGCGCCGACGACGCCGGCTTCCCCGACGTCGACTGGGCGTCCCTTCCGCGCCTGCCCGTCGACAAGGCCTTCACCACGCGCTATGCGGCCGGCGCGGGGCGTGCCGACGTCACGCCCGATCACGCGGTGCCGCTCGGCGGCTTCGGCTTCTGCGCCGGCTCGGCCGAGGCCTGCCGCTACTCCGAGGGCGTGCACGACGCGCTGAGCGCGTCGGCCGCGGCCCTGGCCGACACCCAGACCGGCGAGGTGGTCATCTTCGTGGGCGTCGACTCGGCGGGCATGCTCCGCCCCGACATCGACGACATCCACCACGCCGCGCAGCGCGCTCTCTACGAGACCTACGGCGTCTACGTCGAGGGCTCGCGGGTGGTCGTCGGCGCCTCCCATGCCCACTCGGCGCCCGACTCCACGGGCCTCTGGGGCCCGAACTCCAACCCCCGCGACCAGGTCTACCTGGCCTACCTCAAGAGCCAGACCGTCGCGGCCGTGGTGCAGGCCTTCGGCGCCCTGCAGGACGCCAAGCTCGACTGGGCCAAGACGACGGCGCCCAACTCCGACGAAGACACCTTCGGCGCCGACGACGAGGTGTACGTGCTGCGCGCCCGCACGCCCGCCGACGCGCCCATCGTCTTGCTCACCCGCTGGCCCGCGCACCCCACGTGCTACGGCAGCGAGAACAACGGCCTCTCGGCCGACTACCTGGGCGCCTTCCGCAAGGAGTCCGAAGAGCTCCTCGGCGGCCTCTCGGTCTTCCTGCAGGGCCCGATCGGCACCGTGTACCCGGATCGCTCCAGCGTCATCCCCTGCGGCTCCGAAGACCTGTTCCCCGAGGGCTTCCAGGACGCTGACGTGGGCGACCAGGACGTGAAGGCCACGTGCGTGGGCATCAACCTGGCCAACCAGGTGGCCGCCGCGCTGCAGGCCACCACGCCCCTGGCCGAGACGGGCATCGTCGCGCGCTACACGACCTTCGAGTTCCATCCCACGAACCTGGCGTTCATGGCGCTCGCCAAGATGGGGCAGATCGCCATCCCCTACGTCGACGTCAAGGACCCTGCCTCGCGCATGCTGTCGGCGCTGTCGTGGATCACGGTGGGCGACCTCGACTTCCTGACCACCCCCGGCGAGGCCTTCCCCTCGTTCGCGGCCAAGGGCGCCGCCAGGCTGAAGGCCGCCGGCCGCGCCACGCCCATCACGCTGGGCCTGGCCCAGGACTGGATGGGCTACCTGCTGACCACCGAGGGCTGGGCCGAAGACAACGACGAGACGGCCTATCACAAGGGGCTGTCGCCCAGCTCGGAGCTCGAAGTCCCCTACCTCGACGCGGTGCAGTCGTTGATCGATCTGTAGGTGGGAGCGGCGTGCACCCATGACGATGGAACGGAAGGGCGTGCGCAGTGCGCCCCTACGGACCGGCGCCGTCTGCCTGGACCGCATCCGCGAGATCCTGGCCGGCGCGCGCAGCCGCGCCTTGCAGAGCGTGAACGCCGCCATGATCGCGGCGTACTGGCAGATCGGTCGCGAGATCGTGGAAGAGGAGCAGCGGGGCCGTGATCGGGCGGCCTATGGTGCGCGCCTGATCGAGCAACTGGCCGAGCGCTTGACGGTAGAGTTCGGACGGGGATTCTCGCCGGCGAACCTCTGGCTCATCCGGCAGTTTCACCTCGCCTACCCGTAGCGGGAGCCGATCCTCGACACGCCGAGTAGAGAATCTCCGTTCCGTCCCCACCTGAGCTGGAGCCACTACCGCCTCTTGATGCGGGTCGCTGACCCCACGGCGCGTTCCTTCTACGAGGTCGAGTGCGACCGGACGCGCTGGTCCGTGCGCGAGTTGGAGCGCCAGATCGCGTCGCTGCTCTTCGAGCGCCTGGCGCGCTCGCGCGACAAGGAAGGCGTGCTGGCCCTGGCTCGCGAGGGGCACGAGGTGTTCGAGCCAGCCGACCTCGTGAAGGACCCCTACGTCCTGGAGTTCGCCGGCCTGCCCGAGTCTTCACGCTGGCTGGAGAGCGACCTCGAGAGCGCCCTGACCGAACGATTGCAGCAGTTCCTGCTGGAGTTGGGTCGCGACCTGTTCTTCGTGGCCCGCCAGCAGCGCCTGACCATCGATGGCGATCACTTCTACGTCGACCTGGTCTTTTACCACCGGGTGCTGCGCACGTTCCTGCTGATCGATCTGAAGGTGGGCAAGCTCACGCAGCAGGACCTCGGCCAGATGCTGTTGTACACCGGCTACTACGAGCACGAGGTGGTGAGAGAGGACGAGAACCCGCCGGTGGGGTTGATCCTGTGCACCGAGAAGAACGAGGCGGTGGTTCGGTACACCCTGACCGGGAATGCCCAGCAGGTGTTCGCGTCGCGCTACCTGTTGCACCTGCCGAGCGAGGAAGAGTTGGTCGCAGAGTTACGCCGCGAGCGCGTGGCGCTGGAAACGTCGAGGGAACCGTAGGGGCGCACCGCGTGCGTCTGCGTCATCGCCACGCGACATCCAGGAACGTACGCACCTTGGTGACCGTGCCCAGGGCCTCGGCCGCGGGGCCGTCGAAGGCGCCGCCCGGCAGGAAGAGGCCGGCCTGCACGCCGGCGCCGACGGAGACCTTCTCGTCCAGCCACGCGTGGCGGTAGCCGAGGCGGGCGTCGAGCTCGGTGCCGAGGAAGCCCCAGGCGTCGGCCGCGCCCCCGAAGGCGTTGGCGGGGAAGCCGCCGTTCCGCGCGCTCGCGAGCGGCTCGGAGGCCCCGGCCGGCGTGAACGCCAGCACGGCGCCGAGCGCGGCGTCGAGGCCGAACCAGGGGCGGTACAGCATCGTGGGGCCCACGAAGAAGGCGTTCTCGATCGCGCCGTCGGTCGGCAACTGGTCGAGCCCCTTGCGGGGCACGTCGAGGCGCGACGGATCGGCCGCCCTGTTGGCGCCCGCGACCGTGGTCCACGCCAGCACCTCCTCGAACAGGACCATGCCGGCGTGGGCGTCGAGGTCCATGGCGAAGGCGTGGTGCGTGCCGTCGGCGCTGTTGCGGTCGCCCGAGGCGTAGCCCACGTCGACGCGGCCCGAGAGGCCCAGGGCCGGCGCCAGCACGCCCAGCCGGCCGAGGAAGCCCACCGCCAGCACGTCGAGGTCGGCGCCGGTCCACTCGGAGTACGTGCGCGAGCTCTTGCCGACCAGCACCGCCGTCTCGAGGGCGGCGTAGGGGTGGACGGCCCAGTCGGCGGGCTTGGGGGCGTACCGTACGAAGCCGTCGATCGCGGTGACCGCCAGGCCCGTCCCCTTGTCGTCGTCCTGGTGGCGGTAGGCCACGTACACCCCCGCGAACAGGGAGTCGTCGCGCCAGAACAACGAGCCCACCCCCTGGAAGGCGCGATCGCCCTCGAGAAGGTCGGCCTGGTCGTCGCGGTACACCAGGTCGCCGCCGAGCCCCAGCATCAGGTGCCGGGCCCACTCGGCGTCGGTGAACAGGGCGGCCGGCGTCGTGACGAACATCACGCGCTCGACCAGGTCGCCGTGGCGCGCGTCGGAGAACAGGTCTTCTTCCATGGGGTCGGCGCGATCGGCGCCGTCGTTGGCCACCAGGCCCAGGCCCCAGCGGCTGGCCACCTGCCCGAGCAGGAGCACGCCCGCCGGCGACTGCCAGCGCAACCAGGCCTGGCGCGGGTCGATCCAGCGGCGCTGGGGCGTGACGTCGGCGGGCCGTCCGGCCCACGCGGCTTCGAGCGCGAGCGTGGGGGAGGCCAGCACGCCCGACAGCGCGTCGATCTCGACGTGCAGCGTGAGCGAGCCCCACGTGAGCTCGGGCGACAGGCGCAGCCGGTTCTCGAAGCTCCACGTGCGGTCGTACTCGGTGCCGTCGTCGTTCAACGGGAAGGCGCTCAGCACCACGAAGCGGGCGCGCTCGGACACGCCGGGCGACCACGTCACGGGCAGCGAGAACGTGCGCCACACGTCGGCCTCGGTGAGCGGCGCGGCCTGTTGGGGCTCGAGGAAGCGGAGGCCTTCTCGCGGGGCCTCCTCCGCGACGGCCGTCGCGCCGAGAAACACGAGCAGATTCAACGCCGTCAACACCGCACCGGCCCGGCCCCGTCGTCCCGTGAACACGATGTGATCCTCCCCCGTCGCGGCGTCGGCCCCCGCCGGCGCGTCGCCGAACAATACTTCAGCCTCCTTGGCGACTCCACTACGAAAACGGGCTTGGACTCGCCGCCGGGATCGGCTAAACTGAAGCGGTATTTTTTGCGCATGTACCCGGGCAGGGAGGCTCAGTATGAAGTCGTGTCGTCGGAACCTGGCGGTCGTTGGTCTGGTGCTCGTGTTCGCGCTCGCGTGCGGGGGGGGAACCTCCGCGGGAGACACCGTCGACACCGGGCCCGAGCAGGACGCCAAGGTCGACATTCAGCCCGACGCCGCCGAAGTGCCCGACGTCCCGGACAAGGACCCCATCGACAAGGACGACGTGGGCGACGACAAAGCCGACCTCGACGTCTCCGAGCCCGGCGACGCCGAGGCCGACGACGGCGGCTCCGGCGACGACGCGCAGCCCGAGGAGGTCGAGCCCGACGACGGGCTCGAGACCGACGTGCCCCCGGTCACCTGCACGCCCGAGACGGCCGCGGAAGACTGCGGCACCGACGATCCCTGCAAGGTGTGGTCGTGCGTGCAGAACACCTGCATCTCCGCGCCGCTCGTCTGCGACGACGGCCTGGCCTGCACGATCGACAGCTGCTCGCCCGTGACGGGCTGCCGCTTCGAGCCGAACCCCTCGATCGAGTGCCTGGCCTGCTCGTCCGACACCGAGTGCGACGACAGCCTCATGTGCACGGTCGACGACTGCGTGCCGTGCCCCGCGGCCAATCCCGAGTGCACCCTCACCGGCTCCACCTGCTCCTTCAAGCCCTACAGCTGCGCCGACGGCGACAACTGCACCTCCGACAACTGCCTGGGCGACCAGAACCAAGACGGCGTGGGCGAGTGCGACAACTCGCCGGTCAACTGCACCGACGGCAACGCCTGCACCACCGACGCCTGCCTGCCCGCCACGGGCCAGTGCCAGCACACGGCCCTCGAGGCCTCGACCTACGACGACCTCGACGCCTGCACCGACGACTACTGCAACCCCATCGACGGCGTGCACCACGACGCCATCGACTGCGACGACAACGACGAGTGCACCTTCGACCAGTGCGTCTCGGCCACGGGCTGCGAGCACATCCCCGACTGCGAGCTCTGCCCGAACCACCCCCTCTGCCTGTCCTGCGATCTCGACGACGACTGCCTGTCGGTCAACAAGTGCCTGGCGGGCAAGTGCGTCTACCTGGGCGGCACCACGAACCAGTGCATCTTCAACTCCATCACGTGCGCGCCGGTGCCGTGCCAGAAGTCCCAGTGCAAGCCGACCGAGGGCTGCGTCTACCAGTCCGATCCCGCCGATGACGGCAACCCGTGCACCATCGACTCGTGCGACCCCGTCAACGGCTATCAGTACGTCAGCAAGAACTGCGCCGACACCGACCCCTGCACCGACGACTCGTGCAACCCCGCCGACGGCCAGTGCGTGAACGCCGACCGCTCCTGCAACGACCAGAACCGCTGCACCGTCGACGCCTGCGACCCCGAGGCCACCACCGCCGACAAGTGCACCCACGAGGCCGACCCCTGCGACGACGGCAACGGCTGCACCGTCGACGCCTGCACCCAGGCCGACGGCTGCACGCACACCTTCACGTGCGACGACCAGAACAAGTGCACGCTCGATCTGTGCGAGGGCTCGACCTGCCAGCACGAAGACAAGTCGTGCCTCGACGATGACAAGTGCACCCTCGACGCGTGCGATCCCGCCACCGGCCAGTGCCTGCACACGCCCCCCGATCTCGACGACCTCCAGGAGTGCTCGAAGGACTACTGCGACCCGCTCACCGGCGTGGTCGTCCACGACTTCGACACCGGCTGCGACGACGGCAACGCCTGCACCAACGACGTGTGCTTCCTCGACCAGTGCACGCACTACCCCATCGATCCCGACGACGCCGACCTCTGCACCGACGACGGCTGCTCGACCAAGCAGGGCATCTACCACAACCCCGTCATCTGCAACCCGCCGAACCTCTGCTACACCACGTACTGCGTGTCCGACATCGGCTGCGTGGCGCCCATCAAGAAGGACTGCGCCGACGAAGACCCCTGCACCATCGACGCCTGCGAGCCCTCGACCGGCGCGTGCACGCACGTGACGAACACCTGCAACGACAACGACGCCTGCACCGTCGACTCGTGCGCCGCGGCCACCGGCGGCTGCGTGCACGTGCCACGCAACTGCAACGACAACACCGCCTGCACCCTCGACAGCTGCAACAAGCAGGCCGGGTGCCAGAACACGCCCCTCGAGCTCGACGACAACAACGCCTGCACCTCCGACGCTTGCGACCCGATCACGGGCGTCGCGCACGTGCCGGTGGTCTGCAACGACAACGACGCCTGCACCGCCGACACCTGCGACCAGGTCACGGGCGGTTGCACCTTCGATCCGCTCACCTGCAGCGACGGCAACGGCTGCACCGTCGACTCGTGCGACAAGGTCACCGGCTGCGCCAACGTGGCCCGCGACTGCACCGACTACTTCACGACCGAGGGCGGCGCCACCGCGCCCGATCTCTGCACGGCCGACGCCTGCAACCCCAACACGGGCGAGTGCGAGCACATACCGCCCATGTGCGACGACTCGAACCTCAACACCTTCGACTACTGCGAGCAGGCCACCGGCGTCTGCCAGTACACCAACGTCCCGTGCCCCGACGACGGCAAGCTCTGCACCACCGAGCTGCTCGTGAACGGCATCTGCACGCACCGCGAAAAGAACTGCTTCGACGACAACGTTTGCACGCTCGGCGACGCCTGCAACCCGCTGACCGGCAATTGCGCCTACACCCAGCTCGACTGCAACGACAACAACCCCTGCTCCACGGACACCTGCGATCCCAAGTTCGGCTGCCAGCACGCCCTCAAGCAGTGCATCGACCCCGACAAGTGCACCACCGACTCGTGCAACCCCATCACGGGCGCGTGCGAGTACTACGATAAAGTGTGCGACGACCTGAACACCTGCACGGTCGACCTCTGCAATCCCCTGAACGGCAACTGCGAGTTCACCGACACCGGCGTGTGCGACTGCGACGACGACGATCCCTGCACGCTCGACTCGTACGACGAAGAAGAAGAGATGTGCGCGCACGAGCCCGTGGTCTGCGCCGACGAAGACCTGTGCACCACCGATTCGTGCGACGAGTCCTCGGGCGAGTGCCGCTTCGACGGCATCGACTGCACCGACGGCCAGGCGTGCACTATCGATACGTGCGTACCGGCCACCGGCTGCGTCAACGTCCAGAAGGTGTGCGACGACCAGTCGCTCTGCACCACCGATTCGTGCCTGTCGGGCACCGGAGCCTGCCAGTACACGGCCAAGAGCTGCGCCGACACGAACCCCAACACGCTCGACTACTGCGACACGGTCACGGGTCTCTGCGTGAACCAGCCCATCGCCTGCACCGACGACGGCAACCCCTGCACGGTCGAGTCCGTGGGCCCCGCCGGCGAGTGCCTCCACACGCCCAAGGTCTGCGCCGACGCCAACCTGTGCACCCTCGAGACGTGCAACCAGATCACCGGCGGCTGCGACACGGTCGAGAAGAGCTGCACCGACGGCAGCCTCTGCACCGTCGACACCTGCGTGCCCGAGACCGGCCTCTGCGCGCACGCGCTCACCGCGTGCGACGACAGCCGCAAGTGCACCGACGACGTGTGCAACCCGGCCACGGGCTCCTGCTCCTACACGCCCCGCTACTGCGACGACCAGAACCCCTGCACCGTCGACGGCTGCAACGAGGCCACGGGCGAGTGCCAGAACGTGCTCATCGCGTGCGCCGACACGAACCCCTGCACCAACGACTTCTGCAACTACTCCACGGGCGCCTGCACCTACGCGGCCAAGGACTGCGACGACGGCAACGGCAAGACCTGCGACAGCTGCGACCCGCTCACGGGCACGTGCCTGCACCCGTTCTGCAACTGCGACGACAAGAACCCCTGCACGGTCGACTCGCTGGTCGACGCCGCCGGCGGCACGTGCGATGGCGTCGAGACCTGCCACTGCGAGTACGCGCCCAAGGACTGCGGCGACGGCAACGCCTGCACCGCCGACACGTGCAACCCGTCGAACGGGCAGTGCCGCAACAAGACCATCGTGTGCACCGCGCCGAACGCCTGCTTCACGCCGTCGTGCGACAAGAACCTGGGCTGCCAGGTCACGGCCCGCACCTGCGACGACGCCGACGTGTGCACCGTGGACGCCTGCCTGCCCGAAAACGGTGCGTGCACCAACGCGCCGGTCGACTGCGTCGACGCCGACCCCCAGACGCTCGACGTGTGCGATCCCCTGCTCGGCAATCCCCTCGAGGACTTCTGCTACCACCCGCAGAAGGACTGCCCCGACGACGGCAACCCGTGCACCGACGAGTTCCTGGGCGTCGACGGCACCTGCTACCACCCGCTCATCTCGTGCGACGACAGCACGGGCTGCACCTACGACTGGTGCAACCAGCTCACGGGCTCGTGCGAGCACACGGCCAAGGCCTGCGGCGACGCCTCGCTCTGCACCGCCGACTCGTGCAACGCCACCACCGGCGAGTGCGAGCACGTTCCGCTGGTCTGCGCCGACCCGAACCCCTGCACCAACGACTCGTGCGACCAGGCCACCGGTACGTGTCTCTTCGAGCAGAAGCTCTGCACCGACGGCAACTTCTGCACCAACGACTCGTGCAACGCGACCACGGGGGCGTGCGTGTTCACGGCCAAGGACTGCGCCGACACCGACCTCTGCACGGTCGACTCGTGCCTGCCGAACGGCACCTGCCGACACGAGACCATCGACTGCGACGACAACAACCCGAACACCGCCGACTCGTGCAACGCCGCCAACGGGCAGTGCAAGCACGTCGTGGTGGGCTGCGACGACAACGACCCCTGCACCACCGATGTCCTGAACGGCACCACGTGCACCAACACGCCCGTGTCGTGCGACGACGCCAACGCGTGCACCGTCGACTCGTGCAACGCCTACAACGGCGAGTGCATCCACTCGCAGAAGGCGTGCCTGCCCCCCGACGGCTGCTCGCTGGCCTCGTGCGACCCCGACACGGGCTGCGAGCTCACGGCGGTCGACTGCACCGACCTCGACCTGGCCGGCGTGCCGAACCTGTGCACCACCGACTCGTGCAACCCCGTGAACGGCGCCTGCCGGCACGTGAGCCGAGTCTGCGACGACACGAACCCCATGACCATCGACGAGTGCGTCACGGCCACGGGCGCCTGCGACAACAGCAAGCTCGTGCCCTGCCCCGACGACGGCAACCCCTGCACCACCGAGCGCCTCGACGCCCTGGGCGCGTGCAACCACGACGCCACCAACTGCGCCGACGCCAGCCCGTGCACCACCGACTACTGCGATCCGGCCACCGGCGGCTGCGTGAACAGCCTGAAGAGCTGCGCCGATGCCAGCAAGTGCACCACCGACTCGTGCAACCCGACCACCGGCGCGTGCGAGTACGTCGCCACGGTCTGCAGCGACGGCAGCGTGTGCACCACCGACTTCTGCGACCCGACCACGGGCGCGTGCGTCTTCCGGCCGCTGCCCTGCGACGACGGCAACCCCTGCACGCTGGACACCTGCGCCGAGGTGGGTGGAGTGGGCGTCTGCCAGCACGCCGAGTCCAACTGCGACGACGCGAACGCCTGCACCATCGACTTCTGCAACGCGAGCAACGGCACGTGCTTCAACATCGCGAACACGTGCAACGACAACAACCCGCGCACGGCCGACTCCTGCACGCCCGGCACGGGCGCCTGCGTGCACCAGTGGGTCGCGTGCGATACCTCGAACCCGTGCCTCTCGGGCACCATCACGGGCAACCCGTTCGGCGCGGTCGACCCCTGCACCTATGCCGGCACGAACTGCAACGACGCGAACGCCTGCACCATCGACTCGTGCAACTCGGCCAACGGCCAGTGCCTCCACGCCGAGGTGCTCTGCGCGCCGAGCGACCGCTGCCACGTGGCGGCCTGCCTCCCCGGCACCGGGTGCTCCGAGGTCGCCAAGACCTGCGACGACGCGAACCCCTGCACGGCCGACACCTGCGACCTCGCCACGGGCGTGTGCCTGCACGTCGACCTGGTCTGCAACGACAACAACGCCACCACCAACGACTACTGCGAGCCGGCCGACGGGCAGTGCAAGTTCGTGCTGAAGGAGTGCCCCGACGACGGCAACAAGTGCACGTTCGAGGAGTTGGCGCCGAACGGCGCCTGCCTGCACCCCGAGCGCGAGTGCGACGACACCAACCTCTGCACCCTCGACGATTGCAATCCCGCTACGGGCCAGTGCCGCTACACCGGCAAGAACTGCGACGACGCCAACGCCTGCACCACCGACGCGTGCGAGGCCACGGGCGAGTGCTCCCACGACCTCAAGGTGTGCGACGATGAGGACCCCTGCACGATCGACGCCTGCGACGTGAACACCGGGGCCTGCAGGGCCTCCCCCGTGGCGTGCTTCGACGGCGACCCCTGCACCACCGACACGCCGGTCGTCAACGGCGACGTGTGCGAGTGCGCCTACACCGATCTCGACTGCGACGACGGTGACCTGTGCACCGACGACGTCTGCGATCTGGCCGGGGGCTGCCTGCACCGCGCCAAGAACTGCAACGACGCCGATCCCAACACTGCCGACTCGTGCGACGAGTTCTCCGGCCTCTGCGAGCACCAGGTCACGGGCTGCGGTGACGACAACGCCTGCACCGCCGACGAGCTCATCACCGATCCGGTCAACGGCGACTACTGCGAGTACACGCCCATCGCCTGCGACGACAGCAGCGCCTGCACCGACGACGCCTGCGACCCGTACTTCGGCGGCTGCGTCTTCGTGCCGCGCTCCTGCCCCGTGCCGCCTGCGTGCAAGCTCGCGTCGTGCGATCCGATCCTCGGCTGCACCACGGCCGATCGTGTCTGCAACGACGGCAACCGGTGCACCGACGACGCGTGCGATCCGTTGGTCGACCAGTGCCGTTCGACCGAGAAGAACTGCAACGACGGCAACGACTACACCCGCGACGCCTGCGAGCCCGCCACCGGAAACTGCACGCACACCCTCATCCCGTGCGCCGACGACGGCAACCTGTGCACCCTCGAGGCGCAGCTGCCGGGCGGTGCGTGCACCTCGACCGCGAAGGTGTGCGACGACAGCAACAAGTGCACGACCGATACGTGCAACGCCGCCACCGGCGGCTGCATCTTCCAGCCGATCTCGTGCAACGACCAGGACCTCTGCACCACCGACACGTGCACGCCGGCCGACGGCCTCTGCCATCACACTCCGGTGGCTTGCGACGACAGCAACGCCTGCACCGACGATGCGTGCGACTCCACGTCGGGCGCCTGCTTGTTCGTGGCCGAGCTCTGCGACGACGACGACTGGTGCACGACCGACTCGTGCGTGCCGGCCACGGGCGAGTGCGCCTACCTGGACAAGGTGTGCGACGACGAGAACCCCTGCACGGCCGACACCTGCGACTCCGAGACCGGCGTCTGCGACTACGTGGCCCGCGCCTGCACCGACGGCGACCCCTGCACCACCGACGCCTGCAATCCGGCCACGAACCTGTGCGAGAGCGTGGCCCGTAACTGCGACGACGGCGAGGCGTGCACCGACGACGCCTGCGTCGCCGGCGACTGCGTGCACACCTGGCGCCTGGCGTGCTGCGACGACCACAACCCCTGCACCGTCGACGGCGTGCTCGGCAGCATCTGCACGCACGATCTGGTCAACTGCGCCGACACCGATCCGTGCACGCAGGACGCCTGCGACGTCGACAACGGGTCGTGCGTGCACACGACGCGCACGTGCAACGACAACGTGCCGTGCACCATCGACGTGTGCGACGCGTTGACGGGCACCTGCAAGAACACACCGCGTGCCTGCGACGACGACAACGAGTGCACCACCGACGCGTGCAACTCGGCCACGGGCGTGTGCACGTTCACGATCACCCTCACGTGCAACGACGGCAATGCGTGCACCACCGACGCCTGCGTGCCCGCGACGGGCGTGTGCGACTACGGCGAGAAGAACTGCTCCGACGGCAACCCGCTCACGGCCGACGGCTGCAACCCGTCGGACGGCACGTGCCTGCACGGGGTGTGCCTCGACGACGGGAACCCCTGCACGCTGGCGCCGATCTTCACGACCTCGGGCTGCATGTACCCGGCGGTCGCCTGCGAGCCGTCGACCGCGGTCTGCCAGGTCAACGCCTGCAACCCGGCCACGGGTTCCTGTCAGCCCAAGGGTCGCTGCGACGACGACAACGTGTGCACGGCCGACGCGTGCAACGCCGTGAGCGGCGCGTGCACGAACACCGTTCTTCCCTGCACCGACGCCAACGACTGCACCTACGACCACTGCGACGCGCTGCTCGGTTGCCTGCACGAGACCATCGACGGGTGCTGCAACGTCGACGACGACTGTGTCGATGCCAACGACCTGTGCCGGCTCGGCACCTGCCTCGACGGAACGTGCGAGTTCGAGCGGAAGGACTGCACCGACACCGACGAGTGCACCGTCGACCTGTGCGACATCGAGACGGGCGTGTGCAAGAACGACCCGAAGGACTGTGACGACGACGACGCGTGCACGACCGACTCGTGCGACGCGGGGACCTGCGCCAACGACCCGATCGCCGATTGCTGCACGACCGACGCCGAATGCGGCGATCCTCTGGCCGACCTGTGCCTGCTCTCGGCCGAGTGCGTCGACAACCAGTGCGTGCTCGACGAGGTCACGTGCCCGGACGATGGCCTGGCGTGCACCATCGCCGTCTGCAACGCGGGCACCGGAGCCTGCGACCCCGAGCCCTTCGTCTGCACGCCGCCCGACGCTTGCCAGATCAGCGCCTGCATCGAAGCCGAGGGCGGCTGCGTCGACTACCCCCTGGCCTGCGGCGACGCCGATCCGTGCACGGTCGACAGCTGCGACCCCGAGGCCGCCGGCGATGCCTGCCTCCACACCGCCATCCCCGATTGCACGGTGGGCCAGTGCACGGCCGACGGCGACTGCTTCGACGACGATCCGTGCACGGCGTCGCGCTGCGTGAACAAGGTCTGTGTTCACGGCCCGAAGTGCGACGACGGCAGCATCTGCACCAACGAGCTCTGCGACGTGGTCACGGGCGTCTGCACCTACAACGACGTCGACTGCGGCCCCGACGCCAGCAGTTGCCTCAAGTCGGCCTGCAACGAGATCACGGGCTGCGGCAGCGTCGACTCCGGGGTCTGCGCCGACGCCAACCCTTGCACGCGCGATGTCTGCACGGCGGGTGCCGGCTCCACCTACACCTGCGCCCACCCGGGCACCTGCGACGATTCGGACGCCTGCACCATCGATACCTGCAGCCCGACCGGTGCGTGTTCCCACACGGCCAAGTGCGACGACCTCGACCCCTGCACCGTCGACGGGTGCTTCGCGAACCTCGACGGAACCACCACGTGCTCGACCGTGGCGAAGTGCGCCGACACCAACCCGTGCACGGCCGACCAGTGCCACCCGACCACGGGCGCGTGCAGCTACACCGACGCGGCCATCTGCCCCGCCGGCGGCTGCGGCTACACGCAGCTGTGCATCTACGACGGCGCGGGGGGGTACAGCTGCAACGCGAACGCGGTGTGCGCCGACGGCAACCCGTGCACGGTCGACGCGTGCCAGCCCAACGGCACGTGCACCCACGTGGCCGAACCCGGCTGCACGGGCTGCGCGGCCGACGTCGACTGTACCCCGTCCGATCCGTGCGACGCCGGCAAGTGCGTCGGCGGCACGTGCGTGTACTCCGATCGCTGCGACGACGAGAACGCGTGCACGACGGACACGTGCCTGCCGTTCACGACGGCGTGCCTGAACGTGGCGATCTCCTGCGACGACAATGACAAGTGCACGACCGACTCGTGCCTGCCCGCCTCGGGCTGCAAGCACCTGGCGGCCTGCGACGACGACGATCCGTGCACCACCGATTCGTGCGCGGCGGCCACGGGGGCCTGCACCCACGGCGACACCTGCGACGACGACGATCCGTGCACCAACGACTCGTGCGATCCGGTCACGGGGGCCTGCACGAACGTGAAGCCCTGCGATGACGGCAACCCCTGCACCCTCGACTCGTGCGTGGCCGCGACCGGCGCGTGCGTCTACGAAGAGAACCCCTGCGACGACGGCGACCTTTGCACCTTCGACACCTGCGAGGTGCCCGGTGGCTGCGTGCACGACGCTGTGGTACGGGGTTGCGACGACGGCAGCCCGTGCACGATCGACTCGTGCAATCCGCTGACCGGGGCGTGCGAGGCCGACGCGGTAGTCTGCGCGGCGGCCAACAAGTGCGAGTTGGCGCTCTGCGATCCGGCCACGGGGGCCTGTCGCGTCACGACCATGCCGTGCTACGACGACAACGCGTGCACCGCCGACTCGTGCAATCCGGCCACCGGCTGCGTCTTCACGCCGAACTCCGCGGCCCCCGGCTGCCTGCCGGGCTCGTGCGGACAGGAAGATCCCACGGGCGTCTGCGACGTGTACGGCCCGCTGCAGCCCGGCGTCTGCACGATCGCCACGGGCCAATGCGCCGTCGAGTCCTTCCTCGACGGGTGCGTCGGGGTGGGATGCTCCTACGCCGAGATCTCGGTCGGGGCCGGGGGCCTTACGTGCTCGACGACGTTGACCGATTGCGGCGACGGCGATCCTTGCACCCTCGACACCTGTGTTTCGGGCGTCACCATCGGCGACCCGTGTGGCCACCTGCCCCTGATCGACTGCGACGGCTGCACGGCCCACTCCGACTGTGGCGACGGCGACGCCTGCACCGTCAACTCGTGCAACTTCGCGACCGGCGCCTGCACCATGTTGCCGCTCACGTGCCCGGCCGGAATGGTGTGCTCGCCCGTCTCCGGCTGCACCTTCGACTTCTTGATTCAGTAAGAAGGACGGATTCGCCTATCGCCCGAAGACGACGAAGACCGCCCCGAGGCCGGCCATGCCGGCGCCCCACCACAGCGACGGGTTCAGCTCGCCGAGCGTCTGCGTGAGCAGCTCGGGGTGGGCCCGATAGTAGACGCCGCAGCCGGCCAGGATGAGCCCGTAGATCACGAGGATGAGCCCCACCAGCAACCAGATCGAGAGCATCTTGGGCGCGTTCGACTCGGTCATGGCGGCCTCCCTACCAGAACACGACGTTGAGGATGACGAGCACGACCAGGGCGATGGCGGCCCAGAAGCCGGGACGGCCGAGCAGGGGCACGTCGCCCATGTCGATCTTGGGCGTCAGCGACTTCACGAGGCCCACGAGCTCGGCCTCGGGCTTGGCCTTGGTGACCAGACTGATGGCCAAGGTGGCGCCGAAGCACACGACCCACGCCCAGGTGGCCTGCCACAGGTTCTGGGTCATGCCGCTCGGGTTCTTCGAGAACGTGATGACGGCCACCACGCCCTCGGAGAACCAGCCGAACTTGAAGCCGAGGAAGATGAAGAACGACGTGAGCATGCCGGCCACCAGGCCCCAGAAGCCGCCTGCGCTCGTGGTGCGCTTCCAGAACATGCCGAGCAGCATGGTGGCGAAGAGCGGCGCGTTGACCCAGCTGAAGATGGCCTGGATGTAGTCCATGATGGTGTTGAACTGCATGGCCAGGTAGGCGGTGGCGACCGACAGCACGATGCCCACGATGGTGGCCACGCGGCCCATCCACACGAGGTGCTCGTCCGAGGCGTTCTTGTTCAGCACGGCCTTGTAGATGTCGTAGGTCCACACGGTGTTGAAGGCGCTGACGTTGCCCGCCTGGCCCGCCATGAAGCCGGCGAGCAGGGCCGTGATGCCGAGCCCCACCAGCCCGGCCGGGAAGTACCGGGCGATCAGGAGGGGCAGGGCGGTGTCGTTCCAGGGCTCGCCGGTCTCGGGGTGCGGCAGCAGCGTGATCTGGCCCAAGGCCTGCAGCTTCCAGGCCACGAGGCCGGCGCCCACCACGATGAGCGGCAGCAGCATCTTGAAGAACGAGGCCGTGATGGGCGTGAGGCGCGCCGAGCGCAGGTCCTTCGACGAGAAGGCGCGCTGCACCACCAGGAAGTCGGTGGTCCAGTAGCCGAACGACAGGACGAAGCCGAGGCCCATGACGATGCCGATCCAGGTGACGCCCATGGAGTTGTCGGCGGCGTTGGCCGACGTGGCCCACAACGAGTTCATGGTGGGCGGCAACTCGGCCAGCAGGCCCTGGATGCCGCCGAGCTCGACCAGGCCCAGGATGGCCACCAGGAAGAGGCCGGCCCAGATCAGGAAGAACTGCACGATTTCGGTGAAGATGGCGCTCATGAGGCCGCCGAGCGTGATGTAGCATCCGATGGCGGCGGCCGAGGCCCACATGCTGAGGTGCCAGTCCCAGCCGAGGATGGTGCGGAACACGAGCGCCATGAGGTAGAGGTTGATGCCCGACATGAGCAGCGTCATCACGGCGAACGAGATGGCGTTCAGCACGCGCGTGCGCTCGTCGAAGCGCAGCTTGAGGTAGCCCGGGATCGAGTGGATCTTGCTCGAGTAATAGAAGGGCATCATGTAGAGGCCCAGGAAGAGCATGGCCGGTACGGCGCCGATCCAATAGAAGTGGCTGACGTACATGCCGTACTTCATGGTGCCGCCGGTCCAGCCCAGGATCTCGAGCGCGCCCAGGTTGGCCGACAGGAAGGCGAGGCCGGCCACCCACGAGCTGTTCTTGCGGCCGGCCAGGAAGAAGTCGTCGCCGGTCTTCGTGAACCGGCGCAAGTAAAGTCCGATGCCGATGATGAACACGAAGTAGATGGCGATGATCGCCCAGTCGACAGGGGCGAGGTGCAGCGTGGTCTCCATGGGGGCTCCTTTCGACGGGGGAGGCTAGAGCTCGCGCCCGAACTTCTCGACGAGCAGTGTCTTCAAGCGCGCGGCCAGCTCGGGATCGGAGAGGGCCAGCATCTGGCCGGCCAGCAGCGCGGCGTTGACGGCGCCGTGCTTGCCGATGGCGACCGTGGCCACCGGCACGCCCTTGGGCATCTGGACCGAGCTGAGCAGGGCGTCGAAGCCTCCGAGATCGCTGCCCGCCAGGGGCACGGCGATGACGGGCAGCACGGTGTGCGCGGCGCAGGCCCCGGCCAGGTGGGCGGCCAGGCCGGCCCCGGCGATGATCACCTTGCCCCCGGCCGCCTCGAAGGCCTCGAGGGTGGCCAGCAGCTTGGTGGGTGTGCGGTGGGCGCTGCGGATCTGCACGTCGAACGGGACGGCCAGGGCCTCAAGCGTCTCGGTCGTCGCCTGCATCGTGGCCTGATCGGAGGCGCTGCCCATCACCACCAGCACCATCGGCGTCGAGCTCGGACTCATCAGGGACCTCCTCTGCGGGTACGCGGTAGGCTTCGCCGAACCATTTGCCGAGGTCGACCATGCGGCAGCGCTCGGAGCAGAAAGGAGCGTTGGGTTGCGGGTCGCCGGGCGCCAGCAGGTTCTTGCAGATGGGGCAACGGGCCATGGGCTTCCTTCGGCTCCCGGGCATTCTACTTGAAGGGGATCGGGGCCTTCAATATACTTCTCACGGCTTTTCCCCCGATCTGGAGGCGCTCCCATGGCTCGTGGCACGACCGTTGCGGTGTTCCTGGCGCTCGCGGCGTCGCTGGCGCTGTCGGCCTGCGGCTCGTCCTCCAACGGCGGCAACGAGCCCGACGGGCTCGCCGATCTCTACGGCGACGTGGGCGACATCGCCTCCGGCGACGGGGTGGGCAAGGACCTCGGGCCCGACGGCGAGCCGCCGTTCACGGCCGTCTCGGTCGACACGGCCCTCGAGCCCGCGGCCATCGTGGCCGGTGGCAGCACCACGGTGTTCTGCGTGGCCGAAGACGCCGAAGGCAACAAGCAGGAGGTCGCCGTCGTCTACGACGTGACCCCGGCCGAGGGCACCACCCAGAGCGGCGCCACGCTCACCGTCACCAAGGCCGGCACGGCGGCGGTGGCCTGCCGCCACGAGGGGCTGGTCGACGCCACGCCGGCCCAACTCGCGGTCGCGCCCGCGGTGGCTGCCAAGGTGGTCACCACGCTCGGCGCCGCCGAGATCCCGGCCGGCGGCAGCACCACGGTCGCGTGCGGCGTCTCGGACGCCTTCGGCAACCCCGTCACCGGGGCGACCACGTCGATCCAGGCGCCCCCGGAGGTCACGGTGGGCGCCGCGGGCGTCAGCACCACGGTGGCCGGCGAGTGGGAGATCACCTGCACGGTGCCCGCGTCGCCCGATCTCGAGAAGGTGCCGGCCATGCTCACCGTCACGCCCGGCGCGCCCGTCAAGGCCGAGCTCTACCTGAACCCCGAGCGCCTCTGCTACACGGTGGGCACCAAGGTCACGGTCAAGGGCCGCGGCCTCGATCAGTACGGCAACGTCAGCGGCGACCTGGCCCTGGTCCAGGTGTCGGCCGTGCCCGCCGAGGGGCTGCAGGACGAAGGCGACGACAAGTACACCTTCCTGATCGAGGGCCCCTTCACCTTCACGGGCACCGTCAACGGCGAGCAGGCCTTCAGCGACACCCTCGACGTCACCTGCGACGGCACGGGCCCCGCCATCGTGGTCACCTCGCCCGAGCGCGGCCAGACGTTCGACACGTCGGCGCTGCTCGTGGCCGGCGGCACCATCGCCGACCCCATCAGCGGCGTGAAGTCGTTCACGCTCGGCGACGCGCCCATCCCCGTGGGCGCCGAGGGCGCGTGGTCGCTGCCCATCCCGCCCGTGCACGGCCAGAACTACCTGCTGTTCGAGGCCCAGGACGCGTGCAACAACAAATCGAAGACCATGCGGGCCTTCCACTACTCGTCGGGCTATACGCCCATGGACACGGCCTTCCCCGAAGACTCCATGGTGCACGACGCGCTGGTCGTCTTCCTCGGCCAGAAGCTCTTCTACGACACCGATCCGACGAACACGGCCACGTTGTCGGTCATCGCCGAGACCATCCTGGGCGACCTCGACCTGGGTGCATTGCTGCCGAGCCCGGCCGCCGAGTTCGGCCTGTGGCCGTGCGACAGCTACGGCATCTACGTGTCGAACATCGTCTACGACGACGTCTCGATCCTGCTGAACCCCGTCGACGGCGGGCTGCACCTGAACCTGGTCATCACCACGTTCTCGGCCGATTTCGAGCTCCAGGGCAACGGGGGCCTCTGCATCCCCATGGCCGGCAAGATCAAGGCCGACTCCATCACCCTGCTCTCGACCATCCTCATCAGCCTCGACTCGAACAAGATGCCCGTGGTCGAGATGACCCAGCCCACGGTCGACATCCAGAACCTCAAGCTGGAGGGCTCCGACATCGTGGGTCAGCTCGTGGGCATCCTGACCGATCTCCTCAAGAACCTGCTCACGGGCATCCTGCAGGGGGTGGTCGAGGACCTGCTGAAGGACCAGGTCACGGGCCTCTTGCAAGACGGCCTTTCGGCGCTGGTGATGGACCTGCCCATCGGGTTCGATCTGCCGGTCGGCGCGGGCATCCCGCTCGAGCTCCGGCTGCTCACGGCCTATGATTCGCTGCAGTTCTCGCCCGACGGCGGGCTGCTGGGCGTGGCCGGCACCATCCGCAGCGAGAAGAAGATCGCGCGCACGGTCCTCGGCGCCATCAAGCGCGACGGCTGCCTGGGCGCCGAGCCCGGCGGGGCGTACTCGCCCGTCAAGGACGCGCCCGTCGAGGTCGCCATCTTCGACGATCTCTTGAACCAGGCGGTGTACTCGCTGTGGTCGAACGGCGCGCTCACCCTGAACATCGCCGAGGCCGACTTCGCCGCCATGGATCTCGATCTCAGCCAGTACGGCATCAAGAACATGGCGGTCGCCACCGACGCCTACCTGCCTCCCATCCTCGAGGGCTGCGCCACGGTCGAGGGCGCGCAGAAGCGCCTGGTCCAGCTCGGCGAGGTGTTCGTGCACGCCACCTTCGAGATGACGGGCAAGCCGGTCGACATCTCGATGTACCTCTACGCCCAGACCTCCCTCGACTTCGCCATCACGACCGACGAAGAGACCGGCGGCCAGAAGCTCGGCATCCTGATCGCGCCGTTCGATCTGTTCACGGCCGAGATCGTGGCCCTGAACGACGAGTGGAAGGGCAAGGAGAGCGTGTTCGAGAACCTGATCGGGGGCATCCTGAAGCAGGTGCTCGAGGGCGAACTGGCCGACGCCGACCTGTCGTTCGCCATCCCCGCGTTCGCGCTCGGCTCTCTGGCCGAGGGCCTGCCCGTCGACCAGGGCCTCACCATCGACCTCATGTCCCTGGCCTACGCCAAGGGCCACACCATCGTGAAGGCCAAGCCGGTCATCGTGGCGGTCGACCCCAACGCCGAGGGCGGCGGCCTCGATTGTTCGTTCGGCACGCGCCCGGCCCCCGTGGCCGGCCTGCTGGCGCTGATGGCGTTGCTGGGGCTGGCGCTGGCTCGCCGCCGGGCGTGAGGTCTCGGCCCTCACCCCGAGCGGGGCTCGATTGAAGCTCGTCCTCGACCACGAACTGGCCGCAGCCTTCGGTGACCGCCTGGCGCCCTTCGCCGAGGTCGCGGTGGTGCGCACCACCGCCGACGTCGCCGCGGTCGACCCCGCGGGAGTCCGCGCCCTCGCCATCCGCACCGACCAGAAGATCGACCGGGCCCTGGCTGCGCGTTTTCCCGAGCTCGAGGCCATCGTCACCGCCTCGGCCGGGCGTGACCACGTGGGCGAGGTGGGCGTTCCCGTCTACGACGCGCGCGGGGGCAACGCCGATGGCGTGGCCGACTGGGTGGTGCTGGCGCTGGCGGCCCAGTTCGGCCTCGGGGGGGCGCTGCCGACCGTGGGCGTGCTCGGGTGCGGCGAGACGGGGGGGCGGGTGCTGGCCCGCCTGGCGGCGCTGGGCGTACCCACGGTGGCCGTCGATCCGCCGCGCGCGCGTCGCGAGCCGTCGTTCGTGAGCGCGCCGATCGAGGCCCTGTACGCGTGCGATGTGCTCACCCTGCACGTGCCCTTCACCCGCCGGGGCCAGCCCGACGCGACCGAGGGCTGGCTCGACGGTGCGCGCCTGGCGGCCTGGCCGCGCCCCGTTCACGTGCTCTCGGCGGCGCGGGGCGAGGTGATCGACGAGGACGCGCTGCTCGCGGCGAGCGGGGCAGGGCGGGTGGCCTCGTACCGCGCCGACGTGTTCTGCCGCGAGCCGCGGCCCAGGGCCTCGACCCTCGCGGCCGCGCGCCTGGTCACACCCCACGTGGCCGGGCGCAGCGACGACGGGCGACGCGGCCTGCAGCAGCGCACGCTGGCCACCCTCGCGCGCGTCTTCGGCTTCGCGCAGGAGCCGCTGCCGGATCTGGCCCCCGTGGGCCTGCCCGCGCCCGGCTCTGCCGCCGAGGTGCTCGGGTGGCTCGACGCCGTGACCGGGTTCGGTCGGCTCGACGCGGCGTTGCGGGCCGATGCCGGGAGCTTTGGTCAGTTGCGCGCGGCCCATCGGCGTCGCGACCTTCGGGCGCTCTCCGTCTCGGGGGGCTCCGAGGGCGTGCGACGGCGGCTCCGCTCGCTCGGGGTCTCGGTCGCGTGAGGCGCCACTCCAGAAAGTCGTTCGATCTCGGGCGCTTGACAGATAATGTCTCCACTTATTTGCCCCCCCCCGGGCGCGACCTATAGTCGACCCTGCGGCGGACCTGCTTGACAGTGACACGACATGAAAAAAACAGCGCTCCTCCTCCTCTTCGGTGGCGTCCTCGTCCTCGTGTGGGCCCTCACGGGACCCATCGCCGAGGGCCTGGCGTGGGTGGCCACGACCGAGCGCTACCCGGTGCTCACGAAGCGCGCCGGCAAGGAGCCCGCCAAGAAGGCCCCTCGCTCCGAGCCGTCGTCCGGCCATCGCATCGAGATCGTCGAGATCGACAAGAAGGTGGCGGAGCAGCACACCATCAAGCTGAAGTACCAGGAGAGCATCCAGCTGATCAGCGAGTGGACCGGCCTCTCCGTGGAGCGCATCCTGGCCGAGAACCCCAAGTCGCGCTGGGCGGGCGAGGGCTACCAGTTGAAGCTCACCCTCACCGGCGAGCAGGTCAACGCGCTCATCGATCATCGCTCGCGCTTCCACCGGGAGTATCGCGACCGCTTCTACGACCACTACGTCGAGGACAAGGTGGTCGACTACCACGTGTCGTCGGGCGACACCATCCAGGCGCTCTGCAAGCGCTACGCGCCCCTCGAGCCCTGGGTCGTGAAGGACTACAACCCGACGGTCTTCCTGAACGCGCTGCCCGCGGGGCGCACCATCGCGATACCCCTCTTCAAGGAGCGGGCGCGGGGCGGAGCGGGCGAGAACCCGAACGTGTTCGGCAAGGAGACCGTGAGCTTCGAGAGCATCCAGGTGCGGCTCGGCGAGACCCTCGAGCGCCTGTCCGACTGGAGCGGCACGACCCTCGAGGACCTGCGCCGGGACAACAAGCTGAACGCCGGTGCCGAGGTGGCGCCCGGGCAGACCCTCAGCGTGCGCCTGAACGAGAAGCGCGCCACGGCCTTCGCGACGCTGCGCGAGCGCTTCGCCGACGACGTGCTGAAGGAGCTGGAGGACAAGTACTACACGGTGCACGAGCTCGCCGCCGGCGAGTCGCTGTGGTCGTTGTCGCAGCGCTACAAGGTTGACGCCAAACGGCTCGAAGACTACAACTCCGACAAGGACTTCCGGAGGCTGGCGCGCGGCACGAAGGTCCGCATCCCGAAGACCGCCGCGCCCTTCGCCGAGCTGCAGCAGAACCTCGCGAAGGTCCACTGACCCCCACGACCGAGGGAGCCATGAAGTTCGAATACACGCACGAGTTCAGCGCGCCGGTCGAGCGCATCGAGCGGCTCATGACCCACCCCGAGATCAACCGGATCATGACCGAGCGCATGAGCACCATCATCGGCACCGAGATCAAGTCGCGCACCGAAGAAGGCAGCGTCGTGCGTCGCAAGGTGCTGTACCGCCCCGAGCCGCTCATCAAGAGCGTGGGGCCCATCAAGGTCGAGCCGCGCTGGATGGAGTGGGTCGAGGAGTCCTCGTACGACTACGCGCGCCATGAGGGACGCTTCGTGAACACCCCCGTCATCGGCCAGATCGCCGAGAAGATGGTCAACAACGGCACCGTGCGCTTCCTGCCCACCGCCCGGGGTTGCCGTCGGGTGCTCACCGGCGAGCTCACCGTCAAGATCTTCATCGTCGGCAAGATCGCCGAGAAGATCATCGCCTCGACCGCCGAGAAGATCCTCAAGGAGGAGGCCCAGCTGCTCGAGAAGCTGGCGGTGGCCGGGGAGCTCTCGTAGCTCCGCCCCCGGTCCTCCCCATGCCGCCGCCGACCGTCCTCACCGACGTCCTCGACGCCCTCCATCACGATCGCAGTTTGCGGCGCTTCTTCTCGTTGCTGTGGCGGTTCGGCCGCGAGACCGCCGCGGGCAACCACGCGCTGCGTCGCTCCTTCTTCCGGACGGCCCTCGGCCTCGCGCTCCTGACCGGCGCCCTCGACGGGCTGCTCTGGTGGCTCTCGCCCGGCGAGGGGGCGCTGCTCATCACCTTGTCGGGGGCCTTCTGGCTGGCGGCCGTGCTGCTCGTGACCTTCTTCCAGCTGGGGCTCTTCTGCACCGAGGACGGCCGGCCGCTGCTCCGGCTGGGATTGCCGAACGAGCTGACGCTGGCGCGCATCGCGCTCATGCCCCCGGTGTTCAACCTGGTCGTGCGCCACGACGAGTTCCCGGAGCTGCGCACGTCCCTGATCGTCGCCTTCGCCCTCCTGGCGGTCTCGGACGTGCTCGACGGCTTCCTGGCGCGGCGTCTGCGCCTCGAGTCGGTGTTCGGCCGTGTGGTCGACCCGGTCTCGGACATGCTGTTCAACTCGATGGTGGCGCTGTCGCTGACGCTGGCAGGGGCGCTGCCCTGGTGGCTCCTGCTGCTCGTCTGGGCGCGCTACTTCGTACCGCTCGTCGGCGGCTACTACCTCTTCCTGACGCGCGGTCCCTTCCGCATCCACGCCACGGGGGTGGGAAAGGCCTCGGGGTTCGTCCTCGGCGTGCTGCTCGGAGGCTCGCTCATCGAGCGCTTCCACCCGGGCACGTTTCCGCCGTGGCTCCTGTCCGGGCTGCTCTGGACGTGCACGGCGCTGCTGGTCGTGAACGTGGGGTACGCCCTCGTCGTCGGCGTGCGCACCGCCCGCAACTGAACCGGTTGGTTACATCGGGGCCTTGACGGGAGCCCCCGCGCGGTGTTGATCTCTCGTCGCCGGCCCGACCGGCTTCCCAGGGGGGCGTTCATGCAGCCTTCGAAGACCGGTGCCTGGCCCATCTCGCGCGAGGTTCGCGAGGCGTTCGGGGTTCCCCTGGCGGCCGATCTGGCCGACGCGCGGAGTCGGCACCGCCTCAGCCTCGAGCGTCGCGACGAGTACTGGGCGCTGCAGGCCGAGCGCCTGCAGTGGGACGAGCCCTTCCGCGAGGTGTCGCGCGAGGCCGCCGACGGGATCGCGACCACGTGGTTCGAGGGCGGTCGGCTGAACGCCTGTCGGCACGCCCTCGACGCTCGCTTGGAGGCCGGGGGGGGCGACGTGTGCGCGTTGCTGGTGTGGCGACCCGACGGGAGCGTGACCCGGTGGACGTACCGGGAATTGCTCGCCGGCGTCGTGCGCCTGGCCGTGGCGCTCCGGGCGCGCGGGCTCGCCGAGGGCGACCGCGTGGCCCTCTACGCGCCCGACGAGCCCGAGATCGTGCTGCTGCACCTGGCCTGCGCGCGGCTCGGCCTGGTGGCCGTGCCCATCTCGTGGCGCCTCTCGGCCGACCTGGCCGGCGAGTGCCTCGCCGACTGCGGGGCGCGGGCCCTGGTGGTCGGGGGTGACCCGGTCGACGTGGGCTACGCGGCCCGGCGCGATCGGCTCACGGCCTCGCTCTCCGGTGTGGTCGCGATCGCCCTCGGGGGGGCTCCAGGCGGGCCGCTCGAGTCGCTCGAGGCCCTGCTCGCGAGCGTTCCCGAGGGGGCGGTGCTCGAGCCCGTTTCGGTGCCCTCCGAGCATCCCCTCTTCGTCCGCTACGCGCGATCGGCGGGGGGGCCGAGGGGGGCCGTCTTCGCGACCGCCGGCTTCCTGGTGCAGGCGGCCGCCAGCCACGCCATGCTGCTCGACGCGGCCAGCCCCACGGGCCCGCTGCCCTCGGTGCACAGCTGCCTCGAGCTCGACACCGTGCCGGCCCTCGCGCACGGCCTGTGGGGCGCCCTGGCCAGCGGCACCGCGCTCTCGCTCCGGCCGGGCCACGAGCCCGACGCGCGCGTGCTCGAGGGCATCGCCGCGGCCCACGACGAGATCGGGCTCCTGACCAGCCCGCGGCACCTCGGATCGCTGCGCGAGGTGCTGGCGGGCGCCACGCTCGCCGAGAAGCGCTTCTCGTTCGTGGCCTGCACGGGCGACGCCCTGCCTCCGCGCCTGATCCGCTTCGCGGGCGCCGCGTTGACCACGGGAGAGGCGCGCGTGCTGAACCTCTGGATCCAGACCGAGAGCGGGGGGGCGTTGCTCGCCACGGGGCCTTCGGCCGAGCTGAACCGGCCGGGGGCGCTGGGCCTGCCCCTGCCGGGCATCGAGATGCTGGTGGTGAACGATCTGGGCGAGCGCTGCCGCCCGAACGAGAGCGGGCAGCTCCTGTTCAAGGGCTCGTGGCCCGCGCGGGCCCGCGGGATCTGGGGCGACCCCGAGCACTTGCGGCGGGCCCACTTCGGGAGCGTGCCCGGCTGCTACGCCACCAACGACGGCGTGCGCGTCGACGACGAGGGCTTCGCGTGGTTCATGGGGCGCCTCGACGACGTGGTGAAGATCGAGGGCGAGTCGATCTCGACCGCCGAGGTCGAGCACGCGCTGGCGTCGCATCCCCGCGTGACCGAGGTGGCCGTGGTCGGCCTCGCCGAGCGCGAGGTCTCGCTGATGGCGTTCGTCGTGGCGCGCGGCGACCTGCCGCGCGAGCAGGAGGAGGCGCTGGCCGCCGAACTGACCGCGTGGGGGTCCGCGCGCCTGGGCGACGCCGGGCGCCGGCTGCGCGTGATCTTCGCGACGTCGCTGCCGCGCACGCGGTCGGGCAAGGTCGTGCGGCGCGTGCTGAAGCGCATCGCCACGGGCGACATCCAGAGCGGTGAGGACTTCGGGCACGTGGCCAACCCAGACAGCCTCGACTTCCTGTTCCGGCACGCGACCGAAGGCCGCGAGGGGGGGAGGTGACCCATGGGTGAGTTGCCCCGACTGTTCGAACCCATCGCAGACCTCGGGCGGCAGCGTGTCGCCGCGCGAGGTCTCGAGAGGCTGGTCTCGGCCCAGGTCGACACGTGGCTCGCGGCGGTCGCTGTGCGGCTCGGCGGAGCCTGCCCCCCCGACGAGCAGGCCGATCTGCGCGCCGAGCTCTCGGCGGTGGTCGAGAGCCTGCTCGCCGTGGCCGGGCCCGGGCGCGTGAACGACGTGCTGGGCCGGGCGCTCGGGCTGCTGGTGCGCCTCGAGGCCGAGCTCGACGGGGGCGCCGGCGTCCTTCGGCGGCTGGTCGGCGAACGCGTGGCCGAGCGGGTCCTGGCGGCGCCCCCCACGGTGTTGGTGCTGAACCCGGGCTCCACGTCGACCAAGGTCGCCGTCTTCGAGGGGCTCGCCCGGCGCCACGAGTTCGAGGTGCACCTTTCCCCGGGCGCTCCCGACGGCGTCGAGCCGCGCGCGCGCGCCATCCTGGCCTGGTTGTCCGAGGTCGGCGTCGACCTCGCGCGCCTCGACGGCATCGCCTGCCGCGGCGGCTTCCTGAAGCCCGTGCCCACCGGCCTCTACCGCGTGGTGCCCGAGATGATGCGCGATCTCGCGAGCCCCCGCATCGCGCACGCCAGCAACATGGCCATCGGCATCGGCGCGAAGCTCGCGCAGTTGGCGGGCCGCACCGACGACCTGCTGCAGACGACCTGCGACCCCGTGGTCTCCGACGAGGTCGACACGGTCGAGCGCCTGACCGGCTTCCTCAAGCAGAAGCGCGACGGCTCGGGCGCCCACTACCTGAACCACAAGGCGGTCTGGCGAACGGTCGCGTCGATCTGCGGTCGCGAGCCCGAGGGCTTCGGCGCCATCACCGCCCACGTGGGCGGAGGGGTCTCGTTCGCGCGGCACCTGGGCGGGCGGGTGACCGCGCTCGTCGACGCCTTCTCGGGGGTCCCGTCGGCCAACCGCTGCGGCACGCTCGATCTCCCGCGCCTGCTCGGCGCCCTCAAGGACGACGACGTGAGCCTCAAGGAGCTGGAGGCCGTCGTGTTCTCGCGCGGCGGCCTGCTCTCGCTCGCCGGCACCAACGACTTCCGCGCCCTCACGAGCTTCCGGGCGAAGGGCGCCACCGAGGCGCAGCGCGCCAAGATCGACCTGATCCTCGACTTCTACGGCCGGCAGTTCGCGGGGGCGGTCCTGCGCCTGGCGGCCGACGGCCAGCCGGTCGAGGTGGTCGCCCTCAGCGGAGGACTGTCCCGGTCCGCCGACCTCGTCGAGCGCTTCCGGCGGAACCTCGGCGACCGCTTCCCCGTGGTGATCGTCCCCGCGCTCGAGCACGAGTCGCTCGCGGCGGGCCTGCTCCGCGGGCTGCACGACCCCGCGGGGCTGAAGGACTACGCCCGGGAGCGCGACGCCCTGCGCCAGCATCGACACGCCGAGGAGAAGCTGCTCGACACCCCGATCTTCGACCGCCCCGTGCTCTTCAAGAAGGAGAACGCGCCCCTCGTCACGCTCGACGAGGTCATCGACGCGGCGCGCCTGGCGGTCAAGGACCTGGCCGAACCGCCCCGCATCGGCATCGTGGGCGCCGACAACGACGAGGCGCTGCTGGCCGCGCGCAGGGCCAACGAGGAGGGCCGCTACCGCATCGCGTCGTTCTCGCTCATCGGCGACTCCACGGCCATCAACGCCGCGGCCTACGAGACCGACATCGTGGTCGACGGCGTGCACTACGACGTGGTCGACACCGACGATCCCGTGGGCGAGGCCATCCGCCTGGTCGCCGAGGGGCGCGTGCAGATCCTCATGAAGGGCAGCCTGCACACCGACGAGATCCTGCGGGGCGTGTTCAAGTACCTGAAGGCCTCGGGTCGGCTGGGTCCGAACGACCTGGTGTCCCACGTGCTGGTGGCCGACATCCCGGTGCGCAACAAGCTGGTGCTGGTCACCGACGCCGCGGTCAATCCCTACCCCGACGAAGACAAGAAGGTGCGCATCCTCGAGAACGCCCTGCGCGTCGCGACGGCCCTGCGCATCCAGCGGCCGCAGGTGGCGATCATCAGCGCCATCGAGAACGTGAACCGCGCTGTCGAGAGCTCGGTCGAGGCCGAGCGCATCGCGCGCCGGTTCGCCGACCGCAAGGACTGCCTGGTCGAGGGGCCGCTCAGCTTCGACGTGGCCATGGACCCCGACATCGCGCGCGACAAGGGCTACCCCGGGGCGATCCGCGGCACGGCCGACATCCTGGTCATGCCCGACATCGACGCCGGGAACGTGCTCTACAAGACGCTGACCACCCAGTCGGGTGCCACGGTCGCGGGCGTGATCATGGCGGGCGATCTCTCCATGGTGCTCACGTCGCGGGGCGACTCGGCGCGTTCGAAGCTTGCTTCCATCTCGCTGGCGGTCAAGATGTACGTGGACGCCAGAAGAAAATAACGAACGCAGGTCTTCACGATGTCGTGGCAACTTCCCCGCATGAAGGAGCTCTACGAGAAACGGTGCATGTCGGTCGAGGCGGCGTTCCAGCGCATCCGCCCCGGCCGGCGCATCTTCATCGGCACGGGCTGCGCCGAGCCCCAGCACCTGGTCAAGAGCTTGACGCGCTTCCCCGCCCAGCTCGCCGACGCCGAGATCCTGCACCTGATCTCCCTGGGCGTGTCGCCCTACACCGACGCGAAGTTCCGCGACATGTTCCGGCTGAACACCTACTTCATCGGCCGGGCCGCGCGCGACGCCGTGGCGCGGGGTGACGCCGACTACACGCCCATGTTCCTGTCCGAGATCCCGAAGCTCGTGAAGAACCGCCGCTTGCGGATCCACGTGGCGCTGGTGCAGGTCACGCCGCCCGACCCGTTCGGCAACTGCTCGCTCGGCGTCTCGGTCGAGACCGTGAAGGCCGCCGTCGAACAGTCCGATTACGTGATCGCCCAGGTCAACACGCGCATGCCGCGCACCATGGGCGACAGCTTCGTGAGCATCGAGCACCTCGACGCCATCGTCGAGTTCGACGAAGAGATCCTCGAGCTGCCCCCGGCCGAGGCCGACGAGGCCGCCGAACGCATCGGCTTCTACGTGTCGCGCCTGGTGCCGAACGGCGCCACCATCCAGGCCGGCATCGGCGCCATACCCGACGCCGTGCTCCGCCACCTCAAGGACAAGCGCGACCTGGGCGTGCACACCGAGATGTTCTCCGACGGGCTGATCGAGCTCTACGAGCTCGGGGTCATCACGAACGCGCGCAAGTCGTACCACCCCGGCAAGGTCATCGCCGCCTTCTGCATGGGCTCGCGGCACGTGTACGACACCATCCACAACAACCCGGTCTTCGAGTTCCACCCCACCGACTTCGTCTCGGACCCCCGCAACATCTCGAAGAACGACAACATGGTGGCCATCAACTCGGCGCTCGAGATCGACCTGACCGGCCAGGTCTGCGCCGACTCGCTCGGCACGCGCTTCTACTCGGGCATCGGGGGGCAGGCCGACTTCATCCGCGGCGCGGCCCTGGCCGAGCACGGCAAGCCCATCATCGCGCTGCCGTCCACGGCGCGCGGGGGCGAGGTGTCGCGCATCGTGCCCGTGCTGTCCCCGGGAGCAGGCGTGGTCACCACGCGCGGCGACGTGCACTACGTGGTCACCGAGTGGGGCATCGCCTACCTGCACGCCAAGAACATCCGCGAGCGCGCGCTCGCGCTCATCAACGTGGCGCACCCCAAGTACCGGGAGTGGCTGCTCGCCGAGGCCAAGAAGCTCACCTACATCTACGCCGACCAGCAGTTGCCCCCCGAAGGCGGCACGCTCTACCCCGACCACTACCGCTGGGACTACACCCTGAAGGACGGGCGCTCGACGGTCCTGCGCGTGCTGAAGCCGAACGACGAGGAGAAGCTGCGCGCCTTCTTCTACGGCCTCACCGAGCAGGACATCTACTACCGCTTCATGGGCGCGGTCCGTACGTTGCCCCACACGCGCGCGCAGCCGCTCGTGGTGCTCGACTACGAGGAGAAGTTCGCCATCGCGGCCACCGTGGGCGACGACTCGAACGACGAGTTCGTGGGCGTGGCCCGCTGGTTCCTCGATCGCGGCACCAACTTCGCCGAGGTGGCGTTCACCGTGCTGCCCGAGTGGCAGGGCGGGGGCCTCGGCACGTACCTGCTGGCGCGCCTGATCGAGGTGGCCGACCAGAAGGGCATCAGCGGCTTCACGGCCGAGGTGCTGGCGGGCAACCGCAAGATGCTGAACGTGTTCTTCAAGAGCGGCTACGAGGTGCGCTCGAAGGTCGAGGACGGGGTGACCACGCTGTCGTTCTCGTTCGACAAGAAGCAGCGCCTGCCGAGCGAGGTCGGGGTCCGGTAGGCGCGCAGGTGGTGGTCTTCGGCGCCGGCGCCTCGGGGTGGGGTCACTCGGCCGGCGCGACCAACGGGACGGGCTCGGCGATGCAGCGGAAGCCCAGGGAGCTGGCGACGTCCAGTTCGCCGAAGTAGTCGCGCTTCGTGCCGCGCAGGTAGTCTTCCATGTAGTCGTCGTACCACGAGCCCCCGCGGACCGCGCGTCGCGACGAGGGGGGCAGGTTGTCCCACTCCTGGTACTCGGGGCCCTTGGTCGTGTTCACGGGGTTCAGGCCGGTCGCGGCCGGTTCGCCGTAGAATGTTTCGGCGTAGTAGTCCCTCGTGTACTCCCAGACGTTGCCACCCAGGTCGCACATCGCGGTGCCCGGGGTGTTCCCTGCCGGCGTGGAGCAGACCGCCACGGTCTCGCCCACGCACCACCCGGCGCCCTCGACCTGCGCGTACTCGCCGAAGTTCGCGAAGGTGCAGTCGGGCGGGGTCTCGCCCCACGGATAGGTGCGCAGCGTCTCGGCGGGGCCTCGCGCCGCCCACTCCCACTGGGCCTCGGTGGGCAGGGCGCAGCCCTTAATCGTGCACCCGGTGCGCCAGCGGCAGTAGGCGTCGGCGTCGACCCAGGTGAGGCAGTTGACCGGGTAGTCCTCGCGCCCGACGCGGGGCCCTCCGGCCTCCCAGTTGCATTTGACGTGCCGGGTCGTATCGCGCGGCTCGGCGCACGCCCCCGCGTCGTGGACGCAGGCCGCGTACGCCGAGGTCGTCACCTCGGTGCGGTCCATGCAGAACGCCGTCAGCGTCACGTCGTGCGCCGGGCCTTCGTCTTCCGCGCAGTGGCTGCCCGGCAACGCCCCGTGGTCCATGTCCTCGGTGCCAGGGCAGCCCATCCGGAACGTGCCCGCCGGCAGGTAGGCCATGCCCTCGGGGCACGTGAGGCCCGAGGGGGGGGCGGCGTCGAACACGACGTCAGCCCCCGAATCGGACGTACCCCCGCACGCCAGCAGCGCGAGGGTCAGGGACATCCACCAGCGCTTCGTGTTCATGGCACCCTCCGCCCTCAGGGTCGCGGCCGATTGGAGCGCCCGGGCTAGAACGTGACGCTGGCCTTGAAGCCGAACGTCTGCATCCCGCTCGCGAACATGGCCTCGAAGCCGCCCGAGACGATGCCGCCGGTGACGACCAGCCCCGCCACGCCCAGGTGGCGCACGAAGAACACGGGGTTGATCACGAAGGTCTTGGCCTCGGAGCCGACGAAGTGGACCAGCACCTCGGACGCGCCGCGGCCGCCCAGGGCGTGGTAGCCGGCGTAGGGGTTCACCTCGACGATGCCGCCGATGCCGAAGCGCTTCGAGACCAGCACCGAGCCTCCGAAGGTGAGCAGCGTGTAGTTCTTGGTGCCCGTGAGGGTTGCCACGTTGGTGGCCACCGAGAGCTCGGGAAGGTAGCGATAGCCCTCGACCACGGCCCATTTGAGGTTCAGCCCCAGCGCCCACACGCCGCTCGAGAACAGGTGGGTGATCAGCCCCTCGATCTGGAAGCTGAAGGGCAGCCCCTTGGTGAGGTTCACCTGCATGGTGGGCAGGAAGTTCGAGGGGTTTTTGGTGGCCTTCTTCCAATAGGCGGACGACTCGTTGATGTTGGTGAGGCCCACGGTGTAGCCGATGTCGAAGCCGAGCAGCCCCAGCGTGCGTGCAGGGCCGATCATCTTGGGGCCCGACGCCACGCCGATCTCGGCCATGACGCGCCCGAAGCTGGCTCCGTCGGGCACCAGCTTGGAGCCCTGCAGCACGTAGAACTGGTTGGCGTCGATGTCGAACGTGCCGGCGCCGACGACGCCGGGCAGGAGCAGGCCGAACAGCAGCGGGAGCCAGCGCGGCATGGGCGCTCCGGGACGGGATGGACGCCCCGGAAGCTAGCAGAAAGCCGGGGGTCGGTCAACGTGACGGCAGCCCGATGGTGGGGCAGCCGCAAGTGGTGCCCCTACTTGACCCCCCGGGGGGCCCTGACGATACTCGCGACCGAGACGCCGGACGGGTGGAGTCCTTGTTGAGCCCGATGCGTTCGTGGTTCGTCCTCTTCGTGGTCGCGCTGGGGCTGCTCGGCCCCTCTGGGGGACCGCCCGTGAGGGCCGCCGAGACCTCGCCGCAGCGGGGCCTCGACGTCGATCCTGCCGACGAGGCCACGTACGCGCAGGCGCTGGCCCTGGCGCGCGAGCGCCGGAACGACGAGAGCCTGCAGGTGCTGCTGCCCCTGGCCCGCAAGAGCCCGACCAACCACGTGCTGGGGCTGCTGTTGTCCACCGTGGCCAGCACCCGGCACGATCAGGCAGCGGCCGAGCGCCTCATGGCCGAGGCCGACGCCGCCCCGTCCGATCCCCTGCTCCAGCTGATGGCGGGGGTGGCCGTGCACTACTGCGGCCACATCGAGGGGCGCACCCGGGCCGAGAAGGCCCACTTCTACGGGCTGGCGCTCCGCTACCTGGAGCGGGTCTTCCCGGCGTACGACCACGTCGTGCGCGCCTGGCTGTACGTGGCCGTCACGCACTTCCGCCTGGGCCGCCAGGCCGAGGCCGAGGCCGCCTTGCGGCAGGCCGAGGCGCGCAATTCGTACGGCGACGACGCCGACACGTTCTACTGTCGCGCCGAGATTCGGCAGCGCGTCGATCCGACCGGCGCGCTGGCCGACCTCGATCGGTACGAGGCGATCATGACCCGCAACCTGGCCAGCGGGGCCTTCGGCGACGCCAACAAGGCCGGCCGGCTGGCGGGCATGCGCGCGCGCTTCGAGGCCGCGGTCCGCGACGGCGAGGGCGCCGAGGCGACCGACCTCTTCGATCCCATCCGCGTCGCGCCGCCGCCCCCCGAGCGCACGCTGAGCGAGCCCGTCCTGGTGGTCTCGGCCGCGCTCGTGCTGCTCCTCGGCCTCGGGCTCGCGGTCCGGCGCTTCGTGCGTGCCCGCCGGTCGTAGCCCTGCCTGGAGGCCGCATGCCCGAACTCCCCGAGGTCGAGACCGTCGTGCGCCAGGTGCGGCCCCTCCTGGTGGGGCGGACCATCGTGGCCTTCGAGGCGCGCTGGGCGCCCCAGTGCGAGCCGAGCGTGCCGCGCGTCACGCGCGGCCTGGAGGGGCGGCGCGTCGACGCCGTCGACCGGCGCGGCAAGCACGTGGTCTGGGCCCTCGACGACGGCAGCTTCGTGCGCATCCACTTTCGCATGAGCGGGCGCTTCGCGTGGGGCGACGAGCCCGAGGCGGCCGGACCGCACGTGCGCGCGATCTGGCGGCTCGACCGGGGGCCCGACCTGGCGCTGGTCGACGCGCGCAAGTGGGGGCGCATCCGCTGGGTGGCGACCCGCGCCGAGGTCGACGCGGGGCTGGGCGTCGAGCCGCTGTCGACCGACTTCACACCCCGCGTGCTCAGGGCCCTGGCGGGCCGCACGTCGCGCGCGCTGAAGGCGCTGCTGCTCGACCAGGCCGCGATCGCCGGCCTCGGCAACATCTACACCGACGAGGCGCTCTTCCGGGCGGCGTTGCACCCCGCGCGCCCCGCGAGCACGCTGACGGCCGCCGAGTCGGCGCGCCTGCACGCCGCCATCGTGGCCGTGCTCACCGAGGGCATCGCGGCCAACGGCACCTCGTTCGACTGGATCTGGCCGGGCGGCCACATGCAGGACAACCTCCGGGTCTACGGCCGCGACGGCCGGCCGTGCCCGACCTGCGGCGCGACCATCGCCTGGGCCCGCGTGGGCCAGCGCAGCACGCACTTCTGCCCGCGGTGCCAGGGGTGAGGTTTGCACTGCCCCCCTGAATCCGGTAATAAGTAGTGGCCGAATCGGCCAGAGGAAACCCATGGTCCGCGCCCTGCTCGCGATGGCGCTGGGGTTCGCGGCGATCGCGCAGGGGGCCGAGCCTCCGGCGTCGACGCCCGCGACCGCCGCTCCCGTCCAGCCCGGCGAGGCTCCCGACCTTCCCCCCGTCCGCTTCGGCATCGGGCCCTTCCTGCCCGCCGAGCACCTCGAGCGCGAGTTCGCGCCGCTGCTCGCCCACCTCGGCCGGGTGACGGGGCGGCGCTTCGTGCCGGTGGTCGGCACGACCTACGACGACGCCATCGACCAGGCCGTGAAGGGTGAGGTCGACCTCGCGTACCTGACGCCCGCGGCCTACGTGATCGCCCGCCAGCGCCGCCCCGACCTGCGGTTGCTGCTCACCGACGTCCGGGGCGGGCTCGACTTCTACACCGCGCTGCTCGTGGTGCGCATCGACGATCGCATCGAGCGCGTCGAAGACCTGCGGGGTCGACGCATGGTCTTCGTCGATCGCGAGTCGACGTCGGGCTACGTGTACCCCATTCGCTTCCTGGCGCGCCTGGGGATCGCCCCCACCCAGTTCGCCGAGCTGCGCTTCTCGGGCAATCACCGGCGCTCGATCGAGATGCTGCTGAACCGCGAGGCCGACGTCGCCGCCCTGTCGTCGTCGCTGCTCGAGGGCGCGCGCAACGATGGCCTCGATTTGTCGGACCTCACGGTGCTGGCGCGGGCGGGCATCATCCCCCAGCACGCGTTCTGCTCCACGGGCAACCTGGCCCCCGACGTCGAGCAGCGCGTGGTCGAGGCCCTGCTCGTGATCACGTCGCTCACCGACGAGGGGCGCAAGCTGCTGCCGGGGGGCCTTCAGCTCAACGGCTGGCGACGCGCCGTCCCCGCGGAGTACGACGACGTCGAGCGCACCATGCACGGCGACGAGCCGA
>CAZBRS010000022.1:18751-21753 GCA_964494475.1 uncultured Myxococcales bacterium | reverse complement strand
AGTAGGGCAGGCACTTGCAGGTGCAGGGGTCCAGGTACTGGCCCCCGGGGCACATCACGGCGGGGCAGATCGCGTCGCAGTGGCGGCAGGTGCCCCAGCACGCCGGGGGCAGCATGGGCGCCATGATCATCGAGCAGTAGTCGGGCGTGCCCTCGAAGTCGCACGTGCTGCCGAACCAGCAGTCGGCCTCGAAGCGGCACCGGTCGTCGGCCGGATAGCAGCCGTAGCTGCAGCTGCTGCACACGGGGCAATCGGCGGGAGGCCGGCACTGGCACGACAGGCCCTCGCCGCAGGCGCCCACTCCGGGCTCGTCGGCGCAGGGGTCGGTGGCGTCGGGCACGCAGTGGCCCCAGCACACGGTGCACATGGGGCAGTCGGGGGGCGGCAGGCACTCGGTCGAGGCCGTGCAGTGTTCGCTCGCCTTGCAGTCCTGGTCGCTGTAGCAGCCGGGGTCGACCACCACGCACTCCCAGGAGCACGCGGCCTCGAGGCACCTCCAGGCGCCCGAGCACGCGGGGTGCGCTTCTCCCTCGCAATCGAGCGCGGTCAGGCACACGGGCTGGCCCGGCTCGACCGGCTGGCACGTGGGCTGGTCGGCGCCGGGCAGGCTGAGCAGCCCGAGCAGGAGCGACCCCGCCGCGAGCACCAGCTTCGTTCTCGAAAGGCTTCGCATGGGGGCCTCCTCGGACGGTCCGTGCGTGTTCGAAACACCCGTAGTGTAGCAGGATTTTCCGCTGCAATCCATTGACATTCCGGCGCTCGCGGGCGAACAATCGCGCGCGCTGACGCGTGAGTCGCCAGGGAGGCTGATCGCATGCCAACGACCCGTCCGGACAAGCTGGTGATCGCCGGTCGCGAGATCCGCTCGCGGCTGCTGGTGGGCACGGGCAAGTTCCCGTCGCTCGCCACCATGCGCGCTGCCATCGACGCGTCGGGCGCCGAGATCGTGACGGTGGCGCTGCGGCGGGTCGATCTCGAGGCGCCCGCCGACGACCTGCTCGAGCACCTCGATCGCGCGAACATCCTGCTGCTGCCCAACACGTCGGGCGCTCGCGACGCCGGCGAGGCCGTGCGCCTGGCGCGGCTCGCGCGGGCGGCGGGCCTCGGCGACTGGCTCAAGCTCGAGGTCACGCCCGAGCCGCGCTACCTGCTGCCCGACCCCATCGAGACGCTGAAGGCCGCCGAGATCCTGGTCCGGGAGGGCTTCATCGTCCTGCCGTACATGAACGCCGACCCCATCCTCGCGAAGCGCCTCGAAGAGGTGGGCTGCGCCACCGTCATGCCGCTCGGCGCGCCCATCGGCTCGAACCGGGGCTTCCGCACGCGCGACGCCGTGCGCATCATCCTCGAGAACGCGCACGTGCCCGTGGTGGTCGACGCGGGGCTCGGCCTGCCCAGCCACGCCGCCGACGCGCTCGAGTTCGGCGCCGACGCCGTGCTGGTGAACACCGCCATCGCCGTGGCGCGCGACCCGGTGGCCATGGCGCGGGCCTTCGCCATGGCCGTGAGCGCGGGGCGCGCGGCCTTCCTGGCGGGGCCGGGGGCCGAGCGCGATACCGCCGAGGCGTCGAGCCCGCTGACGGGCTTCCTCGACGCATGATCGACGAGATCCTCGCCCAGGGCGAAGCCCGCCTCGCCGACCTGCCGTTCCTGCTGTCGCCCGCCGTCGATCCCTGGCTCGAGCCCCTGGCGCGCCTGGCCCAGCGCCGCACCGCCGCGCGCTTCGGCCGCACCGTGCAGCTGTACGCGCCCATCTACCTCTCGAACGCCTGCACCAACCGCTGCCTCTACTGCGGCTTCAGCGCGCGCAACGACACGCCGCGCGTGACCCTCGCCGCGCCCGAGATCGAGCGCGAGCTCGACGCCGTGCGCGCCGCGGGCTTCCAGCACGTGCTCCTGGTCACGGGCGAGGACCCCGACCGGGTCGGGCTCGACTACCTCGAGGCCGCGGTGCGGGCCGCCAAGCGGCGCTTCCCGTCGGTGTCGATCGAGATCTACCCGCTGGCCGAGGAGGGCTACGCCCGGCTGGTACGGGCCGGCGCCGAGGGGCTGGTGCTCTACCAGGAGACCTACGACCGGGGGCTGTACGCCAAGGTGCACGCGGGCGGCCCCAAGGCCGACTACGAGGGACGTCTGCAGGCCCCCGACCGCGCGTGCCGGGCCGGGATGCGCAAGGTGGGGCTGGGCGCGCTGCTCGGGCTCGGCGACTTCGAGGCCGACGCGGTGGCGCTGGCCCACCACGTGGCGCGCTTGCGCAAGGAGCACTGGCGCACGTTCTTCACGGTGAGCGTGCCCAGGCTCCGCGAGGCGCGCGGGGGCATGCGTCCGCGCGTGACCGTGACCGACCGGCAACTGGCGCGGCTGGTCATCGCGCTCCGCCTGCTGTTCGACGACGTGGGGCTGGTGGTCTCGACCCGCGAGCCCGCCGCCCTGCGCGATCGCCTGCTGCACCTGGGCGTGACCCAGATGAGCGCGGGCAGCCGCACCGAGCCGGGCGGGTACGCGAGCGGGGGCGCGGCCGAGCGCCAGTTCGAGGTCGAGGACGGCCGCAGCCCCGCCGAGGTGGCAGCCCGCCTGGCCTCGCTGGGCTACGAGCCGGTGTGGAAGGACTGGGATCGAAACCTCGGGTGAGCGCATGAAGCTGCAGATCAATGGGCGCGAGCGCGACGTGGCCGAGGGCGCGACCCTCGCGCAGATCGTCGAGGCCTTCGGGCTGAAGCCCGCCACGGTGGTGGTCGAGTGGAACGGCGAGGTGCTGTCCCGCGAGGGCTTCGACGCGGCGAGGCCCGGGGAGGGCGACCGCCTCGAGATCGTGCGCGTGGTCGGAGGAGGGTAGCATGGACGCCGCCCGCCGCGCCGAGGTGCTCCGAGAGGCCGACCTGTACGTCGTGACGTGCGAGCCGCTGTCCGAGGGGCGAGGCGACCTCGAGATCCTGGCCGCCGCGCTCGACGCGGGCGTGCGCCTGGTTCAGCTGCGCGACAAGCGGGCCTCGAAGCGCGCC
>CAZBRS010000022.1:0-18651 GCA_964494475.1 uncultured Myxococcales bacterium | reverse complement strand
CGACGCGGGCGTGCGCCTGGTTCAGCTGCGCGACAAGCGGGCCTCGAAGCGCGCCCTGTTCTCCAAGGCCCTGGCCGCGCGGCGCCTGGTCGATCGCTACGACGCGCTCCTCGTCCTGAACGACCACCTCGACGTCGCCCTCGCCACCGGCGCCGACGGCGTGCACCTGGGCCAGGACGATCTGCCGATCGCAGCCGCGCGCGCCCTGGCGCCCGATCTGGTGCTCGGCGCCTCGAGCCACTCGCTCGAGCAGGCGCTGGAGGCCGAGGCGGCGGGGGCCAGCTACGTGAACATCGGGCCGATCTACCCCACGGCCACGAAAGAGAACGCCCCGCGCTTCCTGGGCCCCGAGGCCATCACGGCGATCGCGCCGCACCTGCACGTGCCCTACACCTGCATGGGCGGCATCCACGGCGCGAACCTCGACCAGGTGCTCGCGGCCGGGGCGCGCATCGTGGCGGTGGTCACGGCGGTGACGAAGGCGCCCGATCCGCGGGCCGCGGCCGCCGAGCTGATCGCGCGGATTCGTCAGGGGCGGGTCGCCGCTGGATGAACCTCCCTCCAGCCATGACGCGCCGATCGCGCGTCACTCCATCAGAATGACGCGGCGTCGGCCGCGGCCGTGCGTCACGCCCGCGTCATGGCCTTGAAGTTGCAGGAAGATTCCCAGGTTCTCGGCGGAGTGGCACGGACCTTGCGAAAGGGGAGGGCGTGATCGCAACGATGATGGGGGAGTTCATGACGCGCGCTCGACGATTCGTGTTGCTGGTCGCCTCGATGGCGGCCGTGTTCCAGGCCACCTGCTTCGTGAACGACGGCGAGGAGTGCGCCGGCAACTCGTGCTCGCAGGACCCCGGCAAGGCCCAGACCATCGCCGGCAACCTGCTGGTCAGCGCCGACGGGAGCATGGCCGTGACGGCCCTCCAGCAGACGCTGTCCGACGGTACGTCGCTGGTGCGCCTGCTCGGCGTGTCGCTGCCCGACGGGGCGCTGGTGCCGGGGCCGGTGGTCGAGGCGCCCGAGGTGCCCTCGCTGCTGCTCACCCCCGACGTGCACCGCGCCTGGCTGGCGCGCTCGGACGACGGCGTGGCGTCGCTGGCGCCCTTCGATCTGGCCACCATGAGCGAGGGCGGGGCGCTGCCCCTCGAGGCGGGCCGCTACCGCGCGCCCCTGGCCGGGCCCCTGGGGGGCTGGCTGTCGCTGATCGAGCAGGGCGCGGCGGGGCGCGCCGAGACGGCCATCCACCTCGTTCGAACGGCCGACGGCGCCGCCTTCGACGTGGCGTCCGGGGGCCTCGTCTACGACGCTCGCCTCACCCGCGACGAGGGGCGGCTGGTGGCCTTCGTGCTCCCCTCCGAGTTCCTGGTGGGCGACACCGCCGGCGCAACGGTGGGCCTGTCGACGTACGAGGTGCGGGCCTGGGCGCTGGCCGCGGGGGGGCCGTCGGACGTGCCCGGCACCTCGGTGCGCCTCGAGAACTTCGAGCCGAACCTGCTGGGCTACCTGGCGTGGGCCGTGCGCCTGTCGCCCGACGGGCGCTGGGCGGCGGTGTCGGGCCAGGAGAAGGTGGGCGAGCACGTCGAGAACGACCCGGAGACCGGCGCGCCCGAGACCGTCGACGACCTCGAGCAGGTGACCGCGCTCGTCGACCTGGACGAGGGGCGCCTGCACGCCCGTCTGCGCTGCGGCGGGCCCGTGGCCTTCACCCCCGACTCGGGCACGCTGGTCGGCTTCCGCTACGTCCCGGCCCCCTCGACGTCGCTCGGGGCAGGCGGGGAGGGCACCGGCACCGAGCTCGTGTTCGTCGACGTGGGTTCGCTGGCCGAAACGGCCGCCGAGGTGCCCTACGTGTTCCCGGTGTACTACGTGACGCCGGCCGGCGACCTGGTCGTGACCTACGGCCTGCTCGAGTCGGACGGAGAGCACCGCGTGACGCTCACGAGCCTCGACACCGGCGAGTCGACCGCCAGCGAGGGCCCCGCCCTGGGCCTGGCCGAGTTCGCGGTCAGCGCCGACGGCCGCACGATGTTCGCGGTCGACGGGGGCGCGCTCTACGCCCTGGGCCTCTACGACGGCCGGGTGACCGAGCTCGAGGGCGTCGAGTACGCGGCCGACAACGTGAGCCTGCTGCCCGACGGCGACACCCTGCTCGTGACGCGCGAGAAGACCAGCCTGCTCGACCTGCGCAGCCTCGCGAGCGGCCGGGTGACGCGCACGGTCACGCTCTGGTAGGGCGCCCGCCTTCCGTGTCGATTGACCCGCCCCCCCGACTCCCCTAAGATTCGTCGGACCCATCGTACGCGGAACCATTGACCGTGACGTCGCGCCTGCTCCCGATCCTGCTCGCGACCGTGCTCCTCGGAGCGCTCGGCGCCTGCGGCGGCACGTCGGCGGGCGACGACGTCACGTGGACCTTCCCCGACAATGGCCCCGTCGACGTGGCGTGGGGCGGCAACGAGACCGTGAAGCCCGCCGACGTCGCGACCGGCGACGGCGGGCCCGACGACGGGGCGGGGAGCGTCGACGCGCGCCCCGACGGCCCCGACGTGTCGTCCGACGTCGACGCGCTGACACCGGCCGAGCCGATCCCCGACGGGGCGGAGCCCACCGCCGACGTGGGCGAGCCGGCGCCGGACGGGGTCTCGGATCCCGGGCTCGACCCGGGCCCCGGCGACCCCGACGCGGTCGAGGCCCTGCCCGACGTGCCCGACCCCGTCGACACGGTAGAGCCCGCGCCCGACGTTCCCCCTCCGCCCGACAACGTCGAGTGCTCGCTGGCCGCCCACTGCGACGACCAGAAGCCCTGCACGGTCGATTCGTGCCTGCCGGGCGGCACCTGTCAGCACACCAAGGCCTTCGACAACTCCCCCTGCGAAGACGGCAACGTGTGCACCACGGGCGACTACTGCCTGTCGGGCCTCTGCTTCCAGGGCTCGGTGAAGGACTGCGACGACGGCAACGACTGCACCACCGACGCGTGCGTGCCGGGGGTTGGCTGCAAGGCCACGCCGAAGACCGGCGGCACCTGCAACGACGGCGACGCCTGCACCGGCAACGACACCTGCGCGGGTGGCGTGTGCCAGCCGGGGCCGATCGATCTCTGCCCCATCTGCGGCGACGACGTGTGCGGCGAGCCCTACGAGACGTGCGAGGACTGCACGGCCGACTGCGGCGCCTGCTCCGAGACCGCGTGCGCCGACGGCGTCGACGAGGACTGGGACGGCGCCACCGATTGCGCCGACAGCGACTGCGCCCACGTGCTGCCCTGCTACGAGGCGGCCTGCGGCGACGCCGCCGACAACGACGCCGACGGCGCCACCGATTGCGCCGACCCCGACTGCGGCGCCACCGAGCCCTGCATCGAGACCAGCTGCGCCGACACGGTCGACAACGACGGGGATGGCACCACCGACTGCGCCGACAGCCAGTGCGCGGCCGCGGCCGCGTGTCTGCCCCCGGTGTGCCAGGGCGCCGTGGCGCTCTCCTGCGGACAGACCACGGCCACCGAGCGCGCCGCCTCCAACCACCTGAACGGCTACAGCGGGTGCAGCGCACAGACGGCGTCGGGCGCCGACGACATCTACGTGGTGGTCGTCCCGACCGGCGTCACGTCGGTCTCGGCCAGCCTCAGCATCGTCGACGACGACGACGACGATCTCGACCTGTACCTGTTGAAGGGGCAGTGCTACGCCACCCAGTGCGTCGACTCCTCGACCGGCGGCTCCTGGTCCGAGTCCGTGTCCTCCAGCGCCTCGCCGGGCCAGGTCTTCTTCTTCGTGGTCGAGGAATACTCCTCGTTCGGCTGGGGCGACTACAAGCTGAGCATCACCTGCGATTGATCCGGGCTCCCCTCCGACCTATACTCCGCCGGCTTTTCGGAGGTCCGTGATGGCAGAGGGAACCCAGCTCACGCGCGCCCGCGCCGGCGAGATCACGCCCCAGATGAGGGTGGTGGCCGCCGACGAGGGGCTCCCGCCCGAGCAGATCCGCGACGAGGTCGCCGCCGGCACCGTGTGCATCCCCGCCAACGTGCACCACGCCTCGCTGCACCCGTGCGGCATCGGCAAGAGCCTGCGCACCAAGGTGAACGCGAACATCGGCAACTCGAAGGTGGGCTCGTCGCTCGAGGGCGAGCTCGAGAAGCTGCGCGTGTCGGTGAAGTATGGCGCCGACGCCGTCATGGACCTGTCGACGGGCGCCGACCTCGACGTCATCCGCGCCGCCATCGTCCGCGAGTCGCGGCTGCCGGTCGGCACGGTGCCGGTCTATGCCGTGGCCGCGAAGGTGGGCGACTTCAACCGCGTGACCGCCGACGACCTGCTGGCCGAATTGCGGCACCAGGCGCGGCAGGGGGTCGACTTCTTCACCATCCACGCCGGGCTGCTGCGCGAGCACGTGGAGTTGGTGCAGTCGCGCCTGACCGGCATCGTCAGCCGGGGCGGCTCGCTGCTGGCGCGCTGGATGCTCGAGCACGACGCCGAGAACCCCTTCTACGTGCACTTCGACGAGGTGCTGGCCATCTGCGCCGAACACGACGTGAGCCTCTCCCTGGGCGACGGCCTGCGCCCGGGCAGCCTGCACGACGCGAACGACGCCGCGCAGTTCGCCGAGCTGAAGGTGCTGGGAGCCCTGGCGCGCCGCTGCCGCGCGGCCGGCGTGCAGGTCTTCATCGAGGGGCCCGGTCACGTGCCGCTGCACCTCATCGAAGAGAACGTGCGCCTGCAGCAGCAGTACTGCGACGGCGCGCCCTTCTACGTGCTCGGCCCGCTCGTCACCGACATCGGCGCGGGCTACGACCACGTGACCTCGGCCATCGGGGGCGCCGTGGCCGCCATGCACGGCGTGGCCATGCTCTGCTACGTGACGCCCAAGGAGCACCTGGGCCTGCCCGACGCCAACGACGTGCGCGAGGGCATCACCGTGCACCGCCTGGCCGCCCACGCCGCCGACATCGCCCGCGGCGTCAAGGGTGCGCGCGATCGCGACGACGCCATGAGCAAGGCGCGCTTCCGCTTCGACTGGGAGAAGCAGTTCGAGTTGGCCCTCGACGGCGACCGCGCCCGCGAGTACTACCAGCAGAGCGGCTCGTCGGACCTGAAGGGCCTGCGCGACCACTGCACCATGTGCGGTGAGGACTTCTGCGCGATGAAGATCAGCCAGGGGATGTGTTCGGTTCCCGAATGACGCGACGTCAGGAATGGCACCCGCCGGCGCAGGCCTCGCACGCGCTGGGCGGGCAGGCATAGTCCGGGGGCACCTCGAGGACCTCGCCCTTGGCCGCGCTGGCCAGGAACACGTCGAGCACGCGGTTCAGGTCGCCGTCGCCGTCGTAGAACATGTTGAGCACGGGCACGCCCGTGTCGTCCTGCACCTTCTGCAGCACCGAGGCCGAGAGCGCGCCCACCATGCAGCCGAAGGGGCTGACGTTCACGACGAAGGCGGCGCCCTGCTCGGCGAACTTCTTCACGCGGCCGATGGTCAGGATGGCCTCGCCCTCGAAGTCGATGGGGATCCAGGGGCGGCCGGCCTCGATGGTCTCGTGCAGGGGCGGCTCGTGGCGGTCCTGGAGCAGCGGCGCCGTGGCGGCCTCCCACACGTGCTCCTCGGCGGCCAGGTAGGCGTGCTTGAGGTGGGTCGCGGCGAGGTTTCCGAGGCGCAGGGGCGTCTCGCGGGCCATGCAGGTGTCGCGCCAGCCCAGGTAGCGGATCCACTCGGACATGGGCGTGAGCCAGGCCTCGCCGCCCGCTCGCTCGATGGCGCGCACCAGGTCCTGGTTGGCGAAGACGTTCGAGCGCACGTAGATCTCGCCCACGATGCCGACCAGCGGCCGGGGCTTCGGGTCGGTCGGGATGAGCGCCATCTGCTGCACGATCGACCGCAGCACGGGCACCGGGTCGTCGTGGCGCTCGAAGCACGTGGTCATGCGGGCGATCGCGCGGGCCAGCAGGCGATCGGTGCGGCCCGGCTCGAGCTCGTAGGGGCGCACGCGGCAGCCCAGCTTGAAGAGCATGTCGGCCGTCAGCATGGCGCGCCACAGCCACAGCGTGATGTCGCCGCCGCCGATGTCGGCGTAGGCGTTCTCGGACACGGGGCTCATGATGGCCACGTCGCCGAGCCCCGCGCGGTTCAGCACCAGGCGATAGAGCAGCGCGTACTGCCCGAACCGGCAGGGGCCCGCGGCCTTGGGCATGAAGAGCGCCTGCTTCTTCGGGTCGAGCTTCTGCTCCTCGACCACGCCGAGGAACGCGCCCAGCGAGCAGGGCGCGGGCAGGCACTCGGTGCCGCGGGTCAGGGCGCGGCCGCGCTCGAAGTCCTTGCGGGTCTCGGGGGGCAGGGGCCGCGCGTCGAAGCCGGCGCCCCGGAGGGCGGCGGCCATCAAGGGCGTGCCGATGGAGTGCATGGGCGGCAGCCAGACGGTGCGCTCGCGCAGCGCCGCGGAGGACTCGTCGGGGCGCGGGATCACGAGCTCGGGCACGCGGGTGGCGTCGCGCTTCACCACGTCGAGGAAGGCCTCGACGCGCGTGACGTAGCCGGCGTCGGCGCCGTGCTCGTCCAGCTCGAGGATCAGGTGCGGCTTCTGGCCCAGGATCTCCTGCAGGTAGGTGAGCACGAACGAGTCGGGGCCGCACGAGAAGTTGGTGAGCACCACGGCGTACAGATTGGGCGTCTGCGCCACCAGGCGGGCGCCCAGCAGGATGTCCTGGCCGAGCTTCCAGAACACGTTGTGGAAGTCGGCGGGCAGGTCGTTGCGGTCGAACTGCAGGCAATCGAGGGGCACGACCTCGAGGCCGTACTCGGCGATTTTGCGGGGCAGGCCGATGTTGGCGCGCTCGTCGTGCAGGTTGTAGGGGCGGCCGAGCACCACCACGGCCGGCTTGCCCGAGGTGGCGATGCGGGCCAGCGCGTCGGCGCCCACCTGGAAGCGCTCGCGATCGAAGCGCGCCTGGGCCACGAGGCCGGCCTTCCAGGCGCGGCGCAGCTGCTCTGGGCTGGCGTCGAGGGCCGCGCCCACGGTCTCCTTCAGCTCGCGGAGCTGGCGCGCCTCGCTCCAGCGCAGGTCGATGCAGGGGCGCAGCACGCGCTCCGGGTCCTCGCCGCGCAGGGCGAGCGACGCCTTGTACATGGCCGACAGGCCCGTGTTCAGGGGGCAGAAGTTCGAGGCGATGCTCTTCTTGGGGTCGTTGCGCTCGGACAGGAAGATGGGCGTGAGGATCCAAGCGAGCTCGGGCTGGCGCGCCAGGTCGAACAGGTGCCCGTGGGCCAGCTTGATGGGAAAGCAGAAGTCGGCGGCGGCCGCTTCGGCGCTGTCGCGCACGATGCCCTCGTCGGTGCGCTTCGAGAGCACGGTCTCCCAGCCGAGCTCGGCCAGGAAGCCCTGCAGCAGCGGCAGGTAGCCGAAGGTGGACATGGCGCGCGGCAGGCCCACCTTGCCCTTGCGGGGCGCCTGGACGCGCGCGGCCTTGCGCCACGCCTTCTGGCGCTCGCGGAAGGCCTCGTAGCCGGGCGTCTGGCGCACGCGGTGCTCGTCGGGCTCGCGGCCGCACAGGTAGCCCCACGACACGGGCGCGGGCGCCCCCTCGACGTGGGCGTGGGTGACGCTGCACTTGTTTTCGCAGAGTTCGCACACCTCCTCGGTGAGCTTCACGTCGCGCGAGGCGAGGTCGAGGCCCAGGAAGCGCGTGCGGTGGGCGGGGCTCTCGGCGGCCCGCTGCTTCGCGAGCATCGCCACGCCGTAGGCGCCCATCACGTGGCAGAGCGGCGAGACCACGACCTCGACGCCCAGCAGGTTCTCGAGGGCGGCGACCAACCCCTTGTTGCGGGCCGTGGCGCCCTGGAAGAAGACCTTGTGGGGGCTGCGGTAGCGCGAGCCCACCACCTTGGTCAGGTAGTTGCGGATGACCGAGTAGAGCACGGCGGCCATCACCTCGTCGCGCCGGAAGCCGCGGCGCACCAGGGTGTCGACGTCCTGCTCCATGAACACGGTGCAGCGGTCCGAGGTCATGGGTGGCGCGACGCCCAGCGTGGCGTCGCCGATGTCCTGCACGCGAAAGCCCAGGCGCGCGGCCTGCTCGGCCACGAACGAGCCCGTGCCGGCGGCGCACACGTAGTTCATGGCGGCGTCGCGGCAGTAGCCGCCGCGGCAGTCCATGTACTTGGCGTCCTGGCCGCCGATCTCGAAGATGGTGTCGATGGTGGGGTCGACCGCCATGGCCCCCGTCACGTGGGCCGTGATCTCGTTCTGCACCAGGTCGGCGCCGATGACCGCGCCCACCAGCTTGCGGCCCGAGCCGGTGGTGGCGGCGCCCAGCACCGCGAGGGGGCGTCCGCGGCCCGTGAAGAGGGCGTCGAGGGCCGTGAACAGCTTGCGCGTGGCGCCCAGGGGGTCGCCGCCCGTCATGCGGTACACGTCGACCAGGACCCGGCCGTCGTCGCCGAGCACCAGCGCCTTGGTGCTGGTGGAGCCCACGTCGAGGCCCAGCCAGGCCTTCACGGCGCCCTCGCCCTCGGGCCAGGCGTGCACGCGCACCTCGTTGGCCTCGAGGTCGGTGTAGGCTTCGGCCACGTCGAACGAGGGGTACTTCGTGCGCGTGAGCACCAGGGGAGCGCGGCGGGGTTCGTCGCTGGTGGCCGCCTCGTGCTCGTCGAGGGCGGTCCAGGGGCAGACGCCCCGGCTCTCGGCCTCGTCGGCCAGCAGGGCCGCGCCCGCGGCGCCGGCCAGGTGGGCCGTCTCGAAGGTGGCGACCCCGTCGGGCAGGCGCTCGCCGAGCCAGCGCAGCACCTCGGCGTTGCGCGCCACGCCGCCCACGGCCACGGTGAGCCCGCGCGCGGGCTTGCCCTTGAAGAGCGTGGTCACGATGGTGGCCGACAGCCCGCGGCAGAGGCCCGACCACATCTCGGGCTTCGAGTAGCCCTCCTGCTGGCGGTGGATGAGATCGCTCTTCGCGAACACCGCGCAGCGGGTGGCGATGGCGGGGGGCTCGTCGACGGGCTGCCAGGTGTGGGTGGCCTCGAGGTCGAGGCCAAGGCGGCGCGCCTGCTCGTCGAGGAACGAGCCGGTGCCGGCGGCGCACAGCGAGTTGGTGGCGTATTCGGCCACCATGCCGTCGTCGCCCAGCGAGATGCGCGACAGGGAGCCGCCGCCCACGTCGAGCAGGTGCCGCGCCTCGGGAAAGCGCGCGCGCGTGGCCAGGATCAGCGCCCTGACGGCGTCGACGCGCGTGCCCACGCCCTGCTCGGTCAGGCGCAGGGCGCCTGCGCCGATCACGCCGAGCCGCGCCGTCGGGTGGGCGTTCACGTCGGCCAGCAGTCTCTTCGCCAGGCGCACGGGGTGCCCCTCGTGGCGGTGCCACGCGGTGCGTACGGCGCCGGCCTCCGTGAAGGCCACCACGCCCACCGAGACCGCGCCCACGTCGAGGCCCACGATCGTGGCGGGGGCCCGCGGGCCGGCGTCGACGCCGGGGTTGAACTCGTGTTCGCCCGCTAGAAAAGCTGCCAGCCTGGAATCGTAGCTCATCTCTATCGCTCCGCTGAGGATGGACCTCTCCTGACGGCGCGGAGTATAGTCAGGGCGACCCCGCATACAAGGAAAAAGTCAATCGGATCATTAGGTTCGACAATTGCAGGCCCCGCGGGCGCCGCGAGCAGCGCCCCTACAGCGGGCAGGCCTTACGCGATTCGAAGATGGGCGCGTCGGCGTTGGCCCAGCTGAGGTTGCCGTAGGGGATGTAGACGCGCGTGGTGGGGAGGGCGAAGGCATCGGCCAGCGTGTAGTTGGCGCCGCCGTGGCTGACCCAGAGGCGCACCACGTCGCCCGAGGGGCGGCGCACGTCGACGAAGAAGGCCACGACCTCGACGCGCACGTCGACCGCGCCCATCATCTGCATTCCGGTCACGTAGTAGGGCTTTCCCGCCCGGTAGAGCCCGTCGCCGAGGGGCAGCCCCAACGAGAAGTGTTCGGCGGTGACGCCGGTCTTGTTGTCGACGGTGCGGCTGTACTGCCCGGCGTTCAGGACCTCGCCGTCGACCGCCCCCACGCGCAGGTAGCTCACGAGCCAGTGGAAGGGGATGCCGTAGTGGCCCATGTACCCGTCGCCGAAGCCCTCGACGACCAACTCGCAGGGCGCGGCGTCGGCGTTGGCGGCCAGGTCGTAGGGCAGGCAGGCGGCCTCGTTCAGCACCATCTGGTCCGACTCGGCGTGCAGATCGCGCGCCTTTTCGACGCCCAGGCAGCGGGCGTCGTCGGCTGCGGGCCAGATGTCGAAGGCGTAGTTGGCGTCGAGGTTCGAGTCCCAGGCCTCGCACGTGGAGCCGGCGCCCGAGAAATTGCGGAACCAGATCTGCACCGACTGGGCGTCGTCGGGGATGCGCACGACCAGCGGCTTCTCGACGGCCTCGTTGGTGGGCGTGCCGTAGTTCGACACGAAGTCGCGCACGCTGCCCTCGACGAGCTGGCCGCCGGGCAGGAACTTCGCGTAGGCGACCACGTCCCAGGCCGGGTGGCCGTTGTGGGTGCCGCGGCACTGGGGCAGGCGGTCGAGGTCGAAGCTGAGCTGCAGCCAGCCGCCCTGCCGGCGCGCGCCGTAGGCCGTCTCGCTCCAGTCGTCCGAGAAGTAGAGGTTGCCGACCGTGGGCTGGCACACGCCGCCGTCGTTGCCCGCGAAGCCGTCGGCGGCGGTGAGCGTCAGGTTGTCGAAGTCGCCGGGGAAGCGGTTGTGGTCGAAGAGGCGGCCGCCCTCGGGGTCGCGCACGAAGGCCACGAGCTGAAGGGACAGCCCGGAGGCGTCGGCGCCCGGTCCGAAGAGCTGGTCGCTGAGGGCGAAGGCGTAGCGGCGGTAGCCCGGCGTGCTGGCGACCTCGGGGCTGGCCTCGACCTCCCACCAGGTGGGATCGGAGGCCAGGTGGTAGAGCACGTGCACGGTGGCGTCGGCGGGGACGGTCTCCGCCACGTCGACGGCGCCGCGCCACACGTACAGGGAGGAGGCCTCGGGCCCGTCGGTCTCGTCGTCGGGTCCGCCCGGCTGGCGCGCCACGGAGCGCAGCACGACCTGGCAGGCCTGGTCGGCGGCGTCGGTGCCGTCGGCCTTGCCGAGGGCGGCGGCCGTCGAGGCCACGGCGCCTTCGGGCGCCGGGTTCGAGCAGGCGACGAGCAGGGCTCCGAAGAGCCAGAAGAGCGGGACGCGGGCCATGGCGTAACTCCATTATGGGTTACTAAGGGCGGGCCGACGAATACGCCGTTTTCGCTTCGTGGTCAAGTGGAATCCAGGATGGACATCGCGCCCTCAAGCTGGCTAGATGAGAGAGGTCTCCGGCCACAACCTGACGAGGTCCGAGCATGGGATGGTTGATCTTCGCGGTGCTGTTCGTGGTGGCCGCCGTGTTGTTGCCCAGGCTCGTCGAGCGCTCGGGCCGGCCGGCCATGCCGCCGGCGGTGGTCGGGGGCCTGCGGGCCTTCCTGATCCTGCTCGCCGTGCTCTCCATCTTCGCCACCTCGTTCGTGTACATCGACTCGGACAAGGTGGGGCACCTCAAGCGCATCTACGGCTCGAGCATGCCGTCGAACCGCGTGATCGCCACCAACTGGCAGGCCGGTCCCCAGGCCGAGACCATCCCTCCCGGTTTCCACGCGCGGCTCTTCGTGCGCGTGATCTACGACATCGAGCAGCTCGACACGGTCGAGGTCGCGCCCGACATGCTGGTGGTCATCACGGCCAGAGACGGCCGGCCGCTGCCCGAAGGGCAGTACCTGGCCGACGAGTGGCCCGAGGCCGAGATCTCGAAGTACCTCGACGCCGAGTACTTCATGGGCGCCGACCGCGACGACGCCGAGCCGCGCGGGCAGCGGGGCCCCCAGCTCACGGTGCTGAAGCCCGGCACCTATCGCCTGAACCGCTACCTCTTCGACGTGGGCGACCCCGCGCTGGCCACCGAGATCCACGCGGGCTTCGTGGGCGTGGTCAAGAGCAACGTGGGCCAACGCTACGAGGGCGACCCGCTGGTGCCCAGGTCGATCATCGAGTCGTACCTCGAGGCCAGCCAGCTCGAGGTGGAGCACCAGCGCGCCCGGCTGACGAAGCTGCTCGAGCTCGCGAAGCAGCAGGAGAAGGCCGGCGCCCGCGAGGCCGCGCGCCTGGCGCCCCGCGCTTCCGTCACGCCCGACGCGCCGGTCGAGGCCGTCCCGGTCGTCGACGCGCCCCCCGACGTGCCCGCCCCCGCCGCCATCCAGGCCGAGCTCGACGCCCTGCGGGTCATCACCCCCGAAGAGGCCAAGAAGCTGGCGCTCACCAATCTGTCGAACCCCCTGGTGCCGCGGGGCAGCATCGGCGTGTGGCAAGAGGTGCTGTTGCCCGGCAAGTTCTACCTGAACCCGCTGGCCTTCACCATCACCCACATGGACACGCGCGTGCAGACCTGGCGCTACGAGGGTGGCTACACGCGGCGCTTCTTCAACCTCGAGGTCGGCCCCGACGGCGCCATCAGCCAGGCCATCGTCGAGGAGCCCATCGCCAAGCCCGAGGGCGCGGCCGACGAGGCCATCATCCACAAGGTCGAGGGCTGGGACGTGTGGCTCGAGAGCCGCGTGCTGGTGCAGGTCACCCCCGACAACGCCCCCTTCGTGGTGGCCTACGTGGGTGAGCTGCGCGAGGTCGAAGACCGCATCATCACGCCCATGTACCGCTCGGTGTCGCGCAACATCCTCGGCACCCGCGACGTGAAGGTGCTCGACGTGCTCTACGAGCGTCAGGCCATGGAAGAGGCCGTCGAGAACGCCATCAAGCCCGAGGGCCTGAAGACCGGCCTCATCATCCGCGAGGTGCGCTTCGGCGACCCCTACGTGCCGCCCGAGCTGCTCATCCCCGGCAAGCGCATGCAGCTGGCCCGGCAGATGCTCGAGACCTTCGACCAGGAGAAGAAGGCCCAGGAGTCGCGCGTCGAGGTCGAGCGCAAGAAGGCCGAGGCCGACCAGCAGTCGGTCCTGATCGCGGCGCAGATCAAGCGGCAGGCCGACGAGCAGCTCGGCATCGGCTCGAAGAACCGCCTCGAGAACGAGGCCGAGGGCCAGCGGGCCCAGGTGGCCGTGCTCGGCGCCGACAAGACCCTCGAGCTCGCCATGCTGCGCGAGCAGTTGTCGATCCTGCGCGAGCTGCTTCCCGTGCTGGCCGAGCACCCCGAGCTCGTGAAGGTGCCGACGGTCCTGGTGCAGGGCGACAAGGGCGGGCTGGCCGGGGCCGCCGCCATCCTCGGCAACAGCACCCTGGGCCAGGCGCTCGGCAACCTGGGCAGGTGAGCATGAACCCGTACGGTCTGTCGCTGGTCCTCTGGCTGCTGGCCTCGCCGGCAGCCCCCGAGCCCCCCGTCAGCCCGGCGACCCAGGGGTGCCTCGACTGTCACGCCGACGTCACGCCGGCCCTCGTGGTCGACTGGCGCGCGTCGGCGCACGCCCGCACCACGCCGGCCCAGGCGTCGACGCGCGAGGGCGCCGCCGACTACGTGGTGGGCTGCGCCGAGTGCCACGCGCACGCGCCGGAGTCGCACCCCGATACGTTCGACCACGGCGACGCGCGCGTGCACGTGGTGGTCACCCCACGCGACTGCGCGGCCTGTCACCCGGTCGAGGTCGACCAGTTCGGCGAGGGGCTCATGGCCCACGCCTACGGCAACCTGGTCGACAACCCCCTGTACCAGGACCTGGTGGCGCAGTCGATTCGCCCGCTCGAGTTGGTCGACGGCCGGTTGGTCACCCGCGCGCCGTCGGCGGGCACCGAGGCCACGAGCTGCCTGGCCTGCCATGGCACTCGCGTGCGCGTGGCCGGTGAGGCCACGCGCGAGACGCCGGCGGGCGAGTTGACCTTTCCCCTGCTCGAGGGCTGGCCCAACCAGGGCGTGGGGCGCGTGAACCCCGACGGCTCGCGGGGTAGCTGCTCGGCCTGCCACATGCGCCACCGCTTCTCCGCGGCGCAGGGGCGCCACGCCGAGGCCTGCGCGGGCTGCCACAAGGGGCCCGACGTGCCCGCGTACGCGGTGTGGAAGGTGAGCCGCCACGGCATGCTGGCCGACGCCACGGTGTCGACCACCGACTTCGAGGCCGTGCCCTGGGTGGCCGGCCGCGACTTTCGCGCGCCCACGTGCGCCGCGTGCCACCTGAGCGGCGTGGTCGCGCCCACGGGCGAGGTGGTGGCCGAGCGCACGCACCGCCTGAGCGAGCGCCTGGCCACGCGCCTGTTCGGCCTGCCCTATGCCCACCCGCACCCCGCCTCGCCCGCCACGCACGCCGTGCGCAACTCGGCCGGGCTGGCGCTGCCCACCGAGCTCGACGGGCGCCCCGTGGCCTCGGCCGTGATCGACGCCGCCGAACAGCAGCGGCGCACGGCGACCATGAAGCGGGTCTGCGGGGCCTGCCACGCCCAGGGCTGGGTGCAGGGGCACTTCGCCCGCCTCGACGACGTGATCGTCGAGACCAACGTGCAGACGAAGGCCGCCACCGACCTGCTGGCGCTGGCGTGGGCGAAGGGGCTGGCCCGCGGTCCGGCCGAGAAGGCCAGCCCGTTCGACGAGCCCCTCGAGCGCACCTGGGTCGAGACCTGGCTCTTCTACGCCAACTCGACGCGCTTCGCCGCTGCCATGGGGGGCGCCGACTACGGCGTGTTCGCCGGCGGACGCTGGCAGCTCACGAAGGCCGTGCGCGAGATGGAGGCCTGGGTCCGCGAGCGGCTCGGTGTCCCCGGGGACCGGTGACTCAAGATTCGAACAGGCGCGCGTACTGCTCCTCGAGCAGGCGCTGGTGGGCGGCCTCTTCCTGGGCCAGCGTGCGGCACGCCTCGGCCACGCGGAGCACCTCGGCCGTCTCGGCCAGCTCTACGTACGCGAGGAAGGCGCGGCGCTCGTCGCGGATGGCGTACACGAGCAGCGAGCGCACGTCGGTGGGCTCGGCGTCGTCGCTGTGGGTGGCGTAGTCGGGCAGGGGGCGTTCGGCGAGGTGGTCGGTCAGCGGCAGGCGCACGCCGACCGTGCGCACCGTCTGCAGCATGGCGCGGTGCCGCTCCTCGTCGGCGGCCAGCCGGCCCAGCAGGTCGTCCAGGGCTCCGTCGCCCGCGCGGCCTTGCCAGGCCAGGTAGCGGTCGCGCGCGGACTCCTCGTCGCGGATGGCCACGTCGAGCAGGTCGCGCACGCGGTCGAAGGTGGGGGGCTGCATGCTGGTCCTCGCTCAGGGTGGGCGTCGGTGTCATCGTACGTCGTCGCGGGCGCCTTGCAAAGCCCGGGGGACTGGGGCGGCCTCCCCCGCGCGCTCGACCACGGCCAGGAGGGCGCGCCGCGAGGCCGCCACGGCGCGCAGCCGGTCGGCGAGCCCGGTCGGTGCGGTGATCGCCTCGGCCTCGGCGTCGGCGATGCGCTGGCGCAGGGCCTCGGCCAGGCCCGGGGGCCACGGGGGAGGGGCCAGGGCGCCCGCGAAGAGCGCGGCCTTCCTCTCGTCCGGGAGCCCGCCCTCGACGAAGCCGGCCGCCTCGAGCCGCCCGGCCAGCTCGGGCACGTGCGAGAAGCCCACGAGCACCAAGGCTTCGCCGTCGGCCGGCAGGCGCTCCAACAGATTCTGGAACAGTTGGTCGTCGCGGGTGTCGTCGGTGCGGCGGGCGCCCTGGAGCTCGGGCGACCACCCGTCGATGCCGTCGACGCGCAGCCCGAGCGCTCGCCCCCACAGCGCCGCGAACGGCATCTCGAGCGGTCCGTCGCCCCAGCGCCCGCGCGCCAGCTCGGCGGGCCGGGCCTCGACCAGCAGCACGGCGGGGGCTGCGTTCGCGAGCACGGCCCGCAGGTGCCCGAGCCCGAAGGCGGGGGTGGTGAGGTGCCGCCCGTGGATCGTGCCGAGCAGGAGCACGGCCGCCGGGCCCTTCGAGTACCGCACGAAGTTGGCGTCGCGGGCCGTGGCCGGCGCCACCGTGTAGAGCACCAGGTCGCGCACCTCGCGCACCGACGCCGCGGCCACCAGGAGCAGGACCAGGAGCAGGGCGACGATCGCTGCCACGCGTCGCATGGGCCCTCCGAGCTCGGGTGCTCGACAGTATGCCACGATGGATCCTTGGCGGGAACGACCCGATGCGGTATCACGTGACGTCTCGTTTGACCGGGGAGCGCCGACATGATCCGAACACGCGCCGAGCTCGAGGCCCTGGTCGACAGGTTGCGACCCCACCGCCGGCTCGCGGTCGACTGCGAGTTCCACAGCGAGGGCACCTACCACCCCCGACTGTGCCTGGTGCAGCTGTACGGCGGGGGCGAGGCTGCCGCGCTCGACCCCTTCGAGGTCGACCTGCGGCCGCTCGGCGCGCTGCTCGCCGACGACGGGGTGCAGAAGGTGCTGCACGCCGCCGAGACCGACCTTCAGCTGCTGGCCCGGGCCACCGGCGCGACGATCCGGAACGTGTTCGACACGCAGATCGCCGCGGGGTTCGTGGGTCGCGAGGCCGCGCCCTCGTACGCGCTGCTGGTCGAGCGGTACGCCGGCGTGGTGCTCTCGAAGACGGCGCAGTACACCGACTGGCGCCTCCGACCGCTCTCGGCCGAGCAGGTCGACTACGCGTTGAACGACGTGCGCCACCTGCCCACCGTGGCGGCCGCCCTGCAGGACGAGCTGGCCCGGCGCGGTCGCGCCGACTGGGCCGCCTGCGAGCAGGGCGAGCGGGTCACGAAGGCCCTCGCGCCGCGCGATCGGGCGCGCCTCTGGCTGAAGCTCGGGCCCTTCAAGGATCTGTCGAGCCGCCAGTTGGCCATCTTGCGCGAGGTCGCCGCCTGGCGCGACGCCCGCGCCGAGGAGCTCGACTGGCCCCCCCAGCGCGTGGCCGCCGACCGGGCGTTGCGCCAGCTGGCCTTCGAGCCCCCCCGCACGCCCCGCGACGTCGAGGGCCTGCGCGGCCTGCAGGGCGTGGGCAGCGGCGCCCGGGGCCTGCTGGCCGCGCTCGAGCGGGCGTTCGAGCTGCCCGAGGCCGACTGCCCCCCGGTGTTCGCGCCACGGGCGCGCGACGAGCGCGTGGAGCCCGTGGGCCAACTGCTGGCGACGGCGCTGCGGGTGCGCGGCCAGGAGCTCGACCTGGCCCCTTCGCTGATCGCCAACCGCGACGAGCTCGAGGCGCTGGCGGCCTGGCACTTCGGCGGGCGCGCCGAGCCGCCCCCCGACCCCCTGGGCCCCGGCACCTGGAAGCACGCCGCCGCCGGCGACCTGCTGCTGGCGCTCCTCGACGGCCGCCTCGCCCTCGGCGTCGACGGGTCCGGCCTCACGATCAAGCCGATGGCACCGTAGCGTCGAAGACGTGCGCCGGAATGACCTCGACGGTCACGTGCGCCAGGTCCGGGAACGCGGTCAGCCGTTGGCGGTACGCGTCGGGCTCGCGGGGCCGGGCGCTGACCAGCACCGCGATGGCCGCGAAGTGGCCGGGCCCCACGCGCCACACGTGCAGGTCGACGACGTCGGCGTCGCCCCCGCCCTCGAGGGCCCCCCGGATGGCGGCCAGGCGCTCGGGGTCGACCTCGGCGTCGAGCAGCACCGCGCCCGTGTCGCGGAGCAGGCCCCACGACCAGCGCGCGATCACGAGCGCCCCGACCAGGCCCATGGCCGGATCGAGCCACACCCAGCCCGCCAGCTTGCCGGCGAAGAGCGCCCCCAGCGCCAGCACCGACGTGAGGGCGTCGGCCAGCACGTGGAGGTAGGCCGCCCGCAGGTTGTGATCGGGGTGCGCGTGCCCCGAGTGGTCCCCCGCATGGTCCCCCGCGTGGTCGTGATCGTCGTGCCGCAGCAGGAACGCGCTCGCCAGGTTGACGACCAGCCCCAGGGCAGCGACGGCCAGGGCCTCGTCGTAGCGGATCGAGACGGGCGCGAACAGGCGTCCCGCGCTCTCGACGAACACGAAGAGCGCGGCCGCCGCCAGCCCCACGGCGCTCGCGAAGCCCCCCAGCGCGCGCGCCTTGCCCGGCCCGAACGTATACCGCGGGTCGCGGGCGTGCCGGCGCTCGAAGACGTACGCATACGTCGCGAGCCCGATCGCGGCCGCGTGCGTGCCCATGTGCCAGCCGTCCGCGAGCAGCGCCATCGAGCCGAAGAGCAGCCCGGCGGCGACCTCGGCCACCATCATCACGAACGTGAGCCCCACCACCAGGCGCGTGCGCCGCTCGCCGACCGTGGGAGCGTCGGCCACGAACGCGTGCTCGTGCCGCCAGCGGCGGGTGGGGTCGTCGTCCATGGGCCTCGTCCTCGAGCCGCCCCGAAGGCGGGGGTGCATGCTGGCAAGCTAAGGGCCTCCGGCGGGCCGGCAAGCGAGGGGGCTCACAGGCCCGCCGAGCGCAGGCTCCTCGGGTTCGTGAGGTCGCTGTTCCCGCGGGGGCGGGGCGTTCGCTTCGTGGGCGTGAGCGGGACTACGCCGTGCGAATCGACTTCTTCACTCTGTGCGCGGGCAATGTGCTGCGAATCGTCCGGCAGCTTCGATTGCGGTTGAAGGGGGCGACGCCGCGAACTCTTGGGCGAAGAGCCTACATGCGTCGGGTGAGTCGACGTTTTTCATGATGAACGTCGGCTATGCCGTCATCTATCAGCGACCGGTCGGGTATTTCCAGGTGCCGAAGGTGGGTTTCGAACCCACACACCCACAAGGGGCGGGGGATTTTGAG
>CAZBRS010000021.1:0-86607 GCA_964494475.1 uncultured Myxococcales bacterium | reverse complement strand
CGCCACAGGCTCCCAGGCTCAGCCTACCAGAACCGGAGGAATTGTGACAGTCACTGCCACTTATCGGGAGCAGCGGGACCGACGGACGCGGAGGAGCACCAACGCGGCGCCCAGCAGCATCGGGAGCAGCGATTGTGCACCGCGCCACGACGAGAGCGCGCACGACCCGCCGCCGGCGGACGTGGGCTCGGGGGCGGGCTCGCCGATCTCGGCGGCCGAGGCCTCGGGGCTCGAAGCCTCCCGACCCGGATCGGCCGTCTCGGAGGCTGGTTCGGGGTTCCGGGCGTCGGCCTCGGCCGGCTCGACCTCCGCGGCCGCGCCGGGCTCCCACGCGCACGCCCCCTTGACGCAGGCCCAGCGGCCGGGGCCCTGCCCGGGCTCGCGGTGCGCGCACATGGGCGCGGCCACGCACTCGGGCTCGTCGTCGCAGGCCCACCGGCAGCGACCCTGGTCGCAGGCCCAGTCGCCCGGGCACGTCCCGGCCGCCCCTCCCTCGCAATCGTCGGCCTCGGCGCAGGGAGCCGCGGCCCGAAGCTCGAAGGCCTCGAGCAGCGAGCCGTCGCACTCGTACGTTCGTACGCGCACGTCGGCACCCTCGACCTCGACGATCTGGAAGTTGTAGGTGACCTCCGTACGCAGTACTTCGCGCGGGTGCTCCTCGATGCTCTCCTCGGGCACAGACTCGTACAGGGGGGCTCCCCCGCCGCCGCTCACCACGTACTCGAGGCCGTTGACGCTCCGGCCGTGTTCGTACAAGTGATCGTGACCACTGAAGATCGCGCTGACCTTGTTCTGCGCGAACCACGGCAGCAGCCAGCGCAGCTCGGCCCACCCGGAGCGCCCCGGCTTCGACGAGTACGGCCCCTCGTGCGCGAACACGAACACGTGTTCGACGGTCGGATCGGCGGCGGCCGCCGCCAGGTCGGCCTCGAGCCACGCGCGCTGCGCCTCGTCGAGGCAGGCATCCCACCACAGGATCACCTGGGTGCAGATGAACTCGGGCAGCACGGACGTCTGCGAGTCGAGCACGACGAAGTGTGCGTTGCCCGCCCGGAACGAATAGGTCGCCTCGTGCTCGCGGCCCGAGGGTGGCGGCACGAACAGGCGCAGGTAGGGCGCGGTCAGTTCGCCCCCGTCCTCGTCGTGGTTACCGACCACCGGGAAGATCGGCACCTCGCGGATCAGCGGCGCCTCGAGGCGAAAGAACTCGGTCCACTCCGCCTCGATCTCGCCCGACCCGACCAGGTCGCCGGTGTGCACGGCGAAGTCGATGGGGTGCTGACCGAGCGCCGCGATGCAGGCCGCGTGGGCGTCGGCGTCGGAGCGCGTGTCGCCGAAGACAGCGAACGTGAGCGGGTCTCCCACCAGAGGCAGCGTGACGAGCACGCCCGGTTCGCCCTGGGGCTGCTCGTCGACCAGCACGCGGTAGCGATGGAACGAGGCAGGAGGCAGCCCGGCGACCGAGACCTCGTGGCGTGTCGCCAGCCCGGAGGCGTCGATCCGCAGCACCGCCGCGCCTTCGGTCTGGACCAGCACGGCGCCGGTGCTCGGTTGATCGGTCTCCCACGCCACCACCACGCCGTCTGGCCTGGGCGCCTGCAGGTACGGCCCCACCACCAGGCTGGCGGCCAGGGCGGAACGAACGAGGGCGAGCGCCAGGACGACCACGACCCCACGAACGCACATGAAAGCCTCGAGGACCGTTCCCTGGCGGAGACCTTAGGCCGGAACCCGTCGCGGTTGCAAGCCGGTGACCGCACGGCTATCCTACCGCCGTCGATTCGTCCGCTTCTGGAGTCTCGAGATGCGCCTCCGCCTTCTATCCCTGGTGCTGATCCTCGGATCGCTCGGCTTGGCCGCGCCCGCCTCGGCCCTGGTCCTGCAACGCTTCACCCTGGCCGATCTGGTCACCCGCTCGGTGGCGGTGGTGTGCGGCGTGGTGCGTGGCTCCGAAGCCCGCTGGAACGCCGATCACTCCCGCATCCACACGACCTGGCGGGTCGAAGTGGCCGAACCCGTGTACGGGGCCGAGCGCGGCCAGGTGCTCGACGTCCTCACGTTGGGCGGCCGGGTGGGCGACGCCCACATGCACCTCTCGGGCAACGTGCGCCTGACCGAGGGCGAGGAGGTGGTCCTCTTCCTGGTGCCGAACGGCGCGGCGTTCTCGGTGGCCGGGATGACCCAGGGCAAGTTCAGCGTGGTGCGCGACCCCTCGGGAGGGTCGCCGCGCCTCACGCGCGACGCCCCCTCCGCGAGGGACGGCCTGCCCGACGCCCCCACGCTCGACGAGTTGATCGCCCGCGTACGCCTCCTCCGAAAGGAGGTGACGCGATGAAGCGCCTCGCCCTCCTGGCCGCCCTGCTGCTCACGACCGACGCCCTGGCCTACAACACGCTCAAATACGGCTACTACGGGCAGCAGATCACCTGGGCCTCGGCCGACGTCCCCGTGCCGTGGTACCTGCACTCCAGCGGCTGCGCCGACACGGGCTTCGAGAAATCCCGCGTCGCCCTCCAGGCCGCCTTCCAGTCGTGGCAGGACGTGCCGTGCGCGACCATCGCCTTCACCTACGCCGGCACCTCGAACTACGCCCCCTCGACGGGCATCTGGGTGCGCTTCCAGAACGGCTCCTGGGATCCGAGCGTCGACGGCGCCGCCGCCTACAGCGTGACCACCGACTACACGAACAACGGCAACATCCAGCAGAACGAGGTCGTGTTCAACGACGCCGAGCTCGTGTGGACCGACCAGGATCTCGGCCCCTACGCGACGTCGCAGGACATCCAGGGCGTGGCCGCCCACGAGCTCGGCCACTCCATCGGCCTCGATCACTCGTTCCTCATCTCGTCGACCATGTTCTTCTCGGCGGGTGGCGCCGACATGCGCACGCTGGAGCCCGACGACCAGAACGGCGCCTGCTACCTGTACCCGACCACGGCCTTCACCAAGGGCCAGGTCTGCGACGCCTGCTCCGCCGACTCGCACTGCGCCAGCGGCGAGTGCTTGAACTACCCCGACGACAACACCTACTGCGGCCAGGCGTGCACGACCAACAGCCAATGCCCAGAGCACACGTTCTGCGCCACCCAGGCCGGCTACGGCCAATACAACTGCGTCAGCGAACAGGTGCGCTGCGACCAGGGCGGCGGTGAGGCCCAGTTGGGCGACTATTGCTGGGGCAGCGAGGTCTGCCAGTCGGGGTTCTGCCTCGCGCTGCCGGGCAACGCCTACTGCTCGAAGGAGTGCAACCCCAGCGGCGCCAACACCTGCGGCGCCGGCTTCTCGTGCCTGGGCGAGGGCAGCCAGGGCTACTGCATCCAGGCGGGCGTGGTGCCCTTCGGAGGCGCCTGCGCCACCCACCTCGAGTGCCAGACCACCATGTGCGCCCAGGTGTGCCCCAACACGGCCATCTGCGTGAAGGAGTGCACGACCGCAGCCCAGTGCCCCGCGAACGCGAGCTGCCAGCAGCAGCTCTGCATCCCGAACGGCGCCACGGCCTTCGGCGGCGCGTGCTCGTGCGCCACCGAGTGCGCCACCGGCTACTGCACCGGCGCCTTCGGCGGCAACTTCTGCTCCCGCACCTGCACCACCGACGCGCAGTGCCCCGAGTCGTCGTGCGCCTCCAACGGCACCTGCGCCAAGCCGAGCAGCGTGGGCTCCTACTGCACCAAGGACGGCGAGTGCGACGACACCATGTTCTGCAAATTCACGAGCGCGGCGAGCCCCACCGGCTACTGCGCCCTGAAGTGCGACCCGGTGGGCGACGCGGGCTGCGCGGCAGGCCAGGCCTGCGTGTGGTACTACATGAGCTGGCTCGACAAGGTGCAGGGCGAGTGCCTGCCGAAGAACGGCGGGGCCACCGAGCTGCAGGCGTGCCACCCGGCCTCGGCCCCCTGCGAGGTGAACCTCACCTGCACCGACGCGGGCCAGGGCCTCCGTTGCTACCGCGACTGCAAGACCACGTCGGCCGTGGGCTGCGACTACGACGAGACCTGCGTCGGCCTCGAGATCGCCGCCGATCCCAAGCACGGCCTGTGCATCCCCAAGGACCCCGTCGTCCAGCCCGACGTGGTCGACCCGCAGGACACGAGCGCCCACGACACGGGCGACCCCGACACGGCGGGCCCAAACGACGACACGGCCGCGCCGCACCCCGACACCAGCACGCAGCCGGACGCGACCAACGAGGACCCGGGCTCCTCGGGCGGCCCCGACGCCTCAGAGCCCGGCGCCGACACCTCCGGGGGCGGGGGCGTCGACCGCAACGACGGCACGGGCATGTGCTCGGCCCAGCCACGCGGAACCCCCCACAGCGCCTGGCTGCTGCTCGTCACCCTCGGCCTGCTGGCCGGTCGACGACGGCGCGTGGCGGAATGACGGGCCCCGACGCCGCGAAGACCGTCGGCCGGGGCTTCCTGGTCATCACCGGCGCCAAGCTGTGGTTCCTGGTCACCGGCACGGTGGTCAACCTGGCCTTGCCGCGCCTGCTCGGCAACGCGGCGCGCTTCGGCGAGTTCCGGGTGGTGAACGGCCTCCTGACCATCGTGAACATGGTGCTGATCGCCGGCACCATCCAGGCGGTCTCGAAGCGCGTGTCCGAGCGCGAAGAGTCGGCGCGCGCCGTGCGCCGGGCCGCCCACCGCCTGCAGGCCTGGATCGGCGGGGGCCTCGCCCTCCTGTTCCTGGCCGGCGCCGAGCCCATCGCGGCCTTCGCGCTGCAAGACGTCGCCCTGGCCCCCTACCTGCGCATCGGCGCCGTGATCATCGCCTGCTACGCCTTCTATGCGGTGCAGGTCGGCGTGGTGAACGGCCTGAAGCGCTTCGCGTGGCAGGCCGCGCTCGACGTGACGTTCTCGACCCTGAAGACCGGGCTCATGCTGGGCGGGGTGCTGGCGGGCTTCGCCGTGGCCGGCGCGCTGGCGGGCTTCGCGCTCACGTCGGTGCTGGTGCTCGCGGTCTCGCTGCTGGTGGTGCGCCGCGTGCTCCGCGACGCGCCCGTCGGCCCCGACGCGACGAGCGGTTCGACCCCGGCGGAGCCCGTGCGCCTGGCGGGCTTCCTCGGCCAGGTCATGCTCACCACGCTGGCCGTGAACGCGCTGCTCCAGCTCGACACCGTGCTCATGAAGGCCCTGTCGTCGGGCCCGTTCGAGGCCGTGCTCTCGGGCAACGACCCGGCGGCGCGCGCCAGCCTGCTGGCGGCCGCCACCACGGCGCTGGGGGGCGTGGCCCCGGCCGGCGACCAGGCAGCGGCCGTCGCGCGCGAGGCCGCGTCGGCGCTCGCGGGCCTGTACGGCGCGGCCAAGAACGTGGCGGTCATCCCGTACCAGCTCATCCTGTCGATCACCTTCGTGGTCTTCCCCCTGGTGTCGCGCTCCACCTTCGAGGCCGACCAGGAGCGCACGCGCACCTACATCCGCGAGACCCTGCGCTTCACGCTGCTCCTCACCGTGTGGTTCGCGCTGGTGCTCTACCTGGCCGGCGAGCCGCTGCTCGCGCTGCTCTTCGGAAAGGCCTACGCGGCCGCGGCGCCTGCGCTGGGCCTGCTGCTGGCGTCGACCGTGCTCTTCTCGCTGCACGTGGTGGGCGGCACGGTCATCACCGGCGCCGGTCGACCGGGAGTGTCGCTGGTGCTGGGGGCGATCGCGGCGACCGGCTCGGCGCTGGGGGTGGGCGCGGCGGTCGCGCTGGCGCCGGGCTTCGACGAGGCCCTGGTGGCGGCGGCCGCGGCGCTGGCAGGGACCACCGCGCTGGCGGCCGTGCTGCCCCTCGGCTGGCTCCGCCACGCCTTCGGGCCCGTAGTGCCCTGGGCCACGTTCGCGCGCGTCGCGCTGGCCGCCGGTGCCGTCGGGCTGGCGCACGTCCTGCTCGACCTGCACGGCCGGCCGGCGTTGCTCGCGGCCGTGGCCGTGGGCGGGCTCGGCTACCCGCTGCTGCTGCTGGCCGCGGGCGAGGTGAGGCGCTCCGATCTGCAACGGCTGGCGCGCATGCTGCCGGGGAGGAAGGGCTCATGAGAGCCGCGACGCTCGTGCTCCTGATCGGGGCCTTGACCGCCTGCAGCGCGGGCATGCCCAAGACCCAGTCCGAAAAGCTGCAGGAGGCCGTGTACGAGTACAACCGGGCCCTGCGCTGGAACAACATCGACGCGGCCGCCGCCTACCTGCCGCGCGCCGACCGCCCGGCGTTCGTCGCCGAGCACAAGCGCGGCGACACGGTCATCATGGGCGCCGACGTGCTCGACGTCAGCCCCGACTACGACCAGGGCGTGGCCGAGGTGACGGTGGTCTACGAGTGGCGCGCACCCGACGGCATCACGGTGACGGCCACGCGCATCCGCCAACTCTGGCGCTACGAGGTCAACGCCTGGGTGCTGGGCTCGCGCCAGGAGGTCAAGGGCGCGCCGACCGAGCGCCGCGACCCCGCGAGCCGGTTCTGAGGAGCCGATGCGCGCCCTGATCAAGTTGGGCTACGCCTGCAACAACGACTGCAGCTTCTGCCACTCGGCCGAGCACCGCGGCCACCCGCCCGCCTCGCCGGCCCAGGTGGCCGCCAAGCTGCGCCAGGCCAAGGCCCTGGGCGCCACGCAGATCCTGTTCTCGGGGGGCGAGCCCACCGTACGCCGCGACCTCGTGAAGTTCTTCGACGCGGCCAGGCGCCTCGATCTCTCGACGGGCCTGGTCACGAACGGCCGCCTGCTGGCCTACCCCGAGGTGACCGCCCGGCTGGTCGAGGCCGGCCTCGGCTACGCCTACGTGTCGCTGCATGGCGCCGATGCGACGGTGCACGACGCCTGCGTAGGGGTGCCCGGCGCACACGCCCAGGCCCTGGCGGGCCTCGCGAACCTGCTCGCGCACCCCTCGGTCGAGGTCACGGTGAACGTCGTGGTGGTCAAGGCCACCCTGCCGCACCTCTGCGGCGTGCCCGCGCTGCTGCCAGCCACCCGCCCCTACCGCCTGAAGTTCTCGTGCGTCGAGCCCAAGGGCCGCGCCGACGCCCGCTTCGACGAGATCGTGCCCCGGCTCTCCGAGGCCGCCCCGCGCGTGCTCGAGGCCCTGGCCGCCGCCCGAGCAGAGCTCCCCCCGGGCAGCCCCGAGCCCGGCTACGACGGCTTCCCCCCCTGCCTCATGAACGGCCGCGTCGACCTGCTGGACGACCTGCTCACCCACGGCATCGCGCTCATGAGCGAGGCCTTCGAGGACGGCTTCTACCCCTGCGATCACGGCCGGCGCGCCAAGCCACCGGCCTGCGCAGCCTGCGCCCTCGACGAGCGCTGCCCCGGCCTCTACGCGGGCTACTACGAGCGCGTGGGTGGGCACGAGGTGCGGCCGGTTGCCAACCGCCCCGCTCCCGACTAGAATCCGCCAGCTTTTCACCCCCCGGGGTCCGCATGAGCCGCTTCAAGCCCGTCGCCGAACAGCTCGAGATCCTCTCCCGCGGCGTGGTCGACTTCCTCAATCCCGACGAGCTGAAGGCCCGCCTGAACGAGAGCTTCTCGTCGGGCAAGCCCCTGCGCGTGAAGTGCGGCTTCGACCCCACGGCGCCCGACCTGCACCTCGGCCACACGGTCGTGCTGCAGAAGATGCGCCAGTTCCAGCAGCTCGGGCACACGGCCATCTTCCTCATCGGCGACTTCACGGGCCGCATCGGCGACCCCACGGGCAAGCACGAGACGCGCAAGGCCCTCGGCCGCGCCGAGGTGCAGGCCAACGCCGAGACCTACAAGCGCCAGGTGTTCAAGGTGCTCGATCCCAAGCAGACCGAGGTGCGCTTCAACAGCGAGTGGATGGAGTCCATGACGGCCGCCGACCTGGTGCGGCTGGCCGCCACCTACACGCTGGCGCGCCTGTTCGAGCGCGAGGACTTCCGCACGCGCTTCCAGAACAACCAGCCCATCAGCGTGCACGAGATGCTGTATCCGCTGGTGCAGGGCTACGACAGCGTCGCGCTCACCGCCGACGTCGAACTGGGCGGCCACGACCAGATCTTCAACCTGCTGGTGGGCCGCACCGTGCAGCGCGAGTACGGCCAGAAGCCGCAGATCGTCATGACCGTGCCGCTGCTCGAGGGCACCGACGCGCGCCTGGTCGACGGCGTGCTGACCGGCCACAAGATGTCGAAGTCCCTCGGCAACTACATCGGCATCGACGAGGCGCCCGACCAGATCGTGGGCAAGCTCATGTCGATCTCCGACGAGCTCCTGTGGAAGTACCTGACCCTGCTCTCGGACCGCCCCGTGGCCGAGATCGAGGCCTGGAAGGCCGGCTGCGCCGACGGCAGCAAGAACCCGCGCGACGTGAAGCTGGCGCTCGGCCAGGAGCTCGTGGGCCGCTACCACAGCGCCGAGGCCGGCGAGCACGCCGTGGCCGAGTTCCTGCGGGTGTTCTCGAAGAAGGAGATCCCCGAGGAGTTGCCCGAGCACCACGTGACGGCCGCCGACGGCGGGCTGCTCGACGCGCTGGTCGCCAAGGGCGTGGTCGCCTCCAAGCGCGAGGCGCGCCGGCTGTTCGAGCAGGGCGCGGTCAAGGTCGATCAAGAGCGCGTGGCCGACCACCGGGCCCCCCTGCCCGCGACCGGCGCGCACGTGGTGCAGGTGGGCAAGCTCACGTTCGTGCGGCTGGTCGTGGAATAACGAGGCGCCCCGAAGACCTCTTGATCCCGGCGAGACCGGGATTAGATTTCGTCCGCAGGAGGTGGAGGCCATGCATCTGCCGGTTCTTCAAACCAACACCCTGGCGCTCTACCAGGCCGAGGTAGCGCGCTTTCCCCTGCTCTCCGAGTCCGACGAGAAGGCGCTCGCCCTCCGCTGGTTCGACGAACAGGACGTCGAGGCGGCGCAAAAGCTCGTGCTCGCCAACCTGCGCTTCGTCATCAAGGTGGCGTACGAGTACGTGCAGTACGGCTTCCCCGTGATCGACCTGATCCAGGAAGGCAACGTGGGGCTCATGAAGGCGGTCAAGAAGTTCGACCCCCACCGGGGCATCCGCCTGATCTCCTACGCCATCTTCTGGATCCGCGCGCAGATCCACGAGTACATCCAGCGCTCGTGGAGCATGGTGCGCATCGCCACCACGCGCAGCCAGCGCAAGCTCTTCAGCATGCTGCAGAGCACGCGCTCGCACCTGCGCCAGGCGCTGGCCCGAGGCGAAGACCCGGCCCTCACGGCCGAGTCGATCGAGGGCGTGGCCGCCGACCTCGACGTGCCCGTCGCCGAGATCCGCGAGATGCAGCGCCGCACCTCGGCCCGCGACCTGTCCATCGACCTGCCGGTCGGCCACTCCGACGACGGCGACGGCGTGCTGCTCTCCGACAGCCTGGCCTCCACCTGGGCCGATCCCGAAGCCGAGGCCGAGGAGGTCGACACCCGCACGCGCTTCCAGCACGCGCTGGCCGAAATTCGCCCCACGCTCAACGAGCGCGAGGCCTTCATCCTCGAGGAGCGCCTGCTGTCCGAAGAGCCCGCCCTGCTCGACGACATCGGCCAGCGCTTCGGCGTCTCGAAGGAGCGCGCCCGCCAGCTCGAAGTGGCCCTCTTGAAGAAGCTGCGCACCCGCCTGGGCGACTTCGGGCTCGAAGCCGCGTAACCCGCTCACCACCGCCAGTACAGATCGATCTGGGGCACCACGGAACGAACGGGAAGGAACACGTTCGCGCCGGGGATGTGCCAATGGCCGTAGCCCAGCCCGACCTCGAGGTTGAACACCTCGCGCGAGTAGGCGAAGCCCGGCACCACCTGGAAGGTCTGGGGAAAGCCGAGGCCGGCCAGGTCGTCGGTGGCGGCGTCGGCCTGGGTCTCGATCGTCGTGTACGGATCGACCCGCACCGTGTTCGTGACCTTGCCCGAGAGCTGCAGCTTCACGAGGTGGCGCGAGCGCACGAACAGGGCCCAGCGCTCGTTCAGGCGAAACGAGACGGCCAGGGTCAGCTGCGTGTTGGTGTAGCCGGCCGCGCCCTCCACGTCGCCGGCGTCGTAGCTGCCCTTCTGCACGATGGGCGTGTAGACGCCGGCCGCGCTCACCTCCCAGGTGGGCCCCAGGCGCCGCGAGACCGCCAGCTCGACCGGGATCACGTGAAAGCGCACGGGATCGGCCTTGCTCACCACGTCGTGCACGTCGAGGGTCAGGTAGCCGAGCTTCGCGCTGACAGTCCAGTCGGCGTCGCCCCAAACACGAAACTTGGCCGACAGGTTGACCACCTTCTTCAGCCACGGCCAGGTGTAGGTGTCGAGGGTCAGCCAACCCCAGGGCGCCCAGCCTACGTCCCACAGGCCCACGCGCACGTCGCCCGCCGGCAGCGTGTGGGCCGTGTAGTCGACCAGGTGCTCGCGCTCGTCGTGGAAGGCGCGCGCCGGGCGGCTCGCCAGCAGCGCGACGAGCGCGACCAGGCTCACCAGAGCGAGAGCGTGTCGCCGTCGTGCGCGCATGTGCCGGCCTCGAAGTCGCACGTCCAGGTGCCGTTCGCCGCGCGGAAGCCGTAGGTCTTCGTGACCTCGTCGGCGAAGAAGACCACGTTGCCGGCGCTCACGTCGAGCTCGACCTCGACGCGGCTGCTCGAGAGCGCCACGCGAAAGCTGAAGGTCGACGAGAACCCCTGCCCGTCGACCTCGGCGCTGCCGTCGAAGTCGACGGTGAGCTCGGCGCCCTCGGCCCCGCCCACCAGCAACGTGCCCGTGTGGACGCGCACCTGGCCGTCGAGGCGCAGGTCGTGCCCGTCGAACCGGTAGCGGCACTCCCGCGCTTCGCCCCACACCACCGCCTCGAAGCCCTCGTCGCTGAACACGGCGGTGAGGGCGATCGATCCGTCGGCGGGGTCCGGCGAGGCCGCGTCCTCCCAGCCGGTGCAGACGCGCGTGAGCGTCAGGAAGCCGTCGCCCGTGACGGTGATGCCCCCGGCCTGCAGGGCCGACGACAAGCTCTCGGTATCGCCGCCGGCTCCGAGCCCGGCCGAGGAGCCGACGAGCGCCGACGAGGTGGCGTCGGTCTGGCCGCCGAGCACGCCGAGCGACGCGAGCACGGGCTCGAGGCCCCCCAGGCGCTCGAGGTGGCCCACGATCTCGGCCCGCTTCGCCACGACCTCGGCCACCGTGGCCGCCGAGAGGGGCGCCGACGGCGCCTGGTAGGCTGCCAGCACACCGCTCATGTCGGGGGGCTCGGGCGCGTCGACGGACGGCTTCGCGCAGCCGAACACGACCAGGGCGGCCAGGACCAGGGAGGGGCGCATGCGTCGCCTCGACGCGGACGATTCGAGCGGAGTATAGCAGGGTTGCGTCGTTGCGAAAGCCACCTCCGGGCACTAGGTTGGGTACGTCAACCGACCCACGAGGCCCCCATGAGCACCCCCCGACCCATCCGCCAGGCCCGCGCCGCGCGCCCCACCCTCGAAGGCGCCGGCGTGCACCTGCACCGCGCGTTCGGCTCCACGGGCGAGGCCGTCCTCTACGATCCGTTCCTGCTGCTCGACGATTTTCGTACCGACGATCCGAAGGAGTTCGTGCGCGGCTTCCCCTGGCACCCCCACCGCGGCATCGAGACCGTCACCTACATGCTGACCGGCCGCATGCGCCACGGCGACAGCCTGGGAAACCGCGGCACCATCGGCCCCGGCGACCTGCAGTGGATGAGCGCGGGCGGCGGCATCGTCCACGAGGAGATGCCCGAGCGCTCCGAAGACGGCCTCGGCGGCTTCCAGCTGTGGGTCAACCTGCCGCGGGCGCTGAAGACGAGCGCGCCGCGCTACCAGGAGCTCGCGGCCGCCAGCGTGCCCACGGTCGAGCGCCCCGACGGCACCCGCGTGCGCGTGCTGGCCGGCGCCTTCGACGGAGTCAGGGGGCCGGTGCGCGACGTGGCGGCCGAGCCCCTCTACCTCGACGTCACGCTACCCCTCGGCGGACGCCTCGCGCTGCCCGTGCCCGCCGATCACACGCTGCTCTGCTACGTCACCGAGGGCGCGGGCACGTTCGCCGCCGGCGCCACCCCGACCGAGCGCCGCACCGTGCTGCTGATGGGCCCGGGCGACACCCTCGAGGTCGAGGCCGGCGTCGAAGGATGCCGCTTCCTGGCCATCGCCGGCCGGCCCCTGAACGAGCCCATCGCCTGGCGCGGGCCCATCGTCATGAACACCGAGGAAGAACTGGATCAGGCGTTCCGGGACTACCGGGAGGGGACGTTCCTCAAGACCTACTGATGCTCGTAGCCGAAGAAGCTGTTCTTGTCGATCGCGGTCTGGTTGCCGAAGATCTCGAGCTGGATGTCCCACTTGCAGCGGTCGGCCTTGGGCTCCTTCTTGCCCCACGCGTCGATCTTCATGTCGCTGTTGGTGTCGTACACCTTGCACGGGATGCCCTCGGGCGTCTTCAGGAACAGGTTCTTGCCCGTGTCGAGGTCGAGCTCGACGAGCTTGGTCTCCAGGTAGTTGGCGCCCAGGGAGATGAGCGACTCGCAGGCGTTGGCCAGCAGCGAGGCGGGGATGGCGTCGCCGGCCTTCTCGATCACGTTGTCGGTGAACGACTGGCAGCACGTCTTCTGGCCGGCCGCGGGGTTCAGGCACTCCTTGCCACCGCCGAGCAGCGACTTGATCAGCTTCTCGTAGCTGTCGACCACGGGCAGGCCGTCGGAGCCGTCGCCGAACACGCGCGGCAGCACCACCTTCTGCAGAATGTAGTTGAGCAGCGCGCCGTAGTGCAGGTTGAGCGAGTGCTCGCCGAGGCCGAGCTCGAGGTAGCCCTCGGCCGACGCCACGGTGGCCGGGAAGGTGGCGGTGATGGGGTTCTGGCCGATGGACTGGATGTTGAACACCACGCGCCCGCAGGCCTCGTCGTTGGGCTGGCACTCGAGGCCGTAGGTCCAGCGGAACGAGACGCTGTGCCAACTGGCGGCCGTGTCGGAGGCGGCGATGAGGCCGTCGTCGTCCGGCTCGGCGTTCAGGTCGTAGGTGGCCACGAGCGAGAGCTCACGGATGAGGTCGCGCACGTCCTCGCCGATGCCCACGATGTCGGTGCCCGTCCACTCCTCGACGTAGGCCGAGAGGTAGGCGTCGATGAGCTCGAGCACGATCTCGCCGACCGTGGTGAGCGCCATCACGTTGGGATCCTCGGGGGTCTGGAAGACATAGCCGCACATGTCCTGCAGCGTGCTGTTGTCGATGAGGCACACCAGGCGCAGCAGCGACGCCGAGGGGCGCTCGAAGAAGTCGAGCACGGTGCCCACGATGTTCTCGACGTTGTCGGGCAGCGGGCTCAGCATGTCGAGCTCGGTCTCGACGTCGTAGGAGCCGACGATGCGCGGCGAGATGTCGTTCAGCACGATGGGCACGTGGACGGTCGAGGTGATGGAGACCAGCCCCTTCGCGTCGTCGCAGCCGAACGTCATGGGGCTGCCGTCGGCCTTCTCGCCGCGGGCGCAGATGGTGTAGAACTGCTGCGACTCGTCCTCGAGGCCCGGGAGCATCTCGAACTTCACGGTCTGGTTCAGCTGCACGGGCCCCTTCTCGAGGTCGGCCGTGGGCAGGTCGAGGGGGTCCATCTTGACGCACTGGATGTCGGCCGCCGTGGTCGACGCGTTCTTGTACAGGTAGACCTTCACGCCATCGAAGATGCGCTGGCCCGTGTATTCGAAGCTGACCGTGAGGAAGGCCTGCACCTTGGCCTGGGCGTTGACGGCAAAGAAGATGGGCTCGACGCTGGCGCCGCCCGAGCCCGCCACGGTCACCTTGACCTTGAAGGTGGTGGGCACGGCCTTCACGACCTTCACGGTGGCGTCGGCGATGCCGGACGGGTTGGTGTAGACCGTGGCCACGCCCATCTTGCCCGCACCCTGCGGGTCTTCGATGACCTCGAACTTGATGGGCACGTTCTCCTTGGCCGCGCCGTCTTCCTTGTAGAGCACGCGCAGCGAGCGATCGCCGTTGAACGAGACATTGAACGTGCAGAGGTCCTTCTGCACGCAGGTCTTGTTGTCGTCGCCGAACTGCTCGACGAACGAGAGCACGCCCTCGCCGGCGGGCACGTACTCGGGCGCGACGTCGTCGGGAGTGTTGGTGTCGGGGGGCGTGGCCGTGTCCTCGACCGTATCCCAGGTGAACGTGTCGGAGCCGCCCTCGGACGAGCCCGACCCGCACGCCGTGAACGCACCCGCCATCAGGACCATGAACAAGAACGAGAGGCGTTTCATGTGAGCACGCTCCAAGCTGAGTTTCGCCAAACGCCCAACAGGGTAGCGCGGGTAGGAGCGCGGGTCAACTCGCTTCGCGGCAGGGGACCTCTTGCATCGGCCGCGTGATTCCCGTAGTCTCTACACCACGTCGAGACCGACTTCGAGACCCTCCCCCCCGGGGAGCGGACTCGAACTGTTCTCGGATAGATTCCATCCCCTGGCGCCCGGCTCGTCACGAGCCGTGCAGAATATGGGAGCGAACGAAGGCCGTCCCCGTAGAGGACGGTCAACAAAAACCAGAGGGAAAACCAGGAGATCACCATGCCGAACCGTAGACCGCACGATCACATTGGCCAGTTCAATTTCAAGGTCGAGATCGAGGGCGTGACCGTGGGCGCCTTCCGCAACGTCGAGGGTCTGGACAGCGAGACCGAGGTCGTCGAGTACCAGGACGGCGACGACATCATCCTCCGCAAGCGCCCGGGCCGCACGAAGTACTCGAACCTCACCTTCAAGCGCGGCTACGTCAACACCGACGAGCTGTGGCAGTGGCGCAAGAAGGTCATCGAGGGCAAGGTCGAGCGCAAGTCGGGCTCGGTCATCCTGTGCGCCGACGACGGCAGCGAAGTCATGCGCTACAACTTCTTCGAAGCGTGGCCGTGCAAGTGGAAGGGCTTCAGCCTCGACGGCAAGGGCAACGACGTGACGGTCGAAGAAGTCGAGATGGCCGTCGAGAAGATCGAGCGCGGGTAGCCGTCATTGCTGTCGGCGTGGGCACCCGGAGCCCACGCCGCGCGCGCTCCCGATAGTCGCGCGCAATCCCCCGATCATCCCTGATTCCAGCCAACAGTCGAGGTCAGACTCGCGCGTGCGACAAGGCCGCCACGGCGCTGCCGACCAGGTTCGCGTGGTCGGAGCGCGTGACGAAACCCCGCACGCCCGGCCCGCGGCCGGCCAGCAGCCGGTCGAGGGTGGCGGCCACGCGCTTGGCATAGCCGGGACCCTGCCAGAAGAGCGTGCCCTCGGCGCACACGTAGAGCGGCCCGCCGGCCCCCACCAGCTCGTGCGAGGCGGCCAGCGCGGCGGCCACCAGGTCGGCCGAGCGCTCGACGAGGGCCCGGGCCAGGCGGGCCGCGGCCGAGCGACGATGGCCTGCGGCCAGCGTAGAGACGTACGCCGAGTCGACGGGTTCGGCCAGCCGCACGTCGAACTCGGGGGCCGCCGCCGTGAACAGCCGCCCCAGGTACGCCCCCGACACCGCCTTCTCGAAGCGCTGCGCGCCGGGGTTCAGGCTGGCCTCGTCGACCACGGCGTCGACGAGCCCGAGGCCGGGCACGTCATAGGCACCCGACTCGAAGTTGACCGCCATGCGCGCCCAGTCACGCGCCGCGTCGCCGAGCTTGACCAGCTCGCTCCCCCGCAGGAAGGCGCCCAGGTTGGTGCCCGTGCCCACGATGAGGCCGACGGCGCGCGCCGCGTCGGCGCCCGGTCCGAGGGAGCCGCCGAGCAGCGTGGCGATCGTGTCGTTCAGGACCACGACGGGCCCCAGATCGAGGCCCTCGGAGGCCACACCGTCGCGCAGCGCCCGGCCCACGGGCACGCCGACCACGTCGGCGACGCGCACCTCCTTGGTCCACCTGAGCAGCACGGCGTCACCGTCGGGGCGCGACTGGATCGGGTAGCTGAAGCAGTAGCCCACGGGGGTTCCCCGTCCGACGCCGCAGGCCTCGAGCACTTCGGCGTGCGCGGCGAAGAACTCGGGCCGGGAGGCCGCGGGCGAGCCGGCGGCTCCCGGCAACGGCGCCGAGGCCACCTCCGAGACGAGCTCGGGGGCCCGGCCAGGCGCGAGGCGCACGCGCGCGGCGCGCAAGTTGGTGCCGCCGGCGTCGACGGCGATGGCTTCGCCGGTCAGGCCCCGCGCCGGAGGGGCCAGCCACGCCGGGAGCATGGCGATCTCGGCGCCGTCCCGAAGCATCCCCGCGCGAGCACGCTCGACGAGCGCGTCCCGCACCCCCTTCAAGTCGGCGTCTCCGAGCACCAGCCTCAGGCCCGCGAGGCGCTCCGTCACGGCGTTGGCTCGCATGGTCCACCTCCTTTTCGAATCACACCGCCGGCGGCAGCCCGCATACGGTCGCGACCACGGCGTGCACCGCCCGAGCGGGCACATCGGTGAGCGATCGGCCGAGGCGCAAGGCCTCGGCCGCGTCGAAGCGCGCGCGCAGCGGAGCCTCGGCGCCGGGCGAGACCGGCGGGCGCTGCCCCGCGAGGCTGCAGCGGACCGCGTCGAGATCGCGCCAGCGCCCCTCGTCGGCGCCCCGGAACCAGCGCGCTCCCCAGGCCGCCAGCCCCGGATCGCCGGCGCCCTCCGGCGCCCTGGCCACGAACGCGGCCAGCACGATCATCTCGCGCGCCAGGGCCCGGAACCCCGCCCCGGCGAGCCCCTCGATCCAGGCGCGCGGTTCCTCGACCAGGCGGCCACACCGATCCTCGAGCCACAGGGCCACCTCGCGCACCGCCGACGCCTGAACGGCCGACGTGCCCTCTCCGGCAGCGCGCATCTCGTCGGCCAGCGCCCCGGCCTCGGCGGCCCGCCCGCCCAGATCGCCCACCTGCACCGCCAGCGCCAGCAGCGAGCCCCGCGCGGCACGGCCGGCGGCCGCGAACGAGACCTGCTCGGCGGCCGCCAGGGCCCCCCTGAGCTGGCGCCCGGCCAAATCGACCCGCCCCTCGGCCAGCGACAGGCGCGCCCGCGCCAACCTTACGGCGAGGCGGCCGCGCTCGTCGCCCACGTCGGTGAAGGCACGATCGGCCTCGAGGATGGCGCCCTCGGCGTCGAGGAAGCGCTGGTCCAGTTCGTCGCAGGCCGCGAGGCTGAGCGACGCCGACGCCGCGCGAAGCCGCGCCCCGCCAGCGCGGTAGCGCGCGATCACGTCCTGCAGCAGGGCGCGAGCCACGTGCCCGTCGCCCGCCAGCAGCGCGAGCTCGGCCAGGCGTGTCAGCACCACGGGGCGCGCACCCGCCAGCCCGGCGGCGTCACCGGTCGCGAGCGCCTTGGCATAGGGGGCCTCGGCGTCGGCCGGGCGGCCCGCGGCTTCGGCCAGGAGACCACGCCGAAGCGTGAGCTCGACGGCCAGATCGGCGCCGCCGTGCTCGTGGAGCGCGCCCTCGGCGTCGTCGAGGGCCGCCCCGGCACCCTCCAGATCGCCCCGCTCGCGCAGCAAGTCACTGAGGATCAGCCGGACGCGCGCCGCCTCGCGCGGGTTCCCCGCGTCGAGGAAAGCGCTGGCGGCCGCGAGCAGGTCGCGTCGGGCGGCTTCGCGCTCGCCCTGCCTCAACAGCACCAGGGCCGCGTTGGCCCGGGCCGAGGCCACGCCGTTCGGCTCGCCGTGCTCCCGGAAACGGCGCTCGGCGTGGCGAAAGCAGGTGAGCGCGCGCGGCAGGCGCCCCTCGGCCTGGGCCGACTCGCCGAGCAGCCCGAGCAGAGGTGCCACCAGCCGGGGTTCGCGGGCCTCGCGTATGGCCAGGCGAAGGCCCCGCCGGGCCCAGTCACCCGCGTCGCGCGGTCGGCCCACCATCTGCAGGGCCGTGCCCCCGAGCTGAAAGGTCAGGGCGCGCAGCCGGGCCCCGGCGCCGGGAAAGTCGGACAGCAGCGAGCCCGCCAGGTCGACGGCCTCGGTGGCCCGGCCCTCTGCCAACGCCGCCCGTACGCGCGCAAGTCGCTCCGCTGCCCGCTCGTCGCCCATGTCCCCTCGTTGTGTTTTCCAGGGGGTCCGCTTAGGATACCATCCCCGGGTAGCAAGCAACAGGCGGATCCCCAGGAGCCTGTAGCTCGCAGGAGGATACCGCCATGCAACGTCTGCGCCGAACATCGAGACCTCGCCGCCAACTCGCTGAAGACACGACCGACAGGCTCCTGGGTCGTTGCCTGGGGGAGGGCCCCCAGACCCCCAGACGGAGCCCGGCAGCGCTTCGCGTTGCGGGCTCCTAGCCCCGATGGAGCACCGAGTCCTGATCGTCGACGACGTCCCCGAGCTCGCCGCCCTGCTCGAGCGCCAGATCCGCAAGCACGGCTTCGAGACCGTCGTGGCCAACACGGGCGCCCAGGCGCTGGTCGTTGCGCGCAGCGGTTTCCGTGGCATCGTCCTGCTCGACCTCGTCCTGCCCGACGTGAACGGCCTCGAGCTGCTCGAAGAGCTGCAGGCCATCGACAAGGACAACCCGGTGCTCATCATGACCGCCCACGGGACGGTCGAGATGGCCACCGAAGCCTTGAAGAAGGGCGCCCTCGACTTCCTCGAGAAGGACAAGCTCACCGAGCGCCTGGTGGTCTCGCTGAAGAACGCGTCGCGCTCCATCCACTACTCGAACCTGGTGCAGCGCCTGTCCGAGGAGCTCGAGGAGCGCTTCCAGTACCACCACATCATCAGCCACTCGTCCCAGATGAAGCGCATCGTCGAGACCTTGAAGCAAATCGAGGACTCGAACGTCACCGTGCTGATCCAGGGCGAATCGGGCACCGGCAAGGAGCTCGTGGCCCGCGCCATCCACTTCCGGAGCAGCCGCCGCAAGGGCCCCTTCGTCGCCATCAACTGCGCCGGCATCCCGGCCTCGCTGCTCGAGAGCGAGCTGTTCGGCTACCAGCGGGGCGCCTTCACCGGAGCCACCCAGAACAAGATCGGCAAGTTCGAGGCGGCCAACGGGGGCACGATCTTCCTCGACGAGATCTCCGAGATGGACCCGAACCTCCAGTCGAAGATCCTGCGTGTCCTCCAGGAGCGCGAGGTGGAGCCGCTGGGCTCGAACGAGCACCGCAAGCTCGACCTGCGCATCGTCTCCGCCACCAACCGCGTGCTGATCGACGAGGTGCACGCCGGACGGTTCCGCGAAGACCTGTATTACCGGCTGTCGGTCTTCCCCATCCTGCTGCCTCCGCTGCGCGAACGCTCGGGCGACGTCGTCCTGCTGGCCGGCCACTTCGTCGAGAAGTTCTGCACCGAAGAGGGCAAGCACATCAAGGGCTTCTCGCGCGAGGCGATCGAGGCACTCGAGGCCTACGACTACCCGGGCAACGTACGCGAGCTCGAGAACATCATCAGCCACGCGGTCGTGGTCGCCTCGGGCGAGCGCATCGAGCCCGACGACCTCCCGCCCCACCTCCGGCAGCGACGCACGGCGACCGGCCAACTCCGCGGGGTCACACGCCCTCCCACCCTCCCGGGCACCGCGGCGATCGCCGGACCCTTCGACCTGCGGCAGTCACTGCAGTTCGCCTTCCCCTCCGAAGACCAGATCCCGACGATCGCCGAGCTCGAACGCGAGATGTGCCGACACACCTACGAACTCTGCGGCAAGAACATCCGGCAATCGGCCCTGCGCCTCGGCGTGAGCCGGCCGCTGATCTACCGTCGCCTGAAAGAGATCACCGACCTGGAGAAGACCCCGTGACCCCGCCCGTCCTCCCCTCCCCGGTGGCCGTGCTGGGGCTGGGCCGCGTGGGGCGCTTCCTGGCCCTCCGCCTGGCCGAGCGCGGCGTCGACGTGCGCGGGTGGGACCCGGTCGAGGGGCCGGGCACGGCTGCGGTCCGCGCGCGCGGCCTCGGGGTGACCGTGGGCGATCTGCCGGACTGGGTCTCCACGTGCGATCGGGTGCTCCTGCCCGTCGCCGATCGGGGCCTCGAGCCGGTCGCCCGCCAACTCGGCAAGCTGACGTGGCACCGGGAGGGCGTGGTCCTGCACACCTCGGGGTTCCACCCTGCCGCCGTGCTGCGAGCTCACCTGCCGACGAGCCTGGCGGTCGGTTCGCTGCACCCGGTGTACGCCTTCCCCGCCGAGGACGTGCCCGAGCCGGCCGGCATGCTGGTGGGCCTCGAGGGCGAACCGCGGGCCGTGGCCCTGGCCCGCCGCCTCGCCGACACGCTCGGGCTCCACCCCTTCGTGCTCGACCCGGCGCAGAAGGTGCTCTACCACGCGGCGCTCGCCCTGCTGGCCAACGGCACCGTGGGCCTGTTCGCGTCGGCCCGGGAGCTGCTCGAACGCGCCGGCGTCGCCGAACCCGAAGCCCAGCGCCTGCTCGCGGTCCTGCTCGCCTCCTGCAGCACCAACCTGCAGACACTGCCCCCGTCGCGCGCGCTCACCGGCCCCGTGCAGCGGGGCGACGACGCCGTCGTGCGCGCCCACCTCGACGCCGTCGCGCGCGAGGCGCCCGCCGAGGTCGACCTCGTCCGGGCCGTGGTGGCGCGCCTGCAACGCCTGGTCGCCGAGGGGCGCCCGTGATCCCCCTCGACGACGCCCGCGTCCTGGCCCCCATGGCCGACTACACCGACGGCCCGTTCCGCCGGCTCTGCAAGCGGCACGGCGCCGACGTGCTCGTCACCGAGATGGTGCCGGTGCAGGCGCTGCTCCGCAGCCCGCGCGCGCGGGCGCACCTGCTGCCCTTCGAGCCCTGGGAGTCCCCCCTCGGCGTGCAGCTCTCGCTGAGCACGCCCGACGTGGTCGACGAGGCCCTGGCGGCCCTGGCCGACAAGGGCTTCGACTTCATCGACCTGAACGCCGGGTGCCCCATGCGCACCACGGTGAACGGCGGCTGCGGCGCGGCGTTGCTGCGCGAGCCGGCCCGGCTCGAAGAGATCCTACGGCGCATGGTGAAGGCGGCGGTGGCGCCCGTCACGGTCAAGGTGCGCTCGGGGTGGTGCGACGACGAGATCACGGTGCTCGAGGTGGCCCGGCGGGCCGAACAGGCCGGGGTCGCCGCCATCACGGTGCACCCCCGCACGCGCGATCAGATGTACCGCGGCAAGGCCGACTGGAGCTGGATCGCGAAGGTCAAGGAGGCCGTCACCGTGCCCGTGATCGGCAACGGCGACGTGCAGGGCGAGGACGACGCCCGCCGCATGCGGGCCGAGACGGGCTGCGACGCCGTGATGATCGGTCGCGCGGCGGTGGGCAACCCGTGGGTTTTCGAGCGCACGCCCGCGCACCTGACCGAGCGCGAGCGGGTGCTCCGGGTGGTCACGACCGCGCGCGCCCACTTCGAGGAGTCGTTGCCCCTGGCCCGCTCCGCGCGCTTCGCGGTGGTGGTCTTCCGCAAGCACCTGGCTCGCTACCTGAAGGGCATCCCGCACTCGCGCGAGCACCGCCTCGAGCTGCTCGGCGTGACCGATCCCGACGCCATGCGCCGGGCCTTCGACGCGTTCGAGGCCGAGTGGAGGGAGGCGCCCGATGCCGCGCAAGATCGCTGAACCCCTGCCCGACGAGCTCGTGGCCCGCCTCCGCGACATCCCGTTCGAAGAGCTGCTGCGGGCCCGGCTCGAGCCCGTGGTCCAGCTCGTCTTCCGCGGCAAGGTGAGCCACGTGCACGATCGCATCCTCGACGCCACCAGCCGCGTGCTGCTCGAGATCGCCCTCGCCAAGACCGGGGGCAACGCCTCGCTGGCGGCCGAGATCCTGGGCGTGTCGCGCAACACGCTGGCGCGCCGCGCCGCCCGGCTCGAGGTGGCCTCCGGTCGCCGGTCGCGCCGCTCCCGCGAGGTGAAGCCGTGAACGAGCCCCCGCGCTGGACCGTGGTCGAGCTGCTGCGCGTGACCGGCGCCTACCTCGCGAAGAAGGGAAGCCCCAGCTCACGCCTCGACGCCGAGCTGCTGCTGGCCGAGACCCTGGGGCTGCCCGGCAGGGTCGAGCTCTACCTGCAGCACGACCGCCCCCTGGCCGGCGCCGAGGTCGACGGCTACCGCGAGCTGGTGCGCCGCCGCGCCCAGGGCGAGCCCGTGGCCTACCTGCTGGGGCGCGCCCGCTTCTACGAGGAAGAGCTCGAGGTCACGCCGGCGGTGCTGATCCCGCGCCCCGACACCGAGACGCTGGTCGAGGTCGCGCTCGCCCGCGTGCCCACCGACGCCGACGTCCGGCTGGCCGACGTGGGCACGGGCTCGGGCGCCCTCGCGATCGCCCTGGCCCGCAAGCGCCCCCGGCTCCGCGTGGTCGCGACCGAGCTCAGCCCCACGGCCGCGGCCGTGGCCCGGCGCAACGTGGCGCGCTACGACCTCGGGCCGCGCGTCGACGTGGTGGTCACCGACCTGCTGTCCGGCGTGGCGGGCCCCTTCGACGTGATCGTCTCGAACCCGCCCTACATCGCCGACGACGACCCGCGCGTCGCCCCCGGCGTGCGCCGCTTCGAGCCCGCCGAGGCCCTGTTCGCCGGCCCCGACGGCCTGGCCGTCTACCGGCGCCTGCTGGCCGAGGCGCCACCGCTGCTCTCGCCGACGGGGACCCTGCTGCTCGAGGTGGGCGCCGGTCAGGCCCCCGTCGTGACGGCGCTGGCGACCGAATCGGGCTGGACGACGTTGGGGGTGTGCAAGGATCTGGGCGGGATCGAGCGGGTGGTCGAGTTGACCCGCTAGGAGCCTACGGCGCCTGGCGCCATCGGACGCCGATCGCCACCCTTGACCGCCCCGACCGGTCGCCCCTACCTTGAGGCCATGACGTCCCCACCTTCGTGGAAAAAGCAGGCCGCGCTCTTCCTCACGAGCCAGACCCTGTCGCTGTTCGGCTCGTCCCTGGTCCAGTACGCCCTGATGTGGCACGTGACCCTGGCGACCAAGTCCGGCGGGGCCATGACGGTCTACATCCTCTGCGGGTTCGTGCCGTCCTTCCTGATGTCGCCGTTCGCCGGGGTCTGGGCCGATCGGATGGACCGGAAGAAGCTCATCGTCCTGTCCGATGGCCTGATCGCCCTGGCCACGCTGGGGCTGGCCGTCGTCTTCGCGGCCGGCGTGAGCGCCCTGTGGCTGATCATGCTGGCGGCAGCAGTCCGAGCGGTGGGCCAGGCGGTGCAGGGGCCGGCGGTGGGGGCACTTCTCCCGCAGTTCGTGCCCGCCGATCGACTGATCCGGGTGAACGGCCTCTCGAGCTCGATCCAGTCGGCGAGCATGGTCGCCTCCCCCATCCTGGCGGGCGTCCTCATGACGGTCTGGCCGCTGGAGTACATCTTTCTGCTCGACGTGGGAACGGCGGCGCTCGCCATCGGGATCCTGGCGTTCTTCCTGGAGGTCGCGCCCCACGCGAAGGCCTCCCGACCCCAGGCCGTCTCCTACGTCACCGACCTGAAGCTCGGGTTCCGCTACCTGCGCGAGCATCGGTTCCTGATGCCGTTCTTCCTCTTCGTCGCCGTCCTCCTGGTCCTGGTGGCGCCCGCGGCCTTCCTGACCCCCCTGCAGGTGGCCCGCACGTTCGGCGACGACGTGTGGCGCCTGACGGCCATCGAGTTGGCGTTCTCGCTGGGCATGCTCGTCGGGGGCGGCCTCGTCGCGGCCTGGGGCGGGTTCCGGAACCGGGTGCACACCATGATCCTCTCGGCCCTGATCATGGGCGCGTGCACCGTGCTGCTGGGCCTGATGCCCAGCTTCGGGATCTACCTGGTCCCCATGACCGTCTTCGGCGTGGCGCTGCCGTTCTACAACACCGGGGCCACCGTCCTCTTGCAGGAGCACGTGGAGCCGGACTACCTGGGCCGGGTCTTCAGCCTCTTCACGATGGTGATGACCTCGATGATGCCCCTGGGCATGCTGGTGTTCGGCCCGCTGGCCGAGGTCGTGCGGATCGAGCACCTGCTGGTGGGCACCGGCGTCCTGATCCTGTCCCAGTCGCTGTGGGTCCTGGCCGACAGGCGGCTGGTCCAGGTCGGAAGGGCGCCATCCCCGACCCCGCGGGCCCCGGAGCCAGAACTCTAGCCACTTGAAACGCTTCGCATTATCTGCAGTTGGCGGGAGCGTCGGGGCGGACCGGGGCGTCGGCCCTTCGCTGCGCTACGCGACACGCCGACGGCGCACGACCAGGCCCAGGAGCAGCAGGCCGGCCAGCACGCCCGGCAGGCCCGAGGCGCGCTCGAAGCCCGCGAACGAGCAGTCGCCCGCGCCGGTCTTGTCGTCGCTCGGTTCCTTGGTGGTGTCGCTGTCGACGGCGTCGGCGCCCGCCTCGGGCTCGAGGGCATCGGGCGAGGTGCTGTCTCCCGTCGTGGTGTCGGGCTCGACGCCCGCGGGCACGCACGCGTTCTTGCAGGGCGCCGCGGCGTCGATCTCGCAGCGCTTGCCGTCGCCGCAGTCGGCGTCGGTGCTGCAGACCACGAGCCCGGTGCCCTGACACTGACCGTTCACGCACACGCCGCAGGCGCCGCAGTCGGCGTCGCCGGCGCACGACATGGCCAGGCAGTCGCCCAGGCCGCTGCCGTCGGGGATCATCACGCACTCCTCCCCGGCCGTGCAGTCGTCGGCCGTGCGGCAGGCGCCCTCGGGCAAGGGCTCGCAGGCGTTCTTGCAGGGCTCGCCCAGCACCTGATGGCAGTACTCGTCGGGGCCGCAGTCGGCGTGGGTGTTGCACTCCAGCAGCCCCATCCCCACGCAACCGCCGTTCACGCACGCCTGGCACGCGCCACAGTCGGCGTCGGTGGCGCAGGGCCCCTCGACGGGCTCGCAGTGGTTCTGGCAATCGCCCGGGAGGCCCTGGACGCAGACCTGGCCCTCGTCGCAGTCGGCGTCGACGAGGCAGCCTGTCGGAGCGGGCGTCACGCAGGCCCCGTCGACGCACGCCTGGCAGGGCGCGCAGTCGTAGTCGACCGCGCAGGGCTCGCCCGCGGGGGCGCAGTGGTTCGCGCACGGGTTCGTGGCGTCGATCACGCACGTCTCGCCGTTGAAGCAGTCGGCGTCGGACTCGCACGAGATGTCGCCCAGGCCCATGCACAGGCCGTCCATGCAGATGGCGCACGCGCCGCAATCGGCGTCGGTGGCGCACGCCGAGACCTCGGGCTGACACAGGCCGCAGCAGCCCGGGATGGGCTCGACGCACGTCTGGCCCGCGCCGCAGGGGTTCACCACCGGCTCGCAGTCGCCCATGCAGTCGACCACCCAGCAGGTCTGGCTGGCGCAGCGGTTGCGGCACTCGGCCCCCGGGTAGGCGATGCAGTACTCGTCGAGGCCGCAGTCCGAGTCCTGCACGCAGTCGGGCGCCTTGGGCAGCCCGATGCACAGGCCGTCCACGCAGGCCGCGCAGAGACCGCAGTCGGCGTCGGAGGCGCACGCCGGCATCGCGGGCTCGCACTGGCCGCAGCAGCCCTTGAGGGTCTGGACGCAGGACTCGCCCGCGCCGCACGGAGGCCCGGACCAGGGATCGCACTCCTCCAGGCAGAAGACGAGCAGGCACTGCGTCGACACGCAGTGGTTCTTGCAGGGCTCCAGATCGTCGATCTGGCAGTACTCGTCGACCCCGCAGTCGGTGTCGGTGTTGCACTCCAGCAGCCCCATCCCCACGCAACCGCCGTTCACGCACACCTGGCAGGCGCCGCAGTCGACGTCGGCCTGGCAGGGAGCCGGGGGCATCATCTTGGCGGTCGCCGGCCACGACGCCAGCATCCCGAGCACCATCGCGACGAACAGCTTCTTCATGGGAACCTCCTCCGGAAACATCGAGGCCTGCTGTAGTGGAACAGCAACGCTCGTGCCAACCACGGCGACTCGGCCCGGGTCCTGGTCGCGCGCGCTCCTTCGAGCCCCGCGCGCCGGTCCCGCGACTGTGGAGGAAGTCTACACGCCACGATCCGGCGTGTCACCTTTCGAGGGGCTCACGGGCCTGCCGTCAACGACAGGTCTGGTCCGCATCGCAGTGCTGAGGGTAGGGGCACTGGTCGTCGAACGAACAGTAGACGGCCTCGCGGCACACCCCGTCGGTGCCGCAGAACTGCGGGTAGGGGCAGTCCACGTCGTCCCGGCACGCCGCGATCTCGGGGTAGCACGACCCCGAGAGCGTGCAGTAGTAGCCCGGGGCGCAACGCAGGCCGCCCCCGCACGCCACGTCCTCGTAGCACCCGCCGTCCAGCGCGCAGAAGGTGCCGTACGGGCACTCGGCGTCGGCGCGGCAACCGTAGGAGGTGCAGGCGCCGTTGCGGGCGCAGTAGTAGCCCGCCTCGCAGTCGCCGTCCCACGCGCAATCGACCGCGACGTGGGCCACGCAGGTGCCGTCGGGCTCGCACGAATAGCCCTCGGCGCAGTCCCAATCGCTGCGGCACCCCGACTCGTAGCACACGCCGTCGTCGCCGCACCAGGCGCCCCACGGACAGTCGTCGTCCGACCAGCAGCCGTCGACGACGGTCGAGCCGCAGTCGTAGCCGTCGCAGGTGGGCACGTCGACGATCATGCAGGCCGACGCCAGGCCGAAGACGAGCGAAGAAAGGAGCACCGTTCTCGCCAGCATGGGAACCTCCCGCTCGGGGTCCGTCACGGGGAGATGGACGCGCCGACGGCGCGGGTTATTCACCCCGGGGGCCGACCGGGCGGCGGGAAGGCGTCCTCAGGGCGAGGCCCCCGTCGACGTCGAGCCAGGCGCCGCGGAAGGCGGAGGGGCGCGCCAGCACCGTGCGAACGGCGGCCAGGACCTCGTCGACCCGGGCGCGGCGCCCGAGGACCGCGTCGCGCTCGGCGAGACCCTGCTCGGCGCGGCGATCGCGGCCCGCGACGTCGACGATGCCGAGGCGCAGCACGATCACGCTGGCGTCGGCTGGCGCGCGACGCTGCAACAGGCGCAGCGCGACCCGGCCGGCCCCGCGCCCCAGGCTGTAGGCGGGCGCCTGAAGGAAGGGCTCGTCGCCGGCCAGGTCGGCCAGGTGGATCTGGGTGGGCATGCGGCCCGCCGCGACCGCGCCCTCGAGATGAGCGAGGCCGACCTCGAAGGGAGCCAGCGCCGAGAGCGCGAACGCCGAGAGGGCATCGCGACGCTCGTAAGGGGCGGGGGCGAAGCGCGAGGCGGCCCAGACCAGCAGGTCGGGGGGATCGGCGCGCACCGCCTCGGCCAGCGCGCGCACGACCTCGGGATCGCAGAGATCGCCCCCCGGGGCGCCCGCGGGGAGAACCGAGTCGGCACGGCCGCAGCGCGACACGCTCCAGCCCTCGGCCGCCAACGCGTCGCCGATCGCCGTGCCCAGGGGCGACGACGCGCCGACGATCAAGGCCGCGCGGCCTTCAGCCGCCACGGGACACCGTCCGCTTCTCGGCCAGCACCCCCGCCAGCCTCGGCTCGATCCGCGCGCGGAAGCCGGCCGCTTCGAGGCGCCTCACGACGCCCGAGGCCACGTCGCGACCCCGCGCCGCGCCGGGCTCGCCCGTGTAGTGGAAGAGCTGTCCGTGGCGCGCGAGCACGCGGTGCAGCTCGCGGTAGAACGTGCCGGCGTAGAGGTCGCCGGCCCGCGAGAGCGTGGGCGGATCGTGCAGCACGGCCGCGAAGGCGCCGGAGGGGAGCGCGGCTACCAGCTCGACCGAGTCGGCCAGCACCAGGGCGATGGAGGGATGCTCGAACAGCCCCGCGCTGGCTGGATTGCCTCGCGCGGCGGCGAGGACGCCCGGGTCAACCTCGACGGCCAGCACGTGAGCGCCGGCCTCGGCCGCCGCGATCGCGGAGTACCCGAGCCCGGCGCACGTGTCGAGCACACGCCCGCCCCGGATGCGGAGCGCCCGGACCTTCTCCCTGGCGTCCGCGTCGGGGGTGGTGCCCTGCCTGCGGTGCATGAGCACCCCGTCGACGACCAGCGCCGGGGCGCCGTCGGTCGGGAACAGGCGGTAGGCGGCGTAGCGGGGCTCCATACGGGCGCGCTACCCTTCTTCGCTCTCCAGCAGCTTCTCGGCCTCGAGCGCGGCCATGCAGCCCGTGCCGGCGGCGCTGATGGCCTGGCGGTAGCGCGAGTCGGCCACGTCGCCCGCCACGAACACGCCGGGCTTGCTGGTGCGCACGAGGTTCGACGGCACGATGAAGCCGGCCTCGTCCAGGTCGAGCTGGCCGCGGAAGGGCTCGGTGTTCGGCACGTGGCCGATGGCGACGAACAGCCCGGTGACCGGCAAGTCATAGAGCTCGCCCGTCTTCAGGTTCTTCAGGCGCAGGCCCGTCATGCCCTTCTCGTCGTCGCCCAGCACCTCGTCGACCACCGAGTTCCAGGCGAACGCGATCTTGGGGTTCTTGAGGGCACGCGCGGCCATGACCTTGCTGCCGCGCAGCTCGTCGCGGCGGTGCACCAGCGTGACCTTCGAGGCGAAGCGCGTCAGGAACGTGGCCTCCTCGAGGGCCGTGTCGCCGCCGCCCACCACCGCGATCTCCTGCCCCTTGAAGAAGAAGCCGTCGCAGGTGGCGCAGGCCGACACGCCGCGACCCCGGAAGCGCTGCTCGCTCTCGAGGCCCAGCCAGCGCGCCGAGGCGCCCGTGGCGATGATCACCGTGCGCGCCTGCAGGGCCTGTCCGTCGACCGTCAGCGTGTAGGGCCGCGCGGAGAAGTCGGCCTTCTCGAGCACGCCGTACCGGAACTCGGCGCCGAAGCGCTCGGCCTGGGCCTTCATGCGCTCGACGAGCTCGGGCCCGGTGATCCCCTCGGGGAAGCCCGGGAAGTTCTCGACGTCGGTGGTGATGGTGAGCTGGCCTCCCGGCTCGGCCCCCTCGAGCACCAGCGGCTTCAGATTGGCGCGCGCCGCGTAGATGGCGGCGGTGCACCCGGCAGGCCCCGAACCGATGATCACGACCTCGTGCATGGAACGTCCCCGTTCACGTCAACGCGGCAAGCATAAGACCACGGCCCGGGGAATCAAGCCGGACGCGTCATTGAAGCTCGATGCGATCGAGCAGCACGGCGCTGTCGAGGTGGCTGTCGCCGCGGTCGCGCACCTCGAGGCGCAGGTGCACCGGGCGAATGCCCGCGAACGGCAGCAGGAACGACGCCTCGCGCCACGACGCTCCCCACACGTCACCCTCGGGCTGGTCGAAGTGCAGCCCCTCGACCTTGACCAGGTCGTCCTGGTTGAGACCACCGCACGGGCAGTTGAACGGGTTCGGGTCCTCGCACACGCCGCACACGCCCGCGTCTTCGTCGGGGGGGCACAGGTCGTTGACGCGCACGTCGAGCACGCGGGTCTCCTCGCCCCCCACGAAGAGCGACACCACGACCTCGTCCTGGTACTCCTGGTAGCCGCACTGCTCGAGGAACTCCTCGGAGTAGAAGCGCCAGAAGAAGCGGAGGTTGCGGGTGCCGGGCTCGGGGCAGAAGACCTGCTCGAGGGCGCCGCCCTGCTCGGAGAAGCCGAGGCCCGTGGAGAGGACGGCCATGCCCTTGCCCTCGACCGGCGTCTGGCCCGCGAACTCGGCCGCGCGCCGCGCGTCGCCGGTGAGGCGCCACCCGGACAGCCCCTCCTCCTCGAACGTCCCGTTGGCCAGGCGATAGGGGGCCACCCCCACGCGCACGGTCCCGAACAGGCGCAGCCCGGGGTGATCGGCGGGCTCCCAGGGCGCCTGCCCGAGGAGGTCGGTGGCCAGCGCCGGGAACGGATCGTCGCCGCCGCGCCCGACCCTCGCGGCCACCAGGCTGTACCCCTTCTTCAGGAACTCGGCGGCGAGGCGTGCGTCGCGGTCGACCCTCGGCACGTCGAGGAGCACGACCCCGGACTCGACCTCGGGCAGGGCCTCGCGCACGAACGTGGGGGTCAGGCCGTAGCCCGAGGGGGTGAGCACGAGGCGGCCCGCGCGCAGGTCACGGACGCGCCGGTCGAGGCACACACCCCACAGGACGCCGTCTTCGCGCTCGCGCTGCAGCGCGCACTGCTTGCCGTAGCTCACGCAGTGACGTGAGTTCGAGGGCTTCCGGGGATCGAAGGAGCACTCCTCGCCCGTGACGCCCAGATCGCGGCAGAACTCGTCGTGGGGCAGGAGGACGACGGGGGTGGGCACGCCCGGCGTCAGCCCGTACGCGCGAGCCGCCTCGGGCTCGAGCCCGCCGAAGGCCAGGTCCCCCTCGCCGCGCAGGTAGAACACGCCACCGTCGACCTGGCCGGCCCAGTCGTACGGCAACGTGCGCCCGTCGACCTCGACGGATCTCACCAGCAACGAAGGACACGCGTCGGGAGCGAGCGCGGCCGCCAACTCGGCGTGCTCCCCCACGAGCGACGCCGTCCGGCTCGCCAGCGCCCGATCGGTGCTCCAGGTCGAGCCCGGGTACTCCACGCTCTCGGCGGGCTCGTCGGCGTCGCGCCAATCGGCCAGCGGCACCACCCCGAGCACGCCGTCGGCGAAGCGCACCCAAAGACCGTCGGAGCAGGCGTCGGCCCCGGCCTGGGCGACCCCCTCGAGGGCCCGGGCCTCGGCGAGGACGGCCGAACGGGCCAGGTCGAACGAGAGCTCGAGCCGCTGGCGGTCGAACGAGGCCCGCAGGTCGCCGAGCACCGCCTGGCGCGTCGTGCACTCCTCGGCGGTCAGGGGCGCCATGGCCCGCACGTCGACCCGCGTCGAGACGCGCTGCACGTCGGTCGCGTTGTACCGGCCCGACGCGATCATCACGAAAGACGAGAGGCCGGGCGCCTCGAACGTGAGGTCGAGCCGCACCGCGAAGACCAGGTCTCCCGCCAGCTCGTCGCCGCGCCCCGTGAGATCGCCGTTGTCGAACATGGGCGCAGCGTAGGCGACGGGCTCCCCTTCGGCGTCGGCGGCCCAGAGCTCGACGACCGGCTCGACCAGAGGCAGGCGGCTGACGTCGAGGCGGAAGAACAGCGCCGTCTGCACGCCCACCGCCGCGAAGTCGGGGCTCACGCGGGCCGGAGGGACCGCGCCCTCGGGCGTGTAGAGCACGGTGACGTGGTCCTCGATCACGGTCCCGTCGGCCTGCCGGCCCTGCAGCACGAAGCGATTGGGTCCGGGCTCGAGCGGGGTGGGGGGGAGCTCGAAGTAGGGCAACTGCGGCGCGGCGCCCACGAGCGCGTCGCCCTGGAGGACGCGCACGTCCTCGAAGTCACCGAAGGCGACGGCGGCCACGCTGAAGAACTGTCCGCCCGCCGACACGGCCACCTGCTCGGGCAGCAGGAAGGCCACGACCGCTCCCCCCGCGCAGGGGTCGAGCGTCGCCTCGCCCGCGTCGGGGCCTCCCGCCCCCCCCGAACAGGCCCACAACGCCAACAGCAAGCACACCCCGAGCACGTGACGCATCATCCGCTCCCGAAAGGCCGCAGGAGTATTCTGTGGGAAAGGCTGCCCCAACGCAACGACCGCTCTCGGCTCGAACTCCGTTCTTGACAGCAGGACTGTCAATGCGAAAGTAATGAACTGAGTTGTACGAGGGGAGCCCCGTGTCCGGAACGGTGCAGGTCGACATCGGCGGGGCCGCCCTCGCGATCCGAACGCAGCTGCCCGAGGAGCGCGTCCGGAGCATCGAGCACCGCATCCGCGAGACCCTCGAGGGCATTCGTCAGGGCCGTGACCTGCCGGAGCGCGAGTTGTTCGCGCTCGGGCTCCTGACCCTCACCGACGAGGTCCTCGACGCGGAGGCCCGGCTCGTACGACACGAAGAGGCCGCGAAGCGGCTGGAGGCGCTGATTCGGAGAACCGAGTCAGCTTTATAAATATACTCTTCGGGAGGATTGGGTTCGTTTTCAGATATTCGCTGACTGACGGACCGATCTGTCCCCCCGAAAGAGTAGCAGCCAAGGAAGGAGGCATCCGTGATTGGCATCCTTGCAGCAGGGCTAGGGGGGCTGGCCCTCGGCGTCGTCGTCATGCTCGCGTACGGCCGAACGGCCGCTGCGGGGGCTCGACGCAAAGCCGAGGCCGAGGCCGAGGAGATCCGTCGCGCGGCCCGACGGGAAGGCGACGATCTGCGTCGCGACGTGGACCAGAAGCACCGCGAGCGTGAGCAGAAGCTGAACGAGCAGGAGAAGGAGAACCGCGAGCGCTGGCTCGAACTGCAGAAGCAGGAGGCGCGGCTCGTCAAGAAGGAAGAGAGCATCGAGAAGAAGAGCGACCTCGTCACCGCCAAGGAGACCGAGATCGCCCGGCGCGAGCAGTCGCTCGGCGACCGCGAGAAGGCGGTCACCACCGCCAAGGCCAAGCACGACGAGCTGATCCAGGAAGCCGAGAAGCAGCTCGAGCAGGTCGCGGGGCTCACGCGCGAAGACGCCCGCAACGCCCTGCACGAGTCGCTCATCGACGGCGTGAAGCACGACGCGGCCAAGATGATCCGGAACCTCGAAGAGGAGGCCAAGCTCGAGGCCGAGAAGCGCGCCAAGAAGATCATCTCGACGGCCATCAGCCGCTACTCCGGCGAGTACGTGGGCGAGCGCACCGTGTCGGTCGTGAACCTGCCGAGCGACGACATGAAGGGCCGCATCATCGGCCGCGAAGGCCGCAACATCAAGGCGTTCGAGCAGATCACGGGCGTCGACCTGATCATCGACAACACCCCCGAGGCGGTCATCCTGTCGGGCTACAGCCCCGTGCGGCGCGAGGTCGCGAAGATCTCGCTCGAGAAGCTCGTCAGCGACGGCCGCATCCACCCCAGCCGCATCGAAGAGGTGGTCAAGAAGACCGAGAAGGAGGTCGATCAGGCCATCAAGGAGGCCGGCGAGTTCGCGATCTTCGAGCTCGGCCTCCACGGCGTGCACCCCGAACTGCTGAAGGTGCTCGGCTCGCTCAAGTACCGCATGAGCTACGCGCAGAACATCCTGTACCACTCCATCGAGGTGGCGTTCATCACCGGCATCATGGCCGGCGAGCTCGGCCTCGACGTGAAGATGGCGCGCCGCGCCGGGCTCTTCCACGACCTCGGCAAGGCGGTCGACCACAAGATCGAGGGGCCCCACGCCCTCATCGGCGCCGACCTCCTCAAGAAGTACAACGAGAACCCCGAGGTCATCCACGCGGTGGCCGCCCACCACGAAGACGAGAAGCCGCGCACGATCCTGGCGGTGCTGGTCTCGGCGGCCGACGCCCTCTCGGGCGCCCGCCCCGGCGCGCGTCGTGAGATGCTCGAGTCGTACATCGCGCGCATCGAGAAGCTCGAGTCCATCGCCGCCGAGTTCAAGGGCGTCGAGAAGAGCTACGCCATCCAGGCCGGCCGCGAGCTGCGCGTGGTGGTCGAGGCCGAGAAGGTGAGCGACGACGACTCGGTCGTGATGGCGCGCGACATCGCCGCCAAGATCGAGACCGAGCTCACGTACCCGGGCCAGATCCGCGTCACGGTGCTCCGCGAGACCCGCGCGGTGGCCTTCGCCAAGTGATCCGGACCTTCCGCCTCCCGGGCTGCCGAAATTCTTCCGCGACCCAGCCCCTCCCTGATCTCGATGTCATAGATCGCCACCGGGCCCGACGCGCAACCCCGCGTCCCGCCACGGGGTCGATCCTGGCACGTGGGTTGCATTTAGTTTGGGCCGGGCGACCCGCCCGAGGAGGCAGGCGATGGAAACGTCACTGAGCACCCCCGAAGCCAAGCCCGTCTTCGACGACGAGGTGGGCTCGGTCCTCACCTACTTGCGCTCCATCGGGCGCGAGAAGCTCCTCTCGAAGGACGACGAGGTGCTGTTGTCCCGTCGGGTCGAGGACCACTCGATCGCCATCCTGCGCGAGCTGCTCGGCTACCCTCGCGGCCGGGACCTGCTCTTCCAGTTGCCGGCGCGCATCCTGAAGAACCGCTACCTTCTGGCGTCGGTCGCCATCCACGACGAGGTGCTGCGACCCGACGACATCTACCGCCTGGCGCGCGAGCTCGAGTACCTGGTGCGTTCGCTGCAGCAGATCGAAGAGGCCGGGGGCAGGCCCGACGAGCTCGCGCCACGGGTCTTCGAGACGTTCCGCGACAGCATCGTCGGGGTGCGCATCCTGAACGAGATCATCTTCACCTTCCGCGCCGGCGTCACGCGCACCCTCGAGCGCGCCAGCCGCACGGCCACCCGAGCGCAAGGCCTGACGATCGAGGCCCTGCGCGAGAAGCTGGCGACGGTCACGAACTCGGCGCGCGTCATCGAGCAGTCCCGCAGCCGCATGATCCGCGCCAACCTGCGCCTCGTGGTGAGCATCGGGAAGCGCTACACGAACCGCGGGCTCGCGTTCATGGATCTGGTGCAGGAGGGCAACATCGGCCTCATCCGCGCCGTCGAGAAGTTCGACTACAAGCGCGGGCACAAGTTCTCGACGTACGCCACCTGGTGGATCCGCCAGGCCATCACGCGGGCCATCGCCGAGCAAGGCCGGACCATCCGCATCCCGTCGCACATCATGGACCTCATCCACGAGTTCCAACGAACGCGGCAACGCCTCGAGGGCGAGGGCGCGGCGCCGATCTCGGACGAGACCATGGCGGCCCGGCTCCAGATCACGATGCGGCAGTTCCGGAAGATCATGCACCTGTTGAACGCGCCGATCAGCCTCGACATGCCCGTGAACGACGACGAGAACAGCCACCTCGGCGACTTCATCGCCGACGACTCGATCCGCAGCCCGATGGACGAGGTCGTCGAGCAGAACCTGCAGGAGAGCATCGAGGAGGCCCTCGACGAACTCTCCGACCGCGAGCGCCAGATCCTGCGCATGCGCTTCGGGCTGGGCATGGACCGCACCTACACGCTCGAGGAGGTCGGCAAAGCCTTCGACCTCACGCGCGAACGCATCCGGCAGATAGAGGCCAAGGCCATCGACAAGATGCGCCATCCCTCCAAGCTGAAGAAGCTCGAAGCCTTCTACCGCGACTGATCCTCTCGCCACGCCGCAGAAAAGACTTGCAAGCCGGAATACGGTCCCTACAATCCGGGTTCCGTACGTGGTGACGAGAACCCTTGTCATGGAGGATCGACTCATGAGGAAGCACTGGATCACCCTGGCGATGAGCGCGTTGTTGCTGATCGCGGCCTGCAAAGAGACCCCGAAGCCCGCCGGCGAGCAGCCCGCTCAGCCCGCGGCCGCGCAGCAGCCCGCCGCCCCCCAGGGCACCGCTGCCGGCGCACCCGGCGCGAAGATCCCGATCGAACTGTTCGTCATGTCGCAGTGCCCCTACGGCGTGCAGGTCATGACCACCATGGCCGACGTCATGAAGGACATCGGCGACAACGTCGACGTGAAGTTCGAGTTCATCGGCGACGACCTGGGCAACGGCCAGTTCAAGTCGATGCACGGCGACGCCGAAGTGCAGGGCAACCTGCTCGAGATCTGTGCCCAGAAGCTCGAGCCCGCCAAGTACATGGCGTTCTTCTCGTGCCTGAACAAGAACTACCGCCAGCTGCCCCAGGGCTGGGAGGCCTGCGCCACCGAAGCCCAGATCGACCAGGCCAAGATCAAGGCGTGCTTCGAGGGCGACGAGGGCAAGAAGCTCCTGGCCGAGTCGTTCAAGACCGCCAAGGACAAGAAGGCCACCGGCAGCCCGACCATCTTCCTGGCGGGCGAGCGCTACAGCGGCGGCCGCGAGAAGGTCGACTTCCTGCGCGTCGTGTGTGACAAGCTGTCGACCAAGCCCCAGGTGTGCTCCACGCTGCCCGAGCCCGTGAAGTTCACCATGACGGTCATCTCCGACAAGCGCTGCACCGAGTGCGAGGCCCGCGTCCAGCGTATGGAAGGCCAGCTCAAGGGCATGTTCACGGGCATGACCATCGCCAAGACCGACTACGCCGACCCGGCCGGCAAGGAGCTCTACACCAAGACCCAGGTCAAGTTCCTGCCCGCGTTCCTGTTCGAGAAGAGCGTCGAGACCGACCCCGGCTACGGCCGCCTGAAGCGCTGGATGACCCCCCAGGGCGACTTCCTCAGCCTGAACGTCGGCTCCAAGTTCGATCCCGCCGCCGAGATCTGCGACAACAAGGTCGACGACACGGGCGACGGCAAGATCGACTGCGACGACGACACGTGCAAGAACACCCTCGAGTGCCGCACCGAAATCCCGAAGAAGCTCGAAGTCTTCATCATGTCGGGCTGCCCCTTCGGCATCAAGGCCCTCGACGCCATGAAGGAAGTCCTCGAGGCGTTCAAGGACGACAAGATCACGTTCGAAGTCCACTACATCGCCACCGAGAACGGCGACGGCACCTTCCAGTCGCTGCACGGCCAATGGGAAGTCGACGAGAACATCCGTGAGCTCTGCGCCTTCAAGCACGGCGGGCTGCAGAAGGGCATGGAGTACGCGTGGTGCCGCAACCCCAACATCCGCGACGCGGCCGGTTGGAAGGACTGCGCGACGAAGGCCAAGCTCGACGTGGCCAAGGTCGAGGCCTGCTCCACGGGCGCCGAAGGCAAGAAGCTGCACTCCGACGACATCAAGATCGCGAACGGCATGGGCATCTCGGCCAGCCCCACGTGGCTCGCGAACAACAAGTCGAAGTTCTCGGGCGTCGACGCCGAGCGCATCAAGCAGAGCCTGTGCCAGAACAACAAGGACCTCAAGGGCTGCGGCAAGACGCTGTCGACCGACTCCAAGGTCCAGGGCTCCTGCGGCTAGTCGATCCCGTCCCGTCGCCTCCCGTCTCCTGACCGCTGCTTTCTTCTAAATTCTCTCCATCTCAGCTAGAATCCCGGCGAAGTGTTCGAAACACCGAGGATCCCATGCCGCACCTCCGGCTCATCCTGGTGGCCCTGGCCTTCACGGCAGCCGCGGCGCCGCGGCTTGGTGGGGCCTCGCCCTCGGCCGTGCTCGTGTTCGTGGCCGACGGCGCGGCCGAACCTCCGGTCTCGGAGCGCCTGGCCCTGGAGCGCCTGAAGGCGGGCCTCGAGGCATCCCTGAACGCCGCCCCCGTGGCGGCGCTCGGCCTGACGCACGCGGACCCCTCCCCTCCGGAGGGGAGCCTGCTTCGACGCCTCGAAGAGGGCGAAGACGCGTGGCTGCGCTCGGCGTTCGACGAGGCCGACGACGTCCTGCGCGACGCGGTGGCCCAGGGCCTCGCGCACCTGTCGGCCGTCGCGACCGACCCGGCGGCGGGGCCGCGCCTCCTGGCCGGCACGGTTCGCCTCGTGCAGTTGGCGGGCCTGTCGGGCCGCGAGGTCGCGAACGACCCCCTGGTTCTACGGTCGTTGGCCTGGTGGGGCGGGACGCCCCTCTCGGAGGACGAGTATCCCCCGGACGTATGCGCGCTCGTCAAGCACCTGGCCGCCTCGTCGGCCCGGTGCACGGGAGAGATCTCGTGGCGGGTCGCCGGTCCGCTCGCGCCCGGGAGCACGCTGGTCCTGGGAGGCCGCCGCTTCGATCTCTCGAGCCCCGGCTCGGCCCACCTGCCCTGCGGGTCGTGGCCGGCCCGGCGGCTCGACGCGGTCGGCCGACCGAGCCCCTGGGAGTGGCGCGTGGCCGTTACCGCCGACGTGCCGCGCACGGTCGTGGTCTCGGAGCGGTTCGAGGCTGCTCTCACGGTGCTCGGGGAGCGATCCCTGGAGGTGCGCAGCTATCCCGAGCTCGGGGACGATCTCGACCTCCTGGCCGGTGGGCACCCGGTGCGCCAGCTCCGAATCGCACGAGGACCTGACGGCCTACCCTCCGTGCGCGATGAACGCGAGCCCGCGCAGCCGCCCGTGCGCGCCCCCGAGATCTCGACCATCGCGCCGGCCGGACAGACGACCGCGCGCTGGGCCCCCTGGGCGCTCTACGGACTCTCGACGGCCGCGCTGATCACCGGCGTTGCGTTGAACGTCGTGACGAACGGATGGATCAGCGACCAGAACGCGGGCCGCGGCTCGAGCTTCGAACGCATCCGCCAGGCCGAGATCGGCGCGTGGAGCTGCTACGGGATCGCGGGCGCGACCGCGCTGACCGGGGCTCTCTGGCAAACCATGAACTGGTGAAGGCGTGGAACCCAGCCGGCAGACGCACGGGGACGTCCGAAGACGTCCTTACGTGCGACCGCTCGTTCTGGGACTCAGGGTGGGCTCAGATCCCAAAATGGGACGGTCAGGTAGCCCGTACGGGGTTTGAACCCGTGCTACCGACGTGAGAGGCCGGCGTCCTAACCACTAGACTAACGGGCCACACCACAAAGCCCCGAAAGCATACCCAACGGGGCCGGGCTGTCAAGCCGGAAAATCAGCGCGGACGAGCGTACCGGGCGGGAACCTTGCGCGCGACCGGCGGGTCGGGTAGAGTTTCCAAATCCGCCAGGGAGCGTGGTCATGAGCGGTTCGTCACCCGACGAGACCCGCGCCGTCCTCGACGACGTGGGCCGACAGATCGAGCTGTGTCGCGCCCGGAATGCCGTCAGTCTGCAGTTCGTACGGTACATCTCCGAGAACGATCTCGCGCCGGCGATCCAAGCGTTCCTCGAGCACCTGCCTGGCGCGAAGGCGCTCGACCTGTACCGCGACGACCCGGCCGCCGCCTGCGACCCGAGCAAATCGACCCTGATCCTCACGCACGTCGACCGGGTCATGCCGCGCCTCGAGGGGCTGCTCGACCCGCACGTGGCGGCCGGCCACCGGTGCGACTGGGTGCTGCTGATCACGCCAGACGACGTCAAAGCCATGGTCGACGCCGAGTCCGGGCTCTGGAAGCGCCGCGACGGCTTCCATTCGTGGCCCCGCACGCGCACCTGGCAGAGCCCCGGGGGCTCCACGTCCTTGTCCGGGGGCCGCCCGGAGCCCGCCGAACCGCTCTCGGCCGACGCCATGAAGGCCGTGCTGCGGCAACTGGAGCACGATCCCGAGAACCTCGACGACCAGACCAAGCAGCGCGCCTTCACCATCGTCATGAACCTGCTGCGCCAACGGCAGTTCGAGGAGTCGCGGCGCATCCTCATGCGGCTGATCCAGGCGTTGAAGACGCGCGGCGACGTGCAGAGCCTGGCCACCGCCTACGTTCTGGTCGGCAACATCACCTTCGAGATGCACAACTACCGCAACGCCGTCGAGTGGTACGACGAGGCGCAGAGCTACATCGAGAAGCTCGACGACGACATCAAGCTGTCGGATCTCTATCACCAGCGCGGCTACGCGCGCTTCCTGCTCGGAGAGTACAAGACCGCGCTCGACGACTTCCGGCGCGCGCTGACCGTCGACGAAGCGCTGAACGACGACTTCCGGAAATCGCTCATCTACCGGCGCATCGGCATCTCGCTCGACCTGGTCGGCTCCAACGACGAGGCCGAGAGCTTCTTCCGCCAGGCCCTCGAGCTCGAGAACCGCCTGAAGAACGAGCCCGGCGTCGCGCGGGTCTACCAGCACCTGGGGCGCCTGGCCGAGAAGCGCGGAGCCTACGAAGACGCCGCCCAGCTCTACGAACGCAGCCTCGAGATCAAGAAGCGCATGAACGACGAACGCGGCCTGGCATCGCTGTACCACCAATACGGCAACCTGCGCTTCAACCAGGAAGAGTTCACGGACGCGCTCGACCTGTACCGCAAGTCGCTGGCCCTGGAGGAGCGGCAGTCCGACTACCAGTCCATCGCGCGCACGCTCTTGCAGATCGGCATGACGCAGGAGGCCCTGCAGCAGTTCAAGGACGCCGTCGGTACCCTGCGCAAGGCCAGCACGCTGCTGGGCAAGCTGAACTCTCCCCTGGTCGAGAAGGTGAACACCCTGATCCGCGAGGTCTCGGCCAAATCGGGCGACGACCTCGCGGGCGTCTTCGGAGCCAAGAACGAATGAGCGACGACATCCGCATCCGCGACCTCTGCGGCGGCCAGCCGGTGAAGGCCATCTTCCTGCTGCAGAGCCGCACCGAGAACCGGGGCAAGACGGGCAAGGCCTACCTGCAGCTCACTTTGTCCGACGCCAGCGGCACCATCGGCGCCAAGGCCTGGAGGCCCGAGATCGTCCCCGAAGAGGCCGCCGGCAAGCCCGTGCGCGTCACCGGGCGGGTCGACGAATACCAGGGCGCCCTGCAGATCATCGTCGATCAGGTCGAGATCCTCGACGAGCGCGACGTCCCCGTCGAGCGGCTGCTGCCGGCGTCGCGCTACTCGTTCGCCGAGCTCGAGGCCCGGCTCACCGAGGTCGTCGAGCGGGTCCAGAACCCCTGGATCCGCCGACTGCTCGACGAGATGCTGGGCGAAGGCGACACGCGCGCCCGCCTCCTGCGGGCCCCTGCCGCCCACGGCATCCACCACGCGTACCTCGGAGGGCTGGTCGAGCACGCCCTGTCGATGGCGGCCGTCTTCGAGGGCCTGCGCGGGCACTACGAGGCGTACTACCCCGGCCTGCTCGACGGCGATCTGGTCGTCGCGGGCATCCTGCTGCACGACCTCGGCAAGATCGACGAGATCGGGGCGGGCTCGGGCTTCGACTACACCGACCCGGGCCGCCTGCTGGGCCACATCGCCATCGGCGCCGAGCGGGCCGCGCGGGCGGCGGCGCGCCTCGACGGGTTCCCGACCGACGTGCTGATGCGCGTACAGCACTTGATCCTGGCCCACCACGGCGAGCTCGAGTACGGCTCGCCCGTGCGCCCGCGGCTCGCCGAGGCGGTGCTGCTGCACTACCTCGACCAGATCGACGCCAAGCTGAACCACGCGTGGACGCGCGTGCAGGAGGCCCCGGCCGGCGCCACCTGGACCGCCCTGTCCAAGATCTTCGAGGGTCCCTTGCTCATCCCCGAGGCCGCGCGCAGCGCCCGCCCCGCCCCGGCTGCCCCTCCCGCGGAGGGCAAAGCCCGAACCCGCAAGGAAGAACCGTCTCTCAAGCTCTTCCCGGACGATTGAGGCGCCGATGTCACCCCGACGCGCCGCCTGGCTCCGCCTGGCGCTGGCCGCCGGCGCCGGGGGGCTCGCGTGGCTGGCCTTCCCCCCCCTGAACGCCTGGCCGCTGCTCCTGCCCGCTCTGGCCCTGCTGGCCGGCACGATCGACCGAAGCCCGCGGGCGCGCGCGGCCTTCGGCCTGGGCCTGGCCTTCGGCACGGCGTGGCATGGGCTGTCGTTCACGTGGCTGCAGCACACGCTGGTGACCATGAGCGGCCTGCCCGGCTGGGCAGCCTGGCTGGGCGTGCTGCTCTTCGGCGCGTGGCAGGGCGTGGCCGTGGGCCTGTGGGCGCTCGGCCGACGGTGCTTGAGGCCCGCCGGCCCCTGGGCCGACCTGGCGGCGGCCGTGCTCTGGGGCGCCCTCGATCTCGCGTGGCCCTGGATCTTCCCGTTCCCGTTGGCCTCGTGCCTGTACCGCGTGCCACTCCTGACCCAAGCGGCCGACATCTTGGGCGTGACGGGGCTTTCGGTGCTGGCCCTGTTCGCGGCGCTGCGCCTGACCGCCGCGCTCGACGCCGGGCTGACCCCGCTCCGGCGGGGCTCCCGGCTGGCGCTCGGCGTGGGGTTGCCCCTCGCGCTGCTCGCGGGCTACGGCGCCCTGCGCCTGGCCTCGGCCGACGAGCCCGTCGCGCGCACGCTTCGGGTGGGCTGGGTGCAGCCCTCGGCCCTGCCCGAGGAGAAGCGCTCGAAGGAGCCCCGCGACCGGATCGCGGTCCTCGAGCGCGAGTGGGCCGAGATGGAGCGCCTCACGGCCGGAGGCCTCGATCTGCTGGTGCTGCCCGAAGGGGGCTTCACCTTCTACTTCCAGGACGATCGCAGCGACCGCCTGCGGTTCGGGCCCGAGGTGCGGGCGTGGTCCGAGCGCTTCCTCGCCTTCGCCGACCGCACGGGCGTGCCGCTGATCTTCGGCAGCCTGCGCAAGGTGCAGGGCCGCTCGCGCAACGCCGCGTTCGTGGTCGAACCCGGCGCGCCCTACGCCATCTACGACAAGCGCACGCTGGTGCCTTTCGGCGAGCGCATCCCCTTCGGCGACGAGATCCCGTGGCTGCAGGGCAAGGTGAAGGGCATGGCCCACCTCGAACCGGGCTCGGGCTCTCCGCTGGTCACCGTAGCCGGCCTGCGCACGCACCTCAGCATCTGCTACGAGGCCATCTACCCCGTGACCGTGGCCGCCGAGTCGCGGGGCGCCGACCTGCTCGTCAACCTCACGAACGACGAGTGGTTCGGGCCGACGTCGGCGCCCGAGATGCACCTCATGACCCAGACCTTCCGCGCCATCGAGACCCGGCTGCCGCTCGTGCGCGTGACCAACACGGGCATCTCGGCGTGGGTCGACCCGTGGGGTCGCACGGCCGGTCGCACGGGCCTGTTCACCCGGGAGGCGGGAATCTGGCGCGTACCCGTCGCCACCACCTGGACGCTCTTCGGACAGGCTCCCCGCGAGGTCACGACGGCCATGCTGGCGTTGGGAGCGCTGGCGACGTGGTTCGTCTGGCGCCGACGGCGGCCCACCCGCGTCGCGAAGCGTTGATCGCGGCCAGGGCCCGGGGGCACGTCACATCAATCCGCGCCAGGCCCCGCGGAGCAGCGCGCTCGCGCTCGAGGGCCGCAGCTTGAGGGCCTGCTCCAGCAGCTTGGCCGGACGAAGGTAGAAGGCCCGGAGCGCCAGCTTCTGCATGCGCATGAGCTCCCGCGCGGTGTAGGCCGGGGTGACCCAGACGGGCTGCACCGACCCGAAGCCGGGATAGGCCGAATACCTGAGCCACGCGTCGGGGTCGAGCGAGCCGTCGGCGCGAAGCCCGGTGTCGAGGTCGTTCGCCGCAGCCAGGCGCTCGAACGCCGGTGAACCGGGGTAGGGCGTGAACAGGCTGAACTGCGCCATCTGGATGGGCAACCGGCACGCGAACAAGAGGGTGCGCAGCGTCTCGTCGGGGGTCTCGCCGGGGAGCCCGAGGATGAACAGACCCTCGATCCGGATGTCGCTGTAGTCCCGCAGGGTGCGCGCAGCCTGCATCCCGCGCTCGGGCGTGGTGCGCTTTCCGATGGCGTCGAGGTGGCGCTGCACGCCGCTCTCGAAGCCCAACGACAGCTCGTAGCAGTTGGCCGAGGCCAGCGTGGTCACCACGTCGGGCCGGATGGCGTTCACGTGCGTGGTACATCCCCACGGCACGCGGAGGCCGCGCTCCCGGATGCCTCGCGCGATGGCCGCGAGGCGCTCGGCCTGCCCTCCGAACAGCGGGTCCACCATGAACACGTAGCCGGCGCCCCAGGTACGCTCGAGCTGCTCCAACTCGTCGACGACGCGCTCGGCGGGCAGCGCGCGCGTGCGCCGGTCGGCCGCGACCGCGCAGAACGAGCAGCCGTACGGACAACCGCGCGACGTGGACAACGACATCATGCGCCGGCGGGCACTGGGCACGAAGTTGCGGTTGCTCGCTTGGAGACCGCCATACAGGTGGGGCGCCACCAGGTCGCGCGCGGGAGGAGGCAGCGCCGCCAGATCGGGCTCGACCAGCACGCCGCCGGTGGAGCGGGCTTGGCCGGCGGCGTCTCGGTACGTGAGCCCCGGCAACGTCTGCCAACGCCGGGCGCCGCGGGCCTCGCGGAGGATTCGCACCAGGGCGGTCTCGCCTTCGCCGTGCACGACCAGATCGGCGCAGCCCTCGGTGACGTAGGCCTCGGCGAAGGTGGCAGCGTGGACGTTCCCGAGGACCACGAGCAGGTCGGGGTGCGCGCGCTTCAAGCGCCGGCCCAGGTGATAGACCACGCGTCCCTGGCAGGTGAGCACGCCGAGCCCCACGACCTCGGGCTGCGCCTCCTCGATTCGTCGGAACACCTGTTCGGGATCGAGGTGCAGGGCGTACGCGTCGAGGACGGAGACCTGGTGCCCCTCGGCCTGCAGCGTGGCCGCGATCGACAAGATGCCCAGGGGCTCCGCCGGCTGCACGAACACCTGCCCGGATCCGAGCATCACGTCGAGGTCATCGGGAGGGTTCACGAGGAGCACGCGCATGGTCAGGCCTTTCAATCGGAGATGCCGGGCTCGCGTTGACACCGGCGCGCTTCGAAGCCTGCGATGCCGGCCCCGGACACGACCCGGCACGAGAGCCCGTCGGCCTGCAACGAGGCGTACACGCCGGTCGCCCACGCCGACGGGACCTGCGAGGCCACCAGCAGGAGGAACGGCGCGTCCCTCCAGGGCGACGTGGTCCCGAGGTCTCCGAGCGGACGCGTCGGCGGGGTCGACTCGGCGTCCTGCAAATTGGCGAGGTCGGGCGTCGCGACGGCCAGGACACGGCCGGACAGGTCCACGACCTCCAGCGGACAGCCGGGGATGTCCTCCGAGCGTCGCGACGAGAACCGCAGGAGATCGTCGGCCGACGCGAACGACTCGCACCGGGCGTAGAACGAGATGGGGGGCACGTTCCCCACGACGAGCACGGGCGCGCCCGGCGGCAGGTCGTGCTCGAGCACGTCGCAGAACGCCGATCGGTCGAGGAACGTCCCGACCTCGCCCTCCAGCCCGCTGAAATGGAGCACCCACGTCACCTTGCTCGGCGACGACGGGAAGCCGCGGTACATGGGCCCCAGGGTCAGCGCCACGACCGCGCCCACGGCGAGGGTGGTCCAGCGGGGCGCCAGCCGCAGCCCGAACTCCTCGACCGCCGCGAACGGCAGGAAGAGGACGACGGCCAGACTGCCGGCCACGTTGCAGGGCCGAACCCCGACCACGAACGGCAACCCGACGTAGGCGAGCACGACCGCCGTGGAGAAGAGCCCGAGCCGCCATCGGCCGAGCGCCAGGAGCGCGCTCGCGCCCAGGGCCGGGAGCATCAGGAGCGTGACGGGCGGGAGCGGGAGCGGGGGCGCTCCCGGGTCGGGGGGCGGGGTCAGCGCCGCGAAGACGTGCGTCGCGAGGAACGCGCCGACGAACACCGGCGAGCAGGCCACCGCGAAGAAGACCACCACGCCGAGCAGGGCCTTCGCGTGCCCGCGCGGCACGAGGAAGCCGGCCAGGACGAGGAGCCCGAGACCGACGATGGGCGTGGACACGATGCCGAGGAGCAGGGTGCCGGCGCCCGCCACGGTCAACCCGACGAGCACGGGACGTCGGAGCACCACGAGCGTCGCGAGGCGCTCGAGGAACCAGGCTACGGCCACCGCCTCGACGACGTAGTTCTCCTGCATGATGCTGAGGCGCAGCGTGGCCGGCGCGAATACGAACAACGCCGCGGCGGCCACGCCCGAGCGGGGCAGGCCGAGCACGCGCCCGGTGCGCACGAGCAGGAGGACCATGAGCGCGGCCAGCAGCGCGTTCGGCAGGCGGAGCCAGGAGACGTCGCCCCCGACGCCGAAGAGTTCGCAGACGTGGCTCCAGGCGGCCACGAGCGCCGGATGAAGCGGTGGATGGAGGTACGGGATCCAGTGGGCCGAGGACACCCTCTCGGGGAACAGGAAGGCCAGCCGCAGGGGCTCGTGCCACCCGATGTACAGCGGTCCCGACTCGCAGTTGTCGGGGCCGGCCGCGAAGAAGAGGGGCAGGCGCACGCCGGCCGCGGCCACGGCCAGGAGCACCGTCGCGATGCGGAGACCGCGCCCCGCAGGGGCGAGGTCGTTTCCGTCGAAGGGGGGACCGACCAGGCTCCGCCGGGCGGCCACGAGGAGCCCGGCCGCGAGCGCCAGCAGGGAGAGCCAACCGAGCAACCGGAGCCGAAACTGCGCGAGCGATGGCTCGTCGGAGTGCTCGGTTTCGAATCGCGTCGCCGCCGCTCCCGGAGTCGCGCACAGGGACGCGAAGAAAGGTCGCTCGCCCCAGGGAGCCAGGTGCGACGAAAGGCGCTTCGCGAGGTCATCGCGCTGTTCGGAGCTCAGCCCGCCGGCCTCCAGAGCGACGCCGATCCCGTGGCCCGTGGCGGCCGGGCCCCTCGGCGTCAAGACGGCGACCGCCACGAGGTCGCCGAAGGACAGATGCAGGCGCAGCGCGCACTCGGGGCCGATCTGAACGCTCGTCAGGTGCCATGGCCCGAGCACGAAGCTCTGCTCGTCCATGGGCGCCAGGATCTCGAGCGCCTCCCGGTCTTTTTCCGCGACGAAGACCTCCTGCCCGTAGGCGCCGGGCAGGAAGAACGTCGCGGCGAGGGCGACACAGAGCAGGAAGGCACGACCCGAGCGCTCGTGGCTCACGAAGCGACCTCGACGAGCGTGGGCAGCACCTCGCGCAAGGCAGCGGCGCTGATCGGCCCAGCTCGCAGCACGCGCGGGGGCTCTTCGGCCAGCGAGAGCACGGTCGAGGGTTGCCCGCCCGGCGCGAGGCCCGCGTCGAGCACCAGGGGCAGGCGACCGGCCAGCTCGCGGGCCACGTCGGCGGCCAGCGTGAGGCTCGGCCGCCCCGAGAGGTTGGCGCTGGTGGTGACCAGGGGTCGCCCGAGCGCGCGAACAAGGGCGCGCGGCACGGCGTGATCGGGCTGACGCAGGGCCACGGTTCCGCGGGTCGAGAGCTCGGGCGCGACGGCCGACGAGGCCCCCACCACGAGGGTCAGGGGCCCGGGCCAGAAACGCGCCGCCACCGCCTCGAGCGCCGGCGACACGGCGGCCAGCCAGGGGGTGGCGGCGGCCAGCCCCTCGACGAAGAGGATCAGGCCCTTCTCGGCGGGGCGCTCCTTGATCTCGTAGATGCGCCGGACCGCGGCGGGACACGCCACGTCGGCCGCGAGCCCGTAGACCGTGTCGGTCGGCAGGGCGATCACGTCGCCCGCGACCAGGCGTGCCAGCGCTGCGGCGATCGCCGCGGGATCGGGATGCCGCGGATCGACCGGCACGAGCACCGCCTCGACCACGATCAGACCCCGAGGAGGTTCATGGCCAGCGTGGCGAGCCCGAGGAAGCTGAAATAGCCGAAGGCATCGGTGACGGCGCCCACCACGATGCCCGAGCCGAGCGCAGGGTCGCGACCGAAGGCCTTGAGGAGCAGCGGAATGGCGGCGCCCACGAAGGCACCCACGGCCATGTTGCCAAGCAGCGCCACGAAGATCACGGGCCCGATCCAGAGCCCCAGGCCCGTGTCTCCCCTCCAGAGTACGGCCAGCCCCGACGCGACCAGGCCGGCCACGACGCCGACCAGCAGGCCGACCGCCAACTGCTTGCCGATGGCCCGCAGCGCCGAGCTGAACTCGAGCTCGCCCAGGGCGATGCCGCGAATGACCACCGTGAGGGCCTGGGTGCCGGTGTTGCCGCCGAGCCCGGCGACCACCGGCAGGAAGACGGCGAGCGCCACGAGCTTCTGGATCGACTCGGCGTAGAGGCCGATGATGGAGGCCGCCGCCGACACCATGAGCAGGTGGAAGAGGGTCCACCCCAGGCGCTTGCGCACCGACTGGCCCACGGGCGAGAAGACGCGGTCTTCTTCGTCGAGGCCGGCCATGTGGTAGAAGTCCTCGGTGGCCTCTTCGTGGATGACGTCGATGACGTCGTCGACGGTGACCACGCCGATGAGCTTGCCGTCGTCGTCGGTGACGGGGAGGGAGAGGAAGTTGTACTTGGCCACCACACCGGCCACGCTCTCCTGGTCGTCGCGGGCGTTGGCGCTGATAGGGTCGCGCACCATGAGGTCGTGCAGGCGCGTGCCGGGCGCCGACAGGATGAGCTTGCGCAGCGGGATGACCCCGGACAGGCGGTTGTTCTCGTCGACCACGTACAGGTAGAAGATGGCCTCGAGGTCCTCGCCCTGCTTGCGCAGCTCGTTGATGGCGTCTTCGGCCGTGCAGTGCTGCTCGAGGGCCAGCACGTTGGTGGTCATGACCGACCCGGCGCTGCCCTCGGGATAGAGAAGAAGCCGCGTGATCTCGGCGGCTTGCATGGGCTCGAGGAGCTTGCGGATGCTCTCGACGCGCTCCTCGGACAACAGGCTGAGGAAGAGCAAGGCGTCGTCGGGGGCCTCGTTGTCGATCATCTGGGCCACGCGCTCGTCGCTGATCATCTCGAGCACGTTCTCGAGGATGCCTTCGGGCAACTCTCGCAACGTGCCGCCGGCCAGCTTGGCCGCGAACAGGATGTCGACCAGCTGCTTGGTCTCGGTGTCGTTCACCTCGGAGAAGAGGTCGGCCACATCGGCGGGGTGGATGCGTTGCAGGAGCCGCGACACTCGGGCGGCGGCGCCGGAGCGCAGGAGCTTTCGGATGACCTTGATCTGCGTCGGATTGATGGGCACGGGCCACCTCCTCCCCCCGTAGGAAGCGGAGATCGCCCGGTGGACGACCGGCTACCGGCGGGAGGGGATCAGGGTTCCAGCGCTACTCGGGGCGCTGAATTCACCACCAGGGTCCATTGCGAAAGGGCTCTAACTCGTTGCTCTGGCCGAGCGGTTTCGCGCGAGCGACGACCGCTGAGGCGGGCGGAGTATAGGCCCCGATCCCCGGGAGTGTCAACGCGGAAGCAGCGGCGCGCCGTGCGCCCGGCGCCCTTGCGATCTCGCGGGTTGGCCTGGCCCCTCGGGTCGGCTACGATGAAGGTCTTTCGGGAGTCACGATGCGCCGCCGACCTTTCGAGATGCTGCTGATCGCGCTCGCGCTGGGGCTGTCGGTCCCTGCCGCGGCCCTGTCCGCCGGCCTCGAGCGCGTGGCACGGGACGCTGGGCTCGCGCCACGGACAACGGAGGAGCCCCGCGCCCCGAGGAAGCGGCTGGCGCACCCGGAGCCCGAGGCCTGGACCGCCCTCGTGGAGCGCCTGGCGGCGGCCGACCTGGCCGGTCGAGGGCTCGGGGAGCCGGGCCTGGCGCTGGCCGCGGCCTTCCTGGTCGACGCGCTCCGCGACGCCGGCTTGCGGCCCCTCTTCGGCGACAGCTTCGCCGACGCCTTCACCGTGGAGCGCACCGGACGCTGGAGGGGAACGCTCCGGCTGCGCCTGGGCAAGACCGAGCTGCGGCCCGGGGTCGACGTCGTGGCCCTGCGGTCGGGCGGCTCGGGTCGCCTGGAGGGCCCCCTGGTGTTCGCGGGTTACGGATTGCGCGTGCCGGCCCTCGGCTACGACGACTACGCCGGACTCGACGTGCGGGGAAAGGTGGTGGTGGCGCTCCGCCACGAGCCGGCGCAGTTCGACCCGCTGCCCCGATGGCTCGGCCCGCAACCGCTGCGGGCCGCCGACCCCGACCGCAAGGCGGCGCTGGCGGCCGACCTGGGGGCCGCGGCGTTCGTGCTCGTGAACGATCCGCTGGCCTCCGCGGCGCGTCCGACCGACGACGTACCCCTGCAACTGAACGAGCGGCCCTTCTCGGTGGGCATCCCGTGCCTGTCGGTCTCGTGGAGCGCCGCGGGCCCGGCCTTCGCAGCGCTGGACCTCGACCTCGCGGCGGAGCAGCAGTCGCTCGATTCCAGCCTGGCGCCACGCTCGCGCGGCCTGGCGGCGTCGGCCGCGATCGAGGTCGACGTCCCGACCGAGACCCTGGCCCTCGCGAACCTGGGGGGCTGGCTGCCCGGGGACCCCGCGCGCCCGCTGACCCTGGTGGGCGCCCACTACGACCACCTGGGCTCTCTCGCCGCCGTGAGCGGCGCCTGGTACCCCGGCGCCGACGACAACGCCAGCGGCGTGGCCACGGTGCTGCTGCTGGCCCGGCTGCTCGCCGCCGAGCCCCCGCCTCCGGGGACGGGCGCGGTGGCCTTCGTGCTCTTCACGGGGGAGGAGTCCGGCTCGCTCGGAGCCGAAGCCTTCGCGCTCTTCCCCCCCTGGCCGCTCGAACGCGTGGGCGCGTACCTGAACCTCGACCAGGTGGGGCGCCTGCGGCGCGATCGGCGCCTCCTGGCCATCGGGACCGCGACAGCGCCCGAGTGGCCCGGCCTGCTCGAGCGGGCCCGCGCCGACACGGGGCTCCGGCCCGTACCGCTGGCCAGCGGCTACGCGCCCAGCGACCAGGCGGTGCTGGCCGAGGCGGGCGTGCCCGTGCTGCACCTCTACACGGGCGTCACGCGCGAGCAACACACGCCCCGAGACACGCCGGACCTCGTCGATGCCGAGGGCGCGCTCCTGGTGCTGACGCTCTCCCGTCGGCTGGTCGACGCCCTGCGCGAGGGGCCGCCCCTCACGCGCATGCCGCCCCCCCCGCGACCCGGCACCGACGGCCCCCCCACCGCCGGCTCCGCGTCGGCCGTGGAGTGGGGGTTGCGGCTCGACCTGGCGTGGGAGGGCGAGGGGGCGCGGCTGGCCGAGAGCGTGCCCGACGGCCCCGCTGCGCGGGCCGGACTCGCGGCGGGGGATCGGATCGTGGACTGGGATCACCGGCCAGTGGCGTCGGCCGCCGATCTGGAGAACGCGCTGCGCCTGACCTGGCCCACGGCGAGCCCCACCGTTCGAATCCGCCGTGGCGACGAGACGCTCGAGGTGACGCTGGGCCCGGCCCGGGCGACCTCCTCACCTCGGTAGCTTCACGCCCTTCAACTTCTGGTACAGGTCGACGGCGGCCGAATCGGTGAGCCCGCTCACGTGGTCGGTGACCACCAGCAGCCGCTGGTAGGGGGTGAGCGAGTCCATGAGCAGGGCGCGCGCCCGGATGGGGTTGTCGCCCGGGGGCTCGGAGGGGAAGACCACCCGGAAGGCCTCGACCGGCAGCAGGTTGACGAGCCGGGCGTGGTAGGCGTCGCGGCTCCAGCCGGGATCGAGGATGGCCGGCACGAACATGCCGAGCAGCCCGTCGATGGCCTCGTGGCCGGCCGACTCGACCTGCAGCACGCGCTCGTCCTGGTAGATGTGGTCCAGCGAGAAGGCCGACAGCTCGGCGTAGGGCGCGGCCAGGGGCGTGGCGTCGACCAGCGCGCGCGGGAACGTGCCGGCCTCGAGGGCCTCGAGGTTGTCCTGGAAGGCCGTGACGGTGGCCATGGTCAACTCGTGGATCACGCGGGCGCGCAACGCGCCCAGGTCGTCGTCCCGAACGGGGCCGGGGAAGAACGCGGCCAGGGCCTTGCGCGCCCGCTCGGGGGGCACCACGCCCAGGCGCACCGCGTCCTCCAGGTCGATGATCATGTAGCAGATGTCGTCGGCGGCCTCGGACAGCCACGCCAGCGGGTGCCGGGCGTAGGCCAGCACCGGGACGGCCAGCGGCTCGCCGAAGGCCGAGAAGGTCTCGCGAGCCTGCTCCAGATCCTGCTGGAAGAAGCCGAACTTCTTGTAGGCCTTGTGCCTGGGCAGCGCGTCGGCGTGCCGCGACTCGCGCGGATACTTGACCATGGCGCCGAGCGCGGCGGCCGTGGGGCGCATGCCGCCGGTGCGGCGGTAGACGAGGCGCGTGAGCAGCCGGAAGCCCTGGGCGTTGCCCTCGAAGCGCTCGAGGTCGGCGCGCTCGCCCACCGAGAAGCCCGCGCCCGCGCGCTCGAAGAACTTGGCGAAGAAGCGCTGGATCGACTGCTCGCCCGCGTGCCCGAAGGGCGGATTGCCGATGTCGTGGGCCAGGCAGGCCGTGGCGACGACCGTACCCACGTCGGCGGGCTGCAGGTGGCCGGGCAGCAGGCCCTGCTCGGCGAACAGGCGGCCGACCATGGTGCCGAGCGAACGCCCCACGCAGCTGACCTCCAGGCTGTGGGTCAGGCGCGTGCGCGTGTGGTCGTGCTCGGCCAGCGGCCACACCTGGGTCTTGTCGGCCATGCGCCGGAACGCGTCGGAGAAGACCACGCGGTCGTGATCGCGGTCGAAGGGGCTGCGACCCACCGTGGGCATGGTCTGGCTGTCGCCGAGGCGACGATCCGTGAGCCAGCGCTGCCATTGCTGGCGACGGTCTTCGAAGGAGGGCATGCGGACGACCCGACGCGGTGAGACCGGGGCGATCCTACCGTCCCCGCGGGCGGGGGCAAGTTCAGAAGGAGGGGAGAATTGACGGTGGGCCGCCTCGATGGGATGCTCGCCCGCTGCGGAGGCAGATGACGCAGGAGGTATCCATGCTGCGGACCATCGCGCTATGCGTCGCCGCGGCCTTCGGTCTCGAAGGCACGGCCCTGGCCTCGGGCGTGAAGGGCCCGGACGAGCTGCACGTGGTGGGGTCCGACTGCCAGGACTTCGCCGAGATCCCGGGCAACGGCCGCCTGCGGGCCTGGGGAGAGTCGGTCGGCTACACGAGCCCCCCGGGCGGCCCCGTGACCACCCACCGAGGCCCCCTCGACTTCGCCTGGGTGAGGGTGCAGGGCCGGGGCTGCGTGAACCCCGAGGAGGGCCACTGGAAGCCGACGCGCCAGCGGTGCCACGGCCACGAGGTCTTCGTCTTCTCGGAGCGGCTGGTCCCCGGCGCCGTCTACTACGTGGGCAGCCGCGAGTTGAAGGTCAGCGCCCCGCCCGAGGTCAGCCCGCCGCAGGTCTGCCCGAGCGCCAAGGTCGCCGATCCCTTGCCTCCACCGCCCCCGCCGCCGCCTCCTCCAGCGCCACCCGTACCGTTCGAGATCGCCGACACGCACCTGTGGGGCTACGAGGATCCGGTCACGCACGCGGTCGTGCTGCCGGCCGCCTACGTGGCCGCCTTGCCCTTCACGGCAGGCGGCATCGCGGCGGTGACCGACGTGGACGGGTGGCGCTACATCGATCGGAACGGCAGGACCGTCGTCCGCCCCTGGGTCGACGGAAACTACCCCGACGAGTTCCGCGAAGGACTGGCCCGTTTCGTCACGGGGCCCTACGTGGGCTTCTTCGACGAGAGCGGCTCCGTGATCGTGCGCACGCGCTTCCCGTTCGTCGAGCCGTTCTCCGAGGGGCTGGCCGTCGCCTGCGACGGTTGCCGGCCGGTGCGCCAGGGAGCGCACGTTCGCTACGTTGGGGGCTCGTGGGGCTTCATCGACCGGACTGGCGCCGTCGCCATTGGGTTCCGGTACGAAGCGGCGAGCGGATTCGAGAAAGGCGCCGCGCGCGTGAAGCAGGGTGGGCGTTGGTTCGGCGTCGACCGCGCCGGGCGCGAGCTCGCACCCTCGACTACGGATAGGTGAACGTCGCCCCGAAGGCCAGGCACTCCTCGACCGTCTGGTTCTCCCGGTCGGAGCGCGCCAGCGAGATCTCGCCGCCGCCCTGACCCTCGAAGGTGGCGAGGACCGCGCCGTCGGCCTTGCGCGTGATGGTGCCGGACACCCTGGGGAAGAACTCGAAGATCACGTACTTCTTGGTGGCCTCGGTGGCGTCGGACAGGAGCGGCGCCTCGTCTTCGCCGATGGCGGCCACGGCCTCGAGGCGATAGTCGGCGTCCTCGGCCGCCAGGTGCGTGTCGGTGGGCACGCATTGCCTTGCGGCCGTGTCGAAGCGCCAGCCCTCGTGGTGCCACGCCACGCCGCCGTCGGTGGCCATCAGGCGCCGGGTGACCAGCCTGTCACCGTCGTGGAAGGCCACGTCGACGAAGTCGAGCGAGTCGGTCTCGTCGTGGTAGGTCTGCAGGACCAGCGCCACCGGCGTGATCGGGTCGTACAGGTAGAAGAAGTCCCAGCCGCCCAGGTTGAAGCCCCAGCGCCCGAACGAGTTCTCGCGGTAGCCCACGCCGTCGACGTCGACGGTCACGCCGGTCTCCTGGTTCGTGATGCTGCCCACCACGCGGGTGGCAGGCCACAGCACGTCGACGTTCCACTGCTCCTGGTCCGGCTTCAGCTTGCCGATGTCGTTCGCCGAGAGCACGCTGTAGACGTCGTCGTCGACCGTCAGCTCGGGCCAGTCGTCGGAGATCGTCAGATCCCACGCGAAGTTGGCCGTGCGCCCCTCGAGGCGCAGGGTGTTGGCGGCCGGATCGGGCGTCATGCGGCCGTACTGCCCCTTCGCGGCATCCTCCGCCGCGAAGCTGCGCAGGTCGGCGCCGGCCGAGAAGCCCTCGTAGCCGAAGTTCTTGTACTCGGCCGTGCGCGTGCCGTCGGCCCACTGCCCGGCGATGGCCACGTTGCCGCCCGCAGGCACCATCTTGCCGAACACGTCGTCGACCTGGCGCGGGTTCGCGATCAGGTAGCCGACGATGCCCGTGAACGCGCCGTCCTTGTCGTGCACCGAGAAGTAGTCCCACTCGAAGGTCATGCCGTCGAGCACGCTCGGGGCCGTGAAGTCGGGGCCGAGGATGTTCCATCCTGGCACGCCGTTGCGCCCCTCGACCGGCGCGATGTCGCCCACCTCGGCCACGACCTCGCTCGCCGGCGCGTCGAGGGGCTCCGCCTCGGACCCGCCTCCGCAGGCCCCCACCAACAGGATCGGCAACACCCGGAGCCAGGGACGGGAAGACCGGCGCGCCATGGACACCTCCTCGTCGACGTTGGCACGGGGACGCGAACGGCTACTCGCCCCCGAACGCCTTCTCCATCTGAACGATGGCGTCGAACACCGCCTTCTGCAAGCGCGGCGTGTATTCGGGGCTGGTGATGAACTCGATCTCGGAGGGATTGGAGGCGAAGCCGAGCTCCAGCACGACGCCGGGCATCTCGAGCCCCCGGAGGACGCCGAAGCGCGCGCTCTTCGCGCCGCGGTTGCGGAGCCCGCTCTCCCGGGCGATGGCGCGCTGGAGCTCGGAGGCCAGGGTCCCCGACAGCAGGTGCGCGCCGCGCAGCGTCAACGTCTTCACGATGCGATCGACGGCGTGGCGTTCGAACCGCCGAGCGGCCGCGTTGAGCTCGGGCTCGAGGTTCTCGGAGGCCGCCACCCGCTCGGCCTCCTCGTCGGTCGCGGCCTCGGCCAGCGAGAACGTCTCGACCCCGTCGGCGATGACGCCCTCGGTCGAGTTGAGGTGCAGGCTGATGAAGAGGTCAGCCCCCACCCGGTTGGCGTAGGCGGCCCGCTCGGGCAGCGTGAGCGAGTCGTCGGCCTCCCGGGTGAGGACGACCTCCAGGTCCGTCGTGGCGATGAGGTGATCGCGGACGGCCTTCGCGAGGGGCAGGGTGAGGTCCTTCTCGTGGACCCCGATCGATGTCCAGGCTCCGTGGTTGGCGCCACCGTGCCCCGGATCGAGGCAGACGAGGCGAACGTTCTCGAAGTGCTGTCGGGACGGACGGGTCGTGGGCCCCGCGAACGGGGCGAGGAGGAGGAGGAGCGCGGCGACAGCCAACGGTGCCATGGCGCCGATGATACGGGGCCCTCGCGCGGGGTCAAAAAAAGAGCACTGGAGGATCAGAGATCGAGCGCGGCGCTCAGGTCGGCGGGAACGAAGCGCCCGTCGCGCCTCACGATCTCGCCGTCGAACGCGATCTCGCCGCCGCCGTGCTCGGGGCGCTGGATGAGCACGAGGTCCCAGTGGATGGCCGAGCGATTGCCGTTGAACGCGGTCTCGTAGGCGTTGCCGAGAGCCAGGTGCAGGCTGCCCGCGATCTTCTCGTCGAACAGAGCGTCGCGCATGGGCTCCTTCACCTCGGGGTTCAGGCCGAGCGCGAACTCGCCCACGTAACGCGCCCCCTCGTCGGTGTCGAGGAGGTCGTTCAGCGCGCAGGTCTGGACCGCGTCGGCCGCGCTGGCCTCGACCACGCGACCGCGCTCGAACCGCAGCGTGATGTCGTCGAACGACCTGGCGGCATAGAACGTGCCGGCGTTGAAGCGGATGGTGCCCTCGACCGAGCCGCGGACGGGGGCCGTGTAGACCTCGCCGTCGGGCAGGTTGCGCCGGCCGTCGCACTTGACGGCTGGCATCCCGGCGATCGAGAAGCGCAGGTCGGTCCCCGGCGCCACGATGCGAACGTCGCTCGTTCGCTGCAGGCGCTCGACGAGCACGTCCATGCCGCGGCCCAGCTTCGCGTAGTCGAGCGTGCACACGTGGAAGTAGTAGTCCTCGAAGGCCTCCCGGCTGGTCTTCGCGGCCTGAGCCATGGACGCATTCGGCCAGCGCAGGACCACCCAGCGCGTACGCTTGACGCGCTCCTCGACATGGACGCGCTGCCACACGTGGCGCTGGTGCCACGCCATGGCTTCGGGCGGAACGTCGGACAGATCGAACGGGTTGTCGCTGCCCCGCACGCCGACGTACGCGTCGACGCGGCGCATGGTCTCGAGGTGAAGTTCACCGAGCCGCTCGATCTGCGCTTCGGTGGCCCCCCGAAGGAAGGGCCGCAGGAAGCGCTCGTCGTTGAAGAAGACGAGGGGGATCGCGCCCAGCCCCGTGGCCTCGGTCACCAGGGCGTCGGCCAGATCCAGCGTGCTGGAGCCTCGGACATCAATCTGGAAGACGTCGCCGGGCTTCAGGGCGAGGGAATGGCCCGTGATGATCCGGGCCAGTCGATCGACGCGGGGATCGCGCATCCGCGCCTCCTCCATCACGTGGAGGCCTCAGAGTGTCCGAATCCAGCGAACGTGGCAATACCGCATCGGGTGGTGACACTCCCATCGGCCTGCCGCGCGGGTGCAGCGATTGACTTCGGGGCGTGAAAGGCCTAGCATGACCTCGTTTCGTGAATCGGATCGAGAGGTCGCATGCCACCCCAGGCTCGACTCGGCGACATGGCCCAGTGTCCGGCAGACGCTCACGGATGCCCGGCCTGCCCGCACCCGGTGATCGGCCCCGCCATCCAGGGCTCTCCGGACGTGATGGTCAACGGCCGCCCCGCCGTGCGCAAAGGCGACGCCGGGGTCCACGCGGCCTGCTGCGGCCCCAACATGTGGAACGCCAACGCGGGCAGCGGCACGGTCAAGATCAACGGCAAGCCTGCCCACCGCCAGGGTGACGCCACCAAGCACTGCGGCGGCAACGGCCAGACCATCCAAGGCAGCGGCGACGTCATCACCGGCGGTTGATCCGCCTCCGGCCTGCGCGACCGCGTTCCTGGAGACCCGATGGAGATCCGCGATCCCGTGCTCGGTCCCATCCCGATCTTCGAAGAAGAGCGGATCGTGCTCGAGCACCCACTGTTCCAGCGGCTGCGGCGCATCAAGCAGTTGGGGTTCTCCGAGGTCTCGTTCCCAGGCGCCGTGCACACGCGCTATCTGCACTCGATCGGCGTGATGCACCTGGCCGATCGGGCCATCCAGGCGGTGCTGCGCGACGCCCCGGGGCTCTCGGCCAACGAGCGCGAGCGGTTCCGGCGAGTGGTGCGCCTGGCGGGCCTGCTGCACGACGTGGGGCACTTTCCCCTCTCGCACGCCATGGAGTCCGTCATGCCGCCCCTGGCGGCCCTCGCGCTGCCCTCCAATCCGCTCGCACCGCCGCGTCGGGCCAGCCACGAGGACTACACCCGCCTGGTGTTGCACGACAGCGACCTGGCCCGCGCCCTCGACGAGGCCTGCCGCCCCTGGGACGTGACGTCCGGCGACGTGAGCGCCGTGCTGGACCTCGACCTGCCCGCGCCCGCGGGGCGCTTCGCGTGGCGTCGGCGCGACCTGCGCCCCCTGCTGCACCAGGTGGTGTCGTCCGAGATCGACGCCGATCGCATGGACTACCTGCTGCGCGACTCGTACTTCAGCGGCGTCTCCTACGGTCAGTACGACCGCGACTGGCTGCTGTCGAACCTCACGTTCCACGAGGCCGACGACGGCGTGCACCTGGCCCTCGCGTCGCGGGCGGTGTTCGCGTTCGACCACTTCCTGCTCGCCCGCTACCACATGTTCCTGACCGTCTACTTCCACTATCGCTCGGTCGCGCTCGAACGGATGCTGGCCGCCTGGTTCCGCGACCTGGCACGCGAATCGCCCGGCGCGGCCGCCATCCCCACCCGCGCCGACGAGCTGGCCCCCTTCGACGACCTCTGGCTGCGGCGTCGACTCGAGGAGCACCCCGGACGCTGGGGACGGCGTGTCCTCGAGGGCCGGGCGCCGCGCCTGCTGCTCGAGGCGTCGGGCGAAGACGCGTGCCTTCGGCGCGACCGCCTGGTCGAGCGGCTGCGCTCCCAGTCGATCGAGCCCATCGTGGTCGAATCCCGCGGCGAGTTGTCGAAGTACACGAGGAACCGCAACCCCGTGGGCATCTATGTGAAGCGACCCTTCGACGGGAAAGGCGCCATCCTGCTGGAGGAGGCGACCGATCTGTTCCGGCGCTACACCGAGCCGGTCTCGATCGTTCGCGTCTACGGCGACCTCGAAGAGCGGGGGGCCCCCGAGGAGGTCGCGCTGGAGCTGGTCCAAAGTTCTTGACAATCAGGGGGGGTGCCCGAAGATCTTAGTCCATCCGCAGGGAATTGCGCTCAAGGCGGGCCGATGATCAAGATCCGGATCAAGGAAAAGGGCGGCGGCGAACAGGTGCTCACGTTCGACCGCGACACCGTAAACATCGGCCGCGCGCGAGGAAACGACATCGTCCTTCCCCGCCCGAACATCTCCAAGCGGCACGCCCGCATCATGGTGATGGAAGGGGAGATGTACGTCATCGACCTGAAGAGCACGAACGGAACCTACGTGAACGGCGACCGCATCGGCGCCCCGGTGAAGGTGTCCGACCAGGACAAGATCTTCATGGGCGACTTCATGCTGAAGGTCGAGAAGTTCCTCGAGGAGGAGGCCATCATCCCCGATGAGCGCGTCTCCGCCACCGACGAGTACTACGAACCGCCGGCGGCCCCCGAAGAGATCGAGCGCTCGGCCCACGAGGCCATCCAGTTCCTCGGAGACGACGAGCCCGTCCCTCCGCCGGCGATCGAAGAGGTCCCCGCCGAGGTCGAACTCCCCGCTCGCGACGAGACCCCGCAGGCTTCCATCGCGCCGCTCGTCGACGAGGCTCCGGCGGCGATTGACCTGGGCATCGAGGCCGAGATGCCCGAAGACGACTTCTTCAAGGCCGACCCGGCCGAGCACCCGGCCACGGGCGAGGTCCCGGCCCGGCTCGACGACGAGGTCGCCGACGCGCTGCTGTTCGACCTGGCCCGGGCGACCCCGCCCGCCCCGATCCCGGAGCCCCCGGTGGAGCCGGCCGAAGAACCCAACGAGGCGATGGCCACGGGCATGCTCGACGCCGCGATGGCGGCCGAGCTCCTCGCGAAGATGGGGCCGCCCCCCGCGAGCGCGGAGCCCGAACTCCTGCCGGCCCACGAGCCCCCACCGGAGCCGGAGCCCGAGGAGGAGCCGGAACCCGAGCCGGCGCCCCTGCCCGAGCCAGAGCCCGAGCCGGAGCCGGAGCCTGTACGGCGGCCCGAGCCCGTGCCAGAGTTGCCCCCCGTCGCGCCCCCTCGCACCACCACGACCACGACCGCGACGGCGGTGCGCCACTCGATCCAGCGCGAGATGGATCGCGAGCTCGAAGAGATCGAACGCGACGCCGTCCTGCACGGACGCGCCACGGTGGGCGAAATGGCGAGGGTGGCCGAAGCCGTCACCCCCGACCGCTCCCTCGAACGACGCGTGGTCGAGTTGATCGGGCGCCTGGCCGACGAAGGCCTGCTCGATCCTCCGCACGCGCATCCCGCTGCCAGCGAGGCCGTGCGCGAAGCGGTGCGCCTCGAGCTGGGCGAAGACCTCGAGAGCCGCGATCTCGAGTTGCTGGTCCACGACCTGATCGGGCTGGGCGCGCTCGACACGTTCCTCACCGGAGGCGTCGGCGACGTGCTCCACGCCGTCGGGGCCGCCGCCGTCACCGTAACCGACCGTGGCCGCGCCACCGACTTCTCGGAAGCCTTCGCTTTCGAGAGCTCGTTCCGCCACGTGCTCCGTCGGCTGGCCCTCCACCTGGGAGCTCCGGGCACCGAGGCGCCGGTCGTGCAGCGCGGCCTGCTGCCGGGGGGCGAATCGGTCAGCATCTACCCGTCCACGATGACGGGCGACAAGCCCGTGCTGCGCGTCGAGCGTCGGCGCCACGAGTTCCGGCCGATCCACGCCTGGGTCGAGGCCGGCCTGCTCGACGACGTCATGGCCGAGTTCCTCGGAGGCGTGGTCGTGCGCGGCGAGGGCGTCCTCGTCCTGGGCGGGGAGCCCGCCTACCGTGACGGCCTGCTCGAAGCGCTGGCGCTGTTCATGCTGGGCGATCACCCGGTCGTGCTGGCGCAGGATCACCCGGTCGTACGGCCCCGCCACGCGCAGGTGCTGCCCCTGGCGCGCTCGTGGGCCGAGCGCGACTGGCCGGGCGCGGTGGCCGAGATCCGGCGCCTCGACCCACGGCATCTCGTGCTGCCCGTGCTGACGGCCGGCGAGGTCGTGCGCTGGTTGCCGCTGCTGGTCGAATGCGACGGGAAGGCCCTGGCCTCTGCGTCGGCACCGGGCCTCGACGCCTGGCTGTCGCGCGTCGGGCTCCGCTGGAGCCTCGAGGGCGCGCGCCCCGACGACACCGCGCTGCGGGCCGCGTGCCGACAAGCGTTCCGCTACGTCGTGACCCTGAGGGCCTGGCCGTGCGGCACGCGCAAGGTCGTGGCCATCGACGAACTCGTCCCCGATGTCTCGGGGCTGGCCGTCAAGGCCTGCTTCCAGTACAAAGAGGATCGCAAGAGCCCCGACGGTCGTGTCGTCGGTCATTTCGAGAAGGCGGTAGGATAGGGGAGCCCCATGGTCTACGGAAGACTGCTCGGCCAGAACCTCAGCGTCAGCGGCAAGGTTTTCGAGATCGACAAGCCGATCAACCTCATCGGACGCGGCAAGGACTGCACGGTCGTCATCCTCGATCCGTCCGTGTCGCGCATGCACACGAAGATCTCCGTCGACGAGGACAACCGGCTGCGCGTCGAAGACCTGCGCAGCTCCAACGGCACGTTCCTGAACGATCAGCGCATCGAGAGCGCCTACCTCAAGCACGGCGACCGGCTGCGCGTCGGCAACGTCGAGTTCGCGGTCGAGCTGTCCGACCACGCGCGCGCCAGCCTCGACGCCGACATCGTCAAGGCCGACACGGGCAAGGGCCTGCTCGGCTGGATCGGCCTGGTCGTGATCGTGCTCGGACTGCTCGGGGCGGCCAGCTATTACCTGTTCCTGAAGCCCGACCCCATGGCGCCGGGCTGGTTCGCGGCCTTCGACGGCGACGACGGCCTGGCCGTGCGCGTCGAGAAGCTGACCGCGAGCGTGAAGCAGGAGTTCATCGACGACAAGCTCGAAGCCGCCGCCGACCTCGTGAAGAAGCAGGACTTCGACGGGGCCCTGGCCGCCTACAACAACCTGAACGCCGCCGTGCCCGAGAACGAAGACGTGCAGGCCGGCATCAAGAAGGTCAGCACCGAACTGAAGGCCAAGAAGGACTTCCAGGACTCGGCCGACGACCAGAAGAAGGAAGACTACGCCAAGGCCATCGCCAAGCTGAAGGGCATCCCCGCCGAGAGTTCGTTCTACGCGCGAGCCCAGACCGAGTTGAAGAACCTGGCCGAGGTGAAGGAAGAGATCAAGCGCGTGGGCGCCAACTACTGCAAGCGCGGCGAGAAGGCCGAGTGCGTACGGTTCCTGAAGCAAGCCGCGGCCATCGACCCCGACGACAAGGCGCTGGCCGACGAGATCACGAAGCTCGAGAGCGCCCAGTAGGGGGGCTCGAGCGCACCTGCGATTCGCGAGCAACGCGAACGCGCGCTTGACACCCCCGATCCCCTGTGCTAGAGAAAACAACCCCTTGTGGGGCGTCGTCCAACTGGCAGGACACAGGATTTTGGTTCCTGCTATCCAGGTTCGAGTCCTGGCGCCCCAGCCGACGCCTCGTTAGCGGAGGAAGAAAAATGGAAGCGATTGAACTGAAAGCCACGTTGCGCACGACCTCCGGAAAGGGACCGGCTCGCCAGTCTCGAATCCGGGGACAGGTCCCGGCCGTCTTGTACGGACCGGACACCGAGAACCTGGCGCTCGACGTCGAGGCCCGCGAAGTGGCGAAGCTGCTGCGTCGCGCCTCGGGCACGAACACGCTGGTGAACCTGACCATCGACGGCCACGGAACCCGGCGCGTGCTCATCCGCGAGTACCAGATCCACCCCGTCAAGCGCACGCTGGTGCACGTCGACTTCTACGACGTCAGCGGCGATCGCAAGGTGGTCGTGAAGGTGCCCCTGCACTTCACGGGCAAGACCGAGTTCGAGAAGCAGGGCGGCAGCCGCCAGGTCGTCCTGCGCGAACTGCGCGTGCGGTGCGCCCCCGACGCCATCCCCGACACGCTCGAGATCAACATGGACGGGCGCACGGAGATGCGCGTGCGCATCTCCGAGGTCCCGCTGCCCCCCGGCGTCGAGGTGATCTACCGCGTCGACCAGCCGGTCATTCAGCTGAAGCTCATCTCCGACGAGCCCGAAGCCGGCGCCGCCGCTCCGGCCGCCGCTGCCGATGCTCCCGCCGCGGCCGCTCCGGCCGCGGGGGCCGCTCCCACGCCCGCCAAGAAGGCGTAGTCCGGGCGGTGAAGCTCGTCGTCGGGCTTGGCAACCCCGGTCCAGAATACGAACTCACGCGTCACAACCTCGGCTTCGTGGTCCTCGACGAGTTCTCCGCCAAGCTGCGCGTACCCTGCGCCGAGCGGCGTTTCCACGGACACTACGGACGGCGGGGCGACCTCGGCCTGCTGAAGCCCACCACGTTCATGAACCTCTCGGGGCGCGCGGTCGAAGCTGCCTTGCGCGAGCTGCAGACCCCCGACGAGGACCTGCTCGTCATCCACGACGAGCTCGACCTGCCCTTCGGGCACGTGCGGCTGCGGCGCGGCGGAGGCGCAGGCGGACACCGGGGGATCCAGTCGATCCAGCAGGCGTTGGGGCGCGACGGGTTCTTCCGCCTCAAGGTGGGGATCGGCAAGCCGCCCGACGGAGACACGGTCGATTGGGTGCTCGAGCCCTTCCCCGCGGGGGAGGTCGCCGACGTGCGCCTGGTCGTCGAGTACGCCGCGAACGCGGTCGAGTCGTTCGTCTTCGAGGGGGCGGCGCGCGCCATGAACCGCTTCAACACGCGCCACGCGATTGAATTTCGTTGACGCCCTTGGCGGTTCGAGTACATTGGCGACCCTGCGACCCGAACTTTCGGGCCGCTGACATACTCCTTGCTCCCGGCGGGTCCGGGGGCGCACCCCATGAGGAGGCCAGATGAAGTTCAACAAGTTCGAAACCGTCATCGTCATCCGTACCGACATTACGGAAGACACCATCGAGGCGTTCCACGCCAAGGTGTTCGACGCCTTGAAGCGCCTCGGCGGGCACGAGGTGAAGTTCGAGGTCTGGGGCAAGCGCAAGCTCGCCTACGAGATCAAGAAGAACATGAAGGGCATCTACATCTACTACCTCTACCTGGCGCCACCGGCGGCCATCGAGGAGCTCGAGCGCACGCTGCGCCTCAACGAGCTCGTGCTGCGCTTCCTGACGGTGCACCTGGCCGAGAACGTCGATCCCGATCACTACGACCTCATGCAGGAGGCCGACCTCTCGTTCAAGCGCATGGTCACCGAGGAAGACGAGGCCGCGGCCGAAGCGGCGAAGCCCGCCGACCCCAACGCCAAGCCGGCCGACGGCTCCGAGCCCGCCAAGGACGGAGACGACGACGACGACGAGAAGGAAGAGGGCGGCGAGAAGGCCGAGGGCGCGAGCGACAACGAACCCACCACCCGCGACGCGGAGTAGGAGGCGACGATGGCGGCCATGATCAAGAGGAAGCGCAAGGGCTTCCAGCGGCGCAAGGTGTGTCCGTTCTGCGTGAACGCGACCATGATCATCGACTACAAGTCCCCGGAGATCCTCCGGAAGTTCGTGACCGAGCGCGGCCGCATCGTGCCGCGCCGCATCTCGGGTGTGTGCGCCAAGCACCAGCGCGCGCTCACGGTCGAGATCAAGCGCGCCCGCATCCTGGCGCTGCTGCCGTTCACCACGGCCAACATGATCAAATAGGGAGGCTCCGATGAACATCATCCTCCTGGAGAACGTGCCGAACCTCGGCACCATCGGCGACCTCGTGAAGGTCAAGCCGGGCTACGCGCGGAACTTCCTGCTGCCGCGCAAGCTGGCGATGGTCGCGACGCCCGAGAACGTGAAGCAGTTCGAACACCAGAAGCGCGTCGTGGCCCAGCGCATGGACAAGCTGCGCAAGGACGCGCTCGCGCTGAAGGCGAAGCTCGAGGCCACGTCGGTCGAGCTGCACCGGCAGGTGGGCGAAGAGGACAAGCTGTTCGGCTCGGTGTCGGGCCGCGACATCGCCGACGCCCTCAACGACGCGGGCTTCGAGATCGATCGCAAGATCGTCGAGCTCGAGCAGCCCATCAAGACCCAGGGCGTGTTCCAGGTACCGATCAAGCTGTACCAGGACGTCGTGGCCACCGTGAAGGTCTGGGTCGTGCCCAAGTAAATGAACGGTCCCATGCCCGAGCAACCCCCCCCTGCCTCCACGGTCCCCTACGTCACGCTCACGGCGGCGGCGCGCTTCGAAGACGCCATCGGGGTCCAGCTCTACCTGCTCGGCCAGACCGAGCTCGAGATCCTGAACCCCGACGCCGACACCGTGCAGATCACGCTCTACGAGCCCGAGGTCCCCGTGGCGCTGGTCCGCGAGGGCCTCGAGGCCCTCGTCGCCAGTCTGCCGGGCTTCTCGTACGAGCTGCGCGCCGGCGAAATCCCCGAGGTCAAGTGGTTCGAGACGTGGAAGGAGCACTTCCTGCCCAAGGCCGTGGGCGAGCGCTTCGAGGTGCGCCCCCCCTGGGCCACGGAGCCCGTGCCCGAAGGCCGCCTGGCGCTGGTCATCGAGCCGGGCAATGCGTTCGGGAGCGGCTACCACGAGACCACCCAACTGGCGCTCGAGGCGCTCGAGCGGCTCGACCTGGCCGCCGGCAACGTGCTCGACGCCGGCTGCGGCAGCGGCATCTTGTCGATCGCGGCGGGGTTGCTGGGCTCCCGCGACATCCTGGGGTTCGACATCGACCCGGACTCGATCGACAACTCGGTCGAGAACGCCATGTTGAACAGCGTGTCGGCCGCGGAGTTCCGCGTGGCCGAACCGGCCGACGTGACGGGCGAATGGGCCGTGGTGGCGGCCAACCTGATCGCCGACCTGCTCGACCGCGTGCGCGACGACCTGGTGCGCCTCACCGCGCCGGGCGGCACGCTGATCCTCTCGGGCCTGCTCGAGGGCGACCAGGACGGCACACGCGACCACTACCTGGCCGCAGGGCTCACGCTGATCCACGCCGACGAGCGCAACGGCTGGCACTGCCTGGTGTTCCGGAAGCCATGAGCGCGCCCGCCGTCTACCTGGACGCCGGCCTCACGACGTTACCTGCCTCGAGCCCCTGGTACCGCACCCTCACGCGCGTGGTGCGCGTGCGCCCCGGCGAGGCCGTGCGCCTGCTCGACGGCCTGGGCGGCGAACGCCTGGCGGTGGTCACCGCGGTCGATCGGGAGGGAGTGCGCTTCGAGGTGCGGCAAAGCCGCTGCGTGGAGCGAGCGGAGCCCGCGCTGGTGCTCGGGCAGGCGCTCTTGCCGGCGAACCGCTTCGACGACCTGGTGCAGCAGGCCACCGAGCTCGGCGTCGACGTGGTCCAGCCGCTGCTCTCGGCGCGCACCAACGTGCGCCTCGAGCCCGCCGACGTGCCCGACAAGCTTGAGCGCTGGCAGAGGAAGGCGCGCGAGGCCGTGCGGCAGTGCGGACGGGCGCTGGAGCCCGAGATTCGCCCGCCGCTGACGCTCTCCGAGTGGCTCGGCACCGGCGACGCGACGACGTCGTGGGTGCTGTTCGATCGGGGGGGGAGCCCTGAGCTGCCGCCTCTGTCCCCAATCGGCGACGTGCGGCTGGTCATCGGTCCCGAGGGCGGCTGGGACGCGTCCGAGGTCGCCACCCTGCGCGCGAGGGGTGGCCACGTGGTCGAGCTCGGCCCGCACATCCTGCGCGCCGAGACCGCGGCGCTCCTGGCCGTGGGCCTGGCAGCGCGAGCCCGGGGCACGCGCTCCGGGGGCTGACGCGCGCCTCACTCTGCCAGCGCGCGCCGCTCTCCGAACGCGAACAGCAACCAGGCCAGCGCCAGCAGGCTGAAGCCCAACAGGGAGTTGGCCAGCGACTCGCCCATCCCCGTCATCACGATGAGCGCGAGATCGGGGCTGTGGGCCCACTCGAGACTCTTTGGCACCACGTGGAACACCATCGAGAAGCCCGCCAGCGTGCCCGTGAGCGCGGCGAACAGCGTCGCGCGCGCCGCGGCCCGGAAGAAGGCCGCCCGTGCCTCGCCCGGCCGCACCACGTGCGCGACCGCCGCGCCCAGGGTCAGGAGCCCGAACCCCAGGATGAAGAACATGACGACGCCACCCTCGCGAAACAGCTCGGTCATCGGGACCTCCCGTGCAGTCGGCGCCCCTCGCGTTCGCTCGGGGTCGCTGTCTCCAGGAACGCGGGGCGCGACCGTCCGTGACAGGAAAATTGCTTGTCACGACACCGCCCGCCGTGCGTTCTTCTGGACATGCACGCTCCCGGGCTCGAAACGACCGTCGCGCGCCTTCGTGGGGGAGACCCCGCGGCCCTGGCCGAGATCTACGAGCGGTGGCGACCACGTCTGTACTCGTTCCTGGTCAGGCTGACGCAGGATCGCGCGCTGGCCGAGGACGTACTGCAGGAGACCTTCGTGCGGCTGGCCCAGCGGGTTCGCGCGCTGGCCCCGGACTCGCGCGTCGACGCCTGGCTGTTCACCGTGGCGCGCCGACTGGTGATCTCCGAGGCGCGACGCCGACACGGGGGGTGGCTGACCGCCCTTGCCTCCGAAGAGCCCCCGGCGCCTTCCCAGGCCTCGCCGTTCGAGATGGCGGCGGCGTCGGAGACCGAGGCGCGCCTCGAGCGCGCCCTGGCCGCGTTGCCGCTCGTACTCCGGGAGGCCGTGCTGGTGGTGGGCGTCGAAGGGTTCTCGCCGGCCGCTGCGGCCGCCCTGTGCGGCGTCAGCCCCGAGACCCTGCGCCAGCGCCTGCATCGCGCGCGTGTGCAGCTCGCCCGGACCCTGGGCCGCGAGGAGGGACCATGAGCCGAAGCGCCCGTACCGAACTGCGGGATCTCCTGGGGTCGTTGCCCGCCCACGATCTGGCGCCCGATCGCGCTCGAGCGGCGTTGGAGCAGGCCACGCGTATCTTCGGCGAGGTCGCGCCGACCGAGGGGTGGCGGGATCGCCTGGGCCGCTGGTGGAACGGGAGGCTGGAGCCGGCCTTCCTGACCGCGGTCAGTACCGGCTGGCTGGCGTGGGTCGCGGTGCAGATGGCCGCGCTCGCGCGCTGACGCCCCGCGCCGGGGCCCCTACCCGGGATACTTGCCCGAGATGTAGTCGTTCAGGTGATGCACCTCGACCTCGGCCAGTTGGCCCTTGGCGCGCACGGCGTCGCCGATCGAGACGACCCCCACCACCTTGCCGCCGTCGACGACGGGCACGTGGCGCATGCGGCGCTCGGTCATGAGCGACAGCACGTAGTCGACGGTGTCGTCGGGGCCGGCGACCAGCACGTCGCGCGTCATCACGTCGCGCACCGCCAGGCTGCAGACGGCCTGATCGTGCTCCGCCGTGGCCTTCAGCACGTCGCGCTCGGTGACGATGCCCGCCACGCCGCCCGCGGCGTCGAAGACGAGCGCCGAGCCCACCCGGGCGGCGACCATGGCGCGCACGGCCGCGAGCACCGAGGCGGTGTCGGGCACGTTGACGACCGCCGACCCCTTCGTGCGCAGGATGTCCTTCAGCTTCATGATTCCCCGCTCTGCGTGGTGCGTATACAGTACCACCAATCGGGCCGGGAGCAACCGGCCAGCACGGGGAGGTTCGCATGGCCGAGTTCACCGGCACGTCGTCGTACGTGCTCGACCCCGAACTGAAGCGCGTGGTCAACGTGGCCATGCGGCTCGAGCTCCCGCTGCTCCTGAAGGGCGAGCCGGGCACGGGCAAGACGCTGCTGGGGCACGCCATCGCCGAGGCGCTCGCGATGCCCCTGCTGCGCCTGAACGTGAAGAGCAGCATGAAGGCCGTCGAGGCCCTCTACGTCTACGACACGCTGACGCGCCTGAACGACAGCCGCTTCGGCGGCGTCAGCGGGCAAACGGACAGCGGCCGGAACGTGGCCGACATCCGCTCGTACCTCCGCATGGGCACCATCGGCAAGGCGTTCACGAGCCCGGTGAAGACCGTGCTGCTCATCGACGAGATCGACAAGGCCGACAGCGACTTCCAGGACGATCTCCTCGACGTGCTCGACCAGATGAGCTTCGACCTGCTCGAGATCGACGAGACCATCCGCGCCCTCCATCGCCCGGTGGTCGTCATCACCTCGAACGCCAAGCGCGACCTGTCCGATCCCTTCCTCGGTCGGTGCGTCTTCCACCACATCGCCTTCCCCGATCCCGAGTTCATGCGGCGCATCGTGAAGGCGCACTTCCCCGACGTGCCCGAACGGTTGCTGGCGGCCGCCAACGACGCGTTCTACCGCCTGCGCGGCGTCGACGGCGTCGAGAAGAAGCCCGCCACGCGCGAGCTCATCCACTGGCTGCGCGCTCTCTCCACCGAGCCCGAGGTGACCCCCGACCTGCTGGCCGACGACCGGCGCCTGCCCTTCCTCGGCCTGCTCTTCAAGAAGTCCGAGGACCTGGAGCACGCGCGCCGCGCGCTGCGCCAGTCGGCGCGTTGAACGCCGTCCCGGCGACGGCGCTCAGCGGTTGTTGTTTTCGGCGTGGACGCCTGGAGTCCACGCCGTGCGAGCGTCCGATAGCCGCTCGCGTTTGACCGGAGAAAGGGCATGTTCGAGGGCTTCTTCTACGAACTGCGCAGCGTGGGCGTGCCCGTGTCGCCCACCAGCTTCCTGCGCCTGCAGCGGGCCCTGTCGGCGGGTCTGGTGGCCGACCTCGACGACTTCTACGCCGTGACCCGTGCGCTGCTCGTGAAGAGCGAGCGCCAGTTCGACCTGTACGACCGCGTGTTCGCGCACCACTTCGAAGGCGCCGAGCTCGACCCCGCGCTCCTGAACGAGCTCGAGGCCGACGTCGAGGCGATGCTGCGCGCCTGGCTGGCCGACCCCGAGGTGTTGGAGGGGCTGCCCCCCGACCTCCGGGCCGCCGTGAAGGGGATGAGCCCCGAAGAGCTCGTGCAGTACTTCCTGGACCGGTTGGCCGAGCAGAAGGAGGCCCACCACGGCGGCAACAAGTGGATCGGCACGGGGGGCACGAGCCCGGTGGGCCACTCGGGCGTGCACCCGGGCGGCATGCGGGTCGGAGGCCGCAGCCAGGGCCGCAGCGCGCTGAAGGTGGCCCTGGAGCGCCGCTACGCCGACTACGCCGACGATCGGCCCCTGACCATGAAGCAGCTCGGCGAGGCGCTGCGCTCGGTGCGCCACCTGGCCCCCGCGGGCCCGCGCGACCACCTGAACGTCGACGAGACGATCCGCCAGACCGTCAAGCAGGCGGGCGAGATCGAGCTGGTCTTCGACCGCCGCCTGCTGGACAAGCTCGAGGTCTTCCTCTTCCTCGACAACGGCGGCTGGTCCATGGACCCCTTCCTGCCGCTCACCCGCGCCCTCTTCCACTCGGCGCGCGACGTGTTCCGCCGGTCGCGCTTCTTCTACTTTCACAACTGCGTGTACGACGTGGTCTGGGAAGACCCCCGCCGCCACCAGAAGCCCGTGCGCCTGGCCGACCTGCTGCGCGCCGACCCGGCCACGCGCGTGCTCTTCGTGGGCGACGCCTCCATGGCCCCCTGGGAGCTCACCCACCGCTACGGCGCCATCGACCCGACGACGCAGCAACGCCGGGCGGGCCTGCGCTGCCTGCAAGATCTGGCCGAGCGCTTCCCCAAGGCCGTGTGGGTGAACCCCATCCCCGAAGCCCGCTGGACCTGGAGCTACGGCGCCGAGACCCTGCAGGTGGTGCGCCGGGTCTTCCCGATGGTCGAGCTCTCGCTCAAGGGCCTCGAGGCGGCGGTGGAGCTGCTGAAGCCGGGTGCGCCCCGCTGAGGCTGGATTCACGGTTGCGCCACGGCGAGGAATGGGGCATGTAAGAGACATGAACGTCTTCACCGAGTTCGACGCCATCGTCCGGCGCCTGCGGGCCGACGACGTCGAGTACGCGCTGATCGGCGGCGTCGCTCTGGCCTTCTATGCGAACCCGCGCTTCACCCAGGACATCGACTTGCTGGTCCCCGAGCACGCGCTCGAGCGCGTGCAGAAGATCCTTCAAGATCTCGGATACTTCGAATCGGCGATCCCGTGGACGTTCGCCAGCACCCAGTTGACGTTGCACCGCTTCCTGCGGGTCGAGGGCGTGGACCCGATGCTCGTCGACGTGCTGGTCGCGGGCAGCGCGCGACACCTCGAGATCGTCGCAAACGCCGTCGAAGCTCGCGACGATCGTGGCGGCGTCGTGCGCGTGGCCACGCGCGACGACCTGGTCTGGCTGAAGCGCTTCCGGGGCTCGAAGCAGGACCTGGCCGATATCGAGAGGCTGCGCGATGAAGAAGCCTGACCAGGTGTTCCGCGAGTTGGCCGCGCTCTACGACTTCTACCGCGAGTTGAAGCGCTTCAAGGTGCCGGCGGCTCAGGGACCCAAGCCCGAGTACCCGGCCTCGGCCCCGGGCCCCGTGGATTCACCGCGCCGCGTCCCTCCCTGACAGCTCGCCGAAAGTTGCGCGAGTTCAGGCCAACGCCCGCCCCGGCACCAGCCCCCTGAGCCACTCCTCGACGGGCACGCACAGGATCTTGCCCTTCTTCAGCCGGTCCTTCCCGCGGTAGAGGAGTACTCCGCTCGCTTCGGGGTAGTCCTCGAGGAACGCGTTCAACCCCCTGAGATCCTGGGGGCGAACGGTGGCGGCGTTCTTCACCTCGATCGCCACGAAGGTTTCTGGGCCGTAGACCACGAAGTCGACCTCGACACCGCTCTTCGTGCGCCAGTACGACAGCGCATGGCGCGCTCCGCTGTAGGCGATCCAGGCGCGCAGGTGCTCGGCGACCAGGCCCTCGAGGGCCGCTCCGTCGATCTCGGAGGGGCGATCGAGGGGACCGGCCGGCCGCACGGAACGGAACACTCCCGCGTCGACGTAGTACCACTTGGGGTGCGCCACCAGCGCTCGGGCCGCGCGCCTGGTGAAGACGGGCAGGCGGAAGGCGAGCAACAGATCCTCGAGGATATGGAAGTAGCTCTCGGCGGCTTTGCGCTCGATGCCGCACTCGCGCGCCAGGTTGAGGACGTTCAAGGTCGAGGCGTGCGAGAACGACGCCACCTCGAGGAATCGGCTGAAGGCGCCCACGTTGCGCACCAAGCCTTCGGCCTGCACCTCTTCTCGCACGTAGAGGGCCGCGTAGGTGCGCAGGGTCTCAGCGGGATTCTGCGAGCCGAGCACCACGGGGAGCAGGCCCAGGCGCAGCGCCGATTCGAGCTCGAACGCTTCGCCCAACTCCGCCGCCAGGAACGGATGCATCGTAGTGAGCAGCGCCCGGCCCGCCAGCAGGTCGGTGCCCACGCGCTTCAGCTTGCGCGCGCTGGAGCCCGTGAGCACGAAGCGTCGCTGCTTGTCTTCTTCCATCAGCAGATGCACGGCAGGGAGCAGTTCGGGCACCCGTTGCACCTCGTCGATGACGACGACGCGCGCGGGGTCTTCGGCTCGAACGAGCTCGACCAGCCGCTCGGGCTGCGCGTCGAACCGGCGGAAGGTCTCCGGATCGAGCAGGTCGAGGCGCCGGGCGTCGGGGAATTCTGTCCGCAACCACGTTGACTTCCCCGTTCCACGCGGCCCGAACAGGAAGAAGCTCGTCCCGGGGTCCTTGAAAAAGCGCGGCGCAGAATCCATTTCGAGACTCTTTTTGGATATGCCAGGAGCATTTTGACGAAAGAAGCCGGCGCGCGCAAGCGCTGCCGAGCGATTCGCGACGAGGATCTCCTCCCGTCGCGAGACCACCCGAGCACCCTTGGCGCGACCCCGCGCCGACGTGATCCATCCCCCTTGACCCCCCCGCCGCTCGCACCGATACTGCGTTCGCCGCGCGGGGGTTCGCGCGGCGCTCCCCGTCAGCGAGAGAGGTGGCACGCCCATGAAGTTCCGCTTCCCCATCGTCATCATCGACGAGGACTTCCGCTCCGACAACACGTCGGGCTCGGGCATCCGCGACCTGGCCAAGGCCATCGAGGCCGAGGGCTTCGAGGTGCTGGGCGTCACGAGCTACGGCGACCTGTCGCAGCACGCTCAACAGCAGAGCCGCGCCAGCGCGTTCATCCTGTCGATCGACGACGAGGAGTTCACGCCAGGGCCCGACCTCGACCCCGCCGTCCTCAACCTGCGAAAATTCATCGAAGAGGTGCGCTTCAAGAACGCCGACGTGCCGCTGTACATCTATGGCGAGACCAAGACCAGCCGCCACATCCCCAACGACATCCTGCGAGAACTGCACGGCTTCATTCACATGTTCGAGGACACGCCCGAGTTCGTGGCGCGGCACATCCTCCGCGAGGCCCGGGCCTACCTCGAGGGCCTGCAGCCGCCGTTCTTCAAGGCTCTGCTCGACTACGCCGAGGACGGCTCGTACTCGTGGCACTGCCCGGGGCACTCGGGGGGCGTGGCCTTCCTGAAGAGCCCGGTGGGCCAGATGTACCACCAGTTCTTCGGCGAGAACATGCTGCGCGCCGACGTGTGCAACGCGGTCGAAGAGCTCGGGCAGCTGCTCGATCACACGGGCCCCGTGGCCGCCAGCGAGCGGAACGCCGCGCGCATCTTCAACGCCGACCACTGCTTCTTCGTGACCAACGGCACGAGCACGGCCAACAAGATCGTGTGGAACCACACGGTGGCGCCGGGCGACGTGGTGGTGGTCGACCGCAACTGCCACAAGTCCGTCCTGCACTCGATCATCCTCACGGGCGCCATCCCCGTCTTCCTGAAGCCCACGCGCAATCACTTCGGCATCATCGGCCCCATCCCGAAGTCCGAGTTCGAGCCCTCGGCCATCATGGCCAAGATCCGGGCGAACCCGCTCCTCAAGGGCGTCGACGCCAAGAAGGTCAAGCCGCGCATCCTGACGATCACGCAGTCGACCTACGACGGGGTGCTCTACAACACCGAGGCCATCAAGGGCATGCTCGACGGCTACGTCGAGAACCTGCACTTCGACGAGGCGTGGCTGCCGCACGCGGCGTTCCACCCCTTCTACGGAAGCTTCCACTCCATGGGCAAGAAGCGCGCGCGACCGAAGCAGTCGATCGTGTACGCCACCCAGTCGATCCACAAGCTGCTGGCCGGCATCAGCCAGGCCAGCCACGTGCTGGTGCAGGACTCGCAGACCGCCAGGCTGGATCGGCACCTGTTCAACGAAGCGTTCCTCATGCACACGTCGACCAGCCCGCAGTACGCGATCATCGCGAGCTGCGACGTGGCCGCGGCCATGATGGAGCCGCCGGGGGGCACCGCGCTGGTCGAGGAGAGCATCATCGAGGCGCTCGACTTCCGGCGCGCCATGCGAAAGGTCGACGCCGAGTTCGGCAAGGACTGGTGGTTCCAGGTGTGGGGCCCCGACAGGCTGGTCGACGAGGGCATCGGGCACGGCGACGACTGGATCATCAAGGGCGGCGTCGAGAACGGGAAGCGCAGCAAGTGGCACGGCTTCGGTAACCTGGCCGACCGCTTCAACATGCTGGACCCCATCAAGGCCACCATCGTCACGCCGGGGCTCGACCTGGCCGGAAAGTTCGCGAAGACGGGCATCCCGGCCAGCATCGTGACCAAGTACCTGGTCGAGCACGGCGTCATCGTCGAGAAGACGGGGCTCTACAGCTTCTTCATCATGTTCACGATCGGCATCACCAAGGGCCGCTGGAACACGCTGCTCACCGCCCTGCAGCAGTTCAAGGACGAGTACGCCAAGAACCAGCCCATGTGGCGCATCATGCCCGAGTTCTGCCAGCAGCACCCGCGCTACGAGCGCATGGGCCTCAGCGACCTGTGCCAGTACATCCACGGCCTGTACGCGAAGAACGACGTGGCCCGCCTCACGACCGACATGTACCTGAGCGACCTGACCCCGGCCCTGGCCCCCGCTGACGCCTTCGCCCACATCGCCATGAAGAAGACCGAGCGCGTGGGCATCGACGACCTGCTCGGACGGGTCACGACGGCCCTCATCACGCCCTACCCCCCCGGCATCCCGCTGCTCATCCCCGGCGAGGTCTTCAACAAGAAGATCGTCGAGTACCTGAAGTTCTCGCGCGAGTTCAACGCGAGCTGCCCGGGCTTCGAGACCGACATCCACGGGCTGGTCGGCGAGACGGGCGAGGACGGCGTGAAGCACTACTACGCCGACTGCATCCGCGCGTGACGGTTCTCTGAACGACCGCCCGGAACAACCGCGTGACGGCGGGCGGTTCGACACTCACAGTATTTATCCTATACGATGTGCGGAGTACGATCACCATGGCGACTGCCATGACCGAAAGTGAAGACCTGCTCCGGCAATCGCAGCGGGTCGCCCGCCTCGGCCACTACGTGCTCGACATCGCCTCCGACCGCTGGACGTGCTCCGAGATGCTCGACGAGATCTTCGGACTCACGGCCGCCGACGACCACACGCTGGCCACCTGGATCGGGCGGCTGCACCCGGATCACCAGCGGGACATGATCGACTACTTCACGAAGAAGGTGATCGGAGAACGCCAGTCGTTCGATCGCGAATACCAGGTCGTGAACCGCCGCTCGGGGCAGTCGTTCTGGGTGCACGGCCTGGGCAACCTCGAGTTCAGCCCCGAAGGCCGGCCCGTGCGCATGTTCGGCACCATCCAGGACATCACGGCGCGCAAGCAGGCCGAGGTGGCGCTGGCCGAGAGCAAGGCGCAACTCCAGGCCGTCTTCGACGGGGTCTCCGACGGCCTCGTGGTGGCCGACCTCGAGGGCCGCCGCTTCCTGCTCGCCAACCGGGGCTTCCACGAGTTGACCGGCTACGGCCCCGACGATGTCCTGCGGCTCGGCGTCGACAAGCTGCACCCGCCCGAGGCGCTCCCCTACGTGGTGGGCTGGTTCGAGCGCCAGGCGCGGGGCGAGGTCGTGGTCGCGCCCGACATCCCCGTGCGGCGCAAGGACGGGCGCGTGGTGCTCTGCGACGTGAGCGCAGCCGCCATCGACGTGGCGGGCCGCCGCTGCCTGATGGGCTCGTTCCGCGACACCACCTACCGCCGGCAGGTGGAACACGAGCTCCGGCTGAAGACGTTCGTGTTCGACTCGGCCATGACCGCCAACAGCATCGCCGACACCCAGGGCATCGTCGTCGAAGCCAACCAGGCCTTCCTGCGCATCTGGGGCTTCGAGCGGCTGGACCAGGTCCTGGGGAAGAAGGTGCCCGAGTTCCTGGCGCACGAGCACGAAGCCCGGGCCATCCTGAAGGCGCTCGAGGCGACCGGCGCCTGGGCGGGCGAGTACACGGCGAAGCGCCCCGACGGGTCGACGTTCGTCGCCAGCAGCCAGGCCACCGCGCTCCGTAACGAACGCGGCGAGGTGGTCGGCTACCAATCGTCGGTGCTCGACGTCACCCTGCAGAAGCGCGCCGAGGAAGACAAAGAGAAGCTGCACGAGCAGCTGGTGCAGGCCCAGAAGATGGAGTCCGTCGGCCGGCTCGCGGGCGGGGTGGCCCACGACTTCAACAACATGCTGGGCGTGATCCTCGGCTACACCGACCTCCTGCTCGACGCGATCGACGACGCCGACCCGAACCACGCGACGATCGTGGGCATCCGCAGCGCCACGCAGCGCTCGGCCGAGCTCACGCGGCAGCTGCTGGCCTTCGCCCGCAAGCAGACCGTGACGCCCCGGGTGCTCGACCTGAACGCGGCCGTGACGGGCCTGCTCAAGATGCTGAGACGGCTGATCGGCGAGGACATCTCCCTCGAATGGAAGCCGGGCGAGAGCGTGTGGCCCGTGAAGATCGATCCCTCCCAGGTCGACCAGATCCTCGCGAACCTGTGCGTGAACGCCCGCGACGCCATCTCGAGCGTGGGGCGGGTCGTCATCGAGACGAGGAATCGCACGCTCGACGAGACCTGGAGCGAGACGCTGGCCGAGGTGACCCCCGGCGACTACGTGCTGCTCACCGTGAGCGACGACGGCTGCGGCATGGACGCCACCGTGCGCGCGCACCTGTTCGAGCCCTTCTTCACGACCAAGGAGGTGGGGCAGGGCACCGGGCTCGGGCTCGCCATGCTGTACGGGATCGTCAAGCAGAACGGCGGGTTCATCAACGTGTACAGCGAGCCCGGGCAGGGCTCGACCTTCCGCATCTACCTGCCGCGGCACGCGGGCGACGCCAGCCTCGCCTCCGACACCGGCGCGGCGCCCATCCAGCAGGGCCGGCACGCCACCGTGCTGTTGGTCGAGGACGAGCCCATGCTGCTCGAGATGTGCCGACACATGCTCGAGGGCCTCGGCTACCGAGTGCTCCCGGCGGGCACGCCCAGTGAGGCCATTCGCCTGGCCGACGAGCGCAGCCACGAGATCGAGCTGCTGGTGACCGACGTGATCATGCCCGAGATGAACGGCATCGAGCTGGCGGCCCGGTTGCTGTCGCGCTATCCCGGCCTCAAGCGGCTGTACATGTCGGGGTACACCGCGAACGTCTTCGCGCGCGACGGGCTGCTCGACGAGGGCGTGCACTTCCTCCAGAAGCCCTTCTCGCGGCGCGAGCTCGCGAGCGCGGTGCACGCCGCGCTCGAAGACGGGTAGGCGACGCAAGGGCCCTCTCACCAGGAGACAGCCGCCCGGTAGGTGGCGCCCGACAGTTCGACGGGTCCGGAGCCCGGCACGCCGTAGACGCGAAGATAGACGGTACGCGCCGAATCGCTGACGTTCGTCCACGAGACCGCGTCAGCCTCTCCAGCGCCGTTCTCGCTGGCGTCGAGCAACCCACCCCCCGCGTTGGTCAGCCGGACGTCGACGTCGTGGTCCGACCCCGCGGTCAGCATGGCGTCGAGCGTGGCGCCCCGCGGCAGCACGACGCGGTAGTAATCGACGTCGCCCACGGGCTCCAGCGCACCTTCGACGAGGCACGGCGCTTCGAGGGTGTTGGAGAAGCTCCCGTAGCCGTTGTTCGGCTCGGCCTCGGCGACGAGCGCCCCGGGTTTACCCGACGGAGGTTCGGATCCGGAGACCGGAGACGGGGCCGGGGCCGCCACGTGCGCCGCCAGGAACTCGGCGTTGGTGTCGACGCGCGTGTTGCCGCCGACCTGCACGCAGGTCTCGTCGCCGTACGACGTGACGGCGACCAGGGTGGTGACGCCGTCCTCCTTCAGCAACGTCGGACCGCCGGAGTCGCCCTGGCAGGTCCCGGAGACGCCGTCACCGTAGTAGAGGAACGCCGCGTCCTGGTCCACGATGGTCTGGTAGACGGCCCGCCGCGTCCCCGCGCCGACCTGGTGCAGGGCGTCGGTGACCCCGTAGCCGACCATCTTCACCCGGACGCCGACCAGGCTCGGCAGCTTGGTCGCGCGCCAGGGCAAGGGCTCCACCGGTGCGTCCCGGACCAGCGTGACGAAGGCCACGTCGTGCAACGGCACGCCATCGGGCAGCACGGTGTACCCCGGGTGCACCCCCCACGCGGCCACAGGAACGCTCGGCCCGGGGCCCCCGACGCGCGTACCGAAGAAGACCTCGACCTCGCTCGCCGAAAGCCGGCTCCCGGCCACGCAGTGCCCCGCCGTGAACACCGTCCGCGGCGCCACCAGCGTGCCGCTGCAGAACAGCCGCCCCCCCGCCACCAGGGCCACCACGGCCGTGTCGGTCTCGTCGATCGATCCCGCCACGATGCGCTGGACCGGAAGCTCGTCGCCCTCCGGACCCTCGCTCCGGTCCGGGCCCTGTCCGTCCGGACCAGCCGAGAGGACGTCGGCCTCCCGGTCCGAGACCCCGTCGCAGGCCAGCGAGAGCCACGACGCGACCAGCACCAGGGCCAGCACCGCGAAGAAACGACGCAGCATGGACCACCTCCTTCGTGAGTCGGGAACCGCTCGTGCCGGGCCGAAGGAGTGCAAGGGGCAGTCCAAGGAGACCCTCTCGAAACGAAAGGGTTTTTCGTCTTCTTGGCGGACGGGAGTGGTCCGGCGTGGTCCGGCGTTACGGGCGGTACGCCACCGGATCGACCAGCCCCGCCTCGGCGAAGCCCTTCAAACGGATTCTACACGAGTCGCAGGCGCCGCAGGCACGGCCCTCAAGGTCGGGGAAGTAGCAGGAGTGGGTGAGGCGGTAGTCGACGCCCAGGGCGAGCCCCAGGCGGATGATGTCGGCCTTCGTGAGGTCGACCAGCGGCGCGAGCACATGCAGGCGCAGGGCGCCCTCGGTCGTGAACCGGGTGGCGCGGTTGGCCATCTCCTCGAACGCCTCGACGAACTCGGGCCGGCAGTCGGGGTAGCCGCTGTAGTCGACGGCGTTGGCCCCGAACATCAGGAAGCGTGCGCCCAGCACCTCGGCCCAGGCCAGGCCGATGGAGAGGAAGATGGTGTTCCGGGCCGGCACGTAGGTGGCGGGGATGGCACTGGCGCTGGCGTCGACCGTATCGTCGCCGAGCAGCCGCGAGCCGCCCAGGGGCGCGAGGTCGACGGTGACCACGCGGTGGGCCTTCACCTTCAGGGCTGCGGCCACGCTGGCCGCGCGCTCGAGCTCGACCGCCAGCGTCTGCCCGTAGCGGAACGAGAGCGCGTAGACCTCGCAGCCGTAGGCCTGGGCGACCGCCGCGGTCGTGGTGGAGTCGACGCCGCCCGAGAGGAGCACGACGGCGCGGGGCGCGCCCGTCATGGGCGCTCCTTCTTCGCGAGCGCCCGGAACTCGGCCAGCGCGTGGGTGGTGACGGGATCGGTGAGCGCCCCCTCGAGCACCTCGGGCGCGAGGGTGACGTCGACGTTCGGCAACAGGAGCAGCTCGGGGATCCACTCGGCCTTGCGTACGCTGGCGGCCAGGACGCGCGTGCGCTCGCCGCTGGCCGTGAGGATGCCCGACAGCGTTCGCACCACGGCGAGGCCGGCGCCGACGCCGTGCGCCTCCTCGACGCGGCCCACGTACACCGCGATCCAGCGCGCGCCGAGCGTGGCGGCGGCGTAGCCCTGCAGCGGGTTGGCCACCGCGGTGACGCACGTCTTGAACGACGACGAGAGGTCTCGGACCAGCTTCAGGCCGTCGGGACAGAGGGGCACCTTCAAGACCACCGCCTCTCCCGCCGCCTTGAAGAGCTCGTACGCGTGCCGACGCATGTCCTCGAACGAGCCGAGCGCCACCTGGGCGAACACGGGCTTGCTCGTGAACGTACGGAGGGCCCGGAAGAACTGGGCCTCGCCGCTCCCGGACTTCTTCATGAGCAGCGGGTTGGTCGTGACCCCGGCCAGGAAGGGGTACTCGGTCAGCAGCCGCTCGATCTTCGGGAATTCGGCGCAGTCGAGATAGACGCTCATGGTTCTCGAGTATATCCAGGCGTCATCGCCGCGCCAGTAGGGACACGAGGGATCGTGTCCCTTTAGTGCCCGCGACAGAGCGCCTGGTACTTGGCGTGACAGTCGGTGTCGTTCCAGGTTCCGTCGGGGAGCAACCGCACGCAGTCCTGGCCGACCCCGCCGTCGTTGGGTTGCCCCTCGGCCCAGGGCGCGAACGCCGGGGTGCTCCCGTCGGTCCAGGTGAAGAGGCCCTCCTCGGACAGGTCGTTCGCGCCGATCCAGCGCTCGAGCACCTGGAAGCCCTGCGCCACTCCCGCGAGCACCACCGCCTGCTCGACGTCGTCGGCGAACCAGGCGAGGTCGCCGCCCCAGGCGAAGCAGACGTCGCGAGCGTCCTTCCACGTTCGCTTGCCCTGGCACAGCACGAAGGGCTGCTCGAGCCCCTTCAGCGGGGAGCACTCCCAGGCGCACCATCCGGCGTCATCGGCAGCACCCGAGCAGTCCTGGTCGATGCCGTCGTTGCACACCTCGACGGCCCCCGGGTGGACCGCCGCGTCGTGGTCGTCACAGTCGTCGGCGCACAAGTCGAAGCCATCACCGTCGCCGTCGGTGGCCGCGCAGGCGTCCTCGCAGAGGGCCGGGAACAGGAGCTCGCAGCCGAAGTCGCTCCACGCACCCCACGGCGCGCTGGTCACGCAGTCTTCGGGCTGGTAACCCCAGCCATCGTCGGGTTGGTCGCCGTTCCAGATCGAGAGCCCCACGTAGGTGCCATCGACCCAGTAGAACGCGCCCTCCTCGCCCTGGTCGGAGAGGCCGATCCAGAACTCCATCCACTGGCCCATCTGGCCGAGGCGGGTGCCGACATACATGGACTCGGGCGCGGTCGTGAAGATCGCGAGGTCGGTGCCGTTGGCCTGGCAGTTCGCGCGCGCCTCGGCCCAGGTGAAGGGCCCGGGGCAATAGAGGTAGCGATGCGCATCGCGCACGATCGCGGTGCAGTTGGGGCAGTCCGGGCCGTTGTCGGTCTTGCCGTCGCAGTCCTGGTCCAGGCCGTCGGAGCACGCATCGATCGCGCCGGGGTGGATCTCGGCGTTCTGGTCGTCGCAATCCCCCAGGCACCCGTCGACCCCGTCACCGTCGGCGTCGATCGGGCCCGGGCAGGGCTCCTCGCAGGCCACTCCGTACCAGGAGAAGCAGTCGAGGTCGATCCAGCGCCCGTCCCAGATCTTGACCACGCAGTCTTCGGCCTCGGTCGCGCCGTTGGGCTCGCCGTCGGCCCAGTTCGTGTACGCCGGCTCGCTGCCGTCCTGCCAGACGAAGAGCCCCTCCTCGGCGCGATCGGTGAGGCCGATCCAGAAGTCGCCGAAGCCGCCCTGCTGGCCCCGGTCGCGCAGCCACGCGGCCTCGCCGGCGTCGTTCACGATGACCACCGTCGCGCCCTGGGCCTCGCAGTGAGCCACCGCCTCGTCGTAGGATCGGCCCGAGGGGCAGAAGTGGTAGCGCTGCGCGCCGCGCATCACCGCCTGGCAGTCGCAGTCCTTGCCGTCGTCGGGCGAGCCCGAGCAGTCCTGATCGATCCCGTCGCCGCAGATCTCGGGAGCGCCGGGGTGGATGGCAGGGTCGTCCTCGCGACAGTCGACCGTGCAGAGCGCGCCGTCGCCGTCGGCGTCCTGCACGCCCGTGAGCAGGCAGGCCAACTGCTCGTCGGCCTGCTGGCGCCGCACCGCGAGGAACTCGCGCACCTGCTCGATCGCCAGGGCCTGGCCCTCGGGCGAATAATGCGCGCGCTCGTCGCGCTCGACGAACGGCTGAATCAGGGCCTGCAGTTCGTCGAGGCGCGCCTCGAGGTCGAGCTCGTCGACCTCCTCGAGCAGGGCGACCAGCGCCTCGTCGTAGAGCCGCCCGCACTTGGTGTCGCGGAGGCAGCGCTGGTAGAGGATGCCCGAGCCCTGGCGGTGCAGATCGTACAGCTCGCCGGGCGTGCCCCACCAGAAACCGAACGTCTGGTCGAGCCCCCAGGGCATCATGCTGAAGCGCCCCTGGGGCGTGCTGTGCAGGAACCAGTTGTTGACCGCCGGCGCGTAGCCGTCCCAGTGGTTGACGTACAGCTCGACCGCCCACATATGGATCATCTCGCCGAGATCGGCGAGGGCCGAGACGGCCTCGAACCACTCGGCGTCGGGAGCCTGGACGGCCTCGATGAGGTCACGCAGGTCGTCGCGATCGTCCTTTGGCCCGGCCTGCACCTCGAACCACTCCTCGGAGCCCGGGTAGAGATCGCCCCCGAACTCGTAGACGTGCTGCGTGGCGTCGAAGCGATCGGCCGCCCAGATCTCGTCGTAGGTCTCGAGCAGAAGGTACAAACCGTAGTCCGCGCCGTTCAGGGTGACCCAGGCGTACGCGAAGCGCGGGCAGGGCACGCCGAACGCGCGGAACAGCTCGTAGGAGAGCGCCTCGACGACCATGGAGGGATCGATGACCATGCTGTTCAGCGTGAGCCGTTCGAGGCCGAGCAGGTTCTGACCCGCGACCTTGAAGTCGAGCTTCAGCTTGAACGACGCCTTGTCCGAGAGGGGCAGGAACGACGACGAGCCCTTGAGGCGCACGCCGATGTCGAGCGGGCCCAGGATCTGCTCGCCGAGCTTCACGGTGAGCGTGGCGTCGGTGTGCACTTCGGGCTGCGACTCCAGGTCCTTGCGCGCGTCGTCGGTGAGCCCGAGGTCGAGCGTGAGCACCCGTGACGGGTCGAACAACGCGCCGCTGCCGGTGGACACGGCCTCGTTGGCAGCCCCGGGCGTGGCCACGGTCTCGACCCAGGCGCCGGCTCCGTCGGGCAGGCGGCCCCAGGTGCGTACGACCTCGGGCGGCGCCACCTCGTCGGCCACCACGCCGTCGGGCCGCACCCACTCCAGGGTGTCGGAACCGCATTTGACGCCGAACGTGAAGCCGTCGTCCTTCGAGGTCTGGCGCGTGAGGACCAGGAAGCCCCCGGGCGCCAGGACCGGCAGGCTCGGCAGCACGTAGCCCGCGCCCCCCTGCTCCCGGAGCGTCCAGCCGGTGGGATCAGCGTCGACCGCGCCGCGGTTCACGATCTCGACCCAGTCGGGGCTGTGGCACTGAACCTCGTTCAGCACGAGCTCGGGCCAGGCGGACCCGACCTCTTCACCGGGCGCGTCGGCGGGCTCGACCTCGAGCGCCGGCTCGACCTCGGGCTCCGGCCCGATCTCGGGCATCGGGTCGACCTCGCGGGCGTCGACCGCGTCGACCGACGCGTCGCCGGCGTCGCCGGTCGCGTCGCCGGTCCCTCCGCACGCCACGAGCCACCCGAGCCCCGCCACGATCACCATCCGACCCGCGAACTTCGTCATTTCTCGCGCCTCACGCCGGTTGCCCCTCGGGGCGCGACAAGATAAGGAAAACGAGCGACGTCGTCAATCTGCACACGCGGCTTCCCAATCGAGAGCGTTTCGTCTAGCATTCCAGGAATGACCTTCGTGCGCGCCCAGCAATCCCCGCCCCTCCGCCTCCCCCCGCTGCTACTGGCGTTGCTGGCGTTCTCGAGCCCCGGGATCGCGCAGGGACTCTCGCCTGGACCCCTCTCTTCGGACCACGCCTTCCTCGACAACCCCGGCGCCTGTCGCGAATGCCACGAGAAGGGCCGCAAGCTGGACGAGAGCCGTTGCCTGGCCTGCCACGAGCGCGTCGCCCGGGGTCTCTCGGCCGGCCAGGGCTTCCACGCGAAGCTGGCGAAGGGCAAGGCGTGCGCGAGTTGCCACGCCGAGCACCACGGACGCTCGTGGCGCCTGGTGCGCTTCGAAAGCCAGGTGCAGGACTTCGACCACGCCGACACCGGCTTCGCGCTGGCAGGAAAGCACGCAAGGCTGGCGTGCGCCCGCTGCCACCGGGGCGAAGGGCGCTACCAAGGGGCCTCTCCCCGCTGCGCCGGATGCCACCCGGGTCCCCACGGCGGGCAACTCGGCGACGCATGCGACCGCTGCCACGACGACGCGGGCTTCGCCGGAGCGCGCCGCTTCGACCACGCGCGCGCGGCTTGGCCGCTCGAGGGACGCCACGCCGCCGTCGCCTGCGACCAATGCCACCCGCTCCGTGAGGGCAGGGACCGCACGTACAAGCCCCGGACCCACGCGGCTTGCTCCGACTGCCACGCCGATCCCCACGCAGCAAAGATGAAGGGGGCCTGCGCCGCCTGCCATCGGGTGCAGGGCTGGAAAGAGGTCGCGAAGCCCGCAGCCGAGCAGCACGCCCCGGGTCGCTTTCCCCTGAAAGGTCGCCATCGCGACGTCCCGTGCGCGTCGTGCCACGGCCCTCGCCTCGACAAGGCCCTCGAGGTCGCGTGCGCCACGTGCCACAAGGACGCCCACCGCGGCAGCCTGGGCGGAGAATGCGGCCGCTGCCACGACGCCGACGCCTGGGCCAATGCGCGCGCGCGCTTCGATCACGACCGAAGCCGCTTCCCGCTGCGCGGGCGCCACCAGGACGTCTCGTGCCGCCGCTGCCACGTCGATCCCTCCAGCGAACGCCGCGGGGCCCTGCGCTTCGAGCGCTGCGCCGACTGCCACGCCGACCCCCACGGACCCACCGCGGGAGGATCCAACGACCGCGAGTGCGAGCGCTGTCACGCGGTCGAAGGCTTCGTGCCCGCGCGCTTCGGCGTCGACGACCACGCGAAGGCCGCGTTCGGCCTGACGGGGGCGCATCGCGCCGTGCGCTGCGACGCGTGTCACCGCGTCGAGTCCGGACCCTTCCGCTTCGCCACGGGGCGCCGCGCGTGCCGCGACTGCCACCGCGACGTGCACGCCGGCGCCTTCGACGCACGCATGGGCGAGCGCGGCTGCGCCACGTGTCACGGGACGGGCGGGTGGCGCGTGTCCGACTTCGATCACGCCACGACGCGCTTCCCGCTCGAAGGCTCCCACGGCCGGGCGGCCTGCGCGGCGTGCCACGGGGCTCCGACCGGCGGCGCCTCGGCTCGGTTCGCGGGTCTCGACCAGCGCTGCGGGGCGTGTCACGCCGACCCGCATCGGGGCCAGTTCCGCGCGTCCGAGCCGGCGCGCGAGTGCGACGCTTGTCACGACACCGAGAGGTTCCGCGGAGCACCGTTCGAGCACGCGCGCGTGACCCGCTTCGCGACCGAGGGCCCCCACGCCGCGCCCTGTGAGCGCTGCCACCCGATCGTCGAGGCCGAGACTTCGCTCCGCCTGTACCGTCCCACGTCGGCGGCGTGCGCCGCTTGCCACGCCGACCCGCACGCCGGGCGCGCGGGCAGCGCCTGCGAGGCCTGCCATGCGCCGACCCGCTGGACCGCGCTGAGCGTCGCGACGCCGGGAACGTTCGACCACGACCGTACCGGCTTCGCGCTGCGCCAACGCCACGCGGCGCAGAGTTGCACGACGTGCCACCCGGGGGCCCCGCGCGGCCGAGGCGGCGACGTTGCCTGCCACGAATGCCACGAAGACCGGCACCACCGCGGCGCCGAGGGTGACGACTGCGCGCGTTGCCACAGCCCAAGGGGCTGGACGGTTCCCGCCGCGATCAGGAGCCACGACGCCACGCGCTTCCCGCTGGTCGGCGCGCATCGCGCCGCCGATTGCCAGGAGTGCCACGGGGTCGCCGAACCCCCCGTGTACGCGGGCACGCCCACCGAGTGCCTGGCCTGCCACGCCGCTGACGTGCGCGCCGCCGGGAACCACCCCGATCACGTGGCCGCCGGCTTCCCCGACGACTGCGCCGAGTGCCACGGCCAGTTCTCGTGGAGCCCGGCGCGCATCCGTCACGCGCGCTTCTGGCCCCTGCGCGGGGCCCACGCCGCCGCCGACTGCAGCGGCTGCCATGCCGGCGGGCAGTACGGCGGCACCCCCACGACGTGCTCGGCGTGCCACGCCGGGCAGGCCGCGGCGGTGACCGAACCGGACCACCGCGACCTCGGGACCGAGCCCTGCGACACGTGCCACGGCGAATCGGGCTGGGCGCCAGCCCGCGCGGGGTGGCACGAGGCCTTCTTCCCCATCCAGAGCGGCGACCACCGCGGGTTTGCCTGCGCCGACTGCCACGCCGGCGGTTCGATGGCGTCGGCGACCTGCACGGCCTGCCACGCCCACACCCGGACTCGCATGGACCAGGAACACGACCACCGGACAGGGTACCAGTATGACGACGCGGCTTGCCTCGGCTGCCATCCGCGCGGCGACGACTAGCCTCGCGCTGGTCTGCTTGCTGGCGGCGCCCGGATGCCGCGAACCGGCCTCGGTCATCGATCACGCGACCGGGATGACCTCGTGCGACGCCTGCCACCACGACCGCTGGGCGGCCACCACGGACCCGGCGCACGCGACGCTCGGCTACCCCACCGACTGCGCGACGTGCCACGAGACGTCGGCCTGGAGCACCGTCTCGTCGCGGCCCCACGCCGACCCCGACGATTGGCCCCTCACGGGGCGCCACCTCGGCGTGGCCTGCGGGGCCTGCCACGGGGAGGACACCTGGGAGGGGCTCGATCGCGCGTGCGTTGCGTGCCATGCCGCCGACTACGCCGCCTCCACCAACCCCGACCACGAGGCCGAGAAGCTCCCCCGGACCTGCGAGACGTGCCACACGCCCGCGGGCTGGCGCCCCGCGCTGGCGGCGGCGCACCTGGCGAGCGGCGCGTTCCCGCTGACGGGCGGCCACGCGGGCCGCGCCTGCGCCGACTGCCACGACCCCGACGACTACCCCGCCGTGCCGAAGACCTGCCACGGCTGCCACGCCGACGACTACGCCGCCACCACCAACCCCGACCACCAGGCCAGCAACTTCCCCACCAGTTGCCAGAGTTGTCACTCCACCACGGCCTGGAAGCCAGCCACCGCCACCGCTCACCTTGCGAGCGGCGCGTTCCCGCTGACGGGCGGCCACGCGGGCCGCGCCTGCGCCGACTGCCACGACCCCGACGACTACCCCGCCGTGCCGAAGACCTGCCACGGCTGCCACGCCGACGACTACGCCGCCACCACCAACCCCGACCACCAGGCCAGCAACTTCCCCACCAGTTGCCAGAGTTGTCACTCCACCACGGCCTGGAAGCCAGCCACCGCCACCGCTCACCTTGCGAGCGGCGCGTTCCCGCTGACGGGCGGCCACGCGGGCCGCGCCTGCGCCGACTGCCACGACCCCGACGACTACCCCGCCGTGCCGAAGACCTGCCACGGCTGCCACGCCGACGACTACACCGCCACCACCAATCCGTCCCATGGGACGCTGGGCCTGCCCACGACCTGTTCGACCTGCCATACCACGACCGCGTGGTCGCCCGCCGACTTCGAGAGCCACCATACGATGTTCCCCATCACGTCCGGCAAGCACGCGAACCTGGCCTGCACCCAGTGCCACCCGGCCCAGAAGCCCTGGAAGCAGTTCAGCTGCACCGGCTGCATGGACCACTCGAAGGCCAGGATGGACGCCAAGCACCTCGGAGAGGTGAGCGGGTACTCCTGGACGAGCGCCGCCTGCTATTCGTGCCACCCCAAGGGCGTGGCGGAGGACGATTGATGGGCTTCACCTCGGCGCTCCTCCTCGGCTTCGTGCTCGCGGCACCTCCCCCCTCGACGCCCCCGTCCCCGACGCTGTCCCCCTGTCGCCTGCGGGTCGCCGTCGTCCGCGGGGCGGACGTGTACCTGGACCCCGCAGGCGACTGCGCCCTGACCGAAGGCGCCCGGCTGGTCGCGCCGAACGGGCGCGAGCGCGCCCTGACCGTCCGCGCGACCAGCCTCCGCAGCGTGCTGGCCGCGGCCGCCGACGGCACGGCCTGGCGACCCGGTGACGAGGCCGTGCCCGACCCCACGGCGGCCGCGGGCCAGCCCGCGGCGA
>CAZBRS010000020.1:1441-90283 GCA_964494475.1 uncultured Myxococcales bacterium | reverse complement strand
TCGTCGGGGTCCAGGTTCAGCGTGTCGTCCGAGTCGACCAGCACCGGTACGGCGCGGTTGCGCACGATGGCGCCGATGGTCGAGATCCAGAAGAAGCCCTGGGTGGCCACCTCGTCGCCGGCGCCCACGCCCAGGGCCTCCAGGGCCACGTCGAGCGCGCCGGTGCCGCTGTTGACCGCCGTGACGTGCAACGGCTCCGCGGCGTCGGCACCCAGGTGGCGCGCGAACTCGGCCTCGAGCGCCGCCACCTCGAAGCCGCAGGCCTCGCCGTAATAGCGGAAGGGCGAGCGGGCCCGCACGACCCGCAACACGGCCTCCTCTTCCTCTGCGCCGTAGCGCGTTCCCCCGGGAAACTCGCGCGGCAACTGCAGTCGCTCCATGTCAGGCCTCCGTGTCGCCCGGTTGGTCAGGGGCCCAGGTTGCCCGAACGTGGCAGTGACTGTCAATTCACGTAGCGCGGCTGGAGCAGCCGAGTAGACTGGCGGGGCGGGGCGTCCGCTCCGCAGGGGAGTCCATCGAGGGGGGGAGCACATGAGGAGCGCCGCTTCGATCCTGGCCGCCGCAGGGCTTCTTTGGCTGGTGGGGTGCGGGAACTCCGGGGGTGGAGGTGCCGACGCAGGGCTCGATTCCGGGGTCGACGCGGCGAACGACGCGACCTCCGACGTCGCCGGTGAGACGGCGCCCCCTGTCGAAGGCATCACCTCGGCCACGCCCGGCGTGGCGTCGGCGGTCCTGGCGAGCACGCACCCCGGCTGGGCCAACGGGGCCTCGTGCCTCTCGTGCCACGAGGGCGCGCACGTCGGTGGCTACGGCCCCGGCGACTGCGGCACCTGCCACGGCACGAACGGCGCGCCGAAGCGGACCGTGGCGCACCACGCCGACGGCGCCTTCGCGTGCGCGACGTGCCACACCGGCGCGCACGCGGGCGTCGCGTACGGCCCGCCCGACGACTGCCTGAACTGCCACCGCTGGGAGATCCCGGCCGACGGCTGCGCCGTCACCGAGGCGCACCAGGTGGTGGTCATCGGCGCGGGCGGCGGCGGCCTGGGCGCAGCGGCCAAGCTGGCCAAGGCCGGCGTCGACGTGATCGTGCTGGAGCAGAACCACCGCCTGGGCGGCTGCATGGGGCGCTTCCAGCGCGGCGACTACAGCTTCGAGATCTCGCTGCACGCCGTCGACGGGCTGAACTCGCCCGACGGAACCAACTACCTGCTGTGGAAAGACCTGGGCATCTACGACAAGATGAAGCCCATCCACCTCGACCCCATGTACCGTATGATCTACCCCGACCGGACGATCGACATCCCGGCCGACTTCGAGACCTATCGCGCGCTCCTGAAGACCGAGTTCCCGAACGAGGCCGACGGCATCGACGCCCTGTTCGACGAGATGAAGATCATGCAGGTCACGCTCGAGGCCGCCATGAAGGCCCAGGATGGCGACGTGACCGCCATCGGCCAGATCGAGCAGCAGTACCCCGGCGCCCTCACGCGCCTGCAGAACTACATGAAGGTCACGCTGACCGAGTTCCTCGACGGCTTCCTCCACGACCCCGATCTCATCGGCGTGTGGGCGCAGTTAGCCGGCTTCGCGGGCAACGAGCCCTCCAAGCTGTCGGCCCTCTTCTTCATGGCCATGTGGAACAGCTACCACCTGTACGGCTACTACCACTTCGAGGGCGGCTCGCAAGCCATCCCGGACGCGCTGGCCGAGGTGGTGCGCGAGAACGGCGGCACCATCCGCACCAACACGCGCGCCGTGGGCATCGACGTGGTCGACGGCAAGGCCACGCGCGTGCGCGCCGCCGACGGCACCTGCTACGCCGCCGACTACGTGGTCTCGAACGCCAACGGCCCCGACACGCTGTTGAAGATGGTCCCCGAGGCCGCCCTGCCGCCCGCGTACGTCGAACGCGTGAAGGGGCTGCAGGTCGGCCTGTCGGCCTACGTCGTCTACCTGGGCGTGAACGCCGACCTCCGCGAGGTGTTCGGCGACTCGTACGAGATCAACGTGGCCCTCGACTACGACATCGGCGCGTCGTTCCAGGCCATGAATGCCTGCGACGCCACGCAGAGCGGCCTGTCCATCGCCAACATGTCGGTCATCGACCCCACAGCCGCGCCCGCGGGCAAGAACGTCATCACGCTCACCTCGCAGTTCGCCTTCGACTGCGGCGAGCAGTGGAAGTGGGCCGGCCCCTACGCCGAGGCGGTCGATTACAAGGAGGCCCTGGCCCGCACGCTGCTCGAGCGCGCCGAGGTGATCGTGCCCGGCCTGTCCGCGCACGTCGAGGTCATGGAGGTGGCCACGCCCATGACCATCCAGCAGTACACGCTGAACCCCGCCGGCACCATCTTCGGCTGGGACAACACGGTCGAGCAGGCCATCCAGAACCGCCTGGAGCAGCAGACGCCCATCCCCAACCTGCTCCTGGCCGGCGCCTGGACGTTCCCGGGCGGCGGTCAGTCCGCGGTGGTCATGTCGGGCATCAACGCCGCCAAGGTCATCCTGAAGGCCATGGAGGGGCGGTAGCGGCGCGGCGTTCGCCGGGCTCCTCGCCGAGCGCAGTACGAGATGGCCACCAGGCTGCCCTCGCCGCAGGTGCAGGAGCCCTTGCCGTCGGCGGCGAAGCCCAGCGCCTCTCCCTGGCCCTCGTCCTTCAGGGGCAGCGGGCAAGGCTCGGTGGCCAGCGCGTCGGCCATCGTCTCGCCGGGCAGGCGCCGCCACAGGAAGGCAGCGTCGTAAGTACGGATCACGATCTCGGTGCCGGCCGGGTGGATGTCGGCGGCGGTGGTCTCGGTGTTGCCCGGCAGCGCTCCCTGCCCGAACTTCAGGAACGCCACCTGCTCCAGCACGACCGTCTGCCCGTCGGACAGGGGCGCGGCCGCGCGGAACACGGGCGAGTCGCCGTCGCCGGCTTTGACCACCACGTACACGTCGCCGTTCCAGGGGTCGACCATCATCGACTCGGCGTTGTGCGGGTGGTCCGGGTACTGCAGGTCGATCCTCTCGACCCCCGACAGAGTCACCGTCGGCGGGATCAGGCTGCCCTGAACGGCCGGCTCGGGCACGCGGTACACCTGGATTTTCGAACGACTGCTGCCGTTGTCGCCGATGTCGCCCACGTAGAGGTACGTGGTGTCCGCCGCGGGCCCCGGGCCCACCGCGAGGTCCTCCCAGTCGTTGGCGTCGACGCCCTCGAGCACGAAGGTACCCTTCGACGTGCCGGCCTTGGCGATGGCGTACTCCCGCGCCTCGTCGCCCGAGTCGTTGTGCACCCACAGCGTACCCGGGTTCCGGCGGCTCTCGACGATGCCGCTGGCCTCCTTGACCGAGAAGTGCAGCATGAAGCCGGTCGTCACGGGCTGGGCGTAGGTCGGACACTCGGGCCGGGTGGGGGGCAGGTCCGGCGCGAGGTCGGGCGGCGCGACGTCCGGCGGGGCCGGGGTGTCGGCGAGGGGTTGCTCAGGGGCCGTCACGGTGTCAAGCGCGGGCTCGACCTAGGCGACGTCGGCGGGTCCGTCGTCGTCCGCGTCGAGCGGAGCGGGCGAGGCATCGGCCTCGGCGTGCGCCGCGACGTCGTCGGACGCGTCGGTGGTGAGGACGTCGGTCGCCGCCGCGTCGGGGGCCCCGGGGGCGTCGGCGTCGGCCGCGATCCCGTCGGGGGCCGGCGGGGCGGAGTCGTCGGGGTTGCCCAGGTCGCCTCCCGTCGCCTCGCCGAGCAGGTCGGTGCCCGTCGGCGTGTCGGCAGCCCCGCTGGCGTCGGACGACGCCCCGGACGAGCACGCCACCGCGCCGAGCAGCATCACCGCGAGCAGTCGCGTCGCCATGGCCGAACCCTCCCGGCCGTCGCGGCCTACTGGCACACGGCCACCTGGCAGGTGAGGTCGCCCGGGCAGCCCTTGCCCTCTGCCATCATCCCGCACAGCCACAGGCAGAACTTCCACGACAGGCCACCCGCGCCCACGCACGTGCCCTGCCACAGGCCGTCGGGGCCCGCGCAATCCGCGTCGGTCTGGCAGACCAGCGCGCAGTGGGGCGGCGTGTTCTCGCCCTCGACGCACTGCCCCGACAGGCACTCGGCGCCGCCGGAGCACGACTGGCCCGGCCCCTTGGTGGGCATCAGCGTCGAGGGCGGCAGGCAGAACTGCTCGCCGGCGCACGCCAGCCAGTCCTCGCAGGCCTGCGAGCCGCCGTTCAGGGCGCCGCAGAGCGCCACACAGGTGCCCTGCGGATCGCCGCCCTCGCGGTGGCAGCCCACGGGGTTGCCGGCGGTCGAGGCCGGGCACTCTTCGTCGCCGCTGCAGTGCAGCGTGCAGTAGCCGTAGGCCGCGTCAGCGAACGGGAGCACGCAGGTCATCCCCAAGGGGCACTCGGTCGAGTCGGCGCAGGCCCCGTACGGAACGGCGGTCGGATCGAAGCCGCCCGGGTCGGACGGGCCCGGATCCGAGGCTCCAATGTCCTCGACCGAGGGCACGTCGGCCGGCTGGACCTCCGGCTCGGGCTCGGGCGCCGTCACGTCGGCGGGCGGCGCGGTGTCGGTCCCGGACACCGTGTCCGCCGGAGAACCTGGATCGTCCGGGGCGTCGACCGACACGCTCGCGTCGGTCGCGCGGCCGTCCCCGCCCCCGGCGTCGGTCCCCCCGCAGGCCACCGCCAGGGCGGCCGTCAGCACCAGCAGGAGCCCGCACCCGCGCAAGGTTCGCATCGTCCCCTCCCCTCCCGTTACAGCGAGAACACCATGTAGTTGAGGATGACCGCCATGTCGGCGTTCACCTGCTCGTCGTTGTGGAAGCTGGTGTACAGCACCGTGCCCCCGGCGGCCCCGAAGGGCGCGTACGACAGCACGAAGGGCTGCACGGCGTCGAACTTCTTCACGTAGCCCTGGACGTGGGCGAGCGACAGCCCGGCGCCGTCGACCGACACGAGCGGACCCAGCCCGAACTTGGCAGGGAAGGTGCTCTTGCCCAGGTAGGCCACCAGGTCGGGGTCCAGCACCGTGGCCTCGATGGTCTGGTTGCCGTCCATCTTGATGGGGCCGGTGCCGTCGTACTGGCCGCACTTCAGGTCGTCGCCGTGGAAGTCGATGTACTCGGGGAAGGCGTACTCGCCGTAGCAATACGCGAAGTCGGAGGCGTACAGCGAGCCCCCCGCCTCGACGAAGTCGCGGAGGTTCCATTGGATCGACGGCTCGCTCTTCACCATCTCGCAGTGGGCCTTGCCGCAGTCGAGGAACAGCACGTCGCACGCGGCCTGCATGGCCGACAGGTCCGTCAGCAGCCCGACCGCCTCACCGCCCTCCCAGGTCGGATCCTGGAACCCGCCCGTGTAGAGCTCGTACAGCTCGAACTGGAACCCGAGGTCCTGGAGGGTCTGCTCGATGGTGTCCCAGTCGCCGGTGATCACGCACAGGCGGGCGGCGGTGGCGCCCAGGCACATCTTGATGCCCTGGTTCGACAGGTCGGTGACCTTCCCGGTCTCGACCTGCGCCTGAAGATAGTGCGTGAACGAGCCCTTCTCGATGTGCACCGTCCAGGTGCCGCAGGGCACGTGCTTCAGGGTGTAGGTGCCGTCGTAGCCCGACAGCGTCTCGATGCGCACGGGCTGGCCGTCGCAGCCCACGGCGTCGACCCACACCTTGGCGTGGGTCACGTACGTCTTGCTGTCGGGCGCGCACACGCGGCCCGTGACGTCGCCCAGGCCGCACGCCAGGTCGCAGGGCACGCCCACCGGCACGTCGCCCGATGTGTCGCCCGCCGGCGGAAGCTCGTGCGCGCCCGGATCCGCGGGCGCGTCGGCCCCTCCCGGCAGGTCGGTCGCGACGTCGCCCGCCAGCTCGCCCCGGCCGTCGGCTCCGCTCACGTCCCACGCCAGGCCCTCGGCCCGCGCGTCGTCCCCCGGCGCCGCACCGTCGCGGCCGCCGCTCTGGTCCGACGAACTGCACCCGATCGCCAGCGCGGCCAGGGCCACCATCCCCCATCCTCGCGTCGTCATGCCTTCCCCCCTTGCGCCGTCGACCGTCGGGCGGCGTTCTCCTCGTCGTAGGTGCGGGCCCGCCACGCCAGCAGCTCCAGCAGCGGCGCGCCCAGCGCCTCCAGATCGCGGCGGCACCCGTCAGACAGCCACTCGTGCAGCACGGCCCGTATGGCGCCGAAGATCGTGCCGGCCCAGAACGCCGCCTCGTACTCGTCGAGCCGTCCTCGCGCCAGGGTGTCCGCCACCGCCGCCTGGAACTCGCGATCCAGTTGCGCGTCGCGGGCGACGAGTTCGCTCGACGCCGTTACGAAGCGCCACTCGGCCAGGGCCTGCGCGCGGCGCCCCCCGTGCTCCCTGGCGTACGCTTGCACGGCGTCGCTCACAGTGCGGAACGGGTTCCCGGGGTCGAAGCCCTCGGCCAGCAGCTCTTGGAACCGCGCCAGGCGCGCCTGGTGCCAGGGGAACGCGGCCTCTACCTTCGTCGGGAAGTGCCGGAAGAAGGTGCGCTTCGTCAGGCCCGCGCGGTCGGCGATCTGGTCGACGGTGGTGGCCTCGAAGCCCTGCTGATGGAAGAGCTCGGTCGCGGCCTGGATCAGCCGTTCCCGGCTCGCTTCGGAGTCCGATCTCAGGGCCATTGACGTGCACCCAATGTCAGATAAACTGTCACCGCATGACATATCGCAGAGGCCGGCATGGCTGTCAACCGCGTTGCGAAGCCCACCCTGGTGATGGTGCTCCTTGCGAGCGTCGTCGTGGGAGCCTGCTCGTCGGAGTCCGGCAACGTACGCGGCGGCCTCGACGCCGTCGGTGACGTCTCCGCAGCCGAGGTCGCCGAGCTCGATGCCCCCGGGCGCGACACCGTATCGTGCGAGGCAGGCACGCGCACGTGCGACGGGCTGGCGGCGGTGCTGCTCTGCGCCGCCGACGGACGCTCGTACCAGCGCACGCCGTGCGGGGAGGGCACGGCCTGCGTGGAGGGCGACTGCGCCCCGGTGCAGTGCACACCCGGACGCAGCTGCGAGGGCGGGCTGCGCCTCGACTGCGACGGGACGGGCACGCAGAAGACGGTCTTCGAGTGCCCGGGCAAAGAGCAATGCATCGAGGGCGACTGCCGGCCCATCCTGCACAACGTGGTGCTGCTCTTCGATACGTCGTCCTCCATGAACGCGTGCGTCGACGACGAGAACAAGGACTACGTCGACTGCTGCCCGGCCGGGTGTCCCGAAGAGTGGCCGGTGTGCGAGACGTTCGAGGCGCCACTGTCCAAGCTGGGCGTGTCGAAGAAGGTGTTCAAGGAGTTCCTGGACGCGTCGCTGGCGGTCCAGAAAGCGCGCTTCGCCCTGCTCACCTTCCCGCAGACCGAGGCCGTGGGACACTCGTTCTGTTACTCGGGCTACTACCTGGAGCAGGCCTCCATCACGGGCGACGACGAGAGTCACGCGACGCCGCCACCGCCCACGGGCTGGTTCCACCAGAACCTGGCACAGGTGGTGCGCGTGCCGTTCGCGTCCGGTTGGAGCACGCCCAACTACGACCAGATGGTGCGCTGGATCGACTTCACCGAGGTGCAGCACGAGAACCCGGAGCTGCGCGCCTCGGGGTTCACGCCCCTCGGCAAGTCGATGTTCTACGCGGGCGAGTACTTCCGACACTACCTGGTGGTCGACGGCAAGCCCTGCGCCGTCGACGCCGACTGCGGCAGCGTCGACTACGTGTGCCAGGAGGGCTCGTGCCGCGACCCGGTCAAGGAGTGCCGCGCCAACATCCTGCTGGTCTTCACCGACGGCAAGGAGTCCAACTACACGGTGGCCGACGAGTTCTTCAACCCCATGGTGCAGGCGCGGCGCATGGCCTTCGGGCTCGGATGCAGCGACACCTCGGGCTGTGCCGGCGGGGCCCAGTGCGTGAACGGGTTCTGCGAGCGCCATCCGACCGTGGGAGCCGACTGCGTCTTCGACGCCGACTGTCCGCCGGGCACGTGGTGCGAGGCCGACGGCTGCCACTCGCCCGGCTTCGAGTGGCCGACGACCCTCGGGAAGTGCAACAGCAACGGGGTCGGCTGCATCGTGGGCGCTCCGCAGGCCTGCCCCGAGATGTTCGAGGCCTGCAAGAAGGTCGATCCGCGCGTCGCCGACCCCGACCCGAACGCCAACGTGCTGCGCGCCTACGACGGCAGCCCCATCGGCGTCACGGTGCACGTCATCAACGTGTCCGAGGACCTGACCGAGAGCCGCCTGATCGCCGAGCACGGCGGGGGTCGCCACTTCGACGTGAACCTGGCCCAAGCCGACATCCTGCTGCAGGTGTTGAAGAAGGTCGTCGACCTCAAGTCGGGCGAGGGATGCTCGATCGAGGTGGACTGATGCTGCGATACCTCTCCTTCGCACGGGGCCTCGCGATGGTCCGCGGGCCGGCTTCGATGCCGGAGGCTCGCTGCTGGCCGACGGAGAGTGACTGGACCGACGCGTCCGTGTCGTACCGGGCCGAGCCTGGCACGCGCCGGCGCTGCCGCTTGCTCGTCGAGCCGTTCTCGCGCTCGATTCCCGCCGCCTGCTTTCGCGGTCCAGTTGCGCGTCGCGGGCGACCAGCTCGAGCGAGACCGTGACGAAGCGCCACCCGGCCAGGGCCTGCTCGCGGCGCTCCGCACGCTACCTGGCGTACGCCTGCAGGGCGTCGCTCTCTTCGCGGTCCGATCTCAGGGCCATTGACGCGCACCCAATGTCAGATAAAGTGTCACCGCGTGACATCTCGCCGAGGCCGTCAATGCTGTCAGCCGCACGTCAGGAGGTCGACGGGAGGCGACGAATCGACGCCCGTGCAGCGACGCTGTCGCGGGGCGGCAGGGGCATCGGACGCGACGGGTGGTGCTGGTCGCTGGCGCTGTTGCTGCTCGTCGCGGCGTGCGGTCCGGCGGCTTCTACCGGGTGCCAGACCGACGAGGCTCGCGCCTGTACCGTGTCGTTCGGAGCCGAGGGCCTGCAGTTCTGCTCGGCCCAGGGCGAGTGGGGCCGGTGCGTCGCGGTGGAGGGACAGCCCGAGCCCGACGTCAGCGAGCCCGATGGCGTGGCGAGCCTGCCCCTCTCGTGCGCTCCCGACTGCGTGGGCAAGCTGTGCGGGGGCGACGGTTGCGGGGGCTCCTGCGGCGCCTGCGGCACCGGCGAGTTCTGCTCCGAGGGCGGCACCACCTGCGCGGCGACGTGCGACGGTACGACCTGCGGCGCGGCCACCTGCTGCGACCGCACGTGCTGCGGCGACGAGTGCTGCGTCGACGGCCAGGCCTGCGTCGACCACAGCTGGTGCTGCACGCCGCGTTGCGAGGGCCGCGTGTGCGGCGACGATGGCTGCGGCGGCAGCTGCGGAGGGTGCGCCCCCGGCTGTGCGTGCGTGCTCGGCGCGTGCGACTGCTGCGACGACGAGTGCGCCGAGGCGGGCCGTCGCCGCTGCGCGGAGACAGGCTGGCAGGAGTGCGGACGCTTCGACGACGACGGCTGCCTCGAGTGGAGCGCGGTGCACGACTGCGGCGAGAAGGGCTGCGACCCCACCGAGGGCCAGTGCCTGGGGTGCCAGAGCCTGTGCTGGGGGCACCCCTGCGGCCAGGTGCAGGGCTGCTACTGCGGCACGTGCAGCGGGTGCGCGTCGTCGTGCGTCGACGGGAAGTGCCGGGCGACGCTGGCGGCCTCCAAGGCTTGCCACGGCGCCGACCTGGAGTGGCAGGACAGCTGCGGTGCGTGGCAGGGGCAGCTCGCCGAGGATTGCGCCTGCGGCTGCGTCGGCGGGAGCTGCCTCAGGGCGGTGTGCACGCCCGGCGCGGCGCGGTGCAACGGCGACCGGCGCGAGACGTGCGCGCCCGATGGCTGCTCCTGGAAGGCCGGCCCTCTGTGTGATTGCGGTTGCGTCGGGGGTGCCTGCGCGACCCTGGCCTGCTCCCCGGGCCAGGAGACCTGCCAGGGGGGCCTGCGCCGACGGTGCGACGCCGACGGATGCGGCTGGTCCGTGACGGAGGCGTGCGCGTGCGGGTGCGACGGCGGCGCCTGCGCGACGACGGGGTGCTCCCAGGGCGCCCGGCGTTGCAGCGGCGACGACGTAGAGCGCTGCTCCGACGGGTGCTCCTGGACGTTCGAGCAGGCGTGCGCCCACGGGTGCGCGACGGGGGCCTGCTCGCCGGCGCCCGAGGGGGCCACGATCCAGTTCGTCGCGCCCGCGAGCCTGTGCACCAACCCGGTGACGATGAGCGTGGCCGTGACGGGCCCCATCGTGCGCGTGACCTACGCGGCCGACGGCTGGAGCTTGGGCCAGAGCACGGCGGCGGGCGCCGGTTTCCCGCTGACCTACGCCTTCCAGCAGACCGGCCAGCGCGTGCTGCGGGCGGTGGGGTTCGACGCCGCGAACGTGCAGCGCGCCGAGGCGACCCGCACCGTCGTCGTGAACGCGCCCGCGCCCGATCCGGGAGAGCTCCCGAACGTCCCGTACTTCTACCAGTACGACAACGACCTCTCCCCCGGCAGCACCTGCCAGAACACCAGCGTGGCCATGCTGCTGGCCTACTACGGGTGGACGGGCGAGCCCGACACCATCACCTCGGCCTGGGGCAAGGACTACGCCCAGTCGCCCGCGGGCCTGGCCGAGGTGTTCAACAGCTACGCCGCCCAGATGGGCATCCCCCAACGGCTGAAGGCCCGCACCAACGGCACGGTGCAGGACGTTCGAGCGTTGCTGGCAGAGGGGAAGCCCGTCATCGTGCACGGTTACTTCACGAGCTACGGGCATGTGCTGGTCACGCTCGGCTACGACGGGGCGTCGTACACGGTGAACGACCCGGCCGGCAAGTGGTCGCAACAGTTCAAGGGGGGCTACCCCTACGGTTACAACCAGAACGGCGGGCACCTGGTCGTGTATGGCAAGGCCGCGTTCGAGGCCGCGATCGCCACCTCCGATGGCGCGAGCTTCCTGCCCGTCTGGTACCACGAGCTCCAGTAGCCAGGAGGGCACGACCCGATGGACCGATCATGGCCGTGGCCGTCATCCGCTGGTTGCGTCCGGAATCACCAGCACCTGCCGGTTCGTGCGGCCGTCGCGCTGGCCTTGCTGGCGTGCATCGGCTGCGGCTCCGGGAGCAGCGGCGCCGGTGAGGTCTTCGACCCCGACGGCGTGCCCTGGGAGACCGTCTTCGGCAAGGACGCCGATCCCCCGGGTGCTCGGGACGTCGCCGTCGAGGAAGATTCGGTCCCGGACGGGAGCGGCCCCTCCGACACCCCGCGGCCGGAAGGGGCGCCGGAACTGCGGCCCGAGGCGCTGGTCGAGCCTGGTCCCGTCGAGCCTGCGGCCGAGACCGTCGAGCCCGCGGCCGAGACCGTCGAGCCCGCGCCCGAGGAGATCCACGAGGGGTTCGATGCGCCCCAGGACGGGAGCCCCGAGTCCTCGGCCGACGTGGCCCCCGAAGCCGTCGCGGACACGGCCCCCGAGATCGTCCCGTGCCCCCAGGGCTGCGACGACGGCAAGCCCTGCACGGCCGACCTGTGCCTCGCCAACGGCACGTGCAGCCACACCAAGAGGCCGGACCAGGCCGCCTGCGACGACGGCGACGTGTGCACCGAGGACGATTATTGCGCGTCGGGGCTCTGCTTCGCCGGCGACGTGCGCTCCTGCGACGACGCGGATCCCTGCTCCACCGACGCGTGCCTGTCGCCGGGGGGTTGCACGCACTCCCCCGCCACGGGGCCCGGCTGCGACGACGGCGACCCCTGCACGGGTGACGACCGGTGCCAGGTGGGCAAGTGCCAGGCGGGCGCCACCAACCTGTGCCCCGTCTGCAACGACGACGCCTGCGACCCGCCCCTCGAGGACTGCGCCTCCTGCGAGGCCGACTGCGGACCCTGCAACGAGACCGCGTGCAGCGGGGGCGTCGACGAGGACGGCGACGGCCAGACCGACTGCGACGACGGCGACTGCACCGGCGACGCCGCGTGCCCCGTGAGCTGCGCGGTCGACGCCGACCTCTCGTGCGGTCAGTCCGAGTACGATTCGGCCTGGGGAAACGACCTGTGGGGCTACTCGTGCGGGGACGAGGAGGGCTCGGGCTCCGAGGGCATCTACCGCTTCGTCTCGGCGACCGCCGGCTACGTCACGGTGTGGGTGACCGCGCAGAACGACAAGGACCGGTACGATGTGTACCTGTTGTCGGGCAGTTGCTCGCCGTCGGCCTGCACCGACTTCGAAGAGAGCGTCTGGAGCGACAAGTCGGTGTCGTTCGCGGCCGAAGAGGGAGTGCCCTACTACGTGGTGGTCGAGCGCGTCAGCGGCGCGGGCAGCCAATACGTCGTGAAGCCCACTTGCTACTGAACCAGGTCAGGGCTTGGTCGCCCGCGTGGAGACCGGCGCCGCGAGTCGTGCGGCCCGACGCCGCCCCGTCCGTGCCTACTCGTTCTCGTTCTCGATGTACCAGCCCGGGAGGATCGTGGCCTCGCAGGCCGCGCCCGTGTCGGTGCCCTGCACGAAGCGCGCGAAGGTCGACTGGATGGTGTCGCAGTCGAGGTCGGCGTAAGCGAGGGCCTTCGCCCGCGTGGGGCTCACGACCCCGGTCGCGTAGACGAAGGCGTGCTCGGTCGTGAGGGCAAAGCCCAGGTCGGCCCAGCCGCCCTCCCAGGCGAGGGGCTCCACGTCGCACAGATCGTTCTGGTTCACGTCGTAACCACCTTGCGCCGAGCAGCACGTCGCCTCGATGGGGCTCACGTCCAGCGCCGCGGGGAAGCCGCACGCGCCGGGGGCGCCCTTCTCCCACGCCGCGGCCAGGCCCTCGGCCAGGCGCTGCAGGCTCAGCTTGGCCTCGTCGAAGTGGGGGTTGACCGACTCGACGCCCACGGGCGCCGGGGTGCCCGCGGCGTACCAGGCCTGGCCCAGGAAGGGCGCGCGCTGCGACTCGGAGAGCGCGACGTCGACCGTCACGGCCGGGGTGCCGTTGCCGTGGTTCCCGACCGGCAGGCTGACGCGAATGGAGGCAGGGTGCTGCAGGCGGCACGAGGCCGGATCGCGCGCGCCGACCACCGTGAAGGTCTCCTGCAGGGTGTTGCAGTCCAGGTCGCCGTAGGCCTCGATGACGAAGGGCGCCGGCTCGGTGCGCCCGGCCGGCACCTCGTCGACGCCAAAACGATAGACGAGCTCGTGCGCGCCGGCGAGCGTGAACCCCAGATCGGACCAGATCGGCTCGTCCCACGCCGCGGGATCGGCGTCGCAGCGATTGTCGGCGTCGCGGTCGGGGCCGCCCTGCAGGGAGCAGCAGGTGCCCTCGATGGGCGTGACCCCCTGGTTGGCCGGGAAGGCGCACGCGACGGACTCGCCCTCGACGGTGACGCGCTCCCGGCCCAGGTAGAGCGCGGCGCCCTCGTAGATGCGCTGCAGGTTCGAGAGCACCTCGCCCTGGTCGTCGAACGCGTACCGGCACGTGCCGGCCGTCTCGAAATCGGGCCGCACGCACGCGTGCGTCAGGCCACCCAGAAGTGGGCTCTCCGACGCACAATCCTGCGCCAGGAAGCACGGCACCTCGACACAGGCGCCGGCGCGGCACACCTTGCCGTCGGCGCACCAGCCGCACACCAGCGTGCTGCCGGCCGCGCCGCCGGGCTCGGGCACGAGGCCGCACTCCCGGGCCGCGCAGGGATCGGTGCCGGTGTCGGCGTCTTGTCCGACGACGTCCTGTCCCGTGACATCGGCCGCGGTTGTCTCGCTCGTCTCGCTCGCCGTCGGGTCGCACGTCGTCGACCCGCAGGCCGTCGCGAACACCAGCCAGCAGCCGCAGAGCAGGAGCCCCGCCCCCCCGACCACGACCTCTCGCACCTGGAACGCGCCCCGAGTCCTTCGCATGGCTCCTCCCCGTTTGCTGCCTCCCGCGCATGCTACAGCAAGTCGCGTTCCAACGGGAGCGCGTCCTGCGCGGGGTTGAACGCGATCTTGACCGCTCGAGGCGACAAGGCGCATGCTGCTCCCATGGCGGACCCCGACCCCATCCTCGACGCCACCCTCGACGCCACCCGCACCGTGGGGCGCGCGCTCGCGACCGCCGGCCGCTGGGTGGGCCGCAAGGCCGCCGACGGGTGGCAGGCCATCGATCCCGACCTGCGCGCGCACCTGGTGCAGTTGCCCGTCATGGGCCTGACGCAGCTGGCCGCGCGCGGCACCCAGGTCGTGCCCGTGGCCGACGACGGTCAGCGGCCCGTGGTCTTCGTGCACGGCTTCGGCGGCGCCCCGGGCAACTTCCTGCTGCTGCGCGCCTGGCTGTGGACGAAGGGCCGAAAGCGCACCTACGCGTTCGAGCAGCCCGGCGAGGGCAGCCTCGAGGACGCCGCCGGCGTGCTCTCGGCCTACCTCCAGGCGGTGCAGGAGGTCAACGCGCTGCCCCCCGAGGCGAAGATCGACGTGGTGGCCCACAGCATGGGCGGCGTCATCGCGCGCCTGGCCCTCGACGACCGCGCCACCCGCGCCCGCGTGGCCACCCTGGTCACCCTGGGCTCGCCCCACGCGGGCAGCCACCTGGCGCGCTACGCCAACACCGAGCGCGCCCTGGCCCTGCGCCCGGGCTCGGCGGCCCTGACGCGCCTCGACGCCCAGGTGCCCTGGGCCGGAGCCCCCGAGTGGCCGCGCCTGGTGGCCTTCTGGAGCCCCGCCGACGTCATCGTGATCCCGGCCGAGTCGGCGCAGGTCGAGGGCGCCACCAACGTCGAGCTGCCGGGCTTCACGCACTACAGCTACCTGGTGCGCGCCGAGTGCTGGCACCGCGTGCTCGACGAGTTGGCCGGCTAACGCTCGTATTTACGGGCCAGGCTCACGATGAAGAGCGCCATGAGCGCCGTACCCAGGATGGCCTCCGAGCCCGCGAGCAGGCGCGCCACCCCCAGGGGCGTGATGTCGCCGTAGCCCACGGTCGTGAACGTGACCGTACTGAAGTGCAGGCAGTCGAGCCACCCGAGTCCGTCGCCCGATCGTCCGATCGCCCCGGTCAGGGCGCCCGTTGCTCGGTAGAGCAACGACCACGTCACGATGACCAGCAGCCCGCTGAGGAAGACCCGCCCCGGACGCTCGCCGTAGCCGAAGAGGATGCGCGCGAACAGGAGCTCGCCGACGCTGCGGGCGAACGCCACGAGGTTGGAGAACACCCAGAACGAGCGACGCCACGGGCGCGCGTCGACGCTGGTCCGGCGCGCGCTCTCGCCAGCGCACTGCTCGGCGTAGTGGAACTCGCCGGCCAGGCGATAGTCGCCGCGCGCCTGGGCCGACTGCTTGGCCAGCCGGAAGGCGGTCTGGCCCCAGCCGCGCACCGCGAACGGCCGCTTCGGGCCCTGCCCCAGCCCACCCGAGGGCAGGTCGATCGAGAACGACTGGACGGCGCGCGCCCCCGAGAAGTCGATCGGCCCCTCGAACACCGCGCCGCCGAACTCGGCCACCTCGAAGTCGACCCCCTGGAAGTTCGCCGCCTCGCGAAAACGGGCGTCGAGGAACGCCGCGCGCCCCAGGAAGCGCACCTGCTCGAACGACACCGAGCGGAACGCGGCTCGCTGGAAGAGCGCGCTGCGCTCGAAGCTGGCGCCGCTCCAGCCCGTGAGATCGTCGAACACCGCCTCGGCGAAGTCGGCGCGGACGAAGCGGGCCCGATCGAACTGCGCCGCCCCCTCGAAGACCGCGCGCTCGAACTGGGCGTGCCCCGCGAACTCGGCACGGATGAAGTCGGCGCGGCCGAAGCGGGCCCCCTCGAACTGCGCCCAACCCTCGAACCGCGCGCTACGGAAGATCGCCTCGCCCTGCCCCTGCGGCCCCCGCAGGTCGGCGTCCTGGAAGTTGACCGTGCCCCGGAACACGGCGTCCTCGAACGTGACGGGCCCGGGGAACACCACCGCGTGAAAGCCCTGCCCCGTGGGATCGCCGGGGAAGTGGCAGCCCCGGAAGTCGAGGCGTCGGGCGGTCACCCGCTGGCGCGCGAAGCTCCAGACGCTCTCGGCGGTCTCGGCGTCGTGGCCGTTCTCGACCGCGTGGAAGAGGCAGCAGCCCGTCGGCGAACCGCTCCAGCGGGGCTCGGCGCAGCCGGGGAACGTGCAGGCCTCGTCGCGGTCGTGAACGCGCCGACGGCTGGGGCGGGGGGTGGCGTCGATCATCGCGAGAGCGGGCCCAGGCGCTCGGCGACCTTCTCGAGGAAGCCGAGCTCCTCCGGCAGGAACGTCTGGGGGTTGTCGGCGAACGAGTCGAGGTAGAGCACCAGCGAGGCGCGCCCCGAGGGCGAGGGCACGGGCACGACGACCGCCGAGGCCACCACCTGCGGGGCCGCGGAGCCCCCCGCCAGCCCGTTGTCGAGCACGCCCCGACGCTCGCGGAGCGCGCGGTTCAGCACGTTGGCGTCGAGCCGCGTCCGACGGCGCTCGGTCTCGAGCTCAGCAGCGTAGCGGCACCCGGCGAACTCGAGCCGATTCTCGGGCGTCACCTCGAGCACGAAGGCGCGATCGGGCTCGAGCGCCGAGCCGACGGCCTCGAGCACGCGGCGCAGGCACTCGGGGCGATCCTGGCCGCGCGTGACGGCCGCCTTGATCTCGTGCAGCACGCCGCTCCAGCGGAGCGCCTGGCGGTACGACGCCTCGTCGAGGTCGACGGCCTCCCCGCGCTCGATCTGGCCCTGCACGCCGGTCTCGCTGCCCCACTGGATGACGTGCGTCGAGCCCTCGGTGAGCTGGCGATCGACGACCTTGCGGGCCAGCGCGCCATCGACCACGATGACCTGGTCGGGCTCGACCGCCAGGACCGCGCTGCCGATGCCGATGCGATCGCCCTCGGCCAGCCGGGCCTCGCTCACGCGGACCTCGTTCAAGGTGACGCCGTTGTTGCTCCCGAGATCGCGCACCACGTGCACGCCTTTTTCCCAGCTGATCATGGCGTGCCGGCGCGACGCCTTGCTGTCGATGATCTGGATCAGGTTGCCCGGATCGCGCCCGATGGTGAGGGAGCGTTGCCCCAGTCGGAACGCGGCCCCGCTGTTGTAGCCCTTCTTGATGACCAGGATCGACATGGACCGTGCGCGCTTTCGTACTCGGAAAACTCTACCCGACGCCGACGCGCCGGGCAACGGACAATGCAGCTGGCTTGACGCGCAGGTCCGGATTCCGCATGCTCGCGCTCGTCCGATCCAAATGAGGGGTCCCATGCTCACGCTCACGTCCCACGGCGCGGCTGGCGAGGTCACCGGCAGCAAGCACGTGCTCGACACCGGCGACGCTCGCCTGCTGGTCGACTGCGGCGTCTTCCAGGGCAGGCGCGAGCTGGCGCACCAGAAGAACGAGCACCTGGCCTTCGACGCGCGCGCCATCACGGCGTCGATCAACACCCACGGCCACCTCGACCACTGCGGCAGCTACCCGTTGCTCGTGAAGCGCGGCTTCCGCGGGCGCATCTACGCCACGGGAGCCACCGCCGACATCGCCCGCCTGGTCATGGAGGACTCGGCCCGCCTGCAGGCCTCCGACGCGCGCTTCCTCGAGAAGCGCCAGCAGCGGAACCCGGCCCCCTGGCGCAAGGTGTTCCCGGCCATCTACGACGACGTCGACGTGGCCCACGCGGTCGAGCGCTACCGCACCGTACCCTACGGCCAGGTCTTCGAGCCCGCGCCGGGCCTCGCGGCCACCCTGCACGACGCCGGGCACATCCTCGGCTCGGCCGTGGTCCGGCTCGAGGTCGCCACGAACGCGGGCCCCGTGGTCGTGGGCTTCACGGGCGACCTGGGCCGCAAGAACACGCCCATCCTGCGCGATCCCGAGAGCCTGGGCCCCGTCGACTGGCTGGTCAGCGAGAGCACCTACGGCGACCGCCTGCACGACGAGGCCGCCTTCGCCAGCGACGAGCTGGCCCAGGTCATCAACGAGACCCTCGCGAAGGGCGGGCGCGTGCTCATCCCCGCCTTCGCCATCGGCCGCACGCAGGAGCTCATCGTCCACCTGCACCAGCTCTTCGAGGCCGGGCGCATCCCGCCGGTGCCCGTCTTCGTCGACAGCCCCATGGCGTCGTCGGCCACGCAGATCTTCCGCGATCACCCCGAGTGCTACGACGCCGAGACCGTGACGCGCTTCCTCGACAACGGCGAGAGCCCCTTCGCCTTCGACAACCTGCGCTACGTGCGCACCCCCCAGGAGTCGAAGGGCCTGAACTCCCTGGCCATGCCCTGCGTCATCGTCTCGGCCTCGGGCATGTGCGAAGGCGGGCGCATCCTGCACCACCTGCTGAACGGCCTGCCCGATCCGCGCAACACCGTCGTCATCGTGGGCTACATGGGCGAGCACACCCTGGGCCGCGCCCTGGCCGACAAGCGCCGCGAGGTGCGCGTGTTCGGCGAGCCCGTCGAGGTGCGCGCGCGCGTGAAGATCCTGAACGCCTTCTCGGCGCACGCCGACCAGGCCGAGCTCACGAGCTGGATCACCGCCCTCGACCGCACCCGCCTGAAGGGCGTGCTGCTGGTGCACGGCGAGCCCAAGGCCCAGGCGGGCCTGACCGAGAAGCTGCTGGCAGAGGGCGTGCCGCGGGTCGAGGCGCTGCGCGAGGGCGTGCCGGTCGAGCTGTGAACCAGGGGGCTACCGCCCCAGGCCGAACTTCGCGATGTACCAGACGGCCTTGAAGCCGTCCTTCCAATTGATCTTCTTGCCCTCGGCGTACGTTCGAGGAGCGTACGAGATCGGCGCCTGCCAGAAGCGCACGCCCGGGACGCGCGCGACCTTGGCCGTGATCTCGGGCTCGGTGCCGAAGTCGTCGCAGGTGATGTCGATCGCCTTGATCACGTCGGCCCGGAAGACCTTGTAGCAGGTCTCCATGTCGTTCAGGTAGAGGCCCGTCGTGAGGTTCGACAGCTGGGTCAGCCAGCGGTTCCCGTGGAAGTGCCAGAAGCCGTGCACGGGCCCCGCGGGGTCGAGGAAGCGCGCGCCGTAGACGACGTCGGCGTGCCCCTCGCGGATGGGCGCGACCAGGCCTGGCAGCTCGGCGGGCGAGTACTCGAGATCGGCGTCCTGGAACACGATGACGTCGCCGCGAGCTTCGCGGACTCCGAGCCGGACGCAGTAGCCCTTGCCGCGGTTGGTCTCGTTGACGAACACGCGGTAGGACGGCCGGCCCTCCCGGGCGCGCACGAGCTGGGTGCTGCCGTCGGTGGAGCCGTCGTCGATGAGCAGGATCTCCTTCTCGAGCGGCACGTCTTCCACCAGGGCCAGCAGCGCGTCGAGCGTGGGCGCCTCGTTGTGAACGGGGACGATGAGGCTCAGCATGTCGTTCCTTCCCCCGGGCTGATCGTCACGCATGGAGCCGCTCTCCGACCACCCGGATCGCCGCCTCGACCATCTGCAGAGTGGGCTCGTCCATGCGGCTGTGCAGCGGCAGGCAGAGGAGCGAGTCGGCCACGGCGTCGGTCACGGGCAGGTCGAACCTCCCGCGCCAGGCGGGCAGGCGGTGCAGCGGCGGCCAGAAGTAGCGGCGCGTCTCGACGCCCTGCGCGCGGAAGAGGGCCGCCACCTCCGCGAGCCCGCCCGCGCCGACCCGGCAGCGCACCCCCAGGTCCTGGTGATTCGACCGCACACCCGCCGGGCAACGCTGCGGCGCGAAGACCCCGCCCGTCGCGGCCAACGCCGCGTGCAGGCGCGTCGCGTACGCGCGTCGCCGCGCCAGGCGCTCGGGCAGGGCGCGGAGCGAGTGCAACGCCAGGGCGGCCGTGAGCTCGCTCATCTTGGCGTTGGTGCCCGGGGTCGACTCGAGCACCTCGGCGGCCAGCCCGTGGCTGCGGCGCTGGCGCAGCAAAGCGGCCAGGCGAGCGTCGGTGGTCGCGATCAACCCGCCCTCGCCGGCCGGCATCACCTTGGTGGCGTGCAGGCTGAAGGTCTGGACCCGGGGCTCGGGGGCCAGGCGCCGCCCGTCGACCTCGGTGCCCAGGCCGTGCGCGTTGTCGAGCACCACCACGGCCCCGGCGCGCTCGGCCAGGGCGCCGATCGCGGCCAGGTCGGGGGGCACGCCGAACACGTTCACGGGCAACACCGCGCGCACGTCGCGGCGCTGCGCGAGGATCGTCGCCAGGGCGGCGGGGTCGAGCGTGAACGTCGCAGCGTCGATGTCGCAGAAGATGGGCTCGAGCCCACAGGCCACCGTCGCGTTCACGGTCGCGGCGAAGGTGTAGGCCGGCAGCACGGCCGCACCGGGACGCGGGACGGCGGCGGCGAGGGCCACCTCGAGCGCCGCCGTGCCGTTCGACACCGCCAGCACCTCGCCCGCTCCCAGGAATTCGGCCGTGGCGGCTTCGAGCTCGCGAACCACGGGCCCGTCGTTCGACAGCCGCCCGGACCGCAGGACGGCGGCGATGCGCTCGAGCAGCGCCGCGTCGGGCTCGACCTGCACGCGCACGACCGGTACGGCGGGTTCCTTCGGACCGCGGGCCGAACTCACGGGTAGCTCTCCCCGTCCCTGGTTGTTTTCGAGCGCCGGGACTATCCTGCAACGGCTCGCGTGGTGTCAAGCGCGTAGCCTCGCCGCCGTCGACTTGACCCGCGCGGGGTTCCGGGGGAAGCTCGGGCGATGAAAATCCTGCTCCTGAACCCGCCCATCCTGCACCCCGTCAGGTTCCCCGGGCCCAACTCGACCTGGCTGCAGCACGAGCTCGCGCCGCCCCTGGGACTCATGTCGATCTCGGCCACCATCAAGCGCGCCGGTTACACCGACGTGCAGCTGTTGAACGGCCAGACTCCCGAGGGGCTCACCGACGGGGCCCTCGTCCGGGCCCTGACCTCGCGCCGTCCCGATCTCGTCGGCATCACGACGGCCACGCAGCTCTACTACAACGTGATCCGACTGTGCCGGCTCATCAAGGCCCACGCCCCCGACACCCGCGTCGTCCTCGGCGGCCCCCACCTCACGCTCTACGGCCCGCAGGCGGTCGGCCGCCCCGAGGTCGACTTCGGGGTGGTCGGCGAAGGCGAGCTCCCCTTCCTCGAGCTGCTCCAAGCGCTGGACGCCGGCGGCGATTTGAGCCAGGTGGCCGGGCTCCTCTGGAAGCGCGGGGCCGAGGTGGTGCAGAACCCGCCGCGACCGATCGGCGAGTCGCTCGACGCCCTGCCCATGCCCGACTTCAGCCTGTTCGATCTGCGCCAGCACCGCGTGCCCTACGACGACCTCCACCCGTCGGGCATGATCATCTCGAGCCGCGGGTGCCCCTTTGCGTGCTCGTTCTGCAGCCGGAACTACCCCAGGTACCGCGCGCGCAGCGCCGCCAGCGTCGTCGACGAGATGCAGGCCTTCGAGCGCATGGGCTACCGCTCGGTGGCCTTCTACGACGAGATGTTCAACCTGTCGAAGCCCCGCGTGCTCGAGATCTGCCGGTTGATCCGCGAGCGCGCCCTCGGCCTCGCGTGGAGCTTCCGCGGCCGCGTCGATCGCTTCGACGACGAGCTCGCGCGCGCCATGGCCCAGGCCGGCTGCATCCGCGCGCACTTCGGCGTCGAGTCGGGCGATCAGGCCGTGCTCGACCTCACGAAGAAGCGCATCACCCTCGAGCAATCGCGCGAGGCCTTCCGCCTGTGTCGCGCGCACGGGATCCAGACGGTCGGCTTCTTCGTGCTGGGTCTTCCGGGCGAGACGCTGCCCCAGGCCCGCAAGACCGTGGCCTTCGCCCTCGAGCTCGACCCCGACTACGTGGTCTTCACGAGCCTGCTCCCCCAGCCCGGCTCGCCCATCTACGAACAGGCGCTCGCGGCCGGCGCCTTCCCCGACTACTTCGAGGCCTTCGCGCGCGAGCCCGTGCCCGACCTGGTGTACCGCCCGTGGGAGACCGGGATGACCGAGAAGGAGGTCTTCGCGCTGATGGGGTCGGCCCTGGCGCGCTTCTACTTCCGGCCCAGGTACCTGCTGCGGCGCCTGCGCGGGCTGAAGAGCCTCGACGACTTCACCATGAAGGCCGCGATGGGCCTGAAGCTGGCGTCGCGCCTCGTTCAAAGCCGTCTCTCCTGAAGGAGCCCCAGCCCCGACGGCCCAGGGCCTCCTCGAGGTGCAGGTCGCGCCGTTCGGGCACGCACTCGGCAGCGGCCGCCTCGACGCGCCGGACCAGCGTCGCGTCCGACGCTCCCCCGGCCCGGTCGGTGCAGCCCAGGAGCACGATCTCGCCGCGCTCGAGCGCCACGGCGCAGCGGCGCTGACGCAGGTCGGCGAGCAGGCCGCGGGCGATCGCGCAGCCCCCGTCGGTCTCGACCAGCGTGCCCGTGAAGCCCTCGCGGTCGCGCCGGCCCGCGAGGCGCGCGAGGTCGACCAGCAGCCAGGCGGGCAGCTCCGGGTGACTGCCGGTCTTCGCGAGGGCCCCCGAATAGCGCTGGAAGAAGGTCGTGGTCAGGCAGCGCGTCTCGGCGAGCAGCGCGAACGACGTGTGGGTCTCGCAGCGGGCGCCCTCCGGGATCCGCGCGACCGCCTCGTGCACGGCCTCGATCGCGGGCGTCGCAGCCACGGACGGGAGCAGGGCGCCGATCCGTGACCACGGGGCGAGGCCGCCGACCACCCACGGCAACAGCGGTCCGACCACCCCCAGCACCAGGAGGAGCCTCTGGCGGCGCGGGGGCAGCGTCGGCAGCCGCCGCAGCCCGTCGATCGACGCCAGGGCCAGCAGCGCGGCGGTGACGGGAATCTGGCCGTGATCGACGGGGCTCCGACCGAGCTCCAGGCGGCCCAGCAGGTAGTAGCCCACATCGGGCAGGGCGAGCAGCAGGAACACGCTCCGCGTGAGGGACAGGAAGCCGAACGACGCGAACAGCACCGCGATCCCCGCCAGGTTGAAGACCAGGACGGTCGCGACGTGCTCGACGTTCTGCGCCGCCGCCACCCTCAGGAAGCTGCTCGAGCGCAACGCCTCGAGGGTCCACGTCGTGCGCAGGACCCCCGTGAACATGAGCACGAAGGCAACGAACGTAGCGACGGTCAAGGCCGTGAGGCCGATCGCGAACCACCGGGGGAGCACCTCGGGACGATCGCGCGGCTGGAAGCGACGTACCAGCCAGATGAAGGCCACGAGGCTCGGGTACGCCACCAGGTACGAGCCGAGGATCGTGAACAGGGCGACCCCGAGGAGGACGCGTCGGCCCTGCTGCACCGCGAAGACCGCGGCGAACCAGGCCGTGGCGGTGGGGAGCACGAAGTCCCAGCCGGCGCGCTCGACCAGGCTGTAGCAGGCCACGTACGAGAGCGCGGGGAGCAGCGCCCGCCGCGCCGGCAGGCCGGTGCGCACGCCGATCTCGTAGAGCAGCGGGCCCCCGGCGAAGGTGAGCGCGTTCATGGCCACGCCGACCGCCAGGTGGCTCCACTGGCTGGGCCCCAGGACGATCGCGATCAGCTCGTACTGCACGGCCGCGACCCACCCCAGGAAGGTCACGGATCGCGTGGAGCAATCGAGAGGCCAGGCCTCGGGCAGGCGGGGGTAGCCGGCGGGGTGCACGTACCCGTAGAAGAACTCGTAGAAGTAGGCCCCGAAGGGCGACAGGTTGGCGTGCTGGAGGTAGCGGGTCAGGCCAAGGGCCACGAAGAGCGCCACGCTGGCGGCCGCGACGAGCAGGCGGCCCCTCTGCAGATCGGCCTCCGGGGAGACGACGCGTTCCTCGAAATGGAACGGGCTTCGAAGCACGTGCGCGCCCTGTTCTTTCATCGTCAGGTCCGGATGATAGGGAGCGGCCGCGAACCCGGCAAGCCCGTTCGCCCGCTTCGGCTTGAGTCGGCCGTGGTTCTCTGCCACCATCGCGGCGCGTCGACAGCCGGGGCCAGCGCGGGATGCCCAAGAAGCTCTTCCTCTGTTCGGCGGTGGGCGGCTGCGAGTCCAACGCCCACCGCGGCTCCGCGATCGTCCGGCACTTCGAGGCCAACGGCTGGGAGGTCGTCGCCGAGCCGGGTGCGGCCGACTGCGTCGTCGTGACCACCTGCGGCGCGGCGGCGTCCCTGGCCCGCAAGTGCGTCGACCTGGTGACCTCGCTCCGCGACCGCGTGGCGGTGTCGACCGAGATCATCGTGACCGGCTGCCTGCCCCGCATGCCCGAGCACGGGCTCGACGGCCTGGGCGTGACCGTGGTGAAGGATCTGTCCGAGCTGAACGCGCGGGCGTCGCTGGCCGGCGACCTCGCCGAGGTCGAGCCGGAGGGCCTCGACGAGGGCCTGTACGCCTACCCCTTCGTGGGCTCGGGCTACCGCCACGTCCGGGTGGCCAGCGGATGCCTGGGCACCTGCAGCTACTGTTCGGTGAAGTTCGCCATCGGCGGCCTCAGCAGCCGGCCCCGCGAGGCCATCGTGGCCGACGTGCGCGCGGGCCACGCGGCGGGCACCCGGCGGTTCTTCCTGTTCGGCGACGACTGCGCCAGCTACGGCGCCGATATCGGCACCGACCTGCCCACCCTGCTCCGCGACCTGCTGGCCGTCGATGCGGGCCTGCACGTGGCCATCAACTACCTCGAGCCGCAGTGGCTCTTGAAGATCTGGCCGCGCCTCCGCGAGGTGCTGGCCGACCTGGCGCTCGACTACGCCTGCGTGCCCCTCCAGTCGGGCAGCGACCGGCTGCTCGAGCTCATGCGGCGCCGCTACGCCGTGGCCGACGTGCTCGCGGTGGTCGCCGACCTGAAGCGCCTGTCGCCCGCCACCGAAGTGCACACGAACCTGCTGGTCGGCTTCCCCACCGAGGACGACGCCGACTTCCGGGCGTCGCTGGAGGCCGCGCGCGCCTTCGATCGCGCGCACTTCGTGCAGTACTCCGAGCGCCCGGGCACGCGCTCCGTGCGCCTCACGCCGAAGGTGCCGCCCGACGTGGTCCAGGCCCGCTACCGGCTGCTCGCCGAGCAGGGCGATCCCGAAAGGTTCGTGGCCAAATCCGAGTCGGGGCGCGACGAGACCCCGCTCGAGGGCTATCGGTCGCTGATGGTGGCCTCCGCCTCCCCGCAAGCCGAACCGCTCGAAGGCTTCGCCCCCGACGACCGCGCGAGGCTGGCGCCCCTGCTCGCGTGGCTCCGCGCCAAGGGCGTGCACCCCAGGCTCGGGCCGGGCACCGTCGAGCTCCGCTGGCGCGACCCGGCGCGACCCGGGGTGCTGACGCGCCTGACCATCGCGGCCGCCGACGGGAGCCGCGCGGGGTACCTGCGCCTCGGCGGGCTGGTCGTCAGCCACGCGTACGACGGCGCCCTCACCCCGAGGACGCAGAAGCTGTACGAGGTGATCGAGCGCTACCTCTCACCCGCCGGCCGGTGACCCCGCCTGGGGCGAGAGCAACCGGGCCACGGCGACCAGCAGCTTGCGCGTGGTGGGCGTCATGGGGTCGGGCCCGCTGAAGCTGACGGCCAGCGAGCCGAAGAGCGCGTAGCACGGATCGTCGGAGGCCTTGCGGATCTCGACGCGGGCGCGCCCGCCCTGCTGCGCCGGATCGCCGACCTCTAGCAGCACCTTGCCGGGCGCGAAGACGGGGGGCACGCCCCGGCGCTCGAACCAGAGGACCAGCGTCTTCAGGCGCTCCTGGTCGGCCTTGGGCAGGCCTCGGACGCCGGTCTTCGGCGGGGGCGCGGCCTGGTGGGCTTCTTCGGGCGACGCCGCCGGCTCGGGGCGGTTCGCGGTCGCGGTCGAGATCGAGGTCGAGATCTGGAAGATGCCGCTCACCCCCACGACCGCCTGCCCCTCCCGCCCCGGTTCGACGGCGGGCTCGAGCTCGCTCCGGCGGCGCCACTGCTCGGCGTCCCAGATGCGCAGGTCGGTCGCGTCGGACAACGAGCGCAGCCACTCCTGGGCCCGCAGGACGTCGTCTTCGGGGAAGCCCTCGCAGGCGCTGGCGAACGAGATGCCCTCGATCTCCTCGGTGCGGTAGCCCCAGCGCTCCGGGGTGCGGCCGAACTCGAGGTGGGGCGCCGTCAACAGCTGGTTCACCTCGATCGCCACGTTCGGCAACGTCAGCAAGCGCTCGACGTTCTTCTGGAACACCGGCAGCGGCTCGTGGGGCAACGGGAAGAGGTAGGGCAGCTTGATGGGGTGGTGCCCGGCCAGCGGCGCCAGGGTACGCCGGATCTCGTCGAGGGGCATGCTCTTCCGCCCGCTGGCCGAGGCGGCCTTCGGCTCGAGGCTCTGGATGCCGCACAGCAGCATGAGCAGCCCGTCGGGCTGGCGGAGGAAGGCGCGCGTCTGGGCCTCGGTGAGGTGCGACGTCTTCAGCACGATCGACACCGTAGCGCGGTTTCGCGCGAGCGTGTCGGAGTCGAGGGCGTCGAGCAGCTCGAGCAGGAAGGGCTCGTTGTAGTTCACGGCCTCGGCGCACACCTCGACATCGCGGACCCCCGCGCGCGCGGCCAGGGCCAGCTCGCCCCGCACGCGCTCCAGGGGCGGCCAGTCGATGGTGCGCACGCCGTGCCCCTTGCCGCCCCAGATGCAGAAGCGGCACTTCGACAGGCACCCGAAGCCGGCGCGCACGAAGAGGAAGTCGCCGAAGGTGGGCATGGGCGGCTCGCCCGCGAGGTAGGGCGACGCGATGCGGCTGAGCGGCACGTACTCGCCGGGCGGGTTGTCGTGCCGAGCGCCGTCGCTGGACCACCACGTGATGCCGGGGATGCGCTCGAGATCGTCGGACGTGAGCGTGCCGGTCGCGGCCAACGCGCGCATGACGGCCAGGAAGGGCTCCTCGGTACGCCCCGTGCCCCACGGGAAGACCACCACGCGCTCGTTCATGGGCACACGGCCCCGCCCCAGCACGACCGACACGAAGTCGCCGCCCAGCAGGATGAAACGCTCGGGGTCGACCGCCCGGGAGGCCTCGATGACCCGCTCGACCCACGCGGTCGACAACGTCGAGCACGACAGCCCCAGCACGTCGACCGGCTCACGGACGAGCGCCTGCACGGCCGGCCCCTGCCGCGCCTCGAAGGGCACGTCGCGGATCGCGAAGTCGCAGCGCTGGCGCACGAGCGCGTCCTGCCGCGCGTACCACGTGAGCACATAGAGCCCGTAGGTGTTCGAGAGGTTGTACCCCGGCTCGTGCTCGCGATCGCGGTTCAGCGCCACCAGGCTGATCGTCCGTCGTCTTGCCACGTGGGGGCCCCTCTCGCCTGCGAGTATGGGGGGCTCGGGAAGCGTGTCAAGCCGCGGCGCGCGCGTTGTGGTACACTACGCGCCCTGGGGGAGACCCCCCGGGCCCCTGACGGAGGAGAAACATGCCCGCGCGGCCGACTGCTGACGCTGGCCTGGCGGCGGTCCTGCTGAAGCCCGCCAGCTTCGCCTTCTCGAGCTCGCCCCCGCTGAACCTGCTCCTGCTGGCCGCCTACCTCCGCCAGCACGGTCACGGCGTGCGCGTCCTCGACCTGGGCTTCCCCGACGACGTGGCCGATCTCTCCGCTCTGTCCCGCGACGACGCCCCCACCGTCTTCGGCATCACGGCCACCACCCCCGAGTTCCCCGAGGCGATCCGCCTGGTCCGTTCGCTGAAGGCCCGCTTCCCCGGCGTCCCGGTGGTGCTCGGCGGCATCCACACCACCGCGCTCGGCGCCGGGGCCGTGGCCGAGGCGGGCGCCGACCTCGGGGTCGTCGGCGAGGGCGAGGAGCCCCTGCTCGAGCTCGTGACCGCGCTGCGGACCTCCGGCCCCTGCGCCGATCTGACGGGCATCCGGGGCCTGGTGCACCCCCGCGACGGAGCCCTGGTCACGAACCCGCCGCGCCCTCTGCTCCGCGACCTCGACGCCCTGCCCCACCCGGCCTGGGACCTGCTGCGGTCCGAGCGCTACTTCACGAAGCCCTGGCACCTCATGCAGCGGCGCGCGCGCACGGCCGTGATCATGACCTCGCGCGGCTGCCCCTTCGGCTGCACGTTCTGCGCCTCGCACGCCACCCTCGGCAGGCCGTTCCGCGGCCGCAGCCCCGGCCACGTGGTCGACGAGATCGAGGCGCTCTACCGCGCCCGCGACGTACACGAGTTCCTGTTCATCGACGACAACTTCACCTTCGACCGGGCGCGCGCCGCGGCCATCTGCGACGAGATCCTGCGCCGGGGCCTCGACATCTCGTGGCGCACCCCCAACGGCGTTCGCATCGACACCCTCGATCGGCCGCTGGTGGCGCTCATGAAGCGGAGCGGCTGCTACCTGCTGGGCTTCGGCATCGAGTCGGGCGACCAGGCGGTCCTGGCGCACGTGCACAAGCGCCTGAACCTCGACCTGGTGGCCGACGCGGTGCACATGGTCCGCGAGCAGGGCGTCATCACCTTCGGCTACTTCATCCTGGGCCTGCCCGGCGACACGTACGCCTCGGCGCTCCGCACCATCCGCTACGCCGCCGGCTCCGAGCTCGATCTGGCCCACTTCGGCATCTTCGCGCCCTACCCCGGCTCGGCCGAGTACGAGCGCCTCGAGCACCTGCCGGGCCTGCACGACTGGGATCGCTACCTGTTCTACAAGCCCTTCCCGGTGTCCGACGTGCCGCCCGACCAGCTGAAGGCGCTCTTGCGCTTCGCCTACCCCCACTTCTTCCTGCGACCGGCGCGCCTGCGGCTGCTCGCGCGCGAGCTCGGCCCGGGGCGCTGGCCCGAGGTGGCGCGGGTGCTGTATCACTATCTGGGCTAGCTGGCATGGAAGACGCCCGGCACCCGAAAATCTCGGTCATCGTGCCCGTCTACAACGCGCTCGGCACGCTGCAGCGCTGCCTCGGGGCGCTCGCCCGTCAGACCGACCCGAACCACGAGGTCATCGTCGTCGACGACCGCAGCCGCGACGGCTCGCTCGAGCTCGCCCGCTCCCTCTGCGCCGAGGCCGGGTTCCGCCTGGTCGAGCTGCCCGCCAACAAGGGCCAGGCGGTGGCGCGCAACGAGGGGGCAAGGGTCGCCACCGGCGCGTTGCTGGCCTTCGTCGACGCCGACGTGACGGTGCCGGACGACTGGCTCTCGACCTATCGGCGCCTGCTGGCGGCCCACCCCCAGGCCCGCGTCCTCTGCAGCGGTTACGTCGTGAGCCACGGCGACCCGCCCGCCGCGCTCTTCGCGTCGTACGAGGCCTTCTTCCGGCGCCTCTGCCTGCCTTCGCCGCGGCTGCGCACGACCACCTCCGCCAACTGCATCCTGGCGCGCGAGGTCTTCGACGAGGTCGGCGGCTACCCCGAGTACTACCTGACGCCGGGCCCGGACCACGCCCACGAGAAGGCCGTGGCCGCCAACGAAGACTCCGAGCTCGGCTACCTGATCGCGGGGCGCGGCCACACCATCCTCTGGAGCCACGACAACCTGGTGCGGCACCACTTCCGCGACACCTGGCGCGGCTACCTGAAGCAGCAGCTCAGCTTCTCGCGGGTGGGCGTGCTCAGCGTGTTCCGCTTCCCGGGCATGCTCGTCACCAGGGACCTGTACAGCGGCGAGCCCATCGCGCTCCAGCTCGCGATCGCGGGCCTCATGCTGGGCTCGCTCGCGGGCGTCGTCCTCGGCCCGGTGGGCCTGGCGGCGGCCGGGCTCTCGCAGGTGGCGGGCGTCGGCGCGCTCCTGGGGGTGCATCGCCGGTTCTTCGCCTGGCTCGGCGACGGCATGGGCAGCTACGGGCGCCTGCGGGTCTTCGCCTGGATGGTCGTCACGCGCTTCGTGTGGCTCGCGGGCGTCACGCTCGGCCTCGTCGACGGGGCGCGGCTGCTCCTGGCCCGCTGGCACAACGCGCGCGCGGGACGGGCCGGCGGGGGGCCGCCGTGAGGGTGCTCCTGGCCACGCCTCCCCAGCCCATGAGCAGCATCCTGCCCCGCCGCTTCCAGGCGTTCAGCGGGCCCCTGAAGCTGCTCGGAGGGAACCGCCCCATCCTCGGGCTCCAGCCGCCCTACGGGCTGCTGTACCTGGCGGCCTACCTGCGCCGGGCCGGACACGAGGTGTCGATCGTCGACGGCCTGTGCTCCCCCCCCGGCGAGCTGCTGCGCCGCCTCGAACAGGAGCGCCCGGACCTGGTGGGGCTCTCCTGCGTGACCTTCAACTGGAGCGAGGCTTGCCGCCTGGCGCGCGACCTGAAGGCCCGCTTCCCGGCCCTCACGCTCGCCCTGGGCGGCGCCCACGTCAACGCCGTGCGCGGCCAGGCCCTGGCCGACTGCCCCGAGGCCGACGCCGCCTTCTACGGCGACGCCGAGCAGGTCTTCGCCGAGTACACCACGGCGCTGGGCGAGGGCCGCGCCCCGGGGCCGCTCGATGGCTTCGCGTACCGCGAGCACGGGCGCGTCGTGGCCTCCCCGAAGGACGCCCTGATCACCGACCTCGACGCCATGCTGCTGCCCGAGCGGGAGCACCTGGGGCTCCGCGCCTACCGCCCCTCGCCCCAGTCGTACCGTCGGCTGCCCTTCGCGGCCGTCTTCGGCTCGCGGGGCTGCCCGGGCCGCTGCACGTTCTGCCACACGGTGCAGCGCACGCGCCTGCGCAGCGCCGAGAGCCTGGTGGCCGAAATCCAGCTGCTGCAGGCGCGCCACGGCGTGCGCGAGGTGCTGTTCTACGACGACAACTTCACCCTCGACCGCCGGCGCGTGCTGCGCTTCTGCGCGCTGCTGCAGGAGCGCCGCCTCGATCTCAGCTGGGCGGCCAGCGCCCGCGTCGACACCGTCGACCCCGAGCTGCTGGCGGCCATGAAGCGCGCCGGGTGCTGGCGGCTCCTGCTCGGCCTCGAGACCGGGTCCGAGCGCCTGCTCGCGCGCATCCGCAAGGACGTCACCCTCGACCAGGCGCGCAAGGCCGTAGCGGCCATCCGCGCCGCCGGCCTGCAGACCTACGGCATGTTCATCTTCGGCCTGCCGACCGAGACCCGCGCCGAGGGGCTTCAGACGATCGCCTACATGAAGAGCCTGGACCTCGACTTCGTGAACGTGGCGAGCCTCACGCCCTTCCCCGGCACGGCGATCTACGACGAGGTCCGCGACGAGCCGGGCTTCAAGGGCTTCGACGCCATGAACATGTACGACGTCTCGTACGTGCCCGCGACCATGACCGAGGCCGAGCTCACCGACCTGCTGCGCCGCGCGTTCCGCGAGTTCTACCTGCGCCTGCCCTACGTGCTCGGGCAACTCCGGAACGTGCGCTCGGTGTCCGACGCGGTCCGCTACGTGCGCGGCGGCGCCATCGTCCTCCTGCGCTGACTCACTTCAGGTAGTGGAAGAGCGCCCGGGAGGCCGCCAGCACCTGGGCCGGCCCCAGCATCTGCCGGTAGAGCCGCCAGCGGGCGGGGCGCAGGTAGAACGAGGCGTAGGCCCGGCGCAGCAGCGCCTTCAGCTCGGCCGGAGGCAGCGCCCCGCCCGGCAGCGCGTCGAACGCCACGTAGCGGTCCCAGTCGCGGAGCTCGGGGCGATGACGCACCAACTCGAAGTCGGGCGAGCCCGGATAGGGCGCGTACGCGCCGAAGTGGGCGATGTCGAGCCCCGAGTCGACGGCGTAGCGGATGGTCTCGAGGGCCGACGCCCGGGTCTCGCCAGGGAGCCCCAGCACGAAGGTGCCGAAGGTCGTGAGGCCGTGCTCGCGCACCAGGGCGATGGTGTCGAGCACACGGTCGAGCTCGAGGCGCTTGCCGGTGCGCGCCAGCACGTCGCGGTTGGCCGACTCGAGCCCGAAGCCCAGCAGGTAGCAGCCGCTCCGCTTCATGAGCGCCACCAGCGGCCGATCGAGCGAGTCGGCCGGCACCCCGTTGGGCGTGCGCCACGCGAGGTCGAGGCCCCGGCGCAGGATCTCGTCGCAGATGGCCGCGGCGCGCTCCCGATCGTACGTGAAGTTGTCTTCGGCGATGAGGATCTCGCGCACGCCGTGGTCGCGGTAGAGCGCCTCGATCTCGTCGACGACCACCCCCGGGCTGCGGCCCCGAAAGCCCCGACCCTGCGTGACGTGCGAGGCGCAGAACGTGCACGCGTGGGGGCAGCCGCGCGAGGTCACCACGAAGCCGGTGCGCGCGCGCTTCTGCAAGATGCCCCAGGGCTCGCCGAAGTAGCGCTCGGTGGGCACCAGGCTCCAGTCGGGCGCGGGCAGGGCGTCGAGGTCGGCCTGCGGCGGCCGCGGGGCGTTGGTGCGCCACCCGTCGGGCGTGCGCCGCACGAGGCCGCGCACGCTCGCCAGGTCGGCGGATCGCCCACCGGCCTTCAACGCCCCCACGAGCTCGTCGAGGGTGGCCTCGCCCTCCCCGATCACCCCGAGGTCGGCGCCCGCCTCGGCGAGGGCTTCGGCGCCCAGGGCCGACACGTGCACCCCGCCCAGCACGACCGGCACCGCCGGGAAGCGGGCCTTCAGGTCGCCGACCAGCCGCACGGCCGCCGAGAACTCGGGCGTAGTGGCGGTGACCCCGAGGAGCAGGGGCGCCTCCCCCCCCGTCGCGGCGGCCGCGAGCGCAGCGGCGTCGGCGGGGAAGCCCAGGTCCAGCACGCGCGCCTCGTGCCCGCGCTCCCGCAGGCAGGTGGCGAGCGACAGCAGGCTGAGGGGCGGGAAGGTCGAGACCGCGAAGCTGCTCGGCTTCAGGAGCAGCGTGAGGTGGGGTGTCGGCGTGCTCACGACCGCAGGACCTCGCGCAGGCGGCTGAAGCTCGCGAACTTGCTGAGCAGGCTGGCGGCTTCGGCGGCGTAGCCCGTACGGTAGGGCCGATCGCGCAAGATGCGCAGCACGCGCCCCGGCCGGCCGTAGAACCGCAGGTACGCCAGGCGGAAGAGCTGCTGGAACCGCGGGTCGGAGACCTCGCTGCCGTTGAACGGGGCGCGCTCGTACTCGAAGTCGCCCGGGTCGACGTCGGGGAGCAGCTTGCCGAGCGCCGCGAACTCGGCGTGGATGGGCGTGCCCGGGAACGGGTTCGTGATGTTGAACGACGCGAGGTGCAGACGCGAACGCGCCGCGTAGTCGATGGTCGAGAGCAGCTCCGCTTCGGTCTCGGTCGGGTAGCCGAGCATGAAAAAGCCGCGCGTGAAGATGCGCAGGTCGGCCATCCGCTCGATGTTGTGGCGCACCCGCTCGAGGTCGAGGTTCTTGCGCGTGCGCTTCTGCAGCCGGGGCGAGGCCGTCTCGACGGCCACCGAGATCTCGCCGACCCCCACGCGGTGGAGCAGCCGGATCTGCTCGTCGTCGAGCAGGTCGGTGCGCACGCCGTTCGGGAAGTTGAGCTTGGGGTGCAGGCCGCGCTCGAGCAGCCCGGTCAGGATGGCGATGAAGCGGGCGCGGTCGATGTTGACGCTGTCGTCGAGCAGCTCGAAGTCGTTCACCCCGTAGGTGCGGTGCAGGTGAGCGAGCTCGTCGAGCACCGACTCGGCGCTGCGGGCGCGGAAGGTGCGGCCGAACAGGTTGTGGCAGTAGGTGCAGCGGTAGGGGCACCCCCGCGACGTGAACACGGGCAGGTAGGGTCGGACGCCGCAGGTCGACATGCTGCGGCGGCGCCAGTACCAGCCCACGTCGATGGCGTCCCAGGCAGGGATGGGCAGGGCGTCGAGATCGGCGATGGGCGGACGCGGCGCCGAGCGCCGGACGAGCCCGTCGGCGGCGCGCCACGCGAGCCCGCGCACGGCCGCGAGCGCGTCGGGGGCGCTCCAGGCCCGGCCCTGCTCGCGCACCAGGCGGGCCACCTCGAGCAGGGTCTCTTCGCCCTCGCCGAGCACCGCGGCGTCGATGTTCGCGTCGGCCAGCGCCGCGTCGGGATCGGACGACGGGTAGGGGCCGCCGACGATCACGGGCACACCGGGCCGAACGCCGCGGGCCAACTCCGCGGCGCGGTGGAGCATGGGGGCCTCGCACGTGATGCCGCTCACGCCCACCAGATCGGGCTCCGCCGCCCGCACGGCCTCGGCCACCTCGCGATCGGGGTCCGCCATGCGCTCCACGTCGACCACGCGCACCTCGGCGGCCAGGTGCTGGCGGAGGTAGGCCGCCAACGAGAGCACGCCGAGGGGCGGCGTGTGCGACGTGTTCCTCGCCCGGAGGTTCCGGGCCTTGACCAGCAGGACGCGCATCACGCCTCCACGTAGCGGCCGCGCAGAACGCCCAGGGAGCTGCGCAGGTGGTTGCGGCGGAAGTAGTGGTAGATCGTGGTCGGTCGCGTGGCGAACATGCGCAGGTACTCGCGGAAGAGCACGCCGCGGAAGTCGTAGCGGGCCAGGCCGGGGGGCGTGTACGTGCACGAGCCGCGCGTGAAGTTGTAGGGGATCGACGCGAGCCCGAGCTCGGGGATCTCGCCCCGCTCGACCAGCCGGCGGTAGACGGCCGTTCCGGGCAGGGGGTTGAAGCGGAACAACAGGAAGTAGTCGGGCCTGCACGCGCGCAGCAGCTCGATCGACTGCCGGATGTCGTCTTCGGTCTCGTCGGGATAACCGTAGATGACGAAGGCGTACACCTTGAGGCCGGCCGCGCGGATTTGCCGCGACTTCTCGATGACCGGCGCCGTGGTCACCTGCTTGCCCATCTGCTCCAGGATGCGATCGCTGCCGCTCTCGAGGGGCAGCGTGACCGAGTCGAAGCCCGCGATCTTCATGAGGCGGAACAGCTCGGGATCGGTCCGGTCGATGCGGAAGCCGCGGCCGGCGCAGTACGTGATGGGCAGGCGGAGGGCGGCCAGGGCCCGGCAGAGGTCCTTGGCGAAGTCCAGGTCCTCGGTGAGGTTGTCGTCCATGAAGTTCACGTAGTCGATGCGGAACTGCTCGTAGAGCTTGCGGATCTGTCCCGTGACGTACGGGATGGAGTGGTGGCGGTAGGTGCCGTTGTGCAGCGGCGCGCAGCAGTACTCGCACGCGAACGGGCACCCGCGCGTCGCGAACATGGGCGCGCTGCGCGACGCCGACGTCAGGAATCCGTAGCCGATGCGGTGGTAGCGCGCCAGGCCCGCGAACTCGTAGTCCGGATACGGCGACTCGTCGAGGTCCGTGATCGTCTCGGTCGGGTTGAGGACGACCTTGCCTTCGGCGTCGCGCCACCCGAGCCCGCCCACCGTCTCCCAGCGCCGCGTGCCCCGCTCCAGCTCGTCGACGAAGCGCGGGAACGCGCGCAGCGACTCGCCCCGGAAGATGAAGTCGATCGCCGGCACCTGCTCGAACACGCGCGGGTAGAGCGTGACGTGCACGCCCCCCACCGCCGTGACGGCGTTGGGGCACACCTGCTTGACCGCCGCGACCCCGCGGAAGACCTCGGCCGCGCCGAAGGCCCAGCACGAGAAGCCCACGAAGTCGGGCGCGAACGCGGCCACCTCGTCGCGGAAGCGCTCGGAGTCGCTCGCGATGTCGTCGAGGTTGCCGTCGAGCAGGCGCACCTCGTGCCGCGCCCGATCGAGCGTGGTCACGAGGCTGGCGAACGCCAGGGGAAAGGTCTGGGTCAGCTCGAACGCCTTGGGCCACACGAACAGGATGCGCACGTCACCCTCCTACCGGTCTCCACGGAGGTCGCGCCAGGGTGGCACGGTCACGCCGTGGGCTCGTACACCTCCTGCAACGACCGCACCTCGACCGCGCCCGAGCGCAGCGAGCGGATGGCCTCGACCGCCGCCCGGGCGGCCGAGAGGGTCGTGAGGGTCAGCACGCGGTGCTCGAAGGCCGCGCGGCGCATGGCCTTCTCGTCGTAGAACGACTCGGCGCCCAGGGGCGTGTTGACCAGCAGGTCGAGGTCGCCGTTCTTGATCAGGTCGACCACGTTGGGCCGGCCCTCGTTCACCTTGAACACGACCTCGACGTGCAGGCCGTGGCGCCGGAGCGCCTCGGCCGTGCCCTGCGAAGCGTGCACGCGAAAACCGAGCTCGGCCAGGTCGCGCACGACGGGCACCACGTTCTCCTTGTCGAAGTCGTTCACGCTGACGAACACCGCGCCCCGCGCCGGCAGCGCCTCGCCGGCGGCCTGCTGCGACTTCGCGAACGCGGCGCCGAAGGTGGGCGCGTGGCCCATGACCTCGCCGGTCGAGCGCATCTCGGGGCCGAGCACAGTGTCGACGCCGGGGAAGCGATCGAAGGGGAAGACCGACTCCTTGATGAACACACCGTTGGGCACGGGCTCGTCGAGCGAGGGGACGAGGTCGCGGAGCTTCTTCCCGACGGCGCAGAGCGCCGCGATCTTGGCCAGCGGCACGCCCGTGGCCTTCGACACGAAGGGCACCGTGCGCGAGGCGCGCGGGTTCACCTCGAGCACGAACACCTCTCCCCCGTGGATGGCGTACTGCACGTTGAGGAGCCCCTTCACGCTGAGCGCCAGGGCCATCTTGCGCGTGTAGGCGCGCATCGTCGCCTTGGCCTCCTCGGGGATGAGGTACGACGGCAGCACGCAGGCCGAGTCGCCCGAGTGGATGCCGGCCTCCTCGATGTGCTCCATGATGCCGCCGATGAGCACGTCGTCGCCGTCGCACACCGCGTCGACGTCGACCTCGAACGAGTCCTCGAGGTAGCGATCGATGAGCACGGGGTGGCCGGGCGAGACCTTGACGGCCTCGCGCATGCGGCGCTCCATCTCGGAGGGCTCGTACACCACCACCATGGCGCGCCCGCCCAGCACGTACGAGGGGCGCACCAGCACGGGGTAGCCGATGCGGTCGGCCACCGCCAGCGCCTCGTCGAGCGAGCGCGCGGTGCCGTACTCGGGGCAGGGGATGTGCAGCTCGGCCAGCAGCGCGCCGAAGCGCTCGCGATCCTCGGCCAGGTCGATGGAGTCGGGCGAGGTGCCGGCGATGGGCACGCCGGCCGCCTGCAGCCCGCGCGCCAGCTTCAAGGGGGTCTGGCCGCCGAACTGCACCAGCACGCCGTCGGGCTGCTCGTGACGCACGATCTCGAGCACGTTCTCGAGCGTGAGCGGCTCGAGGTACAGCTTGCTCGGGATGTCGAAGTCGGTCGAGACGGTCGAGGGGTTGTTGTTGACCATGATGGTCTCGAAGCCCAGCGACTTCAGGGCCAGCACCGCGTGCACGCAGCAATAGTCGAACTCGATGCCCTGCCCGATGCGGTTGGGGCCGCCGCCCAGCACGATGTAGCGCGGCCGGGTGCTGCGGCCGGACTCGGTCTCGTCCTCGTAGGTCGAGTAGAAGTACGGCGTGCGGGCCTCGAACTCGCCCGAGCAGGTGTCGACCAGCTTGAACACGGGCAAGAGCCCCTCGGCCTCTCGGCGCGCACGCACGGCGTCTTCGGTGCTGCCGGTCAGGCGCGCGATCTGCGTGTCGGCGAAGCCGCTGCGCTTGGCCTTGCTGAGCAGGATCGAGGGCAGCGCGTCGCCCTGGAAGGCGCGCAGGAGGCCCTCGATCCGCACGATCTCGGCGATCTGCTCGACGAACCAGGGGTCGATGCCCGAGAGGTGCGCCACCGGGTCGACCCCCAGGCCCGCCAGCAACGCCTGGCGCACCTGGAAGATGCGCTGCGAGCTCGGCGTGCGCAGCCCCTGCTTCAGCTCGTTCAACGAGCGCTGCGGGTCCAGGCCGTCGCACCCGAGCCCCGCCCGGCCCGTCTCGAGCCCGCGCAGCGCCTTCTGCAGCGCCTCGCGGAAGGTGCGGCCGAGGGCCAGCGTCTCGCCCACCGAGGCCATCTGGGTGCCCAGGCGATCGGGGGCGGCCGGGAACTTCTCGAACACGAAGCGCGGCACCTTGACCACGCAGTAGTCCTGCACCGGCTCGAAGCAGGCGAGCGTCCGGCCCGTGATCTCGTTGGGCAATTCGTCGAGGGTGTAGCCCACGGCCAGCTTGGCCGCGATGCGCGCGATGGGGAAGCCGGTGGCCTTCGAGGCCAGGGCCGACGAGCGCGACACGCGCGGGTTCATCTCGATGACCACCACCCGGCCGTCCCGGGGGTTCACGGCGAACTGCACGTTGCTGCCGCCGGTCTCGACGCCCACGCGCCGCATGACCTGCAGCGCCTGATCGCGCAGGGTCTGGTACTCGCGATCCGACAGCGTCTGCGCCGGCGCCACCGTGATGGAGTCGCCGGTGTGCACGCCCATGGGGTCCAGGTTCTCGATGGTGCACACGACCACGCAGTTGTCGTTGCGGTCGCGCATCACCTCGAGCTCGTACTCCTTCCAGCCGAGCACCGACTCCTCGATCAGCACGTCGTGCACGGGCGACGCCTCGATGCCGCGCCGCACCTGCTCCTCGAACTCCTCGCGGTTGTAGGCGATGCCCGAGCCCGAGCCCCCCAGGGTGAACGAGGGCCGGATGATGGCCGGGTAGCCGATGTCCTTGACGATCTCGAGGGCGTCCTTCACCGAGCCCGCGGTGGCCGAGCGCGGCACGGCCAGCCCGATCGACTCCATGGCGGCGCGGAACAGCCGGCGGTCCTCGGCCACGCGGATGGCGTCGAGGCGCGCGCCGATGAGCCGCACGCCGTACTCGCGCAGGATGCCGGCCTCGGCCAGGCGCACGGCCAGGTTCAGCGCCGTCTGCCCGCCCACGGTCGGCAGCAGCACGTCGGGGCGCTCCTTCTCGAGGATGCGGGTGAGCACGCCGATCGTGAGGGGCTCGATATACGTGCGGTCGGCGAACTCGGGGTCGGTCATGATCGTGGCCGGGTTCGAGTTCACGAGCACGACCTGGTAGCCCTCTTCCCGGAGCGCCTTGCACGCCTGCGCGCCCGAGTAGTCGAACTCGCAGCCCTGCCCGATGACGATGGGCCCCGAGCCGATGACGAACACCTTCGAGATGTCGGCGCGGCGGGGCATCACGCACCTCCCGGCAGGGCGTCGACGAAGCGCGCGAACAGGTGCGCCGAGTCGTGCGGCCCCGGCGCGGCCTCGGGGTGGTACTGCAGGCTCTGGAACCGCAGCTTGGGCGCGTGCAGGCCCTCGACCGTGCCGTCGTTCAGGTTCAGGTGGGTGATGGTGACGCCGGCGTGCTCGAGGGAGGCCGGGTCAACGGCGTAGTTGTGGTTCTGGGCGGTGATCTCGACGCGCCCCGTGGCCAGATCCTTGACCGGGTGGTTGCCGCCGTGGTGCCCGAAGGGCAGCTTGAACGTGCGACCGCCCAGGGCCAGGGCGAGGATCTGGTGGCCCAGGCAGATGCCGAGCACGGGCAACCTGCCGACCACGGCGCGCGTGGTCTCGATGGCGTAGCCGACCGTGGCCGGGTCGCCGGGGCCGTTCGTGAGCACCAGGCCGTCGGCGCCCGAAGCGAGCAGGTCGGAGGCGGGGGTGGACGCGGGGAACACCCGGCACTGCACGCCCAACCGGGCGAGGGAGCCGAGGATGCTGCGCTTCACGCCGAAGTCGAGCACGGCGACGGTGTGGCGGACCGGTCCCACGGCCTCGACCGTGTACGGCGCCGCGCACGTGACCTCGCTGACCAGCTCGCGCGCGCCGATGGGCGGCACCTCCTTCAGGCGCGCCAGCAGCCGCTCGGGGTCGGTCTCGTCGCACGAGACCACGGCCATCAGCGAGCCCCGCTCGCGCACGTGGCGCGTCAGGGCGCGGGTGTCGACCTCCTGGATGCCCACCACGCCGCTCTGGTCCAGCCAGTGGCCCAGGTCGACCGTGGCCCGCCAGCTCGAGAAGGTCGGCGACAGCTCGCGCACCACGAGCGCCCTGAGCCACGCGCGCTCCGACTCGCTGTCGTCGGGGCAGATGCCATAGTTGCCGATGAGCGGGTTGCAAAGGCACACCATCTGCCCGCGGTACGACGGATCGGTCAGGATCTCCTGGTAGCCCGTGAGCGCCGTGTTGAAGACCACCTCGCCGGTGGCCGTGCCGTGCCGTCCGAACGCCCGCCCGCGGAAGTGCCGGCCGTCTTCGAGAACCAGGGTTGCATCCATGGTCGGTGCCGCACCCTCCCCGCTCGTGGCCGTTTTCGGGCGCCACTCTGGCGCGGGCAACGCCTAGCGTCAAGGGGGCGTGACGCGAGGAGCGAGGCGCGCTATGCTTTCGAGCATGGAGACCACCCCGATGGATCGACGCTCGTTCCTGCAGTTGCTGGCCGGGTCGGCCCTGCTGACCGTCGGCACACCGCGCTCGGCGCTGTCGGCCGGCGCCGGGGGCGCGACCGCCGGCCCCAAGCTGCGCCGCGCCGAGGCCTCTGAGCTGGGTGTCACGCTGACCTTCGGGCTCGCGAACGCGCCCTTCCCCTGCCCCGGGAAGCCCTACACCGACGACACCGTGGCGGTGTTCGTCCCCGCGCTCTGGCGCGACGCCCGGAGCGGGCTCCTCGACGTCGTCGTGCACTTCCACGGCCATTACGGCACGGTCGACGCCGCCCTCCGCACCATGCGGCTGCGCGAACAACTGGTCGCCAGCCGGCGGAACGCGCTGCTGGTCGTGCCCCAGGGCCCGGTCAACGCGGCCGACGGCAACCCCGGCAAGCTCTCGGCGCCCGGGGGCCTGCGGCGCCTGCTGGACGAAGTGCGCCACGAGCTGCAGTCCGACCCCGCCCGGCAGGCCCTCGGCCCCGAGGCCGTGGTCCGATCCGAGCGCACGGGCAACGTCATCCTCTCGGCCCACTCCGGCGGCTACGGGGCCGCCGCGTGCTCGCTGGCGGTGGGCGGCCTCGACGTGCGCGAAGTCTACCTGTTCGACGCCCTGTACGGACGGCGTCGCGCCTTCCGCGAGTGGGTGCTGTCCGGCCGCACGTCGCCCGGCGCACACCACAAGCTGATCAGCACCTACACGCGGGGTGGGGGCACCCTCGACGAGAACCGCGCGCTGCTGGCCGAGCTGCGACAGGCGGGCGTCGACGCCCTGCACCAGGAGGTCGAGGACGACCTGACCTCCGAGCAGCGCGCGCGTGGCGACGCCCTCTTCGTGCTCACCCGCGTGGCCCATGGCGACGCCGTGTGGGCCAACAACGGACTCGCCGCCTGCCTGCGCGCCTCGTGCCTGGCCCGCACGGCCCAACCCGTGTCGTAGAACCGCCGCGCGCGGCCTCTTCACACGCTCCCCGCTGGCGCCCCACCCCTCCGGTCGTTATCATGTTCCAGAGCCCCTCGAACGGAGCCCGCCCGTGATCGAGAAGATCGAGCAGGACCACCGCCGCTTCCGCGACATCGTCAAGGGCACCGTGCGCAAGGATCTGAAGCGCTACCTGACGCGGTCCGAGATCGTGGGCAAGCGCGGGCGCCAGAGCGTTCCCATCCCCATTCCGCAGATCGACCTGCCGCGCTTCGTGCACGGCAGCAAGGACGGCGAGGGGGTGGGCCAGGGCGAGGGCCAGCCCGGCGACGCGGTGGGCGGACAGCCGGGCGACCAGGGGGGCCGCGGGCAGGCGGGCGATCAGCCCGGCGAGCACACCGTCGAGGTCGAGGTCAGCCTGCAGGAGCTGGCCGACATCCTGGGCGAAGAGCTCGAGCTGCCGCGCATCCAGCCCAAGGGCGATCGGGCCCTGCAGTCGAAGCGCTTCAAGTACACCACCATCAGCACCACGGGCCCGAACTCGCTCCGGCACTTCAAGCGCACCTACCGGCGCGCGCTGCTGCGCCAGATCATGACGGGCGACTACGACGCCGACAAGCCCACGCTGTCCATCCGCCGCGAAGACCTGCGCTACCGCAGCTACAAGATCGACGTCGAGCCCAAGCACAACGCCGTCATCTTCTACATGATGGACGTGTCGGGCTCCATGGGCGACGAGCAGAAGGAGGTGGTGCGCATCGCCTCGTTCTGGCTCGACACCTGGATTCGCCGGCACTACGACGGCATCGAGAGCCGCTACATCATCCACGACGCCACGGCGCGCGAGGTCGACGAGGACACCTTCTTCCGCACCAAGGAGTCCGGCGGCACGCTCATCTCGAGCGCGTACGAGCTCTGCCTGGGCCTCATCACGGCGAAGTACCCGGCCGCCGACTGGAACCTCTACGCGTTCCACTTCTCCGACGGCGACAACTGGTCGTCGAACGACAACGAGAAGTGCGTCAAGCTGCTGTCCGAGCGCCTGCTGCCCATGGTCAACCTGTTCGGCTACGGGCAGGTCAAGTCACCCTACGGCAGCGGGCAGTTCCTGCAGGTGCTCTCGAGCGAGTGCGGCGGCGCCGAGAACGTGGTGCTGGCCGACATCGCCGATCGCGACGGCATCGTGGGCTGCATCAAGACCTTCCTCGGCACGGGGAGGTGACGCATGGCCCTTCCCCACTACCTCCAGAAGGCCGTCGACGAGATCGCCGTCATCGCCCGCGCCGAAGGGCTCGACTTCTTCGACACCGTGTTCGAGGAGGTCAACTACCGGCAGATGAACGAGCTGGCCGCCTACGAGGGCTTCTCGACGCGCTACCCGCACTGGCGCTTCGGCATGTCGTACGAGCAGCTGAAGAAGAGCTACGCCTACGGCCTGCACAAGATCTACGAGATGGTCATCAACAACGACCCGACCTATGCCTACCTGCTCGAGGGCAACAGCCTGGTCGACCAGAAGCTCGTCATCGCCCACGTGTACGCGCACAGCGACTTCTTCAAGAACAACCTGTTCTTCGCCCACACCAACCGCAAGATGGTCGACGCCATGGCCAACCATGCGGTGCGCGTGCGGCGCCACATGGAGAAGCTCGGCCGCGCCCGGGTCGAGGAGTTCCTCGACGCGTGCCTGTCGATCAACAATCTTGTCGACCCGCAGTTCCCGTACCAGGAAGAGAACCTGGCCAAGCGCGAGCGCGCCCAGACCGCGGCCCGCAGCGACGACGAGGGGGTCGAGGAGCGCATCGTGCGCTTCCGCTCGAAGGACTACATGGAGTCCTACGTGAACCCCGAGGCGTTCATCGAGCAGCAGCGCGATCGGCTGGCGAAGAAGGACGCCGAGGCCCGCAAGCGCTTCCCCGCCCGGCCCGTGCGCGACGTGCTGTGGTTCCTGCTCGAGAACGCGCCCCTGCAGCGCTGGCAGCAGGACATCCTCGAGCTCATCCGCGAGGAGGCCTACTACTTCGCGCCCCAGGGCCAGACCAAGATCCTGAACGAGGGCTGGGCCGCCTACTGGCACTCGCGCCTCATGACCGAGAAGGTGCTCGACGCCAGCGAGATCGTCGACTTCGCCGACCACCACTCCATGACCGTGGCGCCGCACCCCCGCCAGCTGAACCCCTACAAGCTGGGCCTCGACCTGCTGCGCGACGTGCGCGAGCGCTGGGACAGCGGGCGCTTCGGCAAGGAGTACGAGGAGTGCGAGGACCAGCACCGCAAGTCCAACTGGGACCGCAAGCTGGGGCTCGGCATGAAGAAGCTCTTCGAGGTGCGGCGCACCCACAACGACGTGACCTTCCTCGACGAGTTCCTGACCGAAGACTTCGTGTGGCGCTCGAAGTACTACCTCTTCGGGCTCAACCGACGCACCGACAGCTACGAGATCATGACGCGCGACTTCAAGCGCATCAAGGAGCAGATCCTCTCGTCGATCTCGAACTTCGGGCAGCCGGTCATCCACGTGGTCGACGCCAACCACCAGAACCGCGGCGAGCTGCTGCTCGAGCACCGCTTCGACGGCCAGCCCCTGCGCAAGGACTACGCGGCCGACGTGCTGAAGAACCTCTGCCGCCTCTGGCAGCGCCCGGTGAGCGTGCGCACCACCCTCGACGACAAGCCGGCGCTGTGGAGCTACGACGGCAGCCAGTTCGTCGATGGGGTGTAGGCGCCCATCGCAGGAGGTCTCCCCCATGCGCTCCTGGCTCCTGATCCTGGCCCCCGTGCTCCTCGTGGCCTGCGACCAGGCCGCGCCCGAGACGTGTCGGCACGCCTGCACCACGCCCAACCCCGAGCCCACGGAGTGCGCGATCCAGCTCACGCTCTCCGACGACTGCGCCGGCCTGGTCGAGAAGGCCGAGGTGGCCATCGCCATCGGGGGCGCCGCCGGGTCCCCGGGAGCCGGAGACAACTGCCTCGAGCCCTACGTGCTGCGCCCGGGCGACACGCTGGTCTCGTGCGCGCGCATCCCCGTCGACGGCGCGTTCAAGTGGACGGTGCGCGCCGTCGACTGGCAGTGGGGCCCCTGGGAGGACACCTGCCCCAAGGGCGGCCTGTCGTTGCCCTACGCGCTCAGCTGCCGGTAGCGCCATGCCCCCCGCGCCCAAGCCCCAGAAGGCTCCCCGCCTGCTCGACCATCCGCCCGACGGCCCCTTCGTGGCCCTCGACTTCGAGACCGCCGACTACGGCCGCGACTCGGCCTGCGCGCTGGCGCTGGTGCGCGTCGAGGGCGACCGCGTGGTGCGCTCGGTCACGCGCCTGATCCGCCCGCCCCGCAAGAGCTTCGTGTTCACGTACCTGCACGGCATCGCGTGGAGCCACGTGGCGACCGAGCCGCCCTTCGCCGACGTGTGGCGCGACTTCGAGCCCATGCTCGACGGCGCCGCCTTCCTGGCCGCCCACAACGCCGGCTTCGACCGCGGCGTGCTCGCCACCTGCTGCGCGGCCGCCGGGCTCGTGCCCCCCGGTTTGCCCTACCTCTGCACCGTGAAGGTGGCGCGCCGCACCTGGAAGTTGAAGCCCGCGAACCTGGCCGCGTGCGCGCAGTTTCTGCAGATTCCGTTGAACCACCACGACGCGGGCAGCGACGCCGAGGCGTGCGCGCGCATCGTCATCGCGGCCCGAAGGGCCTGACCCCTGTCGCCATTCGACCCGAAGCCACTTGCCGGACTTGCCAGCGCCAAGGCAACTCGCTCTACTTGCCAAGCTGCCGGCAACAATCGGTTGCCAGCAATCCGGGCAGCCTTGATGTGACGATTGAGGCTCGTAGAGTGACGTCGTGGCGCCACGGGGATCAGGCCGAACAACTAGAGCACTTGGGAGGATGACTACCATGCCCGTACACGAAGCGCTAGGGAATCTGCTGGAGCGTAGCACGAAGCCTCAAAAGATCGTCGCTGTGGAGTGGGTCGAGGCGTGGAACGCGGCCCACGCCGACGACCAGGTCAGCCAGAGCAGCATCCCCTCTAGACTGAGCGAGCTCCTCAAGGGAAAAACGAAAGGGATCAAGTTCTTCTTCGAAGTTCGGGAAAGGGCGGCGTTGTTGTTCGGCGTGCTCGGAGCCACGGACGAAGAGCGGACCGCGATCGATGCCGAGGCACAGACGTTCCTGAAGGACGGCGGAAAGCTGCCCATACGTTTGGTCATCGATGTCGCGGGGCTGACCGAGAATCCACAAGATTCGACCGCGCTTTTCGCCAGCCTTGACAAGACCTTCCTGCGCTTTCCCGAGTGGCAGCGGGTGATCCTGCTCCTGACTCGAGATCAGCACATGGCGTTCCCGCGGCCCTTCGACGAGGACTACGTGGAGAAGGGTGCGTTGACCGTCGAGCGAGTAGAGGAGTCGGCCGCGGAAGGCCGGGCCCTGAGCTTGAGCGAAGGAGGCGCCCTCGTCGTCACGCATCGCTGGCGGCACGACATCGCGACCTGGATCGCGATCGGTCGGCGGCGGAATGGCGGCTTCGCTTTCCACCCCGACCCCGACGTTGCGCGCGCCTCCGTGGCACGCGATGGCAGGTTGGCCGTCGCGACCCCCCTCCACCCGCTGGAGGCCGCGGGCGTGGCGGCCGAACCGTGTCGGTTTCCGGATGACGCGCTGTGGAAGCGCCAGATGATGGATATTCTGGTCGACGAACGGCAGGCGGAACTCACGAAACTGCCCCCGGGGAACCGCCGTTGGCTCGGAGAGCAGATCGGCGTCGTCGCGTGCTCGCTGCCGCTCGAACGCGCGCTGTGGGCGGCTACCCGCCTCGCGGACCACCTGAAGAGCGAAGTCGAGAGGGCCACCCCCGCGCACGTGCAGGCCGTGCTCGATCGGGCCCTCCGCCGACCCGTAGCGGATCGCGTGCTACTGGTCGACAACGAGGTTCACGTCGTGAACCCGTCCCGGAAACTGGCCTTCGAGGAGCACGAGCAGGTTCGAGTCCACAAGGTCGAGAGGACGCAATCGGCGCTCTCACGCATCCTCGACGCCACGAAAGCATGGACGGTCGAGGACTACGTGAAGGACCCGCTGCTGACGGACCTGACGAAGCGGTTGATCGCAAATGGCGCCGCCGAGGGCGAGGTCGAGCACGCGCGAACGGGGCTCTTATTCGCTGGCGCGCTGCATGGCCTCCCCGAAGCGGCCGAGGAGCATTGGCAGGCAGGACTCCAGAAGCTGCTCGACGCTGAGCCGCCCGCCACGGTCTTCGAGCTCGACGCCCCGTCGGCCGAGGAAAGACATCTGTCGGCGCTCGTGATCGCGAAGGTGGGAAGAGATTCCGAAAAGCCGGCCCGGCCGCTGCCCGCGGCGGCGAACGTGGTCATCGATCGGGAGACATCGTTCCAGTCCTTCTCTTGGAAATTCCAGCAAGACGGCTATGTGCCGGAGGGCAGCCCGCTCCTGCCGCCGACAGAGACGCAAGCGCTGGACGAAAGCTGGATGCTGGACGCGTTCGAGGCGTCGTCATTGATCTCTTCCCGGGGTCGTCCAGCCGGCGCCCCGCGCGGATGCGTCACGGTCCATTGCGAAGCACGCGAGAAGACGATGGTGAAACTCCTGCAGAGCATCTGGAGATGGGCTGACGAGACGCTGGGGCAGATGTGGCTCCTGCTGCGCGAGGCGGTAGCGACGACGCAACCGGTGCGTTTGGCCGATGGTCGACACATGCTGCCCTTGGGGTCGGGTTGGGTCGCGACGCTCCGCGCCCGGAGGAACGCAGGGAACGAGGCCTGTTCCGCCGCCTTCCACGCGGCGTTGCCCCTGAAAACATCGTACGGGTACAACGATCGGAGCGACGTACGCGAGGAGACCGACGACTTGGTGCTGTTGGCCCCATGCTCGGTGCCCAGAGACGGCCTGTTGGCTTGGCAACTGGTTCGCGACGACATCCCTCCGCTGGTCCGCGAGGACCTGTCCCGATACGGTCGCAGCGACGCACCCGTCCCGTTCGATGTTCCGCGACGCCTGACCCTTCGCGGCGCCGGTCTCGTCGTCGACATCGCGTTCTCGTACTCGCCGTTCGCGCCTTCGAGCAGCCCGCGCTCGCCGCTCTCGGTCACCAGGTCCGCCGAGTCCGCCGAGGCAAGAGCGATCGACGACGACGATGACGACGAATAGCCGGAACCTCACGAGCTCGGCGTCGTGACAACGTCCGGTGTGCGAGGTGCATCCGGCTCGTCGAACGAAGGCCGCGTCCTGTCACGCTCGTAGAACGGTGATCGCCCGGCCTCTCGTCGACCGCACGGTCTCGAACGTGCCACGCTCTGCCCACGCCGGCGCCTCGTCGCGCCGGTCGAAGAGCACGAGCGTCCCCTGGTCCAGACCGAGCTTCATCAGGTACCCGTCGAGTTGCTCCAGCCCCTTCGCCAACGGATCGGGCTTGTCGGGCGCCCAGACCTTCAACTCCAGGGCTTCGCGCTGCCAGGCGGCCGGGCTGGAATTCCGGAGCGGCCAACGCACCAGCAGGTCGATGCGGCCCCGTCCGACGCCGTATTCGCGGTCGACGTAGCCGCCTCCGTTGACGACGCGCTGGAGGAACGCCATGAACACGAGCTGCGGAGCCACCTCATGGTACGGCATCTTGCCCGCCAGGACGTCCCCGTGCTCCTTCCAGAACGCGACGAACTCCCGGAGCATGCGCTCCAGGTCGAGGCGCCCATCGGGAAGGATGAAGCTGCGCGGCTCGAGGTCGATCTTGTCTTCGGCCTCGGTGGCCAGCACGCGCACCATGACCTCGCGATAGATGGGGTTGGCCACCCGCAACGGCGGACGAACCGATACCAGGCCGAGATCGCGCACGTACTGCACGTCGTCGTCGTAAGACCCCGACGGAGCGGATGCCGGGTCCCCGCTCGTCTCCTCGCCGGCCATGAGAGGGGCGATCACGCGCCGAACGCGTGGCTCCATCAGCCGGGCCACCAACGAATCGAGGTGCGTCTGACGAGCCAGGATCAGGCGCTCCTTGGCCGCGTCTACGTGGGCCGCCGTGATGACCTCGGACAAGGGCACGCGTATCTCGTCGACGATCTCGGCCGCCAGGGCGTTGGTCAGCCAGGGCTGGCCCTGCGTCAGCTCCCACGCGAGCGCCAGCGCCGCCTCGTGGAAGTGCTGGCCGGTCGCCGCCGTGTGCTGCGCGTACAGCTCGCGCACTTGATCCTGCCCGAAATCGGCGACGCGGAGCGACGCCACCTTGATGTTGAACGGGCTCGATGTACCCAGCCGCTCGGGGTCTCCTCCACTCGCGACCTTGTAGTCGCGCACGTCGCGCAGACCGCAGAGCACGACCGAAGCGGGGAAAGCCTGCGGCCGCGACGGGAAACCAGCGCGCAATTGTCGCAGCACCGAGAGTAGGCTGGCACCCCGGAGCGCGTCGATCTCGTCGAAAAAGAGCACCAGCGGCCGGGGACAAGCGGCGGCCCAGGAAGCGAGCAGCGCGGCCAACCGTTTGCCCGGAGGGGCCTCGGGCGCCCGTGGAGACCGAAGGTCGGACGGAAGCTCCCGCGAAGCTACGCGCACGATCTCGTCGAGAACAGCGGCCTCCGTAGCCTCGTAGTCGTCGCCCATCGCCTCGGCCGTTTCGCACGAAAAGTACACCGCGCAGTAGCGTCCCTCGGCGGTGAGCGCCCAGGCCAGGGAGCGCAGCGCCGTGCTCTTCCCGGTCTGGCGCGGGGCGTGCACCACGAAGTACGATTCACGATCGATGAGCCGCCGCGCGTCCGGCAGACGCGCCTCAGGCGGGACCATGTAGTGCTTGGCCGGGTCGCAGGGTCCGGCGGTGTTGAAGTACTTCATACGGGGTAGCTTATCCGCGAACCCCCGGGAACGAAAGCCCGGGGTTGGTCGGCCTTCTACACCACCACCCGGTTCCGCCCGCCCATCTTGGCCGCGTACATGGCCTGGTCGGCGCGCGCGATGAGCTCTTCGTCGTCCTTGACGTCGGTCTCCGGGAACGACGTGCCCCCCAGGCTGATGGTGACCTGGATCTGCTGGTCGCCCTCCTGGACCGGGGTCTCCTCGACGATGCGGCGCATGCGCTCGGCGATGCGCGTCACGTCTTCCTTGCTGGCCGCGGGCAGCAGGGCCAGGAACTCCTCGCCGCCGTAGCGCACGAGCACGTCGCCTTCGCGCAGCGTAGGGCGAATGCCGCGCGTGATGCCGGCCAGCACGCGATCGCCCACCAGGTGGCCGTAGGTGTCGTTGACCGACTTGAAGTGGTCGACGTCGAGCATGAGCACGCCCAGGGGCACGCCCGAACGGCGCGAGCGCCCGAGCTCTTCGTGCAGGCGGGCCAGGCCGAAGCGCCGGTTGTAGACGCCCGTCAGCGGATCGATGGCCGCCAGGCGCTGCAGGCGGTCGTGGGCCAGGGCGTTGTTGAGGGCGAGGCCCAGCCCCTGCAGGTACACGCCCACCCGTGCCCGGACCTCGGCGCTGAAGGGCCGCGTGGCCGCCAGCACGATCACGCCGAGGGGCGCGCGGTTGTGGGTGACGGGCTCGACCAGCACCTCGGCCGGCCGCACGTCGGAGACCACGCCGTCGAGGTGCACGTCGTCGGGGGTGGAGATCAGGTGGCCCACCTGCTCGCGCGCCGCGCGCCGCACGTGGTCGCTGGTGAGCAGCCGATCGCCCAGCGCCAGGCCGAACGAGGCGATCTGCTTCAGCTTGCCCTCGTCCTCGACGAAGAGCGCCCCCGCGTCGGCGCCCGTGTGCTCGAGCAGCGCCTTCAGGGCCGGCGACGCCAGGTCGTCGAGCTCGAGCCGCGCCGCCAGGGTGGCGGTGAACGAGCGCGCCGCGGCCTCGGAGCGCAGCGAGTGGAACAGCAGGTCGACCAGGTGGTTGAAGACCCGCGCGCTCTCGCCGAACTCGTCGTTCGAGTCGACGTCGACGAGGCACGCCGACTCGGCCCCCACGCCGAACTGCTCGTCGCGCGCCAGGCCCTGAAGGCCCGCCTCGACCTTCTCGAGGCGTCGCTTGCCCACCGTGAGGCGCGGACCGACCACGTTGCGCGTCAGCACCCAGTTGGCCGAGGCGATCACGAAACCGCCCAGCACGGACGCGCCCACGAACTGCCACGAGAACAGCCGCTCGACCGGCACCTCCATCCACGTGACGAAGAGCGGGAACATGGCCCCGAAGAAGAGACCCAGCAGGATCATCCAGATGGCGAGGTCGGTGAAGACACCCTTCGTGAGCCTCACGCCGGGTCACCTCGATCGAGAAATTGGCTTTTTGGTTAGCACGATTCGGGTCGCGCGACCAAGCGGGCGTTTACAGGCGGGCCTGTACGGCCTAGATTCACAGGGCCGAAGGAGTCTCCATGAACCGTCCGAATCGCAGGACGCCCTGCTCCCGCCGCCGGTCCGGCGGCCTGCTTCCCGCCCTCGCGCTGCTCGCCCTTGCGCTGCTCGCAGGCGGCGCCGGGTGCGCGAGCACGCCCACCCCTGCCCCGGAGGTCGTCGTGGACACCCGCCCCCTGCCCTTCCCCGCCGAGTCCGCAGCCGACAACCTGTGGGGCTACCAAGCCGCCGACGGCACCTGGGAGCTCGCCCCGCGCTACCAGATCGCGCTCGAGTTCACGGCCGGTGGCATCGCGGCGGTGGCCGACCGCGACGGCTGGCGCTTCATCGATCGGCGCGGAGCCACCGTCGTGCCGCGCCCCTGGATCGTCGACAACTACCCCGACCCCTTCCACGAAGGGCTCGCGCGGTGCGTGGCCGACAACGGCTTCGCGTTCTTCGACGAGCGCGGGCGCGTGGTGCTGCGCACGGGCTTCGCCTACGCCGAGTCGTTCACCGAGGGCCTGGCGCTGGTCTGCGACGGCTGCCTCCCCGAGCACCAGGGCGAGCACGTGCGCTGGGTCGGCGGCCGCTGGGGCTTCATCGATCACGCCGGCGAGGTGGTCATCCCCTGCCGCTACGACGACGCGAGCACCTTCGACGAGGGCGTGGCGCGCGTCAACGTCCACGGCGAGTGGCGCTCCATCGATCGCACGGGTCGAGAGGTGGCCGAAGAGTAGGCCGCGGGCCGGCTCGGCGAACCCGCGGTTCGTCGCCTGCCTATTACGGTATTTTCAATCGTCAATATATCTTTCCTTGACAGCGCCGGACACCGCGGCGTAGATTCGCGCCCACGCGGACCCTCGGAGGGCGTCGTGCCCATCGCCCGGTATTCGGTTGGCAGGCTGGTCGTGGCGCTCCTCGGCGGCGCGCTGGTGGGCCTCGGGGCGTTCACCTTCCAGTACGCCGAGGGGCTGTCGTACCTCAGCAACGACCCGGCGGCCTGCGCCAACTGCCACGTGATGAACGACGTGTTCGACTCGTGGCGCAAGGGCCCCCACCACGCCAACGCCACCTGCAACGACTGCCACGTGCCGCCCCGGTTCTTCGCGAAGTACCTGGCCAAGGGCCTGAACGGCTACCACCACTCCACGGGGTTCACGTTCCAGTCGTCCACCCCCGACGAGCCCGGCGCGCGCCGCGTGTTCGTCGAGCCCATCCGCATCAAGCCGGCCAACAGCCAGATCCTGCAGGACAACTGCCTGCGCTGCCACGGCGACCTGGTCCACGAGGTCGTGCGCGGCAGCACGTGGGCCGACGACGCCATCCGCTGTGTCCAGTGCCACCACGCCGTGGGTCACGGCGCCCGGCGATAGAGGAGAATGAACATGGCAGGCACCCCCAAGACGCGCTTTCTCGGCTACCTGGCGGTCGCGCTCCTCGCGGCGCTGGCCACGGCCACGGTGGCGGCGCTCCTCGTCAACGTGTTCGAGCGCAAGCAGGAGGGCCGGAGCACGGTCCTGAAGCTCGTCGAAGTGACCGACGACGACGTGGACGCCGCGACGTGGGGCGTGAACTTCCCCCGGCAGTACGATGGCTACCGGCGCACGTCCGAGCCCTCCACCACCCGCTTCGGCGGGGGCATGGTCGGCCCCGAGGGCTCGCTGCCCCCCCAGAAGTCCGAGCGCGACCCCTGGCTGAAGCGCATCTTCGCCGGCTACCTGTTCGGCATCGACTACCGCGACCGGCGCGGCCACGCCTTCATGCTGAAGGATCAGGAGGTCACGAAGCGCAACGTGCCGGCCGAGGGCAAGCAGTCGGGAAACTGCCTGCACTGCCACGCGTCGATCATGCCCCTGTACCGCAAGCTGGGCCGCGAGGCGCTGCCCCAGGGCACGCCCTCCGAGCAGGTGACCCGGGGCCTCGAGGAGGTCGCGAAGCTCAGCTACTGGGACGCCCACGCGAAGCTGGGCGAGCTGACGAAGGGCGCGCACCCCGTGTCGTGCGTCGACTGCCACGACCCCAAGACCAACGAGCTGCGCGTGACCCGGCCGGGCTTCCTCACCGGCATCCAGGCGCTGGCGGCGTCCGAGGCCGAGGTGCCGCACCTGCCGAGCGTGGGCGCCTGGCGCAAGGGCGACCGCATGGCGCCCTACGACCCCAACGTCGACGGCACGCGGCAGGAGATGCGCTCCTACGTGTGCGCCCAGTGCCACGTCGAGTACTTCTGCGGCAAGGGCCAGACCCTCTTCTTCCCGTGGGCCGGGGGCCTGAAGGCCGAGCAGATCGAGGCGACCTACGACGCCCTCGAGGTCAAGGGCAGCCGCTTCAAGGACTGGGTGCACGCCGAGACGGGCTTCGACGTGCTGAAGGCGCAGCACCCCGAGTTCGAGGTGTGGAGCCAGGGCGTGCACGCGCGCAGCGGCGTGGCCTGCGCCGACTGCCACATGCCCTACAAGCGCGAGGGCGCCATGAAGGTCTCGGAGCACTGGGTGCGCAGCCCGCTGCTGCAGCTGAACCGCTCGTGCGAGACCTGCCACCCGTACGGCGAGAAGGAGCTGAAGGAGCGCGTCGAGGCCATCCAGGTCCGGCACTTCGCGCTCATGACCCGCGCCGGCCAAGCGGCCGTGGCCCTGATCGACGCCGTGGTGCCCCTGCGCGCGCGGCACGACGAGCGCGCCCGGCCCGACGCCCTGGCCGAGGCCCGCGTGGCCCTGGCGGCCAGCGCCGGCTTCGACGCCAAGAGCCCCGAGGAGCAGCAGGCGCTGATCGCCGCCGAGACGAAGACCCGCCTGCTCGCCCGGTGGCAGCAGGCGGTGCAGGCCGACCCCGCGCTGAAGGAGCTGGCCGATCTGCAGCGCGCGGCCCAATGGCGCCTCGACTTCGTGGCGGCCGAGAACTCCATGGGCTTCCACGCCCCCCAAGAACTGGCGCGCGTGCTGGCCGAGTCGATCGACCTGGCGCGCCAGGGCCAGGTGAAGGCGGTCACGCTCCGGTCGCTGCCGAGCGCGGAGCCCGCGCCCGAGGCTCCGGCCCCGGCCGCGCCAACCGCTGCGCCGACGGCCGCCCCCGAGGCCACCAAGCCCCTGTAGCTGGCGCCGCCCGTTTCGCCGTGCTACCCTCCGCGGCCTGCGGAGGTGTCCATGCCCCTGACGCTCACCCTGAAGCCCGGCCGCGAGAAGAAGCTCCTCAATTTCCACTGCCTCGTGTACCGCGAGGAGATCGCCCGCATGGAGGGCAAGGAGCAGGCCGGGGGCGTGGCCGACATCCGCTCGGCCGACGGCGCCTTCCTCGGGCGCGGCACGTACGCGCGCTTCGCCCACATCCCGCTGCGGCTGCTCACCCGGCACGACGAGCCCGTCGACCGGCTGTTCTTCGAGCACCGGCTCGGGGCGCTGCTGGCCCGCAAGCGCGCCCTCGTGCCCGACTCGAACTCGTTCCGCTGGGTGCACGGCGAGGCCGACGGGCTGCCGGGGCTGGTCATCGACGTGTTCGGCGAGGTGGTGGTGGTGCAGGTGCGCACCCTCGGCATGGAGCGCCTGCGCGAGCTGTGGGAGCCCCTGCTGCTCGAGCTGTCGGGGGCCAAGGGGCTGCAGGAGCGCTCGGACATGAAGCGCCGCCTCGAGGAGCGCCTCGAGCCCGTGAACCGCACGGTCTGCGGCAACGTGCCCAAGCGCGTCGAGATCGTCGAGGGCCCCGCCACGTTCCTGGCCGACGTGCGCCACGGCCTGAAGACGGGCTTCTACCTCGACCAGCGCGAGAACCGCGCGCTCATCCGCCGGCACTGCCAGCCCGGCATGCGCGTGCTCGACCTGTTCACCTACACGGGCGGCTTCGCCGTCAACGCGGGTCTGGCCGGCGCCGGGGGCCTGGCCATCGATCTGAAGCCCGACGCGCTCGAGCTCTGCCGCGAGAACCTGGCGGCCAACAAGGTCGAAACCTTCGAGACCGTCGAGGCCAACTGCTTCAACTGGCTGGACGACGCCGCCAAGCGGGGCGAGCGCTGGGACCTGGTGGTGGTCGACCCCCCCGCCATCTCGCACTCGGCCGACCAGTGGGAGCGCCTGCGCTGGGCCATCTGGCACCTGGCGCACCGCACGCTGCAGCTGCTCGACGTGGGCGGCAAGATGTTCGTGTTCACGTGCTCGCAGCACCTGAACCGCGAGCGCCTGCTCGAGGCGCTGCGCTTCGCGGGCGCCGACACGGGCCGGCACCTGCAGGTGCGCGCCGAGGCCACCCAGCCGCCCGATCACCCCTGGTCGCTGCAGATGCCCGAGAGCCTGTACCTCAAGGGCTTCCTGCTCGAGGTGACCGACGTCGGCGTGCCCCACGTGGTCGAGAAGGCCCCGCCCGCCGAGTCCGCTTCGTCCGCGCCCTCCCCGACCTTCGACGAGGGCGAAGACGACCTCGACGAATAGCGGCGCGGCTACACGCCCACGCCGAGGTCGACGCCGTCGGGATCGCCCGTCAGGATGCCCTGCTCGGTCACGTTGTGCACGAAGTACTCGGGGTCGTCCAGGAACGACAGGAAGATGACCACGAACGCCACCGAGGCCTCGAGCATGCGCGGCTTGTCGTTGTAGAGCTCGGACAGGATCTGCTTGCGCGCGTCGGTGTTGGCGGCCTCGAAGAGCGAGGCGAACAGCCCGTCGAGGCGCCCGCCCAGCCCCCGCGACGTGGCCTTGTCGAGGCCCCCGCGCTGGGCGTACTCCATGGTCTCCTGCAGCAGCACGCGCTCGGTCTTCAGCTCGGCCAGGTGGTAGCCGAAGAGGTGCAGCGCGATGCGCTCGGCCTCCTTCATGCTGGCCTGCGCCAACGCGTCGAAGAGCTTGCGCGTGACCTCGTCGCGGGTCACGTCGCCGGCCTGGCGCACCAGCGACAGCATGACCGCGTTCTTGAACAGCTGGTACAGGCGCTGCGCTCCGTCGTACGCGCCCCGGGCCGGGTGCTGCTCGGCCGGGTGGTAGCCCTTGTAGCCGTTCACGAACAAGATCTCGAAGAGCGTGCGGAAGAAGTCGACCCCCTCGATGGGATCGGACACCGCCACGCGCAGGTCGAGCGTGTTGTCGAGGCGGTCGGCCAGCTTGGCGCGCATGAGCTCGGGCGTGACGCGCGTGCGGGCGAGCAGCTTGCCGATGTAGGCGTTGTAGGTCTCCTCGTCGCCGGCGCGCGTGAGCCACGTGAGGCGCTCCATGAGGAACCAGCGCAGCTCGCGGTCGAGCCCGCCCACCAGGTCGGCGAACTCGCCCTCGAGGCTCTGCCACTCCTCGGGGGCGAAGCGCTTGGGCGTGATGTCCTCGAACTTGTCGTGCAGCAGGGCCGTGAGCAGGTCGAGCATGGTGGGCGGAGCCGAGGCCTGGGCCAGCAGCGCGGCCGAGCGCAGCGGGTGCAGCACCGACGGCGTGCCCAGGCGCCGGATGCGCGGCTTGTAGGCCTGGCACAGGTAGTCGATGATGCCCACGAGCACGCGCTGGTCGTCGGCGGGCGGCCGCGCCCCCCCGAGGATGAGCGCCAGGATGTTGGCCCGGCCGTCTTCGCCGATGTCGAGCTGGTAGCGCAGCTTGGCCGAGAGCACGAAGAAGTCGTTCAGTTCGTGGAGCGACATGGGAACCCCCCTCTGGGGAACGATACCGTTCGTCGGCGCGAACGCAAGGGTCGCGTTCAGGGGCTGACGGCGTGCGGCGGTTCGTTTTTTCGCTTGCCAGGGGCAACGGCGGCGCTATGTTCGCGCCGTCCACCCAATCCCGGGTTTCACCATGAGCTACCTGCGAATTTTTCTGCTGGCCCTCGTCGCCCTGACGCTGCCCGTCGGCCCCGCCGAGGCCGGCCGGCTGTCGTCGCACCTCGACCGCGCGGCCGCCACGGCCACGCCCTCGCGTTCTTCGCTGCACAAGCTGAACCGCACCGGCTTCGTCACCCTCTCGGTGCGCAACGTGGCCGGGCGCGAGCAGGTCTACGCCAGCGTCATCCTCGAGGCGCGCCCCTCGGTGCTGCCCTACCTGCGGAGCCTGGGCGCCGAGGTCAACTCGGTGCTCTCGGCCGGCTTCATCACCGCCCAGGTGCCGGTCTCGGCCCTCCGGTCGCTCGAGGCGCGCGACGACGTGGGCCGCATCGAGCCCGGGCACCGCGTGCACCCGATGAACGACCTCTCGAACGCGCTGGCCGAGCCCGAGCCCGGCCGGTTCGCGGGCATGAACAATCCCCGCACCGTCGACGGCACCGGCGTGATCGTGGGCGTGGTCGACTCGGGCCTCGACTGGACCCACGGCGACTTCGTCGACGACGCCACGGGCGGCTCGCGCATCCTGAACTACTGGGACCAGAGCGACACCGACGACGATCGCCTGCCGAGCGGCGCCGGCTGGAGCTTCTCGTACGGCCACGAGTACACGCAGGCCGACTTCGACGACGCCCTCCTCACCTGCGCGGAGTGGGACCCCATCACCAACTCGTTCGAGGCCCTCGACGACCCCGCCTGCCCCATCAAGCCGGCGGCCGGCGACTTCGACGGGCACGGCACCCACGTCACGGGCACCGCGGCGGGCGACGGCAGCGCCAGCGGCCTCACGGGCGTGGCCCCGGGCGCCGACATCATCTTCGTGAAGTTCGACTTCGACGGCGAGCGCAACACGACCGCCGGCATCGTCGACGCGGTCAACTACATCTTCAAGCGCGCGGCCGAGTACGGTCGCCCCGCCGTCATCAACATGAGCCTGGGCTCCGACTACGGCCCCCACGACGGCAGCACGCTCGAGGAGCGCAGCCTCGACGCCCTGGTGGGCTCCGGTCGCCTGGTGGTCGTGGCCGCCGGCAACCCCGGCGCCAACAACTGGTCGACGCCGCTCGCGTGGGGCTACAGCCTGCACGGCGACGGCACCATGAGCACCGCCCCCATCACCTTCCGCTTCCCGACCTATACGCCCGACACCACCGGCGAGGGCTCGTACGTGTTCTTCGACGCCTGGTACGCCGGCACCGACACCTGCCGCGTGCGCGTGACCAGCCCGAGCGGCAAGAAATATCCACCCACGCTCACGGGCTCGTACAAGAACACCTGGAAGACCGGCCAGCCCTACTTCGGCTTCAACACGGCCGAGGGCGCCATCCTGGTCGGCAACGGCGGCGATCAACTCGACTGGAGCGACACCAACGCCGACCACGAGCTCTACGTCGAGATCTCGGACTACTACGGCGTCGATCCCGTGAAGGGCACGTGGACGATCGAGATCATCCCGCTGTCGACCCCCTCCGGCGGGCACTACGACGCGTGGTACGGCGTGAGCAGCGACGTGGTGCGCGCCTTCCGGGCCGAGCCCGCGCCGCGCCAGGCCACCCCGCGCTTCGGCGGCCGCGAGAGCGACAACGCCATGACCATCGGCAGCCCGGCCAGCGCCGGCCGGGTCATCGCCGCCGCCGCCTACGCCACCCGCACCGAGTGGACGTACTACGACGCGACCACCGACCTGCCGTCGGCCGGGACCCAGGCCTACGCCAATCCGCCCATCGGCTACTACGATCCCTTCGCCGTGGGCGAGCTGTCGTACTTCTCGGCGCGCGGCCCGCGCCGCGACGGCGTGTTGAAGCCCGAGATCGCCACCCCCGGCGTGGGCATCGCCTCGTCGTTCTCGCACTACACGCGCCAGGCCGAGTGGCAGGACCGCGCCGTGCCCTACGCCTCGGGCGGCCCCTACCACTTCGCGCTGAACCGCGTGCTGCCGAACCTCGAGGCCACCGTGTTGCAGGGCACCAGCATGGCCTGCCCGAACGCCACGGGCGCGGTGGCCCTGCTGCTGCAGGTCGCGCCCCAGCTCGACGACAACGCCCTGCGCACCGTGTTCGACGCCACCGCGCGGCACGACGTGACGACCGACGCCTACGAATACCTGGCCCAGACGGCCAAGACCGACTCCGACGCCGACGCCGGCCTCGACCTGCCGAACCACGACTGGGGCTACGGCAAGCTGGACCTGGTCGCGTCGCTGGCCTACGCGCCCACCGTGCCGATCACCGACACCGTGGTCGTCACCTCGGCCGCGTGGAACACCAAGAAGAAGCAGCTCACGGTCAAGGCCACCAGCACCAAGGCGCCCACGGCCGCGCTGAAGCTCACCTACTCGTACAACGGCGGCGCCACCTGGCTGCCCGCCACGCCGCTGGCCATGACCTACAGCGCCGGGGTCTACACCAAGACCGTCACGCTGGCCTCGAAGCCCGGCCTCGTGCGCGTCACCTCGTCGCAGGGCGGGTCGGCTCAGAAGACGCTGTAGCGCCGAACGGCGAGCCCCACGACCACCGAGAACACCAGCCACGCCAGCCCGGCCCCTGCGGAGGGCGCGCGGCAGGTCCCCTGGCACCCACCCCCGCCCGAGCCCGAGTCGTCGCCCTCCGCGACCTCGGCGCCCGCCTCGGCCGCGTCGACGCCTTCGACCACGTCGGGCCGATCCGGGCCCTCGGCGTAGACCGGCACCAGCCCGTGGGCCAGCGGGTCGAAGCCGTCGTGCAGCACCGACGCGGCCACGGTGCCGCCGTTCGGATCGTTCGCCAGCGTCACGGCCAGCACCTTGATGCGCGGGTCGTCGGGCAGCGTGAGGGTCGTGGCGCCGGAGGGGATGGCCAGCACCAACCGGAACAGGTAGGTGAACACGTAGGGCTCGTCCTGGCCCGCCGCATGGCGGTGCGCGCCGTACCAGGCCACCTCGGCCGGCTTCACGAAGGCCGGCGTGTACTTCGCGGGGTCGAACTCGATCTTCCCGTCGGCCATGACGCGGCTGTCCCACTGGCCGAGGAAGCCCGTGAAGGCCTGCACGGGCACGATCTGCTCAGCCTCGCCCACGCGGAAGGTGGCGGTCACGTCGACGTCGGCGGCGGCCAGCACGTACAGCCGGTCGCCGGGTTGGGGCGCGATGGAGATCGGCTGGCCGCGGCAGGTGACGGCGTTGTCGGCGCCCGTCTCGGTCGAGCCGAGCACGTAGCGGACGCCGCGGTGCGTGACCTCGTCCGGTAGCAGCTCGGCGGCGAGCGCGACGCCGCCGTCGGCGAAGGCGCCGTCTTCGCGCGCGTCGTTGCGGCTCGCCACGTCGGTGTCGAAGGCCAACGTGACGGGGCGGGAGTCCGGCAACGACAGCGCGGCGCCGTTGGGCGGCCTCAACGTCAACGCGAAGGTGCGCGGCTCGAAGGCCGACAGATTGGCTGCGAGGTCGTCATCGACCAGGGTGGCCTCCCCCTTCGGCTGCTCGGCACCGTCGACCTCGCGCGCGGCCGCCACGCCGTCGCCCACGTCCACGCGGACCCCGGCGCTGCCCTCGCCGGTGGTCTCGCGCACGCGCACGATCACCTCGTCGGAGCCTTCGGCGCGCTTGACGGCCATCACGGAGGCCCCGCCCCCCTCGACCGACAGCATCGACCATCCCCGGCCCAAGGTACCCTCGTGCGCCGGAACCTGGAACGCGAGCAGCGGCTGATCGAATCCTTCGGCCTCGCGAACGGTGCCGTGAGCCCAGTCGCCCTCGTGGCCGTAGAGAGCATAGGCCAGGCGATGGTGCCCCAGATCGTTCGTGTCGTGGTGAAAATCGGGGCTGATGGCGGTGTGCACGAGGGTGAGGCGCAGCGTGCCGTCGTCGGGCTTGTCCCAGCCGTACTTCGAGTCGCTGAGCACGGCCACGCCGTAGCTGTCGTCGGGCAGCGTGAGGTTGGCCCACTGCTGGGCCGGCACCTCGTTCAGCGTGGCCGTGGAGTTGCCGCGCCGGATGACGCCCAGGCCCAGGTCGTAGGTGGCCTCGGGGTTCGGGGTCGCCAGCGGGAACACCGCCTTCGCGAAGGTGCGCCTGGTGCGCCAGTCGAGGTCGGTCACGATCTCGAGGCGACGGCTGCCCGCGACCAGGCGGTACGTCTGCACGAAGGTGGAGCCCGCGATCGTGCGCGTCACCTCGACGGCCGCGCGCGCCGGGCCGCGCTCCACCACGCGCACCTCGGCCGGGCCCGCCAGCACCTCGCGCGGAGGCTTCGACAGATTGGCCCAGGGGATCTCCCACGCCGGCCACACGAACGACATGTCGTCGAAGAGCGCGATCTGCGCCGGGGCCGAGAGCCACTCGCGCTCCGAACCCTTGTCCATGACGCGCGAGAGGTCGCCGTTGGCGTCGAACTCCGCGCGAAGGTTGTCGTTCTCGATCAGGGTCTCTGACGCGCTCAGGGAGCCCGAGGGCATCGGAGACGCGGCGGGACGTGCGTCATGGACCGCGAAGCCCACCGACGGCGCGGTCGCGACGAACACGACGCGCGCCCACCCCTCGCCCCGCTCCAGCACCTGCGCGGGCACCTCGGCGCCGTCGGGGCCGGCCACGCGCACGGCCTCGGGCGCTCCGTTCGGGAAGCGCACCACGGCCTCGACCGCGTCGGTGCGCGCGAACGCCAGGGGGTTGTACACCACCAGCGGCACGCCCTCGACGCGCGTGTCGAGCGCCCGCGCCACGGCCCCCACGGCCTCGGTCAGCTCGGCCGCGAAGCGGTTCTGGGTCAGCAGCTCGTCGTTCCACGAGAACGTGTAGATCTCGGGGATGCCCGTGCCCGTCAGGTCGTCGTGGAACTGGTGCCACAAGAAGCGCCACCACGCGTCGGTGAGGTTCGCGTGGGGATACTCGGCGCCCCCCAGCCACGCCGCCGCCACCGAGGCCCGCTCGGCCGCGTTCGCCAGGCGCTCGTTGGCGCGGTTCCAGCGCTTCATGGCGGCCTGCGAGGTGTACGAGCCCGTGCCGTGGGCGTAGAGCAGCAATTCGCCGTCGTGCACCGGCATCTTCGCCACGTCGGCCTCGGACAGGTCGCGGAACAGCTGGTCGGACGAGGTGCTCCTCACCTTCAAGGGCCCCGTGCCCGCGATCGAGGCCTCGAGGGCCTGCACCGAGCTCTCGTGCACGGCGCCGCCGCGATCGCCCACGCCGAAGTACTTCAAGGCCACCGGCAGGCCCGACAGCGCCTCCGACTGCTCGGCCGCGGCGAGCCAGCCGGCGTCCGCGGAGAGGTCGTTCGAGAAGTCGGCCGCGTACGAGCCCGGATCGAGCGCCGCGACCAGCCCGCGCCCGTCGGGGCCCCGCCAGAACCCGACGGGGAACGGGATGCCGACGGACGAGCCCCAGGTGAGCTTCTGCGTCGAGAAGCCCTTCAGGCCGCAGTGCGCCGCCACCGTGGGCAGCGCCCAGCCGAAGCCGAAGCAGTCGGGCAGGAACACGTCGACCGAGCCCTCGCCGAACAGCTCGCGAAAGTAGCCGTTGCCATACAGGAACTGGCGCATCAACGACTCGGGGCTCGGCACGTTCACGTCGCCCGCGTCGACCGCGCTGCCCCCCGGTCGCCAGCGCCCGGCGGCGACGTACGTCTTCAGCTGCAGGAACAGCTCGGGGAAGTACTCCTCCAGCAGCCGGTAGCGGAACGCGCCCTCCCAGCTGAACGTGAAGTCGGGGTACGCGTCGAAGAGCGGGTACGTGTCGCGGAAGGTGGCCGGCACGAGATCCCGGATGGTCTCCTGGATGGTCCACCACCACTGGGTGTCGAGGTGCGACGCGGCCACCACGTAGAGCGTGGGCTCGGCGGGAGCGGCGGCGCGGGAAGGTGCGGCGAAGGCGAGCAGTACGGCGAGCGCGAGGCCGACGCGAGGCATGGGTCCTCCCCGACGGGCGATTGCCCGGAGTATCCCACGAGGCGCGCCCGGTTGTCACGAGTCGCGGATTGCCCTCGCGTGCGTGACGGGGTACCATCGTGCCCGCCCGCGACGAGGAGTTCCCCATGGCCCGCAAAACCCAGCAGAAGCGGCTGGTCGAGCAGCGCGCGGCGTTGCGCGCGCGGCGCAAGGAGTTCCTGTTCGACCTGTTCTGCGGCCCCGGTCAGTCCAAGGGCGCGGGCCGGGGTCACGAGGGGCTGGTCGCGCAGCCGGGCGCCGCGGCCCCCGAGTTCGCGCTCATGGCCTATGGCCCCGACGCGTTCGAGGAGCGCCCGCTGGCCCACGTGAACGATCTGGCCGAGTTCGTGGGCAAGTGGCCCGTGGTGTGGCTGAACGTCGACGGGCTCGGCAACGCCGAGGTGGTGCGCGTGCTCGGCGAGCGCTTCGGGTTGCACCGCCTGGCCCTCGAGGACGTGCTGAACCCGCCCCAACGCCCCAAGGCCGAATCCTACCCCGGCCACGTGTTCGCCATCGCGCGCATGCTCACCTGCGACGGTGGGCTCAAGTCCGAGCAGCTCAGCCTGTTCGTGGGCCCCGGCTTCGTCGTCACGTTCCAGGAGCAGCCGGGCGGCGACGTGTTCGGCCCGGTGCGCGATCGCATCCGGCAGGCCAAGGGCAAGTTCCGCAAGGCCGGGTCCGACTATCTGGCCTACGCGCTGCTCGACGCCGTGATCGACGCCTACTTCCCCGTGCTCGAAGACTACGCCGAGCGCGTCGAGGAGCTCGAGGCGCGCATCCTGACCCGGCCCGACAAGGGCCTGATGGGCGATCTGCACACGCTGCGCCGCGATCTCGTGGCCCTGCGCCGCTCGGTGTGGCCCCTGCGCGACGCCCTGGCCACCCTGGTGCGCGACGACGACACCACGGTGTTCCAGGCCGAGACGCGCCTCTTCCTGCGCGATTGCCAGGACCACGCGGTGCAGGTCATCGACCTCATCGAGAGCTACCGCGAGCTCACCGCCGCCCTGGCCGAGGTGCACCTCGAGAGCGTGAACAACCGCATGAACGAGGTGATGAAGGTCCTCACCATCATCTCGACCATCTTCATGCCCCTGTCGTTCATCGCCAGCGTGTACGGCATGAACTTCGACCCCGACACATCGGGGTGGAACATGCCCGAGCTGCGCTGGTTCCTGGGGTACCCCTTCGCCCTCGCGCTCATGGCGACGGTCGCCGGCACGCTCCTGTGGCTGTTCCGGCGCAAGGGCTGGCTGGGTGGCGATTGAGAAGCGCCGCCCCCCTGCTGCTGGCGACAGTGCTGGTCGCGGGGTGCGGCGCGATCCGGCTGGGAGAGCTCGATCCGCCCGAAGGCCGCAAGATGGTGGTCGACGTGGCCATCGAGGGCAACCGGGCCCTGTCCGACGCCACCCTCGTCGAGGGTCTCGCCGCGCGCCCTGACAACTGGACGACCACAGGCGAGAAGCCCCTGCTGAACCGGTCGTCCCTGCCCACCGACGCGCGGCGCATCGAGTCGATCTACGCAACCAAAGGCTACTTCGAAGCGCGCGTGCGCGAATACGTCGTCGAGGAGCTCGGCGAAGACAAGGTACGCGTCCGCTTTCGCGTGCGCGAGGGCCAACCCGTGCGGGTCAAAGAGGTGCGCGTGCCCGACTTCACGGCCTCGGCGGGTGACGATGCGGAGGCGCGCGCTCGCCTGGTGGCGCTGACCCTGAAGACTCCCAAGCTCGTGGGGCTGACCGTGGGCGCGGTGTGGAGCGACGCCGACTACGTCCTGGGGCGCGAGGCCCTGCGGCAGGCGCTGCTGGACGCAGGCTTCCTCTACGCCGAGGTCGTGGGCGACGTGTTCGTGGTGCGCTCGACGCGCGAGGTCACGGTGCAGCTGCAGGTGGCGCCCGGCCCCCTGGCTCGCATCGCCGAAGTGCGCGTGACGGGCCACCAGCGTATCTCGGAGGCGCGCATTCGCCGCCGCATCGACCTGGTGGACGGAGAGCCCCTGCTGCCCTCGCGCCTGCGCACGACCGAAGAGAACATCTATGCCCTGCGCGCCTTCTTCGGCGTGGTCGCGCGCGCGCGGCGACCCTCGCTCGACGAGAAGCTGGCGGGACGCGAGCCCACGTTCGAGGCCATCAGCTCGATCCAGTGGGACCGGGACGTGGTCGTCGAGGTGGGCGTGCAGGAGATGCCGATCCACACGCTGACGGCCGGCGTGGGTTCGGGCATCGAGAGCACGCGCAACGAGGTCTACGGCCGCGCGGGCTACGAGAACCGCGACTTCCTGGGGGGCCTGCGCTACCTCGACACCGAGGTGCGGCCCGCGCTGGTGGCCCTGCCGAACCTGTGGAGGCGCGACGCCAGCTACGCCTTCGGCGCGCGCGCCGGGGTGAACCTGACCCAGCCGTCGTTCCTCGAGGAGTACCTCGAGCTGTCGACCCGCCTGGCCTACGAGCGGGGTGTCCAGTACGGCTACCGCAGCCACAAGGTGCTGGCCACGCCGGCGTTGTCGCGCATGTTCTGGAACCGCCTGACCCTGCGCGTGGCGTTCAACGTGCTGTACTACAGCTACTTCGACTACGTCGGCTCGCTGAGCCTGCCCATGGCCGACACGGTCGGCCTGTCGTTCCGACCCGAGTACCTGCTCACCTCGCTCGAGCAGCTCGTGCTGCTCGATCTGCGCGACGTGGTCTACGACCCGCGTCGCGGCGTGCTCGCGTCGGTGCGCCTCAACGAGTCCTTCGAGGCCATCGGCAGCGACTTCCACTACACGCGCCTGTTGGTCGACCTCCGCGGGTTCTACACGCCGTGGAGGGGACTCACCATCGCGCTGCGCGCTTCCTGGGGGCAGACGTTCAACGCGCTGGGCAGCGAGACTCCCCTGCCCGCGCGCTTCCTGGGCGGAGGGCCGACGACCCACCGCGGCTTCAGCGAGGGGCGCATGGGGCCCTACCTGTGCCAGGCCGCCGATGGAAGCACCACGTCGGCGACCGACGATCGGCCCTGCGACGGCAGCAAGGTGTTCATCGGCGGCAACGTGATGGCCCAGGCCAGCGCCGAGCTGCGCTGGCACCTGCCGGCCAACTTCGGGGCCACGGCCTTCGTCGACGCGGGCGAGCTCTGGCTTTCGAAGGAGGACGTCGATCTGGCCGATCTGAACGTGGCCGTGGGACCGGGTCTGCGCTATTACACGCCCTTCGGACCCTTGCGGCTCGACGTGGCGTGGCTGGTCACGCCGCCCAAGGTGGGCGCGTGGACGTTCCACCTGAGCATCGGGCAGGCCTTCTGATGGCCCGCGAAACGCCGAAGAGGCGCCCGGCCTGGGCACGCGGTGCACGCTGGACCGGACGCGCGGCGGTGGCGCTCGCGCTGCTGACGCTCCTCGTCCCGTCGCTCCTGCTGCTGGCGTTGCGTCTGCCCATGGTGGCTGACAGCGTGCGTGCGCGCGCACTCGCAGCGTTGAACTCCACGGTGCGCGGACGCGTCGAGGCGTCGGGGCTGACCCTCGAGTTGCCGTGGCGCGTGGCGCTCGACGGCGTGCGCGTGGTGACGCCCGAAGGCGTCGAGGCCCTGGCGGCCGATCGGCTCGAGCTCGCGCTGACCCCTTCGGCGCTGCTCACGGGGAGGCTGGTGCTGGAGCGCGTCGCCATCTCCCGGCCGAAGGTGCTGCTGACCGACGCCTGCGGCCGACCGACGTTCGCGCGCGCTTTCGAAGCGCGGGAGCCCTCGACCCGGGCGGCCGATCCATCGGCGGGCCTCAGCCCCGTGGACCTCGAGATCGGCGCGCTCCAACTCCGTGACGGCACGCTGCGCTTCGACCCCACGCCGTCGTCGCCGGGATTCGACGGGATGGGCCTCGACGCCCGGGTGTCGATCGGCGAGGCCGTGACGTGGAGCGACGTGCGGCTCGAGGCCACACCCGTGGGCCTGCCGCTCGGCGCCGCGGTCCTGACGACGCACGGGACCATGACGTCGGACAGCCTGACCGTCGCGGCCCTCTCGCTCGACGCCGGAGCGACCCGGCTGGCGCTGCACGGCGCCGTCGACCTGGCGCCCCTGCGGATCGACGTGACGCTCGACGACCTGGCGGCCGATCCCGCGGCGCTCGGGCTTCCGATCGCCGGCGTCGTCAGCCTGGCGGGCACGGCCCGGGGTACGCTCTCGAACCTGGAGTTGGGCGTCTCGGCCCGCACCGCGGCCGGCGACCTCACCCTCGACGGCCGCGCCGACCTCTCGGGGGCCGCGCCGGCGTGGACGTTTACGCTGCGATCGCCGCACGTCGCCCCCTCCGCTCTCACGAGCGTCACGCCGGCGGGCCTGGAGGGGGCGTTCACGGCGTGGTCCATGGGCGAAGGCAACCCCCTCGAGCAGGGGTTCGCGCTGCTGGAGCTCGACGTGTCGCAGGTGACCGTCCACGACGAGCCGCTGGGATCCCTGTCGGTGAAAGCGTCGGCGCTCCGCGGGGTCCTCGACGGCCTCGTCACCGTGGCCGGCGCCGCGGGCGAGCACCTGCGCGTCGAGGCCCAGGGCGCCCTGCCCCCGGCTGCCGCCACGCTGGTGCTCGACGCCGAAGGGCTCGAGCTCGGGGCGTGGGGTCGCAGGCTCGGGCTCGACGGGCTCCGCGGCCGGGTCGACACGGCGCACGTCGCCCTGACCGCCGCGCTGGGACCCGGCGGTATCGCGAACGCGGTGGCCGACGTGGCGCTGGTCGGCACGGGAGTGGGCGTACACGCTCCCCTGGCGCCGTTCGCCGCGACGGCCGACGTGCGGTTGGGCGGGTACGCGCGCTGGCCCGGCAGCGGGTCACCCACGGGGCGCCTGCAGCTCGACGTGGCGCACGGCGCGGGCGAGGGTGCAACCCTGGGCCGGTCTCGGATCGACCTGCACCTCACGCGGCCACGCGGCACGTCCGATGCCCGGCTGCGCGCCAGCGTGACCGCGACGGGCGTGGCGCTGCCCGGTCACCGCCGCCTCGACGAGGCGTCGCTCACGCTCGACGCGCGCATGCCCGCCGAGCCCGCGCCGGCGTTCGACAAGCTGGAGGGCTACGCGACGCTGGCGGCGCGCGGGCTCACGCTGCCCGAGGCCACGCTGGCCCGGACCGAGGCCCGCCTCGACGTGAGCCCCGAGGGTCGCCGCGTCCACCTGCGGGGTCCGCTCACGCTGCGCGGGCTCACGTTGCCAGGCCTGATCTCGCTCGAGAGCGCGGCCGCCCGCGCCGACGTGCTGTTCGAACCCGCGGCGCTCGAGCTCACCGGCGAGGCCGCGCTGGCCGTGGCCGGGCTCCGCGCCGGCACGTTCGAGCTGCACACCGCAGCGGTCTCGGTCTCACGCGACGCGGCGGGCGTGTCGCGGCTGGCGCTCAGCGCCGAGCGGGGCCCGCTGCGCTTCGACACGCGGCTGGCCGTCGTCGGCCTCTCGCTCCGCTCCAAGCGCCTGATCACGACCCTCGAGGCGCTGCGCGTCAACGACGGCATCACCGGCCTCGAGGCGTCCCCGGGCGCTACGGTCGAATTGGCCGGTAACGGCGACCTGCGCGTCGCGGGCCTGGCCTTGAAGGGAATCGGCGACCTGGCCCCCTCGACGCTCGACGTGACCGGCGACTACCTGCCCTTGGCTCACGCCGTCGACGGTCGCGTGACGTTGCAGGGCGTCGACGTGGGACGCTGGCTGCGCTTCGTCGAGCGCGTCTCGGGCCAGGCGTTGCCCCAGGACGTGCAGGGCCTCGTCGATGGCTCGGTGCGGGTGGCGGGGACCCCCGCCAGCCCGACCGTAACGGCAGCGCTGAAGGTGAGCGGCGGCCGACTCGGCCCCGTTCACGACGCGAGCGCCAGCCTCGAGGGCACGTTGACCGCGGGCCGCGTCTCGGCCAGGGGAAGCGCCACCTGGGCGCCCAAGGCGCGCGTCTCGTTCCAGGTCGAGGCCCCCGCCACCCTCAACCTCGAGCGCGACCACCTGCGCCTGCACCTGCCGTCCGACGCCGAGGTCCGCGTCCGCGCCGACGCCGCCGACCTCGATCTCGGGCTGCTCGGGGTGTCGGTCCAGGGCAGCCCGCTGCAGGGCACGCTCAACGGAGCGCTGCAGGTCGACGGCCCCTTGCAACGCCCGCTGGCGGTGGTTGGCCTGCGGGTCGCGGCGCTGACGCTCGGGGGGCTCGACGGCGTCGACGTCGACGCGGCGCTGGTCCTTCAAGAGGCGTCCACGGTGCTGAACCTGCAGCTCGCGCACGCCCACACCATCCCCATCCGGCTCGAAGCCGACCTGCCGCTCAACGTCGCGACCCTGGCCTCGCTGTCGTCGATCGAGGCCCTCCGACGCCTCTCCGACACGCCCTGTTCGATCGCGTTGGTCCTGAAGGAGGTGCGCCTCGGCACCCTGCCCTTCCTGGCCGCACGGTTCCCCGATCTCGAGGAGACGACCGTGGCCGGCGAGGTCCGCGTCAGCGGCACGCTGGCCGCGCCGGCCGCGGCCGGGGCCCTGGCCGTCCGCAAGCTGCAGGTCGGCGATCTGGTGGCCGACCTCGACCTGTCGCTCACCACCGAGGGGCCGCTCGTGAAGCTGGGCCTGCGCGCCTTCGAGGCCGAGCGCACGCTCGCGACCCTCGATCTGACGGTGCCCGACCTGGTCAACCTGCTATCGACCGCCGGCCCGGGCGCGCTGCTGCTGTCCGACGGCCTGCGCCTCGACGTCGACGTGCCGGGGTTCCCCTTCCAGCGCGTGGCCGAGGTCGCGCCCGAGGTCGGCGAGCTGCTGGTCGAGCTGCTCGGGCCCGGCATGGTGGCCGCCTCGGCCAGCCTGATCGCAGCGAAGAAGGGCCCCACGCTGGCGGCCCGGGCGAGGGCCCGGGGCGATCGGCCGCTCCTGCCGGGGGCGCCCGAACCGTTCGCGCGCGAACTCCTCTTCGACGCCGTCTGGCTTCCGGGCGACGCGCGCGTCACCCTGGGCTTCCAGCAACGCCGCCGCGTCAACGCGTTGACCGTGGAGGCCAAGGCTCCCCTCGACCTGGTGGCCGTGATCGACGGGAGCGGCCCGCCCCTCGACCAGGTGCCCCTCAACGCCACCGCGCGCACGTCGGCCTTCGACCTGCGCGGGCTGTCGTCGTTCCTGCCCCAGGTGTTCGGCTCGAGCCAGGGCGAGCTCGAGGTGTCCCTCGACATCACCGGGACCCTGGCCAAGCCCAACGTACAGGGGTTCGCCGAGCTTCACTTCGACGAGCTCGCGGTGGCGGCGGCGGGTCTGTACCAGCAGGGCGTGGTGGCCCGCATCGACGTGCTGCCCGACGCGTTGCGCCTGCAGCCCCTCGAGCTTCGCTCCGAGGGCGGCGCCTTCGACCTGGCCGTGACGGTGGCCGTGCCCACGTTCGCGCCCGACGACATCGCGTTGAACGGGGCGCTGCGCCTGGACCGCTTCCGCATCCTGGGGCGCGACGACGCGAGCGCCGTCATGTCAGGGAGCGCGAGCCTGGGCGGGACGCTGGCGGCCCCGGTGGTGGCCGGCGACCTGACGTTCGACGAGGCGCGCCTGAGCCCGGCGCTGGGCGGTCGCAAATTGCAGACCGTGGGGGTCCCCGACGACGTGGTCTTCGTGACCGCCGACGGCCTCGAGGAGGCCAGCGTGGGCGCCAGTGCGCGGGCTCGCAGGTTGGCCGGAGCCCTGGTGCTGGATCTCGGGGTGCACCTGCCGTCGCGCCACGTACGCATCGTGAACGACATGGTCGACATCATGCCGGCGGGCGACCTCAAGCTGCTGGCCCAGGGCGGACCGCTCTCCATCGAAGGCCAGATCAGCGTGGTCGAGGGCACCGTCGAGTTCTACGGCAAGCGCTTCGTGCTCAGCGACCAGTCGCTGGTGGTCTTCACGGGCGGCACCACCATCGACCCGCGCCTCGACGTATCGGCCGTCTATGACATCTCGCACGTCGACCTCGAGCCGCTGGGGCTATCCAGCAACGCCGACTCGAACATCCGGCTGGCCGTCACCGGCACCGCCTCGAAGCCGGTCCTCGAGCTCTCGTCCGACCCGTCCATGGACCAGACCAGCATCATCTCGACCATGCTGGTGGGCAGCCCCATCGGCAGCGGCCAGACGCGCGCCCAGGAGGCGGGCGTCGAACGGCAGACCCTGAACATGGTCGTGGGCCTCGCCACCGGCCAGCTGGCGCAGCTCTTGACCGGCGACCTGCCCATCGACGTGTTCCGCGTCGAGGCCGGCGAGCAGGGCCTGGCCACGGCGCGCATCACGGTGGGCAAGCGCCTCACGCGCGACCTGACCGTGTTCTACGAGGCCGACCTGGGCGCCCAGCCGGGCGAGAACCAGAACGAAGTGCGCGTGCAGTACCGCCTGACCCGCCGCCTGCAGCTCGAGACCCACGTGGGCGACGCGGGCCGCGGGGGCCTCGATCTGCTGCTCAGGTGGAGGTTCTAGCGCAGCTTGTCGAGGCCGAACAGGGCGCGCAGCTTCTTGTCGCGCAGCCCGGTGGGCAGCAGGCTGAGGAACACCATCTTCGCCGCCTGCGGGCCCCGCCGATCGACGGGGGGAGGCTCGGGGCGGAGCAGCACCTCGACCGTCTCGCGCGCGAAGTCGGCCACGGCCATGCCCGTGCGGTCGGCCGTGCTCGCGCGCGCCTCGACCGCCGCGCGCACGGGGGCGTAGCGCGACGTAGCCCAATCGATGCCCGAGATCGAGGCCGTGGCCGTGCTGGAGAACGCCGAGCGAACGGCCCCCGGCTGCAGCGTGACCACCTTCACGCCGAAGGGCCCGAGCTCGAGCCGCAGGGCGTCGGAGATCGCGTGGAGGGCCGCCTTGGAGGCGCCGTAGGCCCCCGAGAAGGGTGTGGTCACGAGCCCCGACACGCTGCCCACGTTCACGATGAGGCCGCTCCGCCGCGCGATCATCGAGGGCGCGACGGCCTGCGCCATGGCCAGAGCCCCCACCACGTTGGTCTCGAACTGGCGTCGCAGGTCGCCCGGCGCCAGCTCGACGATGGGCCCGAACTGCCCGTAGCCCGCGTTGTTCACGAGCACGTCGATTCGCCCCTCGGCGGCCAGGACGTCGGCCACGGCGGCCGCGATCGACGCCGCGTCGGTCACGTCGAGCGCCAGCGCGCGCACCCGCTCGCTCGCCAGGTCGGCCAGCACCCCGGGCTTGCGCGCGGTGGCCACCACGCGGCACCCGTGCCCCGCGAACTCGCGCACCAGCTCGCGCCCGATGCCCGTGGAGCAGCCCGTGATCAGCACGACGCGCTCGTCTCGTCCCATGCCGTCCCTCCCTCTCTGAACCGTGTGCTCCCGCGATGCTCCGAGCATACACCCGGCGCGCCTCCGTGCAACCCTCCCAAAGCACGGACGATCGCGCTCCTGCGACTCGACGGGGGCGGCCGCTTCGGGTAGACTCCCCCGGTCCGACGCCCTTTCCCGAGGTTCCGCGTGGTCTTCTGTCCGGTGTGCCGCCGCCACGTCGAGGCCGCGCTCGCGGTCTGCCCGCGCGACGGGCAGCCCCTGCAGGCAGTGCCCATGACCGAGCCCGCCCTCGGCCTGGTGCTCGACGGGCGCTACCGCATCGACGAGCGCGTCTCCGAGGGTGGCACCAGCGTGGTGTTCGCGGCGCGCGACGCCTTCGACGACGTCGCGGCGGCGGTCAAGGTGCTCCGCCCCGAGCTGGTCAGCGAGCCCTGGCTGGTCCGGCACTTCTTCGACGAGGCCATCTTCAACCGCCGCATCCAGCACCTCGGCGTGCTGCCCATCCGCGACTTCGGCCTGTCCCAGGAGGGTCACTTCTTCCTGGCCATGGAGCTCGTCGACGGTCAGCGCCTCGATCGCGCCATCAAGCAGCGGGGGCACCTCGAGTTCGACGTCGTCGTCAACCTGGCCCGCGCGCTCCTGAACACGCTGCACGCGGTCCACCTCGAGGGCATCGCGCACCTCGACCTGAAGCCCGAGAACCTCATGCTGGTGGGCGAGCGGTTGCAGCTGTTCGACTTCGGGAACGCCCTGCGCCTGGGCGAACAACTGCCCGAGGGCACGCCCTTCATGGGCACCCCCAGCTACATGGCCCCCGAGTGGATCCTCGATCGCCGCGCCCTGGCCGCCACCGACCTGTACGCCGTGGGGCTCATCCTGGCCGAGGCGTTGCTGGGCCAGACCGTCGTCGACGGGCCCACCCCCGAGGCCATCCTCTCGAAGCAACTCCACGAGCCCTTCCCCTTCGAGCGGCTGCTGGCGGTCTGCGCCCCGGCGTTCCGCGGGCGCTTCCAGTGGTTCCTGTCGCACATGCTGGCCAAGGGCCACGAGAAGCGATTCCAGTCCGCGCTCGAGGCCCTGCAGTTCCTCGAGGAGCACCTGGTCGTTCGCCCGGTGCCGCTGCCGGCCCGTGAGCTCTCCGAGAAAGACCTCCGCGAGCTCGAGGAGCGCGAGGCCGCTGCCGCGCTGCGTCGCGCCGAACCGGCGGCCGACCACGAAGCCGCGCGGTTGACCGCCCACCCCGAGCTGTTGGCTCCCGAAGTGGCGCTGGTGGTCGTCCAGGTGGTCTCGCCCGACCCCGCGCGGGTGCGATCCGACCTCGAGAGCGTGTTCGAGGCCTGGAAGGACCGCGCCATCGAGACGGGCGCGCTGCTGGTCAGCGACACGGGCGCCGAGATTCGGCTGGTCTACGGCTGGGAGGCGCCGCTCGACACGGCCGTCGTCATCCGTCAGGTGCGGGGGCTGTGGACGGGCCTGGGGGGCGAGCACGCACCCCGCGCTCGCGTGGGCTTCTCGCTGGGCGTGGGGGTCGCGGTCGGGCGGGTCTTCCGGACGCGCGACGAAGCCGAGGGCCTCCCCGCGATCCTGGCCGAGAGCACGGTGGTGCTCGCCGTGCGCTTGGCCGGGCTTCAGAAGGGCAACTCGGTCACCGCCAGCGAGCGCGCCTGGAAGAGCGTACGCGACCTGGTCGACGCCACTCCCCTGCCCCCCATCCGGGTCCGCGAGTCGGGCCACCTCGAGCCGGTCTACGCCATCCGCGGGCTCAAGAAGGCGCCGCCCACGACCCGCGCGGCGCTGGCGCGGCCGCACTTCCCCACCTCCTGAGCCATGCGAGGAGCCGTGTTGACGAAACGTACCCTCCCGCGGCCCCGCCGCGTCCTCCTGGCCCTGCGGCTGGTGCCGGCCCTCCTCGGACTCGTCCTCGCCGGTCCCCCCCTGGGCGCGGCCCCCTACCGCGACCTGCCCGTGCTGCTGGTGCAGCCCTGGGGCGAAGCCCTGCCCGCCCTGGCCACCGGCGACGAGCACCGCCGACGGCTGCACGACGCCTCGGGACACACCCTGGTGAACGACCCCGCGAGCGGGGTCTGGGTCTACGCCGAGGTCGAGGCGGGCCGGCTCGTGCCCACCGCGTTCGTGGCGGGAGACCTCGACCCCGCGAGCGTGGGCCTGCCCCCGGGCCTCGACCTCGCGCCCGAGGTGGCGCGGGCTGCCCACCGACCCCTGCCGCGGCCCGCGATGCGCGCCCCGAGCCGCGCGCCCACCTCGGGGGCGCTCAACAACCTCGTCATCTTCGTGCGCTTCGCCGACGACGCCGAGTTCGGCGAGGCCTCGGCGACCTTCGACGGCCTCTTCAACACGGCCGCCGCCAGCCTGCGCAGCTACTACCTCGAGGCCTCGTACGGCAAGCTCGCGATCACGACGCGCTTCCTGCCGGCGCCCAACGCGGGCGCGGTCGTCTCGTACCAGGACCCCCATCCCCGCGGCTACTTCCGACCCTACTCGGCCTTCACGAACCCCTCGGGCTACGGCGACGAGTGGGCGCGCTACGACCGCGAGCAGGCGCTCATCCGCGACGCCACCCTCTCCGTGCAGGCGCAGGTCCCCGCCGGCCTCGACCTCGACGGCGACGACGACGGGCAGGTCGACAACGTCACCTACATCGTGGCGGGCAACGCCGACGGGTGGTCCGACCTGCTGTGGAGCCACGCCTGGGAGCTCTACCAGTACTCGATCACCCTGGCGGGGGCGTCGGTCGTCACCTTCAACCTGGTCATGCGGAACCAGGTCGACCTGTTCACGCTGGCCCACGAGATGTTCCACTCGCTGGGCGCCCCCGATCTTTACCACTACAGCCTCGACAGGCGCGTGCAGGTGGGCGAGTGGGATCTCATGGAGGCCGGCCAGGGCCACATGAGCGCCTGGATGAAGCACCGCTACGGCGGTTGGCTCGACCTTCCCACGCTGGCGCCCGGGGTCCACACGCTGCTGCCCCTCACGTCGCCCACGGGCGCCGCGGGCCTCATCGACCTGCCGGGCTCGGCCACGCAGAAGCTGGTCGTCGAGTACCGCCGCAAGACGGGTGAGTTCGAAGGGCACGTGCCGGGCTCGGGGCTGGTGGTGTACCGCGTCGACGCCTCGCTGAACGGAAACGCCGACGGCCCGCCCGACGAGCTGTACGCCTACCGCGTGGGCGGCACGCTGGCCTCCGACGGCCTGTGGTGGGAGAGCTACTTCACCTCCGACGTGGGCCGCGCCGCCTTCGGCCCGTCGACCAACCCCGCGCCCTTCCTGCACGACGGCACGATCGCGCCGGTGCGGCTCCAGGGCATCGGCCCCGCGGGCGCGTCCCTCACCTTCACGCTGGTCGACTGCTCCGCGGCCTGCGACGGCCGGCAGTGCGGGTCCGACGGGTGCGGCGGCACCTGCGGCGCGTGCCCCGAGGCCCAGACCTGCCGCGACGGCGTGTGCGGCGTGTGCCTCGACCCCGGCTGCGCCCTGTTCTGCGTGCCCGCGCCCGAGACCTGCAATCAACACGACGACGACTGCGACGGCCAGACCGACGAAGGGCTGCCGGGGTGCTGTTTCCCCGCCTGCGCGGGCCGGGAGTGCGGCGACGACGGTTGCGGGGGCTCGTGCGGAGCCTGCGACGACGGCGACGCCTGCACCGCCGACGCCTGCGAACCTGTAAGCGGGCAGTGCACCCACGTGGCGCGTTCGTGCGACGACGCCAGCGCCTGCACGTTCGACGGCTGCGACCCCTCCTCGGGCCTCTGCCTGTTCGTGCCCGTGCCCGACGGCCTGCCCTGCGACGACGCCGACGCCTGCACCCGCCTCGACGCCTGCGGCGCGGGCGTGTGCGTCGGGTCGGCGCCGGTCACCTGCCCGGCGCCCGGCCCCTGCGGCCTGCCGGGGCAGTGCGACCCCGCCACCGGCGCCTGCGACGAGCCGGCCATGCCCGACGGCCTGCCCTGCGACGACGCCGACGCCTGCACCCTCGTCGACGCCTGCCTCGGCGGAGCCTGCGTCGGCTCTTCGCCGGTGAGCTGCCGCGCCCCCGGTCCCTGCGAGCTCGCGGTCACCTGCGACCCGGCCACCGGGGCGTGCGACGTGACGTTCGCCCCCGCCGGCCAGCCCTGCGACGACGGCGACGGCTGCACGGGCGTGTCCAGCTGCTCGGCCGGGGTCTGCGTGGGGGCGCAGCCGACGGTCTGCCCGCCCGTCGATGCCTGCCACGTCGACCTGGGCTGCGAGCCGGCCACCGGCCTCTGCCGGGTCGCTCCAGCGCCGGACGGCTCCCCCTGCGACGACGGCTCGGCGTGCACGACCTCCGACGGCTGCCGCGCGGGCGCCTGCGAAGGCGCCGCGCCGGTGCTGTGCGAGGCGGCCGACGCATGCCACCCGGCCGGCACGTGCGATCCCTCCACCGGCGCCTGCTCCACGCCCGTGGCGGCCGACGGGACGCCCTGCCCCGCCGACGCCCACGCCTGCACCGCCGACGCCTGCCTCGCCGGAGCCTGCACGCACGCGGTGGTCGACGGCTGCCTCATCGATCAGGCCTGCACGGCCGCCGACGAGGCCAGCCCCTTGAACGCGTGCGAGGCTTGCCGACCCGAGCTCTCGCGCTCCGCCTGGAGCCACGTGGTCGACGGGCAGCCCTGCAGCGACGGGCTGTTCTGCACCGACGCCGACGCCTGCGACGCGGGCGCGTGCCGACCGGGTCCCGCCCGGGCCTGCCCCGCGGCCGTCGACGCCTGCCACGCGGCCGCTTGCGACGAAGCCGCCGACGCGTGCACCCTGCCCGCGCTGGCCGACGGCGACCCCTGCGACGACCACGACCTGTGCACCACGCGCGACCAGTGCGCGGCCGGCACCTGCGCGGGGCACGACCCGGTGGTCTGCGCCGCGCCCTCCGCCTGCCACGCGCCCGGCGCATGCCTCCCGTCCACCGGGCTGTGCACCTACACCGCCCTGGCCGACGGCTCCCCCTGCGACGACGGCGCCTTCTGCACGACCGACGACGCCTGCGAGGGCGGCGCCTGCACCCGGAGTTCGCCGCGCGACTGCAGCGCCCTCGAAGGCGCTTGCCTCGCCCCCTCCTGCGACGAGGCCGGCGACACCTGCGTGGCGCTCTCGCTGCCCGAAGGCACGCCCTGCGGCAACCCCCGCCGCTGCGCCGAGGGCGTGGTCGAGGAGGCCGACGCCTGCAACGCCGCGGGCGCGTGCGTCGATCGCGGGGTGCGCTCGTGCGCCCCCTACGCGACCTGCGCGACCGACACGGAGTGCGCCGCTTCCTGCGCGTCCGGGGCCGCCTGCGTGGCGGGGCTCGACTGTGTCGGGGGCGCGTGCGTGCTGAACCAGGCGCCCAGCGCGGTGGCGGGCGCGCCCCAGACCGTTGGCGAAGGCACGCTGGTCACCCTGGCCGCCGACGGCTCCTCCGATCCCGAGGGCCAGCCCCTGGCCTACGCCTGGGAGCAAGTGGCCGGCCCCACGGTCCAGCTCGACGACGCCGCGGCGTCGAGGGCGCGCTTCGGCGCCCCGATGGTGGTGGCGCCGGTGCTGCTGTCGTTCCGGCTGATCGTCTCCGACGGGCTCCGCGAGAGCGAGCCCGCCGTCACCCTTGTCAACGTGGCCAATAGCGTCAACGAGGCGCCGATCGCCAGCGCCTTCGCCGAGACCCCCGAGGTCGACGAGGGCGCCGAGTTCACCCTCGACGGCCGTGACACGATCGACCCGAACGGCGACGCGCTCACCTACCTCTGGACGCAGCCGGAGGGACCGGCCGCAGAGCTCGACGAGCCCACCGCCGCCGTCGTGGTGGGCGTGGCGCCGCAGGTCGACGCCGACACGTGGCTGACGTTCTCGCTGGCGGCCGACGACGGCACCGACGACAGCGCACCGGCCATCGTGCCGGTGCTCGTGCGCGACCGAACCTCGCCCGAGCCCGAGCCGGAGCCCGACGGCGCCGACGCGTCCGAACCGCCGGCCCCGAGCGACGTCGAGGAGAGCGAGCCCCAGGGCGCCGAGACGGCGGAAGCGCTCGAGAGCCCTGAGGTGGTCCCCGAGCCGGTCGAGCCCGACCGCGAAGAGGCCGTCGACCCGGCCGAGGAGCATCCCGACGTGAGGCAGGACGCCGACGTTCGAGCCGACCTCGCCTCCGATCTCGCGAACGACACGCCGCGCGACGACGCGACCGCCGACGCGGCGCCGGCCGACCTCCTGGCGTCCGACGAGACCGAGCCCGGCGGCTCGGGCGGCGGCTCCGGGTGTGCCGTGCCCGGGGCGGGGGCCGCGCCGATCGCCCCGTCGCCCTTGGCCCTGGCTACCGCGACCCTGCTGGCGCTCTTCGTTCTTCGCCGGCGGAGGCCAGCCCGCGACGCGTGGTGAACCCTCGCGCGCCCGCGCTCCCCGATTGACTTTCCGAGCCCCTCCGGTATCTTTCCGGCGTTCGTCTGCCCCCTTCGCGATCGGAGCTCCCCATGGCCGACAAAGCCTACAAAGACACGCTGAACCTGCCGAACACCGACTTCCCCATGAAGGCCAACCTGCCCCAGCGCGAGCCCGAGATGCTGAAGCGCTGGCAGGAGTCCGGGCTGTACGAGCGCATCGTGGCCAAGAACGAGGACAACGGCCGCCCGCGCTTCCTGTTCCACGACGGGCCGCCCTACGCCAACGGGCACCTGCACGCCGGCCACGTGTTGAACAAGGTCCTGAAGGACATCATCGTCAAGCAGAAGAACCTGCAGGGCCGGCAGACCGAGTTCATCCCGGGCTGGGACTGCCACGGGCTGCCCATCGAGCGCGAGGTCGAGAAGGAGGTCGGGCGGGCGCTGAAGCACAGCGATCCCGTCGCGTTCCGCCGCGCCTGCCGGGCCTATGCCCAGAAGTGGGTGGCAATCCAGCGCGCCGAGTTCGAGCGCCTGGGCTGCGTGGCCGACTGGGCTCACCCCTACCTGACCATGGACTACGCCTACGAGGCCCGCATCCTCGAAGAGCTGGGCAAGGTCGTGGCCAGCGGCGCCGTGTACCGCGGCAAGAAGCCCGTGTACTGGTGCGCCGACTGCGAGACCGCCCTGGCCGAGGCCGAGGTCGAGTACCACGACCACAGCTCGCCCTCCATCTACGTGCGCTTCCCCCTGAACGGCAACGCCCGCGCGAAGCTGGGCATCCCCGAGAACGAGCCCGCCTTCGTGGTCATCTGGACCACGACGCCCTGGACGCTCCCGGCCAACCTGGCCGTGGCCTTCCACCCCGACCCCACGTACGTCGCCGCGCGCGTGGGCGGCGAGATCGTGCTGGTGGCCGAGGCCCTGCTGCCCGCCGTGAAGCAGCTCCTGAAGGTCGACGCCCACGAGATCGTAGCGAGCGTCACCGGCCGCGAGCTCGAGGGGCTCTCGGCGCGACACCCCTTCCTCGACCGCGACTCGGTGTTCGTGCTGGCCGACTACGTCACGCTCGACACCGGCACGGGCTGCGTGCACACCGCCCCCGGCCATGGCCAGGAAGACTACGAGACGGGCGTGAAGTACGGCCTCGAACCCTACAGCCCCGTCGACGACCGCGGCCGCTTCACCAAGGAGTTCCCGCTGCACGAGGGCAAGCTGGTCTTCGACACCAACGGGCCCATCTGCGACCTGCTGGCCGAGCGCGGGCTGCTGGTGGGCAAGATCGTCATCACGCACAGCTACCCCCACTGCTGGCGCTCGAAGACGCCGGTCATCTTCCGCGCCACCACGCAGTGGTTCGTCTCCATGGAGAAGACCGCGCTGCGCGAGCGCGCCCTCCGCGAGATTCGCGACCGCGTGCAGTGGATCCCCTCGTGGGGCAAGGATCGCATCCAGGGCATGGTGGCCAACCGCCCCGACTGGTGCCTGTCACGCCAGCGCCACTGGGGCATCCCCATCGCGGCCCTGCGGTGCACCCACTGCGACGAGGTGTTCACCTCCCCCGAGATCTTCGCGCACCTGGTCGCGCTGTTCCACGAGCGCGGCGCCGACGCCTGGTTCGAGCTGCCCATCGAACAGCTGGTCCCGGCCGGCACCGCCTGCCCGGCCTGCCAGGGCAACGCCTTCGCGCGCGAAAAGGACATCCTCGACGTGTGGTTCGACTCGGGCGTCAGCTACGCGGCGGTCATGGAGGCCACCTACGGCGCGGGCACCCTCACCGACCTCTACCTCGAGGGCAGCGACCAGCACCGCGGCTGGTTCCACTCCGCGCTGCTGCACTCCACGCTCACGCGCGACCGCGCGCCGTACAAGACGGTGCTCACCCACGGCTTCACGGTCGACAGCGAGGGCAAGAAGCTCTCGAAGAGCGCCGGAAACTACGTGCTGCCCGACGAGATCATCAAGAAGCACGGGGCCGAGGTGCTGCGCCTGTGGGTGGCCTCCGAAGACTACCGCGACGACGTGCGCATCTCCGACGAGATCCTGGGCGGTCAGGCCGAGGCCTACCGCAAGATCCGCAACACGCTGCGCTTCATGCTCGCGAACCTCGGCGACTTCGAGCCCGCGGTCCACGCCGTGGCCGATGCAGAGCTCGACCTGCTCGATCGGCTCATGCTGGCCAAGGCCCGCGAGGCGTTCGTCGCCATCCACGAGGCCTACGAGGGCTACGAGTTCCACAAGGTGGTCGCGGGCGTGCTCAACCTGATGACCGGCCCGCTGAGCGCCATGTACCTCGACTTCCTGAAGGATCGCCTGTACGCCGAGCGCGCTGGCGACCCGCGCCGCCGCTCGTCGCAGACGGTGCTCCACTCCCTGCTCTCCGATCTGCTCGTGCTGCTCGCGCCCATCGTCAGCTTCACGGCCGACGAGGCCTGGCGCCTGCTGCCCAAGCGGCCCGAGCGCCCCGACAGCGTCTTCCTGGCCGAGTGGCCCGAGTCCGCGACCCGGCCCCTGTCGCCCGCCGAGCTTCAGCAGATCGAGCTGTGGCGGCAGCTCACCGCGCTGCGCACGGGCGTCTCGAAGCGGCTCGAGGAGGCCCGCACCGCCAAGCTGGTGGGCCACACGCTCGAGACGGCGGTCACCGTCCGCCTGCCCCCCGGCAGCCCGCTGCTCCAGGCCGTGGCCGAGCTCGGGCCCTGGCTGCGCGAGGCGCTGATCGTGTCGAGCCTCGAGGTGGTCGAGGGCGACGTCGCGAACGCCGAAGGCGTCGACGCCGTGGTGGTCCCCGCCCCCGGCACCAAGTGCGAGCGCTGCTGGACCCGCTCCCCGAGCGTGGGCTCCAGCGCGGCGCACCCCACCCTCTGCGCGCGCTGCGTGGGCGTGCTGGAGGGCGTATGACCGGCTTCCACCTGACCCCCCGGCGCTTCGCGCTGCTCCTGGTCGTGGGCCTGCTCTCGGCGGGGGCCGATCTCGGCACCAAGGAGTGGGCCGATCGGCGCCTGGCGGCCGACGAGCACCCCCTGCCCGCGCCGGCGGCCGAGGCCGACGCAGGCAAGAGCACGGGCGAGTTCCTGGCCGGCGCCTGGTCGTTCCTGTCGACCGATGAGTTGGCGGAGGCGTTCGCGCGCGGCGACGTCCGGCGCGTCACGCGACCGGCCTCCCCGCTCGCTCCGGACCTGAAGCCCTACGAAGCGCGCGGCCTGGCGTCCACGGCGGCCGGCGTCTACGTGTTCTACCGGGGCTTCGACCGCGCCCCCCGGCGCGTGGCCTTCACCGACGTGGCCCAGACCTACCAGCTGCTGCAGCCCGCCCTCGAGGGCCTGCCCCGAGAGCAGGCCCTGGCGCGCGTGCAGCAGGGGCTCGCGACGGTTCCCCTGGCCGACCTGCTGGCCCGGCGCGACGCCACGCTCCAGCACCACGCCGAGGCGCTGCCCGGCCTCGTCCGCGAGGCCACGGTGCCCTTCACCCGCGGCGCTCCCCGCGTATCGCCCGCCGACACCGTGGCCGCCGGCGAGATCTACCTGCTGCTGCAGCGCGACGTCGAGGTCATCCCCGGCTTCTTCCGCTTCGTGTACCGCGAGAACCCCAACGCCGCCTGGGGCTTCTTCTCGGGCATGTCCGAAGAGTGGCGTGGCACCTTCCTGCTGCTCTCGAACCTGGTCGCCATGCTGGCCATCCTGGTGTTCTTCTTCCGCCTGCTGCCGACCCAACGCCTCGATCTCGCGGTCTTCGCCGCCATCTTCGGCGGCGCCATCGGCAACGTGGCCGACCGCCTGCGCTACACGTTCGTGATCGACTTCATCGACATGTACGTGAAGAACAACCACTGGCCCACCTACAACGTGGCCGACATCGCCATCACCTGCGGCGTGGGCCTGTTGCTCGTCGAGGCGCTGTTCCAGAAGAAGCAGGCCTAGGAGCCCTTCATGGACGTCGTGCACGTCGTCAGCGAGATGGTGCCCTTCTCCAAGACCGGTGGCCTGGCCGACGTGGCCGGCGCGCTGCCCGAAGCCCAGGCCCGGCTCGGAGCGCGCGTCTCGGTCATCACGCCCCTGTACGACCCACGCCGCGTGGGCGCCGTCCTCCGCCACGAGCACCCGATCACGGTGGTGCTGAACGGAGTCGCGCTGTCGGCCGATGTGTGGGTCACGCGCACGCCCGCTGGCGTGACGGTCTACCACCTGCAGGCCCCCGGCCTCTACGAGCGTCCGGGCCTCTACGGCGAGCGTGGCGCCGACTACCCCGACAACGCGCTGCGGTTCGCCTTTCTGGCCCACGCGGCCCTCTCGCTCGTGCGTTCGCTGAACCTGAAGCCCGACGTGATCCACGCGCACGACTGGCAGTCGGCCCTGGTGCCGCTGCTGGTGCGCCTGCACCTCGGGCGCTGTGTCGACACGGTGCTCACCATCCACAACCTGGGCTACCAGGGCCTGTTCGATCGCTCGGCCCTGGCCGACGCCGGCCTGCCGGCCAGCCTCTTCCACCCCGGCGGCGTCGAGTTCTGGGGCCGCGTCAGCTTCCTGAAGGCCGGGCTCATCTCGGCCGACCGCCTGACCACCGTCAGCCCGCGCTACGCCGCCGAGATCACCACGCCCGAGTTCGGTCACGGCCTCGACGGCGTGCTGCGCGGGCGCCAGGCCGACCTGCTGGGCATCCTCAACGGCATCGACGCGGTCACCTGGGACCCGTCCGCCGACCCGTACCTGCCCGCCCACTACACGGCCGACGACCTCTCGGGCAAGGCGACGTGCCGCTCCTCGCTGTGCGCCGAGATGGGCTTCCCGACCCCGATCCCGCCCGAGCGGGCCGTGCTCGGCGTGGTCTCGCGCTTCGCCGACCAGAAGGGCTTCGACCTGATCTTCGAGGCCCTGCCCCGCCTGCTCGAACGCGACGTGGTGCTGGTCGCCCTCGGGGCCGGCGAGCCGCGCTACGAAGAAGGCTTCCGCGCCCTCGAGCGCGCTCACCCCGACCGCGTACGCGTGCGCGTGGCCGTCGACGAGGGCCTCGCCCACCGCATCGAGGCCGGCGCCGACCTCTTCCTCATGCCGTCGCGCTACGAGCCCTGCGGCCTGAACCAGATGTACAGCCTGCGCTACGGTACGTTGCCCGTGGTGCGCGAGACCGGGGGCCTGGCCGACAGCGTGCCCGACGCCGACGCCAACCCCGACGGGCTGGGCTTCAGCTTCGCCGAGGCGACCTCCGCGGCCCTCCTCGACGCGATCGACCGCGCGCTCGCCGCGTGGGCCGATCCGCGGCGCCGACGCGACCTGCAGCAGCGGGGTATGGGCCGCGACTATTCGTGGACCGCGGCCGCCAGGAAAACACTTGATCTCTACGACGAGCTACTTCAGACTCGGTGGTCCAGGTAGGAGGACTGCATGAAGATCGACCTAGAGTACCGCAACATCCTGGTGCCCATCGACTTCACCGACACGTCGCGCCTGGCGTTCTACGTCGCGCTCCGCCACTCGCGCATGCACGACGCCAAGACCTGGGTGCTCCACATCACCGAGCCGCTGGCCTCGACCGACGGCCCCACGGCCATGGAGCAGACGTCCGAAGAGCTGCAGCGCATCGAGGCCGGCGTCAAGCGGCGCATCAACGAGCTCTTCGAAGAGGGGGGCCTCAAGGAGGTCGATCGCCGCAAGGTGCACGTCGACTTCCGGGCCGGCGACGTGGCCACCGAGATCCTGCGCGCCATCGTCGAGCACGAGATCGACCTGCTGGTCATGGGCCACAACCCCGACCAGCGCAAGGGCCTGAAGAAGCTGCTGTCGTCGCCCCCGTCCGAGCGCATCATCGAGAAGGCGCCCTGCCACGTGCTGATGGTCAAGCCGCTCGATTACACGTACGTCCCCGACGCCATCCCCGAGAAGAGCCGGAGCTGATCGTGGTCAAGGGCCTCGAGCTCATGTGCCTGGGCAAGAAGGCCTCGTTCGAGGTCGAGTACTCCGGAGGCCACTACGTGCGCGCCGGCAGCTCGCAAGAGGTGCCCGATCTGGTCGACATCCTCTGCCAATGGTGCGGGACCCCGTTCTACACCCGCGAGGAAGACACCATCGAGTTCTGCGTGCACTGCGGGCGCTTCGACCGCCGCATCTTCAAGAGCTTCCAGGATCTCCAGCTCTGGTCGCGCGAGCAGTCCTGGAGCTTCCTGAAGGCCGTGCCCCACCTGCAGGTCTTCGGCGTGGTGAAGGACTCCACCTGGAACGTGCGCCTGGCGCGCACCCAGGAAGAGCTCGAGTTCACGGGCAATTGGGCCGACGTCAGGCCGCTGGGGGTCGACAGATAGGGCCTCACCCCTCGCCCCTCTCCATCTTCGTGGAGAGGGGGATGCTAGTCGAACGAGACCAGGCCTCGCAGCTTCTCGAGCTTCTTCGGCGAGAGCCCCTTCACGGCATCGAGCTGCTCCAGGCGCGTGAAGCCGCCCAGGCGCGTGCGTTCTTCGATGACGCGGACGGCGAGGCCCGGCCCGATGCCGGGCAGCGCGTCGAGATCGGCCGCCGAGGCGCGGTTCACCGCGATGGGCACGCCGAGCGCCAACCGCACGAAGCCCGGCAGCTCGTCGTAGCGTACGCCGCAGTCGTCGCCCCAGTCGTTCACGCGAACCCGGGACCAGGGCCGGACCCGGTGCACGGCGTCGACGTCGAGCAGCTCGCAGGGCGGCGACTCACCGAGGTCGCTGAGCAGCACGCCGAGCGCGGGCTCGTGGACCACGCAGGCCAGCACCGGTCGACCGCCCAGCATCAGCAGCGCGGGCCCGCAGCCGGCCGAGGGCAGCGGCAGCCTCGAGGTCGGCTCGGGGGCCAGGCTCGACGCGAGCGGCAGCGCCCCGCCCGTGAGCACGAGCGCCACCAGGAAGGCCGCGTAGGCGTGCGCACGCGGAGAACCGCCGGAGATCATGTCAGATGAAGCGGAGCAGGCGCAGGCGCGTGGGCGACAACTGGAACACCACGTCGCGCCGGTAGCCGAGGGCGTCGCCCCCGATCTGGAACGGCATCTCGCGGTCGAACTCGACGGCCGCGTGCGAGGCCATCACGGACCAGAAGCCGTCTTCGATGAAGCGCCCCTTCCAGACCGTGCCCAGCTTGACGACCGCGCGCGCGATGGAGCCGAAGATGACGCGCATCTCGAAGTAGCCCGGGTGGCGCAGCGAGTTCGGGAAGATCTTCAGCCCGTGGCCGTAGTACGGGGCCGTGGCGGCGCTCACCATGTGCGCCTCGCCCTCGTAGATGACCTGACCGGGACCGAACTCCTCGACGGGCGTGCCGTCGACATCGGCGCGAAAGGCCAGGCCGCTGAGGTTCGTGACGCGCACGTTGGTCTTGCGCCCCGACAGCGCGTCGGCGATCGTGTGGGGGATGGTGCGGCCGAAGCTGGCCAGCAGGTAGCCGCCGAGCCCCTGGAGGAGGGGCTTCATCACGCGGTTCTCGGCGTAGCGCTTCTTGATGTGCACGTAGTCGTTCAGGATGCGGGCGTCGATGCCCAGCCCCGCGAACGGGAAGACCCGGCCCTCGGCCTCGAGCAGCCCGATGTGCTGAAAATCGGCCTGCTTGTGCAGCACGTAGGTCTCGAGGTCGTGCAGGTAGTCGCCCGAGGAGACCATGCTGGCGATGGCGTTGCCCGTGCCGAGGGGCAAGACGCCGAGCGTGGGCAGGGGCGCCTTGGTCGCGACCAGGTCGTTGATGAACTGGATGACCGTGCCGTCGCCGCCTCCCGTGAAGACGGCGTCGTACCCGGCCTCGACCACCTTGCGCGCGATGGCCGACGAGTCTTCGAGGGAGCGACTGTAGAAGATGTTGCGCTCGGGCACGAGGTCGTGGATGGTCGCGCGCACCTGGGGCGTGACGCGCTTGGCGTTGTCGTTCAGCACGACCGCCAGGTTGTAGTCACCGAGCGCTCGCTTCACTCCTGCTCCTCGTGATCTCCGGGCAGGCGAACGATAGCCGCCCGGGAATGGAGGGTCCAGCACAAACGTTAGACGGGAAGGGCCCGGAATGGTAAGGTCGAATCGCAACCTCGAGGAGAAGACATGCGCGTCGACATGCACCTCAAGGACATCGAGCTCACGCCCTACACGCGCGAGCAAGTCGAGAAGAAGCTCACCAAGATCCTGAGCCGCCTCCCGAAGGACGTGCCGCTCAAGGTGTCGTTCGAGGACAACCGCCAGTCGTACCGCGCCCAGGTCCAGGTGCACCACCTGGGCAAGGAGTTCATCGGGCGCGGCGAATCGAAGAACATCCTGACCGCGCTCGAGAACGCCATCGGCAAGGTCGATCGCCAGTTCCTGAAGCAGCACGATCTGCAGCGCAAGGTCGAGCCCGAGTAATCCGCACGTTCGGAGGCCGCGCATGGAACGCCGGTTGCTGACGATCCTCGTCGTGCTCGGTGCAGGGTGCCTGTTCGCCTGCGCGAAGCCGGCGGTCGAGAAGGCCGCGCCCCCTGCCCCGCCCCCTGCCCCGCGCAAGGTCGAGGCCGCCCCTCTCGACGAAGCGCTGGTGACCGCCGAGGGCCTGAGCCCCAAGGCGTTCCCCGACGACGAGCTCCGCGCGGCCCTCTGGAAGTTGCGCTACCCCGACCAGGCGCGCGGCGCCGTCACCCTCGCCGAGAGCAAGCCCCCCGAGGTCGCGCTCGCGCACCTGATCACGGCCACCACGGCGGCCTGCTCCCAGCACTGCCCCAACATCCGCGCCCAGGCCGCGCGCATCCTTCTGGGCTGGAAGAACCCGCCTCCGTCGGTCGAGGCGGCCCTGCTCGCGTTCCTGAAGAGCGAACGCGACGACGACGTGCTGGCCACGGTCGTCAGCTCCATCGACGCGTTCAAGCCCGCGGGCGACGAGATCTCGAAGCTGCTGCTCGGCTTCCTCGAAGGGCACGACGACAAGATGGTGCGCGCCTACAGCGCGGTGGCCCTCGGCGTGTTCGACTACCAGGCCGCCAAGCCCGCCCTGGTCAAGGCGCTCGAAGACCCCGAGTCGTGGGTGCGCCTGATGGCGCTGCAGGGCCTGCGCAAGCTGAACGCGCGCGACGCGCTGCCGGCCGTCAAGAAGCTGCTGAACGACCCCAACGTGCGCGTCAAAGAGCGCGCGCGCGAGGTCACGCGCGCCCTCGGCGGGTAGGTCATGACACCACCGCCGGTGCACCCCCTCGACGCGCTGATCGAGCTGATGGCCACCCTGCGCTCGCCGCAGGGCTGCCCCTGGGACCGCAAGCAGACTCCCCAGACCTTGAAGACGTTCGTGCTCGAAGAGGCCTACGAGGTGACCGACGCCATCGACGCGGGCGACCCGGCCGAGCTCCGTGACGAGCTCGGCGACCTGCTGTTCCAGGTGGTCTTTCAGGCGCAGATCGCCGCCGAGGCCGGAGCCTTCGACCTGCTCGACGTGGTGCGCGGCGTGACCGACAAGATGACGCGCCGACACCCCCACGTGTTCGGCGCCGGCCGCGCCGACACCGCCGAGGCCGTGCTCGACCAGTGGGAGGCCCGCAAGAAGAAGGACGAAGGGCGCGGCGTGTTCGACGGCCTGCCGGCGGCGCTGCCCGCGCTCCTGAAGGCCTTCCGGGTGCAGGAGAAGGCCTCGCGCGTGGGCTTCGACTGGCCCGACGTGGCCGGCCCCATCGCCAAGATCCACGAAGAGACCGCCGAGCTCGAGGCGGCCGTCGCGAGCGGCGATCAGGCCTCCATCGAGCACGAGCTCGGCGACGTGCTCTTCTCGCTGGTCAACGTGGCCCGGCGCCTGAAGCTGAACCCCGAGTTCGCCCTGGGCCGCACCACCGACCGCTTCGTGGCGCGCTTCAAGGCCATGGAGAAGCTCGCCGACGCCCGCGGCCTGGCGTTCGCCGACCTCTCGCTCGCGCAGATGGACGAGCTCTGGGACGAGATCAAGAAGAGCGAGAGCGCGTGAGGCGCGATCAGGGCGTGCAGACCTCGGCGGGGCTGCCCTGGCAGCAGACCGGCGCCGGGTGCTGGCAGGTGGGCCCGAGGGGCGCGCCGGCCAGGCGGTCGGCCATCCACCCGAAGATCTCGCGCACGCCCCAGGCCGGCCCCTGGGTGTGCCTGGCGCCCTGGCACTCCAGCTCGGTCAGCTCGTAGCCCTGCTCGCACATCACGGCGTGGGCGGCGTGCTCGACGGGGTTGTTCACGAGCTCGTCGGCCGACGAGAGCAGCGCCAGCATGGGGGCGTCGTTGGCCCTGGGGACCGAGGTGGTGGGCAGCGAGTTCTCGGCCAGCAGGCAGCGCCAATCCTCGAACCCCGCCCAGGTGCCCGCCGTCACGGCCGCCCTGAACGCCGGCTGGAACACGTCGTCGAGGTCCGTGGCGCCCAGGTCGCCGAGGTCGAGGCCGCAGGCGCCGCCGTCCATGAGGGTGACCAGCGAGGTCGCGAAGGCCTGGGGCGGCTCGTCGCGCAGCACCTCGCCCAGGCGGTCGCCGAGGCCGTACCAGCTCCCCAGGGCGACGAGGGCGGCCGAGAAGGCCTCGGTCGGCGGCCCGAACGTCGACACGGCGGCCCGGGCCTCGCCCACCAGGTCGCCCGGGGCGGTCAGCGCCGCCGACGCCAGCACCTGGAACTCGGGGGCGTAGTGCGGCGCGTAGCGATCGACGAAGAGCACGGCGTGCCCGCCCTGGGAGCCGCCGAAGAGCAGGACGCGCGGGTCGAGGGTGAGCCGGGGTCCGTGCTCCGGCAAGAGGCGCACGGCGGCGCGCAGGGCATCCCACGACGCCAGCGCCGTGGGTTCGGCCACCAGGTACGGGTGCGGCATCTGGCTGGGAGCGCCCATGGAGACCATGCCCAGGTAATCGGGCGCCACGGCGACCTGCCCCTGGGTCGCGAACACCGCCACCGCCAGCGGCCCGTCCTTCCCGAGCCCGGGCGCGCACGCGTCGGAGAACCCGGTCGAGCCGTGCAGGACCAGCGCGGCCGTGGCCGTCAACGCCTCGTCGGCCTCGGGCACGGGCAGCCCCACGATGGCCGTCGCCTCGCGCGCCACGCCGCGATCCTGGGTCACGTAGCGCACGCGCAGCACCTGCACGTCGTACGCCGCCACGAGCACGTCGCCGTACCCCACCTGGCCGGCCAACGCCGCGAGCACCTCCTTCTTGTACGAATACTGGGGCAGCGCCTCGACGGCGACCACCTCGCCCATGCCCGAGAGCGGCAGCCACGCGTGGGCGGCCAGCCCGCACACGGGCACCGGCATCGCCGGCGCGTCGGGGCCCGCGTCAGGGGCGTCGGCCGCATCGGCCGGCGCCGCCCCGTCGTCGACCGCGTCGAGGGGCGGCACCGCGTCATGCGCCGCGTCATCGCCGCCGCAGCGGAGGGTCGCGAACGCGACGAGAACGACGAAGAGACCGACACGCGTCATGAACGCCCCCGACAGAATGCACGCCGATTGTAGGGGCACCCCTCGCGGGTGCCCACTCGAAACATGGGGTGCCCACCCGAATCGCGGGTAAAAAAAAAGCGGCGGTCGACCCCGCGAGGAGCCGACCGCCGCTTCTTCGAACGT